>CAZVWB010000027.1:0-72337 GCA_964631045.1 uncultured Planctomycetales bacterium
AGCCCGCGCACTGCCTCCTCTGGGAACGCGTCCGCAGTCTCGTCGGAAAGCGCTGGGACGCCGCCGGCGCACTGAACGCCGAGCACCTGCTGTCCGCCGCCCAGCGCGAAATGGGCGCCCGGGTCGAAGATGCGGCAATTCGCCGAATGCTGTTGCGCGGGGTCGAGCGCGCCTTGATTCCGGCTGGGGTTGCCGAAAGAATCCAGTGCGCGCTGGAGAACGACCCGATCCCGTTCATTCGACTCACGAGAGGCGGCGACCCCTGGACGCCAAACCGCGACATCCCGGACCTTCGTGCGGCCCACCCTCGGGCGCGATCGCTTCCGCCCGGGCAGCCCGCGAGGTGCAACTGGGCGTCGGCGACGCCGCTGCGGTTGCGGGCCCTGATCGTGCCGACGTGTGCAGACCCGCTCAGTCCGGCGGTGCTGCAAGCCGCGGCGTGGGGGCGACCGCTGCTCGTACACGACCCGCACGGTTCAGCGCTTCAGCGGATGTTCGGCGGCGTGGCCGAGCCGCGGCGTCATCTCACGCCGTTTTCGGATGCTGCCACGCTGCGGGCGGCGCTTCGCACGATGACGAAGGCGGACTCCGCCGAATTCGCTCGGGCTCGCGAATTGCAGGCGCATGTGCGCGGGACGCAAACGTGGCGCTGCCGCTTGCGGCAACTTGCAAAACGCCTGCGCGGTTGATGCCGGCGGCGCGACAGCACCGTGCCCTGCGGGCCGGCGCGCTGGCCCTTCTGCCGCTCGTGGCGCTCGTCCTGTCCCCGGCGACTGCGTCCGCCGCCCCGCGCGAGGCGGCTGTCACGGTCCTCTCCGATTTTGAAGACGATTCAATCGCCGCGGCCATCGGCGCGGTGGAGAACGTGGCCGAGTCGGACTGTGCGGTGAAGCCGGCGCTGATTCCCGCCCGCGGTCAGCGCTGTCTCGCGGTCGAGGTCGGGGCCACCAACGCCGAGTCCGCCGTCGCATGCGAACTCACGTTTCGCGAAGCGACGCTGATCTCGAACGCCGAGCACATTAGCGCGTTCGTCTGGATCAAGCAGGGCACGTTCTCCGTCGCCTTCCTGCTACGCGACGCGCGCGGACAGGTCTTTGAGACCGCTCGACAACCCGTGCGCGAGAAAGACCGCTGGGTGGAGGTTCGCGCCGCGCTGAAGCAGGAGAGCATCCGCCGCCTCACGGCGGACAGTCCGCGCCGCGGCGCCGGGCGACGGCGGCTCCCGACCGCGACCACTCCGGCGGAGTTCGGCGACCACGCCATCGCCTGGCCGATCGAGGTGCTCGGCTTTCGCGTCGGCGTCGCCGAGCGCGGCCGACAGGTCGCTTACGTCGATGACTTGCAGGTCCAGCATCGCGTCGAGCCGCACGAGACGATCGTGGGCGGCTTCCGTTTCGACAAGCCCACCAAGCTTTATCAGCCGGGGGCGACGGTCGCCGCGGCGGTCGTGCTGGAGAATCGCTCTCGCGCGCGGGCATCCCGGATCGCCATAGAGCTGGCCTGGATTCGACCGGACGGCGCCACGCTGCGCACCCAGCAGGGCAGCGTCAATCTGCCCGCCAGCGGCGGCGACTTTCGCTCGCGCCAGGCCGTCGATTTCTCGCAGAAGATCGACGAACCCGGGCTGTATCGCCTGATGGTGCGAGCCCGCGAAAGCGGATGGGCGCAGCCCAATGTCTTCGAGACCACGATCGCCGTCTTGCCCTCGAATCGCAATCTGTCGCGCGGCCGATCGACGTTTCTGGGCCTGCGGAGCAACCTGCTGCGCGAGCCGCTAGTGGATCAGGATCTCGAGGTGGAAGTCGCCCGCGACCTCGGCGCGCATCTGGTCGCGATCGACACGCCCTGGCGGCTGATCGAACCCAAGCGCGACGCATTCGACTTCGCGGCGGTGGCGCGCGTCGTCGACGCCCTCGTCACGCGCGGCGTGGCCGTCATGCTGGTGCTTACCGAACCGCCCGACTGGCTGCAATCCGGCCCGGACGCACCCGCGCGGCAGGCGCTCTTGATCGAGGCGCTGGCCGGTCAGTTCGGCGACCGCGTGCCGTATTACCAGCTTCTGCCGCTGGGCGACGCGCCGATCGACACGGCGGCGCTGGGCGCGCTGCAAAAGCGTGTGACGACGCTGCGCGAGTCGGTGCGGGTCGTCGCTGCACCCGTTGAACCGAAGGATTTGACGACCGTCGCCGCGCCGCCGTCGGCCAATGCGGAAGCGGCCACCGCCGAGTGGGGCGTGTTGACCGCGGGCGCGGTCGCTGCGGCGCGACAGGTGCTCGCGGACGCCGCACAGTCGAAGGGTGCGGCGTGGGGCGGCGCCCTGCGCTGGACTCACCGGCTTCCGCCGCTGGCCGGCGCGGGCTTTCTCGGCGACGCCCGCGACTTGCTGGCGCTGAACATCGATGCGGCCGCCGCCGGCGTCGCCGCCGTGGTCTGGTTCGACCTGCGCGACGACGACAACGACCCGGAGAATCGCGACGCGCTACGCGGCCTGCTGCGCCGCGACTTCAGCCCGAAGGCCTCGGCGATCGGCTTCGCCACGTCGGTCGGGTTGCTGACGGGCCTGCGCTATGCCGGATCGGTGCATGGCGCGCCCGACGAGTTCGAGTCCGCTCTATTCATCGGCGCGGATCGACAGGTGGCGCTGCTGCTGCCCCGTCCAAACCGCCGATTGCCCGCCATGCTCGCGCCGATTCGCGGCGTTCCCGGCAAGCTGAGCGCGGTCGATTTCGAGCGCCGCGCCCTGCCGATCGTCGAGTCTGCGGGGCCGGCGCTCCTGACCGCCATCGACCGGCCGGTGGCGGTGACGCTCGCCCCGGAGAGCCCGCAGCCGCAGCCGCAGATCGGATTCTCGCGGCCGTGGGTCCGCGCGCCGCGCGTGGCGTTCTGCGGGCCGCAGTCGCCGCTGGTGATCGAAGTCGATCCGCCGGCGCAGTTGCAGAAAAGCTACCTGCAAATCGTCCTGCCGGATGGGGCGCCGTTCGAGTCGTCGGTCGCCGCCCGCACGCTGCGCGGCAAACTGGGCGACACGCTTCGCACCGAAGCGGTGCTGACCGACCGTCCGGGTGCTTCGTGGGACCGCAGCCAGCTCACGCTGCGGCTTTCGCTCGAAGGGAAGACGCTGGAAATACCGATCGAAGTGCAACCCGATCGCCCCGTGCGCGGCGGCGGCCGGGCGGCGCTGCTGAGTGAGGAGTATCGCGTCGCGGAACTGGTCGCCGATGGCGACCGCCGGCTGACGTGCAGTGCCATGCTGCACGCCGCGTGGGAGCCCGGCAGAGTTCACCTGGCCGTTACGCTCCGCGATGACAAGCTCGTGGCCGAGAACGGCGCGGCCGGCGACCGGCTGCTGCTGGGCGTCGCGGTTGAGGGCGGCGGCGAGCCGATCGAACTGCGATTGCCGCTCGACGCAGCCGAGTCGCCGCCGCGGAGCGCCTTCGGAGATGATCGCCCCGCCGTGCGCGACGCGAAACGCACACTTTCAGCGGGCGCGGACGGCACGGAGGTGATCTGGCAGTTGACGATCGACGTGCCGGGGCTGACGCCAGCGCCAGGACAGCCGGCACATTTGCGCGTCGCCGCGCTCTATGCGGACGACGACGGCCGCGGTCCGACGCCGGCGCTGCGACTTGGGGGCGGGCTCGACGGCAGCCGGGCGAGCGATAGTTACTGCTGGCTGCGCCCCGTCCCCGTCGAGTGAGGCGTTTGCAGTAGTGGGGACGACGGCGCGGCCGCATCTCCGGGCGCGGCGCGGGGCTGAACCGCGGCGCCGCACTCCGGACACTGCGGCGACTCGATTCCGGTCAGGTTGTATCCGCAAGCGAGGCAGAGCGGCGTTCCGGCTCGGGAAATCTCGCGCCTCAGAAGAACCTGATATCGACGCCGGAAAAAGCAGAATGACGCAAATGATCCCAGCAGCACGCCTATCAGGAGGAACGGCGCCTGGATCATGCCGCGATAGCGCCAACCGACGGCGCGAAACGCAAAAACCGCGACGAGTTGCACGACGACCACCGCCAGAGCGATCGTCAGGACCGGCGCCCAGCCTTTCTTCACCTGCGCATCGCCTTCCGGCTCGACGATGGCCCAAATGCGTCGTCGAGTTTCGTCATCCGGAAGTTGATCGAGCTCCCGCCGCAGGTCGAGTATCCGCCACCAAATGCTCATGTCACCGCTCCGCAGCCGTAGTTTCTCTGCGGCTGCCGCGTGGGTAAAGCCGATTCATGACGGCGGACTCAGCGGCGATCGCCGCCGCCCGCGCCTTCGCCGTCTGGCGCGAAGCACAGACACGGCGACACGCGGCGAACACTCGAAGAAGCGGGCGCGCCGATGGGGCGAATTCCGGGAAAACCTGGCGCGACTCCTCTCCCGATCCGCCGCGTGTATCGGGTCAGCGAAGCGCTTCAAGCTGTCTCAGGAACTCCACAGGCCGCAGCACGCGCAACTCGGGAAACCGCTGCTTGAACAATCGGCCCTCAGGCGTCGCGGGGTCCATCAGCATGAGCAGATGCCGATCGCGGCTGACGACAAGCTCGGAGTTTGTTGCCAGCGCGAGATTGATGTAGGCGGAGTCCTTTGGGTCGCTCGGGTGGTCAAACCGCTCGGGCACATCGGTCACGACGATTGCGTATTGGCGAATCTGCGAGATAAACCTCTCGACGCGGTCGGTGGTGATCGCGTGCCGAAGCGGGAGCTTTCCGGGGAGTTCGCGGATCTCCTGCAACACGAATGCCGACAGGTGAACGATGCACGCGCCGCTCTCAGCGGCCTTCACGCACCCGCCGGCCGGGCCATTTGGGTTGATGAGCGCCTGAGTGAAAACAACGCAGTCGAAGACGACACGCGGCGGGTCGCGGGTCACAATTCCTACTCGCCCGGATTCTCTGCACGCATCGCGTGCTTGGCGTCCTCGAGCAGGTCGCCCAGCTGCTCGTCGGTCATCCCGCTCTTGAGGAACTCCTGGTAGATCGGACCGCTGATTTCCTCAAGCGTCGGGCGGCGCACGTCGCGCTCGACGATGGCGCGAGCGAGTTCGGCCGGCTGCTTGCCGGCGGCAGCGGCGCGTTCCCGGAGTCGGGATTCGGCTTCGGGCGTGAGTGAGATTTCCAGCGTCATGGTGTCTTGACTCCGCTTCCATTCTAACACGCGCACAAAACGAGATCACGGAAAACGCGCGGTTATCAGCCGCTGTTGCGTGCATTTCGCGTTGGGCCTTGTCCTGCAGGATAGTGTCGGCATACTGGCGCGCCGCATGCCCCCGCCGGATGGGCACTTCCTGGCGTGCGTCGGCACGTCCCCAATTCACTCCGGTGCACCGCAACCGCGAGCAAGCTGCACGCACCCGGCAGCGATCGCCGCCGCCCGCGCGCGCCGGCCGGCGCCCAGTCGCCGCGAGTGATTCTCGGACCCCCGTCGCCCCGCCGGCGGGAATCGGGTAGTTTCACGCCCGGCCGCGCCGCGGTATCGAAGAATCCCCTCGGGCGGTCTTGCGCTGCGCGACCTGCGCCGGCGACGTGTCCAGGAACGCGAATGATCTCAATCGAAGCGCTCACAAAGGTCTTTCCGACGCCCGACGGCGAAGACAAGCTGGCCGTCGATCGCGTTTCATTCGAGGTCTGTCCGGGCGAGATTTACGGGCTGCTGGGGCCCAACGGCGCGGGCAAGACCACGACTTTGCGAATGATCAGCGGCCTGCTGCAGCCCAGTGCGGGTCAGGTTTTTATCGACGGGCGCGACGTCACCCGCGATGCGAACGAGGTGAAGCGTCACATCGGCTACTTGACCGCCAACACCGGTCTGTACACCCGTCTGACGCCCCGCGAGACGCTCGAGTACTTCGCAGTGCTATACGGCCTGCCGCGCGACACCGCCCGCCGCCGCATCGACGAACTGGTCGACTGGCTGGGCATGCGCGACTTCCTCAAGCTGCGCTGCGGGTCGCTCTCCACGGGTCAGAAGCAGCGCACCAACATCGCCCGGGCCCTGATCGCCGATCCGCCGATCCTGGTGATGGACGAGCCGACGCTCGGCCTCGACGTTCTCAGCAACCGGCTGATCCTGCAGTTTATTCAGTCGCAGGCCGAGGCGGGCAAGGCGATCCTGCTCTCCACGCACGCCCTGGACGAGATCGAAACGATGTGCCGCCGCATCGGCCTGATCCACAACGGCCGGCTGATCGCGGAGGGCGACCTGGACGCGCTGCGGGCCCGGACCGGCCGGCAGCGGCTGAGCGAAGTGTTCCTCAACCTGGTGCACCCGGATGAATCGCTTCTGGCGCGTTAACACAATCTGGCGGAAAGAGCTGAAGGACATCCTTCGCGACCGCCGCACCGTCATCGCGATGGTGCTGGTGCCGATTGTGCTCTATCCGGCCATGATGCTCGGCTCGCTCCAGGCGTTCGAGATTCAGGACTCCCGGCTCAATCAGGAGCGCTATCGCCTGGTCGTCTCCAGGGCCGAAGAGCGCGACTGGGTGCTGCAGCAGGTGCAGCGCGACGAGGCGCGGCGCGAGGCGTCGCGGCGCGCCGCGGCGTCTCCGACCTCGCAGCCGGCCCAGACGTTGCCGCGCTCCGCGCCGCCGCGCCGCGGGCTGCGCAGCGCCGATTCGCGCGCCGACCTGTTCTCCAATCCCGTGCAGTTCGACATCGCCGTCGTCCCGAATGTCGAGGAGATGGTCCGCACCGGACGCGCCAGCGTCGGATTGTTGTTTCAGGGCGAGCTGCCCACGCCGCAGACGTCCGGCGCGGCCCTGGTCCTGATGGTCCGCGACGAGACCGACCCGCGCAGCCAGAAGGCCTCGACCTCGCTCGACGGAATCCTGCGCCGCGCCGGCGAGACCATCGCCACGCAGCGGCTGGAGCGCATCCGGGTAAACCCCCAGTTCGTCCAGCCGGTCCAACTGGCCGAGCGCAGCGTCGCCACCGCCGAGAAACGCGGCGGCTCCGTGCTCGGCACCGTCGTCCCGCTGATCCTGATTCTGATGACCCTGACCGGCGCGATCTATCCGGCGATCGACCTGACCGCCGGCGAACGCGAGCGCGGCACGCTCGAAACGCTGATGGTCGCGCCGGTGCCGACGGTCGAGCTGATCGCCGGAAAATTCGTGGTGGTCACAATGATCGCCATGCTCAGCGCCATGCTGAATCTGCTATCGATCGGCGGCACGATCTACCTCGGCGGCCTCGGCGATCTGCTGACCGGCGGCCGCGACGTGGTGATCTCGCTGACCGCGCTTCCGCTGGTGATGCTGGTGCTGATGCCGCTGTCGCTGCTGTTCAGCGCGATGCTGCTGGCGGTCTGCAGCTTCGCCCGCAGCTTCAAAGAAGCGCAGAACTACGTCGTGCCGGTCATGATGGCGGCGCTGATCCCCGCCACCGTCGGAATCCTGCCGGGGACGCGCCTGGAGGGCGCGATGCTGCTGGTCCCGGTGGCGAACATCGTCATCCTGACGCGCGAGCTGTTTCTCGGCAATTTTCCGATCGACGGATTCATCTGGACCATGCTGTCCACGACGGTGTACGCCGGCGCGGCGGTGGCCGTGGCCGCCCGGCTGTTCGGCCAGGAAGCGGTGCTCTTTGCCGACTCGGCGTCGCTGCGCACCATTTTCCAGCGCCGCCACTTCAAGCCGCGCATGGTCCCCAGCGCTGCGCAGGCGCTCCTGACGCTCGGTCTGATCTTCCCCGCGATGTATTACGCGCAGTTGACGATTTCGCAGACCGAGGGCGTGGTCGGCTCGGTGCGCTACTTCTACGCGCTGATGTTCCTGATGATCGCGCTCTTCGTGCTCACGCCGTGCCTGGCGGCGCTGTACTGCCGCGTCGACGTGCCCCGCGCGCTGGCGATCGACCGCGGCGCGCCGCCGCGGGCCTGGGCGGCGGCGCTGTGCTTCGGGCTCTCGACCTGGATTCTCGCACAGGGCTGGATTTCGTATCAGCATACCTATCTGCTTCCGTTCCCGGTCGAGATGCTGGAGGCGATTCAGCAGCAACTGGGCTGGATGACGCAACTGCACTGGACGGCGGCGGTTTTCTTCATGGCGGTGACGCCCGCCGTCTGCGAGGAGTTGTTCTTCCGCGGGTTCCTGCTGAGCGGCCTGCGGGCCGGGCTGGGCGCGGCGGGTGCGGCGCTGGCCGTGGGCGTCGCGTTCGGCGTGTGCCACTATAGCGCGCATCGGCTCGTGGTCACCGCGGCGCTGGGCGTGTTGCTGGCGGTTCTGGTGCTTCAGTACCGGTCGATCTGGCCGGCGATGCTCGTACACTTCATGCACAACGCCCTGCCGATCCTCTCGGAGAGCCTGGCGCCGATGAAGGAGTTCGTGCGCCGCATCGGGCTGCGCGAAACCGAGCCGTCGCTGTCCGATCCGTTCCCGCTGCCGGGGCTGGGCTGGCTCGCAATCGCCGCCGGCCTGTTGCTGCTGGGCATGGTCATCGCGATCCGCCCGCGTGCCGCAGAGCCGGAGGCGGAATTCTCGCCGCGGGCGCTGCCGGCCCGCGCCTAGCGCTGCGCCTCGGACAACGCGCGTGCGTTCCACACGGGAAGCCCCCTGAACGTCGCAGGCGGAGCATAGGCCTTCACGCTTACGAACTTCTAGGCTTCACTCGCTTTCGTGAGCGGTCCGCGAGCCCCTTGGCCGGGCAGAATGCCCGCCCCACCCCAAAGGACACGATCTCTCCGGCCTATGCGAAGGGCGAGATCAGTGCGGCCGCCGCCCCTCCGCCGTTACTCGTCCGACTTGTCAGAGGCCGGCTGGCTCGCGGGCGGCTCGTCGGCGGGTTCCTCGGGCTCTGCGGCCGGCTCTTCGACGAGCGCGGGCTTCGCTCCGCCATCGGCGGGCACCTTCTCGCCGAGCATGCGGCGGCTGATCTTCGACTTGGCGCCGATCACGCCGATGGGGCGGCGCGAACCCAGCTCGACTACATCCGAAGCCTGTGGCTTACGCGTCGCAGCGGCCGCCGGCGCCGACGCCGGCTGGCTCGCGGGCGGCGCGATGCCCACGGCGGCCCGCAGGTCTTCACGCCGCGGCGGCCGCGCGCCCTTTGGACGGGCGCAGAAGACGCGGCCATCCGACGTCGCGAGGTAAACCGCCGGCTCGCGCGGCGACGGGGCCACGAGCGAAAACTGCTGCGTCGGCACGGTATGCCGGATGTCGCCGGTCTTCGCGTCGACGCTCTGCAGCGTGCGATCGCGGGTGTAGACAAAGGCCGTGTCCTTGTGCACCGTGGCGAGCGCGCGGCCGTTGGGCATCTTCCAGCGGATGCGGTCGTCCGCCTCGAGCACGTCCACATTCACCGCCCACAGGCCGTCATCCGGACAGAACTGATACGCCGTGTCCGCCGTCACCGCCGGCGGCTCGTACAGCGGCCCGGCGAAACGCACGCGCCAGCGCGGTTGCCCGAACGCGAGATCGAACAGGTACAGCGACTGGTCGCGGCTGGCGACGTACACCCCGTTGGTGTCCACCACCAGGTCGGCGGTGTTCGGCCCGTTCGTGACGGCCTGCCAGCGAAAGCGCTTGTCGGCCGCCGTGCAGGAGTACACGCCGCCATCGTCGCTGGCGAGATACACGGCGCCTTCGAACACAGCCGGCGTCGCGTCGATCGGCCCGTTTGTGGTGATCTTCCAGCGCTCCAGCCCGTCGAGGGCGTCGAATGCGTAGAAGCGCTCATTCAGACTGCCGAAAAAGACAAGCGCCCCGTCGCTGGCGCCGGCGGACCCGGCTGGAATGCCCAGCGTCACATCCAGGCGCGACTCGCCCGAAACGCGGTCGAACGCGACCAGGCGCGTCGGAGTCACGAAGACCGCGCGGTCGCCGGCGTGGCACGGGGCGCGGACGCGGTAGCCGCCGGAAGTGATCTCGCGCAGCCAGCGAATCGCGCCGGTGTACGCGTGCACGGCGAACGCGTAGCCGTCCTGCGTGGTCAGGTAGAGCACGTCGTCGACCAGAAACGCGTCCACCAGCGTCTGATCGGCCTCGAGCGGCAACTGCAACTGCCAATACTTGACCAGGGCCGCGGGCGCGAGGCTCTCGCTGCTGATGAAGTCATCCTGGGCGAGGGCCGGCGCCGCCAGCGCGAGGCAAGCGACCAAACCGACGGAGCGAATCATCGGGATTTTCCTGATGCTGGGGCGGGTCTGGTGCGGCGCGGCGGGCGCGGCGCGTGCGTCGCAGACCCCTGCGACGCCGCGTAAGCTACGGTCCGCGCCGCGATTCGTCAATCGGCGTGCGGCCGGCTTGCAAGCGGGGGGCGAAGCGGTATTCTTCCGGTTGCGTTTCGCGCTGGCGAGCGCGGCAAATCAGGGTGCGCGGAATTGGCATGGTGGCCACGAGCGTGAAAAGGAGCTTCACAATGAACGGCGTGCGCGGTCGGTTGTTTGTGCTCATCGGAGCGTTGTCGCTCGGCGTCGGCGCCGGCTGCAGCGATCCCAAGGACATGGAAATCGCGGCACTGCGCGAGGAACTGCAGCGCTTGCAGGCCCTCAGCGGCCAGGCCGACGAGATGTCGAAGCGCCTGGCCGCGGCGATGGACGAGGCCAACGCGGCGCGGGCCCGGGCTTCGCAGTTGCAGAGCGAGCTCGACAACTGCCTGGCTAACCTGGCGACCGCCAAGCGGCCGATCATTCAGCAACTGCCTGAAGGCTGGCAGGGCACGAAAGAGGTCGCGTGGGTCAACATCGCAGAGGACATCCTCTTCGACAGCGGCAAGGCCGATCTGAAGTCGACCGGCCGCTCGCGGCTGGAGCAGATTCGCGGCGACATCCGCAGCCGGTTCACCAATCACAACGTCTGGGTCGTCGGACACACCGACACCGACCCCATCGTGCGGTCGAAGTGGCGCGACAACCTCGACCTGAGCCTGGCGCGCGGTCGCGTCGTCGGCGAGGCGCTGCTCTCGATGGGCCTGCCCAACCGCGACGTGGTCATCGGCGGCCAGGGTCCGTGGAATCCGATCGCGCCCAACGATACCAAGCCTAACAAGCAGCAGAATCGCCGGGTGCAGATTCTCGCGGTGCTGCGGCCGACGCCCGGCGCCGCGCCGGCTGCCGCGCAGTAGCGTCGCGCGGTTCGACGACCGCTCGGCCCGAATCCTGCGTACCGAACACAGACCGCCGTCAAGGCGCGCGAAGCCCGCCGGAACCTCCCGAGGTTCCGGCGGGCTTCGCAGCTTTCCGGCCTTGGCGAAACGCCCTGGGAGCTTCAGCGGCGATCAAGCATCCGCGCGCGAATGAACGCCGAGTACTCCCGCCAGAACGCCTCATCCTCCGCAGGAATGTATCGCTCGAAGAGCGTCTCGCCGGGGCTTTTGGGAGCGTTGCCTTCCGACAGCGGGCTGGCAGCCTCGTCGGCGCCGCTCTCGGTCGCCCCCAGCGCGTTGAGCATCTCGCGAAACGCCGCCGCGTACTTTCCGTTCTCGCCCTCAGCCAGAAACAGCACCAGCGCCCAGACCTGCGCGTAGTACGTGGCCACGGTGCGGCTGGAGCGGAAGATCACCTTGCCCGCGTGCGTTTCGAGCAGTTCGCGCAGCGGCAGGAGCCGATCCTCGATCAGCGCCTCGGCCAGCACGTTGCGGCGATAGGGATTGTGCCACGGGTCGAAAGACTTGATGCCGTCCGCCCCCCAGCGCTGCCCCTCGAAATAGACCGCGAGCCCCTCGTTCAGCCACGCCGGCACCGACGGGTTCACGTAGTGGTACAGGTACTGGTGGAAGCCCTCGTGCGTCATGATCGGAAACGTCGTCTGGTGCGACGCGTACTGAATCACGGTGACGCCGCGCTCGGAGTAGCCGCCATTGCGGATCTGCAGAAACACGCGCGAGAGCGGCCCGGTGAAGCGCCGCGTGAAGCTGGCCCACTGATCGCGGCTGGCGAAGAGGTACACCTTCATGCGCTCGCCGGGCTCGCGCGAGGCCGGAACCATGCTGCGATACTCTTCGAACGCCGCCTCCATCAGCACGGGCAGGTAGCCGATCAGGTAGTCGTCGCGCAGCGTCGTGTAGATTTCGTAGTGCCGCGTGACCAGCTTCTTGCCGGTCTGGCCGGCGTACTTCCAGTCGGTCCGCTCGAATGGCTCCTGCGTGAGCAGTTGAATGCGGTTGGGTTCCGCGGCGCAGCCGCCCAGAACCGCCAGCACCGCCAGTGCGCCGCCGCAAAATCCCAGGCGACTCGTTAGCCTGAACATATGGCTCCCATGTTCTCGCCGACCGCCCGTCCGTCGGGTCGCTGCCGGAGCGCGTCCGCGCCGCTGCATCAACGAAACTCCACCCGCCCCTTGCCGCGCCGCACGCGGCCGATCGCCGTGGCGCGCTCGCCCTCGGCCTCCAGCGTGCGGAGCACCGCCGCCGCGCTCTTGGGCCGCACCGCCAGCACGAACCCGATGCCCATGTTGAACACGCGATACATCTCCTCCTCGGCCACGCCGTGGTGCTCCAGCAGGCCGAAGATCGGCGGCGGCGTCCACGCGCCGCGATGAATCAGGGCGTCGCAATCGGCGGGCAGCATCCGCGGCACGTTGCCGGGCAGCCCGCTGCCGGTGATGTGCGCCATGCCGCTCACCAGCGGCCGACCGCGGTAGCGCCGCAGCACCGCCAGCACGGCGCGGGCGTAGATGCGCGTCGGACGCAGCAACGCATCCACCAGCGGCTCGTCAAGCGAGCGCACCGTCGCGCGGAGCGGCAGCCGCGCCTCGCGCAGCAGCACGCGGCGGGCGAGCGCGTAGCCGTTGGAGTGCAATCCGTCGGACGCCACGCCGATCAGCACGTCACCGGCGCGCACGTTGCGGGCGCTGAGCATCCGCCGCCGCTCCACGACGCCCACGGCGAAGCCCGCCAGATCGAAATGCCCGGGTTGATAGAGATCCGGGAGTTCCGCCGTCTCGCCCCCGAGCAGCGCGCAGCCCGCCTGCTCGCAGCCGGCGGCCACGCCGGACACGATGGCGGCCGCCACGGCGGGTTCGAGCCGGTGGACCGCGATGTAGTCGAGAAAAAAGAGCGGTTCGGCGCCGCAGCAGATCAGGTCGTTGACGTTCATCGCCACGAGATCGATGCCGACCGTGTCATAGCGGCCGGCCTCGGCGGCGATCAGGATTTTGCTGCCGACGCCGTCGGTGCAGGCCACCAGCACCGGCTCGCGATAGTTTCGAGCGAAAAGCCGTTCGTCGTAGTCCAGGCGGAACGCGCCGGCGAACCCACCGAAGCCGCCGAGCACGCGCGGCCCGAACGTGCGCCGCACGATCGGGCCGATGCGCTCGACCATTTCGTCCGCGGCGTCGATGTCGACGCCGGCGTCGCGGTATGTCAGCCCGGTGGGCTTGGCGCTCATCGTTGTGCCACGCAGCCTCGACCCACGGCGCCTTCCGAACCGCCTACTCGGTGCGACCGCGCGCTCACTTCGCCGCCAGCAGCTTCTGCGCCGCCGCCACCAGATCCTTCACGTGGCTGACGCTGGTGTTGAACATCTCGCGTTCGCGGGCGTCCAGATCGACTTCGATCACCTTCTCGACGCCGCTACGGCCCAGCACGCACGGCACGCCGACGAAGTAGCCGCCGACGCCGTATTCCTTGTCGCAATACGCCGCGCACGGCAGCACGCGGCGCTTGTCGCGGATGATCGACTCGGCCATCGCCACCGTCGCCGCCGCGGGGGCGTAGTACGCGCTGCCGGTCTTCAGCAGGCCGACGATCTCCGCGCCGCCGTTGCGGGCGCGGGTCACGATCTCCTCCAGCCGCCCGGCGGGTATGAGCTGCGTCACCGGGACGCCGCCGACCGCGGTGTAGCGCGTCAGCGGCACCATGTCGTCGCCGTGGCCGCCGAGCAGCAGCGCGCTCACGTCCTCGACGCTGACGTTGAGTTCGGTCGCGATGAACGTGCGGAATCGGGCCACGTCCAGAATTCCAGCCTGGCCGACGACGCGGCTGGTCGGGAATCCGGAGGTCTTCCACGCCGTGTACACCATCGCGTCGAGCGGATTGGACACGACGATGATGGTGGCGTTCGGGCTGCCGGGCGCGACCCTGGCCGTCACCTCGCGCACGATCCCGACGTTGGTCGCCAGCAGGTCGTCGCGGCTCATGCCCGGCTTGCGGGCGATGCCGGATGTGATGATGACCACGTCGCTGTTGGCGGTCTGGTCGTACGAGCTCGCGCCCACCAGCCGCACGTCGAAGCCCTCGACGGGCGCCGCCTCGGCCAGATCCAGCGCCTTGCCCTGCGGCATGCCATCGAGGATGTCGACCAGCACGATGTCGCCCAGTTCCTTGGCCGCCGCCCAGTGGGCGCAGGTCGCCCCGACGTTGCCCGCGCCAATGATCGTAATTTTCGCTCGTTGCATCGCTGCTCCAGTCGCAATCGAAAGTGATCCAGCCGTGCGGGCGCGCGTCGCCGCCCAAGCCCGATATCCTACCGCCACCCGGCGGCGCACGCGACGACGACGCGGCGCGGTAGCATACTTCGCTTCACGCCGCGAGCGGCGCGGCGACAGCGACGCACGAACCGGATGCCGGGCGGATGCCCAACACTCAGACCCGCCGAAGTCGAAAGCCACGGAGCGACATCCCCGCGCCGCAGGTCACGCCGCCAGCGGAGCGCGCCACGGCCGCGCCCGCGGCGCCCGGCACTGCGTGGCTGATCGTCCGCAACGCCCGCCAGAACAATCTCAAAGGCATCGACGCGGCGTTTCCGCTGGGCCGCTTCACCTGCGTCACCGGCGTCAGCGGCTCGGGCAAGAGCTCGCTGGTAAACGACATTTTGCACGAAGCACTGGCGCGCGACCTGAACGCCGCCCACACCACGCCGGGCCTGCACGACCGCATCGAGATCGTCGGCGCGACGACCGGGGACGCCTCCACAAACGGCCGCGCCGCGCCGCATCCGGCGACGGCGCCGCAGCGGTCGCCGACGGCCAAGGGCGCCCGGGAGACGGAACGCCGCGCCCCGTCGCCGCTGCTGGCGCACCTCGACAAGATCATCGCCATCGACCAGACGCCGATCGGCCGCACGCCGCGCAGCAACCCGGCCACGTACATCAAGGTCTTCGACGAGATTCGCGACCTCTTCACCGCGCTGCCTGATGCCAAGCTGCGCGGCTACAAGCCGGGACGCTTCAGCTTCAACGTCGCCGCGTCCAAGCGCGGCGGGCGCTGCGAAGCCTGCGAGGGCAACGGTTACAACCGCATCGAGATGGACTTTCTCGCGGACGTGTGGGTGAAATGCGCCGTGTGCGACGCGGCCCGCTTCACGCGCGAGACGCTCCAGGTCCGCTACCGCAACAAGTCGATCGGCGACGTGCTGGAGATGGACGTCCAGCAGGCGCTGGAGCACTTCGAGAACGTGCCGCGCATCCGCGGCATGCTCCAGACCCTCCACGACGTCGGCCTGGACTATCTCAAGCTCGGCCAGCCCAGCCCGACGCTCTCCGGCGGCGAGGCGCAGCGCATCAAGCTGGCCCGCGAGCTGGTCAAGAAGTCCACGGGCCGCACTGTCTACGTGCTCGACGAGCCGACGACCGGCCTGCACTTCGAGGACGTGCGCCGCCTGCTGGCCGTGCTGCACGGCTTTGTCGACGCCGGCAACACGGTCATCGTGATCGAGCACAATCTCGATGTAATCAAAACGGCCGACTGGATCATCGACATGGGACCGGAGGGCGGCGACGCCGGCGGCCGCATCATCGCCGAAGGCACGCCGGAAGAGGTCGCCGCCGTCGAAACATCGGAAACCGGCAGGGCGCTGCGCGCTGCCCTCCCCGACGCGCTGCGCGAAGCCCAGGGTGCAGCGCGCGGCGACATCGGCGCGAACGGCGCGGGCGCTACTCCGCCCGCCGGCGACGTGCGGCGAGCGCCTTTGCGCGATGGTGCCGCCGGCGACGTCCCGACTTCGGATGGACGCGACGCGGCCCGGACGCGTACCGACGCCATCACCGTGCGCGGCGCGCGGCAGAACAACCTGCGCGACGTGACGGTCTCGTTCCCGCGCGATCAGATGACCGTCTGCACCGGCGTTTCCGGCTCGGGCAAGACCAGCTTCGCGATCGACACCGTGTTCACCGAGGGTTACCGCCGCTACGTCGAGTCGCTCTCGGCGTACGCCCGGCAATTCCTGGGTCAGCTTCAGAAGCCGCGCGTCGAGCACGTCGAGGGACTCTCGCCCGCCATCTGCATCGAGCAGAAGGCGGCCAGCCGCTCGCCGCGCTCCACGGTGGGCACGGTCACCGAGGTCTACGACTACATGCGCGTGCTGTGGGCCCGCGTCGGGCAGCGCTACTGCCCGAAGTGCGACGTGCCGATCGGCGCGCAGACCGTCGACGAGATCGTCGCCCGCGTCCTGGCGCTGCCGGCCGGAACGCCCATCATCCTGCTCGCCCCCGTGCGGCTCGGCGATGGGGAGTCGTACGCGGCGCTCATGACCCGCCTGAAGGCGTCGGGCTACACCCGTGTTCGCGTGGATGGCGAGATTCAGCAAACCGCCCACGCCGCCGTAACGCTCGACGCCCGCCGCCGGCATCGGGTCGAAGTGGTCGTCGATCGCGCGGTCGTGCGCCCCACCGCCCGCGGACGAATCACCGAGAGCGTCGAGCATGCCCTGACACTCGGCGCAGGGGTGATGACGCTGGTGATCGAGCCGCAGCAACACGCCGAGGAGCCGCTCGGCGACGAATCGGCCCCCGCCGCCGATCCGGCCCCGATCGCGCCGGCCGCGCCGCCGCCCGAAGCGTCGTCTGCTGCACCGCGCGCCGACCGCCGCAGCGCCTCGAATGCCCCCGGCGAGTTGATGTTCTCGCAGAAACTCGCGTGCATGCGCTGCGGCTCGAGCTACGAAGAACTCTCGCCGCACCAGTTCAGTTTCAACAGTCCGCTCGGCTGGTGCGAGACCTGCGAGGGCCTGGGCGTGCAGCGCGGCGCGCCATTCGCCGAAATCGTGAAGCACCCGGAGCAGTCGCTGCTGGGCGGCGCGATCGGCGGATGGCCGCACATCAGCCGCACGTCCCCCTTCGGCCGTCTGCTCGCCGCGCTCTGCCGCCACCTCGACGTCGAGCCCGACGCCCCCCTCGCAGATTGGACGCCGGCGCAGGTGCAGGCCCTGATGTTCGGCACCCACGGCGATTGGATCGACGGCAGCGACGCGTTCGCGCCGGGCCACGCCGGCGATCGCCGCAAGGCCGCCGCCGCCGCGCCGCGCCGGGCGCGCACCGCCGCCCCCACACTTCGCTTCCACTGGCGCGGGTTCTTCCCGACGGTCGACGCCGCAACGCGCAATAGCTGGTCCTTCCGCCACCGCCTGCGCAACGTCGTGACCGACATCCCCTGCGTGAGCTGCCGCGGCGGCCGGCTGCGGCCCGATGCAGCGGCGGTGCGCTTCGGCGGGGCGCGCGACGCCGGCGATCCCGCAGAAAGCGCCCGGCGCCGCGCCGGCCGCACGATCGTCGAAATCAGCGACCTTCCCCTGGCCGCTGCGATGGCCTTTTTTAACGATCTTTCACTCGACGCGCGCGACGCCCGAATCGCCGGCGAACTGCTCAACGAAATTCGCACGCGCCTGCAGTTCCTGATCGACGTCGGACTCGACTACCTGCACCTGCACCGCGCCGCCCCCACGCTCTCCGGCGGCGAGGCCCAGCGCATCCGCCTGGCCAGCCAGATCGGCAGCGGTCTGTCCGGCGTGCTATACGTTCTGGACGAACCGACCATCGGTCTGCACCCGCGCGACACGCAGCGGCTGGTGTCCGCCCTGCTCAAACTGCGCGATCTGGGCAACACGCTTCTGGTCGTCGAGCACGACCGCGACGTGATTCGTCAGGCCGATGGCGTGCTGGACTTCGGTCCGCTCGCCGGCGCCGGCGGCGGCCGCGTCGTCGGCGCGGGGACGCCCGCCGAACTCGCGGCGAGCGCTGCCGCCGCGGATGATGAGTCGCTGACGCGTGGCTACCTGAACGGGGCGCGCGCGATCTCGATTCCGACAAATCGCCGGCCGGTGAGCGATCCGCAGAAGACGCTGGCCCGGCAGCCGGTCGCCGCGCCGCGCCGCCGCCGACCGCCGCCGCGGTCTCGCCCGGAAACGAGAGTCAATCTGTCTAACGACGATTGGCTGATCGTCCGCGGGGCGCGGCATAACAACCTGAAGAACATCGACGTGCCCATCCCACTGGCGCGGCTGACGTGCGTGACCGGCGTCTCCGGCTCGGGCAAGAGCTCGCTGGTGAACGACATTCTCTGGCCGGCCCTGGCCATCGAGCTGAACCACGCCACGCTCTCCGCCGGCGCCCACGACCGCATCGACGGAATCGACCGCTTCGACCGCGTAGTGAACGTCGATCAGGCCCCGATCGGCACCACGCCGTCGAGCAACCCGGCCACCTACACCGGCGCGTTCGACTGGATTCGCGAACTCTTCGCCCGCGTGCCCGAGTCGAAGCTGCGCGGCTATTCCAGCCAGCGCTTCAGCTTCAACCGTCCCGGCGGCCGCTGCGAAGCGTGCGAAGGCCTGGGCCAGAAACGGATCGAGATGCACTTCATGCCCGACGTATGGGTGGAGTGCGAGTCCTGCCGCGGAAAACGCTACGAACCCGAGACGCTCGCGGTCCGCTTCAAAGACCGCAACATCGCCGACGTGCTCGATATGCGCGTCGATGAAGCCCTGCAGCTCTTCGCCGAAGTGCCCAAAGTGCGCCGCACGCTGCAATCTCTGGCCGACGTCGGCCTTGGGTACGTGCAGCTCGGGCAGTCGGCGACGACCCTCTCCGGCGGCGAAGCACAGCGCGTCAAGCTGGCCGCGGAGCTGGGCATCCCAGACGCCGGCCGCACGCTCTACATCCTCGACGAGCCCACCACGGGGCTTCACTTTGAAGACGTCGCCAAGCTCCTGACCGTGCTGCATCGCCTGACCGACCTGGGCCACACGCTCATCGTGGTCGAGCACAATCTGGACATCATCAAGAACGCCGATTGGATCATCGATCTCGGCCCCGAAGCGGGCGACGCCGGGGGCCGGGTCATCGCGCTGGGGCCGCCGGAGCACGTCGTCCGCGAATCAGCAACCCGAAAGCCCGCCGGCGCGGCCGCGAGCGTGTCACACACCGCCCGCGCGCTCGCGCCGGTGCTGGCCGCCGGTCCGTACGAAGACCGGCCGCGCCTCGACGCCGCCGCGCACGCCGCCGAGCAATTGCGGGCCGATCGCGCCGGCTGGGGCAATGTGGGCAAGGAGACGCGCCTGCCCTGGCAGGTCGACGGCCGCAGGTGGCACCTGGAGCAGCGCACCACCCGCGACGGAGGGCGGCCGCGCTGGGAGCCGGCCGCGCTGGAATACGTGATCGAACTCGTGCAGGCCGCAGGCGAATTCGCGCCGACCCGCTGGGGCGACCGCGCCAGCGTCGAGATCACGCGCGACGGGGCGCCGGCCTGGTTCCTGCACGCACTCACCGGCGGCGAGTGGCTGCTGGAACTGTACTTTCGCGCTCCGCCCGGGTCGTTTTCCGAGCTGGCGTTGCGGTCGCAGCTCAAGCTCAAGACGCTCGACCAGCGCGACGACATTCAGGCGTATGGCAGCGATGCACGGGTGGACGTGCGTCCGCGGCGCGACGGCTTTGACGCGATCGTGGTCTACGTGCACGACAAGGCGGAAATCGACACACCGGCGTTCCGAAAGTTCGTAAAGGACGCCGTCGCGGCGTACGAGTCCGGGATCGAATAGGCGCGGCTGATGGGGCGCGCGTCCCGGTTCAGAACTAGATAATCATAACTATCTACAACATCCTAGCCGCGCGCGGCATGCGCCAATCTGTCCATTTCGGCGAAGCCTTCGCCGAGCGGCGACGTCGTGATTTCTATTGCAAGTTTGAAATCCCGACGTAATCGCCCGCTATGCTCGCATTTTGTTCCGGCGGCGCATCCGACGCGCCGCAAACTCACTTCCAACGCGTGTTTGCACCGCTCGCACGGCCGTCTCGGCTGACGACCACGCTCTCGGTGCGCCTTGGTTCGTTGCGGTTCCCATCGGTAGAGGAGAAGGTCTATGCATTCGTCCCGGTCCAGCGCACATCGCGCCCTGCTCGCGCTCGCGAGCGCACTCGCCGCGGTCGTGTCCGCGATCGCCCAGCCCATCCCCGGGCCGGCGCCGCAGCCGATCTGCACCGTCGTCGAAGAGAAGGAGCTGATGATCACCGACCTCTCCGTGGTCGAGGACTGCGTGCGCACCACGTGGTTCCCAAGCTGCGACCCGGTCGATCCCGGCTCCGTCGGCGTGTGGACGTTCGGTCACCTGATCGCCGGCGTCGCCGGCACCGATGACCCCGCGGTGCTCTCCGACTTCGTGCTCAAGTGGCTGGGACAATGGGAGGACGATGTCGTCGTCAATTCATTCACGATCCCGGAGCGCCGCACCGGCATCCGCGCCCTGGTCATCGATCCCTGGCTCGAAGCCAGCGGCGGCCAGCAGTTGGACATGAAAATCGCCCCGTTCCGCCTTCTGGCGATCGTCAACCGCGTCGATTTGCGGCGTCAGCCTGTCTACGGCGCGAGCACCGCCGGCGAGGCGCGCTTCGTATTCGGCGTCATCGATCTGAATTTCCCCGAGGGCGCGCCGCCATTCACGGTGATTTTCGAGTACGGCATCGACGCGGCCACGTGCGAAGAGATCAAGGCGTGGGCGTCCCGCTGGCACGCGCTGGGCACGCTGCCGTTCGGCGCCCGCTTCAACGCCAAGCTGGAGAACATCACCACCAGCTTCACCAAGATCGGCGCCTCGCCGCACAAGCCCAACGGCAGTGCGATCAACCAGATTCGCACCAACGAAATCGCGCTGGCCGGCCCCTGGGAGATTCGCGAGTTTACCCTGCAGCCGGATCCGTTCTCGGACACGCCCGTCGCGCCGCTGCTGTCGGCGACAGTCAAGCAGACGCCCAACCACACCGTCATCAATGCTGAGGACAAGCTCGGCTCGCAAACCGTTGCCGACTTCATCAACGAGTTCGAGGCCGAAATCCTGCTCGAGCAGCACGTCGTGCCCGAGATTTATCAGGATCGCCCGTTCCTCGGCGGCTCCACCATCAACAACATCGACTTCTGGAACGACTTCACCAGCCCGCCGATCAACAACAACGAGGCGCGGCACAAGTTCTCGTTGAACACCTGCAACGGCTGCCACGGCGCCGAGACGGGTACGTTCTTCCTGCAAGTCGCGCCGCGCAGTCCGGGACAGGAAGCGTCGCTTTCGGGCTTCCTGACCGGTATCGACGTGGCCGACCCGATCACGAATCAGATTCGTCACTTCGATGATCTGAAGCGCCGCGCGATCGATCTGTGCGACCTGCTGACGACCCCCTGCTCGCGGCAGGCCGAAGACGTGCCGACCAATCGCACGCACTAATCGCCGCGGACGCCGCTCGTCCATGCACGCCCTCAGCCGCAGGCCCGCTGCTTCGCGCGGCGGGCCTGCGGCGTCTGATTCCCGCGATCCGGCGGGCGATGCAGCCTACTTTGCATCGGCGTTCGGCAGCTCAAAGGTCAACGACGCCCACGTGCTTTCCCAGTCGGCGTCAACTCCCGCCGGCGCGGGCTGCATGTGCACCGCCGCCAACATCCACGCGCCGCCCTTCGGCAGCTTCAGCCGCGCCCGGCCTTCGGCGTCGGTCCGCGCCGTCACCTCGGCAGCGGCCGATCCGTTCGCAAACGCCTTGATCCGCACGCCGCCCAGCGGCTTTCCCGCGTGCAGCAGCCGCACCGGCAGTTCGTCGCCCGGCTTCAGCGTCGCCGGCGTCACATCCGCAACCAGTTCGAGCGTCAGCCCCAGCGGCGCGTCGATGCGCGACTTCTCATCGGCGGCGGCCGAGCCGCCGGCCAGGAGAATCGCCTTCGCGCACCGCGAGTAAGCCTCTTTCCCGGCCTTGTCGCTCTCGCCGCGCTCTTTGCGAAGCGCCACGATCGCGTCCAATCCCTCTTCGCGCAGGTACGCTTCGAACTTCTCCGCGTCCAGTTGCACAAACGCATGATTGCTGCGATAGCCCACCTGCATCAGCCCGGGCTGCGTCACCTTCAGCATCCCCGCGGGGTCGCGCCCGCTGACGCCCAGTACATCTTCTTCACCCTTCGGACCGCGGGCGAAAAAGCGGACGATGCGATCCGGGTTGCGCTTCACCGGCTCGCCCGGGAACCCGTCTCCGACGCGCAGCCCGAACTGCACGACGCTGTCCGCCGCCGGCGAGTAACTCGACGGCTGAATCCAGAATTCGTGCGCTGAGCACGTCGCCGTCAGCGCCGCCGCCGCCAGCACTCCGCCGATGTGCCGGCCCGCGATCCTCGTCCTGGCTCTGGTCATGACAACTCCAATCTCCAATCAACAAGCCGGGCGAGCGACGGCTCCTGAACGATTCATTCAGGTTCCGCCGCCCGCCCGGAGCTTGCCGCGTTACAAACCGGCCGCCTCGCGCGCGTCGCGCTTTGGGCGTTCGCGCAGCTTACTCGATGTCCACCGGCTGGCCGTCGGCGGGAATGGCGAACGCGTCAAACGCCGGGTCGGTCAGCACGTCGCCGAAGTCGTCGTCGGTCTTCTCGGTGTCGAAGTCGTCATCGTCGGCGATGTCAACCGGCTGTGCCTCGACCCGGTCCGCCAGCCGTTCGCGAACAAACTGCCCAAAATCCGCCAGCGGCACGGGCGGCTGAATCACCGGGCAGCCGGTGACGCACGCCAGTACGAGGGCGCCGCACGCCAGCACTGCAAATCGCTTCGAACGCATCGCAACTCACTCCGTCTCATTCTGGCGCCGGGCTGGTCTACCGCCCGAAACGCTTCGGTCAATCTCGGCGGCCGCGGCGGCCGCGTCTCAACCGGATCGGGCGACGCCGCGGCTCCCACAGCGGCGTCACCCTACCGGTACGTGAGAGTGGGGACAGGAGAACGCTTCAGTATCGATACCGACCGCGGATTCCTCGCCTCACGGCGTGCCGTTCGGCGAAGCGGACACCGGAGTCGTCAGGTACGGGAACGTCGCATTGAAGAAGCCGTCGTTCACCAGCGCCCCATCGGTGAAGGGCAGCATGCCCGACGGTGCGTCGGCCGCCGGCAGCAGCGCGCCCATCGCGACCCGCAGCTCGATGTCCACCACGTCGTCGCCCGGACGCCGGCCGTTCGGGAAGCCCGCCAGATCGCCGCCGATGACGCCCAGGTTGTTCTGCACGCCAAAGGCCGTCGGAGCGATGCTCGTGTTCAGCCGCAGCATTTCGGCGGTCGAACCGTTCACATTCAGACCGTCAACGCCGGTCAGGAACGCGGCCACCAGATCGGTGCGCGGGAAGCGCGTCGGGGCGCGGACGCCGGCATCGAAGAACAGCAGTTCGACGATCGTCGGCAGAGTCGGATGCGTCACGTAGTCAGCGAACTGCCCGTCGTTCTTCGGCTCGCTGGCGTTAAAGCGGTTCTTGTCCGGCAGGCCGATCACGAGTTCGTTCACCAGCGGGCTCGACAGCCGCGAGACCTGCACCCACGCGCCGCCCTCGATCGCGGGCCGGCGGAAGTTCGGCGTCGGATCGAGCACACGGGCCTGACGCAGGCTGGCCGCGGTCCACGCGCCGATCACGTTGCTGCCGCCGTCGGTCAGGCAGGCAATCGGGATTTCCAGGATCAGCGAAGTGCAATTGTCCTCGGCCAGGGAGTCCTCTTCGACGTCGACCGGACCGAGCGGATTGGTGATGTTCACCAGGTCGAACGTCTCGCCCAGATTCACGACGAACGAGTCCTTGCGCTGTCCGACGAACACACGGCCGGTCTGCGCGCAGCCCGGAATGCGGATTTCGTAGATGTGTGCGTTGGCATAAGCGTCGTAGTCGGGAATGCTCTTGGCGCCGATATTGTCGGTCGGCTTGCGGAACTCGCGGGCGCCGTTGCCGGCGTTGGTGATGCCGCGCCGCTGGCCGGTTCGACGATCGCCGCGGACGATGTCGACCGTGAACGTCTCGATGACGTTCAGGTTGTCGTTCGCCTGCGCCACCAGCGGGCCGACGTTGACCAGCGCCACCGGGTTGTTGCGCTTGTCGCCGTCGGGACCGATGTCCAGCGCGATCGACTGCAGCGTGTTAGTGAACCGGAACTGGAACGTGATGTCCTCGCGCGCGTCGCCGTTGTTGTCGACCAGAATCTCGTAGAGCGCGTCCGGGTCCATCGCGAAGAAATTCGGACCGCCGTACTCGGTCTGGAACGGCTGATAGTTCGCAATCAACGTCACATATCCGTCGCGGCCGGCCTCGTAGCTGCGGAACATGTAGAAATCGGTCGCGTCGACCTTCGGCAGTTCGGTAATGAACGGCCCCTCGCGGTGGCTGGACGCCAGCGCCGCGGCCGCGAGGGTCGCTGCGCCGGCAGTCGCCAGACCCATGAACAAACTACGGCTCTTCATCGATAACGCTCCAATAGCTGGTTTTTTCGCTCGTGACCCGCCACACACCTGGCCGGCACACTTTCGGGTACGCCCCCACACCGAGATTGGATTCACAATTGCCGCGCCATAACGGCCCGCGGCATGGGTTGATCGGCTTGCACCGTTTGTGTCAAGGAAGTGCAAACGATGCGGGGCGCAAGGTGAATCGCCGCAACTGCGTCGCACCGGACTTGCCCGCGCCACGAAGTGACTCGGTCGGCCGCCGCCGTCAGCGGCGCGACGGTATGTGCCGGGTCGCCCACTCGCGAAGCGTCGGCCGCCAGCCGAACGCCACGGAGCGAACCACTCCGTCCGCGTCGCGCAGCCGGAACACCGGCGTTTCCGGCACGCCTTCCACCTCGCGCAGCGACGCGCCGAGTACGTGCCGCAGCCCCTCGCCGGCGGATGCGATGGCGCGCTGCCCGGCCGACAGGTCCGCATCCAGATTGATGCAAACGACGGCCGCGCGATCCCCCAAGTCGGCCTGAAGCGCTCGCATGACCGGTAGCGCCCGCACCGCCCACTCTGAATCGGTGCTCCAGAAACACTCGATCAGCACGCGACCGCGCAGCGACTCGCTGAGCAGCTCTTCGCCGCTGTCGGTGTGCAGCGTCCACGCCGACGGCTTGCGGTCGATCCAGCTCTGTGCAGCGCTCAACCGCGCGGCCAGCGCGCCCCCGTCACGCTGCAATGCTGCGCGCCGCGCGGCGGCGATCGGTCGCAGCGGCGATTTCTCCCGCGCGTCGGTCTCCAGCTCGAAGGCCTCCCACAGACGATCGAGGCGCTCGAGTACTGCACGACTATCGCCCGGCGGCGCGTGAAACGTGGCGACCCGCCCCGCTTCCTGTCCAAGCGTGCGCAGGTAGCGCCCGGCCTCGCCGGCGCGCTGCGCACACCACCGCGCCTCATTCGTGACGCGGTGCCGCAACGTCATCGTCACGTGTTCGGTAGCGGCGACGCGCGTCGTGCGCGACTCCACCCGCGTCACGACGCCGGCGACCGCATCAAACGTGAAGGCCCCGCTGGCGGAAGTGCGTAGCGCATCTGAAACGCCCGTCGGATCCTCGATGACGAAATCGAAGCGCATCTGCCCCCCCGTCGCCGCCGCCGCCGACGGCGTCACGCGCCATACCCGACCGTAGAGATCGGGCGCGCTGGTCCACGCCGGCCCCGGGTCCAGCGCCGATCGCAGCGGCGGCAGCACGTCCAGCGCCGCGTCGAGTGCGATGACGCGTTCGAGGGCGTCCTGCGGAATCTCGCGCCGCCCGCGATCATCTACTTGAAGGACCGCCCCGATGATCGGCTGCGCCCGACCGCCCACATCCCGAATCCAGTCGACCAGCAGCGTGCGCTGCGCCCCACGCTCCGCGAAGCACCATATCTGAATCTGGTCGGTGCTGCGGCTGACCGGTCCGCGCTCGTCCGCCGGCTGCACGGCGACCTGCCGCTCATAGATCAACCAGTCGCCAACGCCCAGGCCGTATCGCAGGGTGGTGGCCTGCGGCTGTGCGGATGCGCCGGCGACCGCCGCGCCGAACACCGCCCCGGTTAAGAGGACCGGCACGATTACCGCAAACGCATCACCCGGGCCGGCACGCATGCGGCGTCTTTTACGCCCGCCCGCCGCAGGCCGCCAGTGTGTTTGGTCAAAAGTGGAGCATCGCGGGTGGAGCAGGCATTTTGCCCGTCATGCACCAAGGGTGGAGCGGGCATTCTGCCCGTCATGCACCAAGGGTGGAGCGGGCATTCTGCCCGCTCAACAAACGCAGGGCGGGCAGAATGCCCACCCCACCCTGTTTTGGCGCGACGGCAAAATGCCCGCCCCTGTTGTCCGGCCCACCGCGCGACTCACGCCGCTAGTCGTCGTAACGATCTTCCCAGTAGTCGTCGTCATCATCGTCATAGCCGAAGAGACGATCGAGCAGGCTGTCTTCGCCGTCCCCGTCGAAGTGCGGAAAGCCGCGTGTCAGGTCCAGTACGAACGGCCCCGGATACGGCAGCAGCACCGTGCAGCCCTGATACAGGGTCGTCGCCGCAAACAGCGGAGCAGAAACCAGCAGCAATCGAGCGAACCGCTTGGACATTCGAACCTCTCCATGCGCCGCGCGGGTGTGCTCGCCGCGGCGTATGAGATGATAGACCCGCCGGATAGCCGGGCGTTGGCAAGCCCGCGCCCGACAAGCGGGAGCCGGGCAGCCACCAGCCCGTAAGTGCATTATCTACAAATATTTGTGCACGTTTCGCGCCGGCACCGGCCGCGGCCGCCTGCATGGATTACGGCGGCGCGTCGAACAGCCCGGGCGGCGGCTCGGCCGCGCGCGGAGCGGTCAGGCCGAGGTGCGCATACGCCGTCGGCCGCGCCACGCGGCCGCGCGGCGTGCGGATGACAAACCCGATCTGGAGCAAATACGGCTCGACCACGTCTTCGAGCGTGTCGCGCTCATGCCCCATGCTGGCGGCGATGGCCTCGATGCCCGCGGGGCCGCCGTCGTAGTGCTTGATGAGCGCCAGCAGATACTCGCGATCGAGCCGGTCCAGCCCGAGCGCGTCGATCTGCAAAATGTCCAGCGCCGCATCGACCACTTTGGGCGTCAGCGTTCCATCGCCGCGAACCTCGGCATAGTCGCGCACGCGGCGCAGCAGGCGATTCACGATCCGCGGCGTGCCGCGCGAACGCTCCGCCAGCCGCCGCAGCGCCGGCTCATCCGCCCGCACCTTCAGCAGCGCCGCACTGCGGGCGACGATCCGGGTGAGCTGCGCCGCGTCATAGAACTGCAGCGTGAGCAGCAGCCCGAAGCGGCCGCGCATCGCCGCCGACAGCATCCCGGCCCGCGTCGTCGCGCCCACGAGCGTGAAGCGCTTCAGCGCGAAGTTCACCGTGCGCCCGCCGATGCCGCTCTCGGTCGTGTAATCGACGCGAAAATCCTCCAGCGCCGGATAGAGGAACTCCTCCACCACTTTGCTGAGGCGGTGAATCTCGTCGATGAACAGCACGTCCCCCGTCTCCATCTGCGTCAGCATCATCATCAGGTCGCCCTGCCGCGTGATGGCCGGGCCGCTGGTCACCCGCAGCGTCGCACCCATCTCATTGGCGACGATGTTCGCCAGCGTCGTCTTTCCCAGCCCCGGCGGCCCGTCGAGCAGCACGTGATCCAGCGGTTCGCGGCGGTTGCGAGCCGCGTCGAGCGCGATCTTCAACTGCTCGCGCACCACCTCTTGGCCGATGCACTCGTCGAGCGCCCGCGGACGCAGCGACGTGAGAAAAACCTCATCATCCGCAGGCCCTTGCGTGAATACGCGCTCGATCGACATGCGGCGTAGCGTAGCCGCGGCGGCGCTCCGCGGTAAGCCCCGGCGGCCGGGCGCCGACTCTCGGGCAGCGCGGCCGGCCCCCGGCTCTTCAGCCGTGTGGCCGGGTGCCGGCTCTTGAGCAGTGCGGCCGGGTGCCGGCTCTTGAGCAGTCCGACCGGGCGCCGGCTCTTGAGCAACCCGACCGGGCGCCGGCAATCTAGCAGCGCGGCCGGGCGCCGCCACTCATCACGCCCGCCGTCAACCCATCGCCCGGCGCGTCCCCGAAGTCCACAACACGGATCAGACGCCGCGGCTCGCAAGGCCGGGCTTCAGCCGGCCGGTGCTTGCCACCGGTTTCAACCGGTGGTGCACGGCCCGACTTCATTGGCTTGCTTTTTTCTGACCCTTCAGCCGGCTTCAGCCGGACTTACGGCCGGAGCACTCGAATGTGCAGCCCTGGCCAGCATGCGATCTTGCTGCACTTCAACGGCCATCTTCAAGCCCGTCTTGAATCCTGCAAAGGAACTGCTGAAGCCGGATCAAGCCCGGCTGAAGCCGGCTCCCGCCACGTTGAATGAAGAGTGGATGGGATGACGGCCGCAAACCACCAGCTCAAACTGGTGGCAAGCGCCGGTCGGCTGAAGCCCGACCTCCGGCAATCAGCGTTGCAGAAACGCCGCCCGCGGGGTGCTCGGGTAGGCACCCATGCGTAACTCCTTCTCTCGTACGGGTTTCCAATCCGTGATCGGAGTATCGCTCGTGTGTGATTCCGATCTCGCACGCGCTCCGTGCGCCTCTCGTGCCTCGGCGGATGCGCTGCGCATTGAATCGGCTGATGCCGCCGGCGAATGCACCGTTTGCGAAAAACCCGCGCGAACTGCTGCCATTTTTCGCGCCGCTCCGATCACGCCGCGCTGAACCGCGTTCATACGCAGAGCGCTTGCGTCCATGCGGCTGCGAGCTTCGTCCACGCGGCCGAGAGTTTCGGCCACGCGTCAATTGAACGCGCCCGCGCAGCTAGCAGGTTCGTCTCATGCGGATCTGCCCGTGCAACCTTGCTCGAGCCCCCGGAGAGAGGTAGAGTATTCTCGGATGTAGGCCGTACGAGCGTCCGGCTCATGATTGATCGACGTTATTATTGAGGCGCAGTATGAAAATACGTTCAATTGCCATTCTTGCTCTTGCGCTCACGAACGTCACCGTCCGAGCTCAAACCGGGCCCGAGTCTGATCCGTGCGGCTGCAACGCAGTGCTGATCCCGACTGTGACCGTTTACAGCGAATCGCGAGCCTCGCACTACGCGGCGCTGGCGGTAATCAACGAGACGAACTACGAACAGATAAAGACAAAGCTGTCGACCGGGTTCGACTTCCTTGTAGCGCCCCTCGGGATTGGCGCCGATGCTTCATGGGAAGAATTCAAGACGGCTCGGCAGACATACTTTGCCTACAACAAAGTCGAACTCACAGAACAGAGCGCAATAAATCACTTCACCTCCACGATTGAAGGAGTCGCTGAAATATGGGCTAAATGCAAATCGGACGGCTGTGAGACGCCGTGGAAGCCGCTGCGGATTTCTAAGCCGCGGCGGCTGACCTCTGAGACCGTCGCGGTCACTTTGGTCTGGTCGCCGCCTCCCGGCGTCGGGGTGTTAAGCTTTGATCCCGCGACGACGACAGTGCAGCCAAGCACACCAGAGAATCGAGCAAGGCTCGCAGGATCGTACGCTCCCCAGTCTCAAGTGATTTTGTCATTTGACTGCCCTACGAACCAGGAGTTTGCACTCGTACTGAACTCTGGACCGCAAGAAGCATGTCCCACCGGATACAGCGCCCTGGAAAGACTCGGACCGAAAGCAGAAGTGACGAGCCCAGATTTGAACGCGGAACTTGCGAAGGTACGCGCAGAGCTTTCGGAATTGCGCGACCTCGTCGAGAAGTCGCGAAATCCGTCGAACTTCTGGCCTCCGAACTCCGACGATCCGCGCACCGACGCCGAACTGAACATTGGCCAGATCATGCCACAAACCACGTCAGGCGCTCCTGGCGGGCACACCATCCGCGCATTCTATTCGCCGTTTCGTGCGAGGCCGACGCGCGGCCCATTGTTGCCAGGGTCTACATATACCACAACGATTCACGCCGCACCGTCGGATCCGAGGGAAAATGGAGTTTGTCTTGATGGGGCCCTGCGAATCGCGCGAATCAGGTACCACGGTGGAATGCTCCACGTGGCGGCGACCGCCTCGGGTACGGCGCTTGCAGGTGATCCTGGAGAGCCGATTGGTTTGAGCGTATCCATTGTTGGGCATTTCAAAGCAGCCAACAACAACCCTGGCGGGTTGCGCGAGGTCGCTGCTGTTCCGACTTGGATCATGAATACTCTTGGCCACAACGACAACCCCAAAGCCTCAGCAACGCAGCAATTGCTGATACGCCCAGAGGTTGATCAGCTGGACTTATCCGTTCCGCTCGAGGTTCGCATCAACGCCTTTCGTGCAATCACGCGATACTCAATCACCATTGTTGAATCGCCGTGAGCGCGCTGCCGCCCATATCGAAGGAAAAGACGCCCTCGTTCGTCTGTGGGACCGTCCCGTAGCGGGCGATGCCTTCCCAAAGTAGATCGCCGACCGGCTGAGTGGTGACAGTATCACGCGGCAGGTTGGTGGCACGCTTTCGCTATACTCGGCGTAAACATGCTTACGCCGAGTACAACGAGAGCATGCCACCCAATGCCGTTCAGTTCGGTGCGTTGTACGCTACGCACGCGACTCGCACGCTGGCCGCTTTTTAGGGGGGTGTTCAAAGCCGTGAACCTGTCGAAATGCGCGAACCCGCCTTGGAAGACGGCGTCGCCGGCGAACGTCAGCCAGTCGCCGCGTCGCGTACGTCCGCTATGTCGCGAGTCGCGGTCACCCGCGCGACCTCGATCGATGGGTGCGGCGTAAGCTGCGGTGCGTGCGGCTCAAGCAGTGCACGCAGGTCAAACCCATCGCCGCATTCCTCCGGGGCCTCGGAGTGCCCTACAGGCGGGCCTGAATCACGGCGCTCAGCGGCAAGAGCTGGTAGCGGATGTTCAGGCCCCGAGCGTCTCGGCAGCACCGCCGCCGGCGGGGTTCGACTCGCTCGTCGCGCTCAACCTCGAACGTCGGTACACCGCGTAGGAACACTGAAGGGTCGACGCGACCGAGGCCGGAGCGTTGACCCGGATCCCATGAACACACCCAAGGGTGTGGGGAAAAAGGGGCTGCAAGACCCGCTACTACTCAATTTCAACAGCCGTCGCCGAATCAGAGAATTCGCCCAGCCGGAGTTTCTTGACCCGCCCACAAACCGCGCCTACACCTCTCTTGCTTATCGACCCTCGTCGGGTGGGCCGGCACAGGCGCCGGAGTGATGCGGCTCCCAGGGCACATTTGGGAGGCCGCAACGGTGGGATTCCAAGATGGCGGGTGACGTGTTGATGCTCAGCACGAAGGCGGCGTTGCCGCCGGCGTGGCGGGACTTCGTCGACCAGGCGGTCGAGTCGATGAAGCTCGAGATGATGCGCGAGTGGGCCGTGGATGAGGCGGCGCGCGGGAGCGGCGCTGCGGCTGCGAGCGTTGCGGGTCGTTCCTCGCTGGGGGCCGCGGTGAAACGCCGCATGAGCCGCATGTCGCCGGTCGGCAAACGCGGCCCGCGGGCGATCAACGCGCCGCTCGACGCCACGTTCGATGCGACGGCGCGCTCCGCCGCGCGGCGCTTGAACGTCGATCTCATGTCGGGGACGCCCGTGTTGGCGCAGAGCGGTCTCGGGCAGCGCTTCCGCTTCATCGAACGCGAGCTGACGAACACGACGCGACTGGATGAGACCGCCGTCGATCTGTTCGACACGCGCATCGAGGCCCTGGACATGGTGCGGCCGCCCGCGGCCGGCGGGCTGCTGCCGGCGATGGCCGGGATCGGCGGCGCGGGACCGGGCGTCAGCAGTGCGCTGTTGCGCCTGATCGCAGAGCGCGGCGCGAGTGCGACGGCGGGCACGAGCAGCTCCGGCGGCAGTACCGGCGGCGCGACGCTGAACCGCGGATTGAAGTTCCGCCTGCACGAGGTCAAGTGCGTGGACGAGACCAACCCGGAGTGGCCCGGCGACGACGAAATCGGAATGGGCGGCGTCGCACAGGCGCCGACCGGCAACCCGGTGACGATTCCCGAGTTTCGCGTGGGCAACAGCTTCGACGACGGCGACCGGCGGGTGTATTCGCCGGTCAAGGTGCTGCACACTTTCTCGCTGAGCGGCCTGACCTATCCGGCGGATTTCGCGGTGTTTGTGGCGCTTGCGGAGAAGGACAACGGCGGCCTGTCGGACTTCATCCGCGAACTCTGGGAGGCGGTCAAGGACCACGTCGGCACCATCATGTCGCTGATCGGCGGCGCCGCGGGCGCGGCGGTCGGTGCGTGGATCGGCGGCTCGGTCGGCACGGCGATCACTCCCGCGCTCGGCACGATCATCGGCATCGTGCTCGGCGCGATCGTCGGTGCGCTTGTCGGGTGGCTGATCGGTGCGATCAAGGATGACATCTTCGAGCCGCAGTTGGCGGCGATCCAGTTATCGCACTCCAACGCGACATTCTCGGGCGGCGCCACGGTCTCGCCGACACAGACGCTGACCTTCGAGGATCACGGCGGGCGTTACAACGTGAAGTACAGTTGGGAAATCACGCGGTAGCCGCGCGCCGCCGCACGCAGCCTGATCGAGCCGCCGGCGGCCGCGCTGACCTGGTGCGGCCGCCGGCGATTTTCCGGCGAGCGCGGTGATTCGCGCGCGGCGGATCCCGGAGTCAAGCCCGGCTGAAGCCGGCTGTGGCCTTGGTACGAAAATAGTGCGATGTCTCGGCGCGAGTTCCACCAGCTAAAGCTGGTGGCAAACGCGGATCGGCTGAAGCCGACCAGTGTCAAACTTCGGGGGTCGGCTGAAGCCGACCAGTGCCACACCTCGGCGGTCGGCTGAAGCCGACCAGTGCCAAACTCCAGGGGTCGGCTGAAGCCGACCAGGGAATGCGGCACCGGGGCCGGGCGCGGCGCGAAACATGGCAGCACGCTCACTTTCCTGCACGCATCTCAGCACAACCCGCGCCGGATCGCAGACATCCTGGTCATCGCAACACGCAATGCATTACAGCACGCTTCTCAGCGCCTTCACGACGCGATCGACGTCGGCTTCGCTGAGCTTGTTGTGAAACGGCAGCGCCAGCGTGCGGGCGGAGAGCGCCTCGGTCACCGGCATGTCGCCCGGCGCGTAGCCGAACGCCTCGCGATAAAACGGCTGCAGGTGGATCGGCGTGAAATAGTTGCTGGTGGCGATGCCTTTCGCACCCAGCAGGCCCATGATCCGGTCGCGGTGCTCCTGCGTGTAGCTGTCGTCCAGCCGCACGACCATCACGAACCAGTTGATCTTCACTTCCGGCGGGATTGCCTGTAGCCGGACGCCGCGAACGTCGCGCAAGCGCTGAACGTACCAATCCGCCACGCGGTTGCGCTTCTGAACGAGCACGTCCAGCCGCCGCATTTGTTCGATGCCTAGCGCGCAGTTGATGTCCGGCAGGCGATAGTTGTAGCCCAGCCGCGCGTGCTGCAACCAGCCCGCATCGGGGTCGCGGCCCTGGCTGCGCATCGAGCGGCAGAGGAACGCGATCTTGTCGTCGTTCGTGACGATCATGCCGCCTTCGCCGGTGGTGATCTGCTTGTTGGGATAGAAGCCGAACACGCCGGCCTCGGCCAGCATCCCGGCCGGTTTTCCGCGGTAGCTCGACGCCAGCGCTTCGCAACTGTCTTCGATCACCCGCAGGTTGTGCCGCCGGGCGATCGCGTGGATCGCATCCATGTCGGGGATCGACCCGAACACGTCGACCGGCAGAAGCGCGCGGGTTTTTGGCGTGATGCACGGCTCGATCCGCGCCGGGTCGATCTGCCAAGTGTCCGGATCGATGTCGCAGAAGACCGGCCGGGCGTCGACGAACATCACGCTGTTGCTGCTGGCGATGAACGAGAACGGCGTCGTGATGACCTCGTCGCCGCGGCCGATGCCGAGCGAGCGCCAGACCAGGTGCAGGGCCGACGTGCCGCTGTTGCAGGCAATGGCGTGTCGAGCGCCGAGCCGATCCGTGAAACACTTCTCGAACTCCGGCACCTTCGGCCCGAGGCTCAGCCGCGGCGTGCGCAGCACTTCGGTGACGGCCCGGATCTCGCTGTCGCTGATGTCCGGGGATGAGAGACTGATTTCCTTCTCCACGCCATTCTCCAGTGGGGACGCCGCGCCGGACGGGGGCGGTTCCAAACATACGAACGCCGCGCGGCTGCGGTTCGCGAACCTGCCGCCGGCGACCGCCGCCGCTATGATATCGACCGATGCCCGATGCACCCGCCGACCAGCGCTGGTTGCCGCATTTCCGCCGCTGCCTGCGATTCCTGCGACCGCACGCCCGGCCGCTGATTATCGGGCTGCTGGCCGCGATCGGCGTCAGCGTCTGCTACACGTTCAGCATGTCCAGCATCATCCCGATGCTGAAGGTCTTCTTCGCCGATCACGAAACGCTCGCCGACTGGGTGCGGCGCAGCGAGACGGAGCGGCGGCTCGGCGTGGTCATCGCCGGCGATCTGCCCAACGATCCGAGCGGGCTGCACATCGACGCGGTGCGGCCGGCGTCGGTCAACTTCGGCGAGCTGGCCGCCGGGGAACGAATCATCGGAATTGGCGAAACGCGGCCCGGGTCGCACGCGCTGCTGGCTCGGATCGCCAGCCACGCCGACAGCGTGCTCGATCCGGTGCACGTGCAGAACTCGGAAGGCGCGGTGCGCACGATCACGCTTGCGCTGCAGCCGCATCGGCCGTGGTGGGACTGGCTGGCCGGGGTGCTGTCGCGGCTCCCCACGGGCACGTCGCCCTTTGAACGCCTTCAGACGCTCGGGCTGGTCATGGCCGTGCTCGTGGGGGTCGCGTTTCTGGGCGAGTGCTGCCGTTTCGTGAACGAGGGATTGATCGCCATCGCCGTGCAGCGCGCCATGCACGACTTGCGCACGCAACTGGCGGGGCACGTGCTGCGCCTGCCGGTGCACTGGTACAACCAGCACCCGCCGGGGGACACGCTCAGCCGCTTCGCACAGGACGTGGGCAAGGTCGAGGTCGGCATCTCGACGCTGTTCGGAAAGGTGATCCGCGAGCCGCTCAAAGCCGCCGGCGTGCTGACCGTGACGCTGCTGATCGACTGGCGGCTGCTGCTGATGGCGGTCGTCGGCCTGCCGATCGGTGTGGTTTTCATTCGGATTTTCGGGCGGCTGGTGAAGCGCGCTCAGCGCCGCGCGTCTCAGTCCTGGGGCCGGCTGCTTGACCACCTGGGCGAAAAACTGGCCGGCGTACGGGTTGTGAAAGCCTACAACATGGAGGCTGCGGAGAGCCGCCGCTTCGAGGCCGAGGGCCGCGAACTGGCCCGCGCGCAGACGCACATCGAACTGGTGGACGCGGCGACGAATCCGGCGCTGGAGCTGCTGGCGGTGCTGGCCGTCGCCATCTTCGTCATGTACGGGGCGGTGCGCGTATTTCAGCAGGAGCTTGAGCCGCAGTTGTTCTTCGCCGCAGTGGTCTGCCTCGGGGCGATCTTCGACCCGCTGCGAAAACTCGGCAATGTGAACAACCGGCTGTACGCGGCGGACGCCTCCGCCCGGCGGCTGATGGAGCTGCTGGACATCCGCGCGGAAGAGCCGGCGGCCGCGCCCGGGTTCGCACATACGGATGCGGCGAACGGCCGCAACGGCGCTGCGACCGCCCTACCGCGACCCGCACTGCCGCGCTTCGAACGCCTGATTACCTTCGACGGAGTGAGTTTCGCATATCCGTCTAACCCGCAACGGGTGGTGCTTTCCGAGATTTCGTTCAACGTCGAGCACGGGCAGACCGTCGCCCTGGTCGGGCCTAACGGCTCAGGCAAGACGACCCTCACCGCGCTGCTGCTGCGGTTCTTCGAGCCGACGGGCGGGCGCATTCTGATCGACGGTCGCGACATCGCCGACGTGTCGCTGGCGTCGCTGCGAGCACAGTTCGGCCTGGTGACACAGGACGCGGTCATTTTCTCGGCGACCGTGCGCGAGAACATCGCGTACGGCGACGGCGACATCGCGCCGGCGGCGATCGAGGCGGCGGCGCGGCTGGCCCACGTCGACGAGTTCATCCGCGAACTGCGCGTCGAGGTCGATGGCCAGGTCTCCTGCGGATACGAGGCGCGGATCAGCGGCCGCAGCTTGTCCGGCGGTCAGCGGCAGCGCATCGCGATCGCGCGGGCGGTGCTGCGCGACCCGCCGATTCTGATTCTCGACGAGGCCACAAGCCAGGTGGACAGCGAGTCGGAGCGGCGGATTCAGGAAGCGCTGGAGGACGTGACGCGCGGGCGCACGACATTCGTCATCGCCCACCGCTTCAGCACGATCGCCCGCGCGGATCGCGTCGTGGTGCTCGACGCCGGCCGCATCGCGGGGATTGGGACGCATGCGGAACTGCTGGAGTCTTGCCCGCTGTACGCGACGCTCTGCCGCACGCAATTCATGCTCAGCGAAGCGTAGTGCGCACGCCGGCTATTCGCCGCCGGGCTCGCCGGCCGCGGGCGCGTCCGGGGGCGGCGACTCCGTCGGCGTCTCGCCGAAGGCGGCCTGCGCGAGCGCTTCCAGATCGGTTTCGGGACCGGTGCTGGCGGCGAGCCGGGCTGCCTCGATTCCGGCCCAGCCGGGGACAAAGATGTACATGTCGGCGTCTGTGGCGAATTCGCTGGTCAGCGCCTTGTAGAGCACCTGCGCCGCATCGCAGTCCTCGGAGCCGCAATAGAGAACCAGCGGCAGTCCCATGCGAATTTCGGGCCGCAACCGGGTAAGCTGCTCACGATCGCCGACCAGGTCGGACGGCAGGTTGATGATGATGTCCGCTTGCAGGTGTCCGGCGGCGAAATCAGCGCGCGGGCGGGCATCCACGAATATCGCACCCGTCGCCAGGTAGTCCTGCAATTGCTCCAGCGTTATCGACGCCTTCGCCAGAATCGCCGCGGACTCGGCCTTCAGCGCGTCACGCACCTCGGCCTTGGCGCGCTCGTCGTGCAGCGCCTTGGCGTCGGGCAACCAGCGCAGGCCACGGGCCTGAACGTATCCGGCCGCGGCCACGCCGACGGCGGCGAAGATCACGGCCAGACGCACCAGCGACTTCATCTGCTGCACTCCGATGCGGCGCGGGGCGCGCCACGCGAAGAAAAATGCCACGGAACCGCGCGTTTCGATTCCGTGGCATCCGTTTTCATCTCTTATCCGCGGCGGCGGCGGATCGCCACGCGACCCGCCGCTGACAGGTCGTGCGTCTCAGAAGTTACGGCTTGCCCGGCTCGGCCGGCTTCTCCGGAGCGGGCGCGGGCGCCGGGGTCGGCGGTGCGGCGGGCGTCGGGGCGGCCGGGGCCGGCGTGCCGCCGAGCGTCGCAGCCTTCTTCTCCGCCGGCGTTCCGCCGACGCGAGCCGGCGCCGGACGGCGGCTGGTGATGTCGATGGTCATGACGGCGTACTCGGGATCGTCGGTCATGATCTCGAGCTTCACGCCCTCTTCGGGCACCACTTCGCCGGCGGGGATGGTCACGTTGATCTGGTGGAACTTGAAGACGCCCTCGTTGGGCATGTTCGGCTGCTGCGGCGCCACGACGGCGGTGATCTGCGGAATGCTGCACTTCACGCCGGTGATGTTCAACGGCTTGGTGGCCATGTAGGAGACGCGAACCGGCCGCTCGAGCGGGCGGGCCAGCGTCTTGGGCACGTACAGCTCCTTGGGCGAGATCGTCACGCGCTCCTGCACGTAGGCGCGGATCGGAATCTGGATTTCCGGCATGCGCGGGACGCCGGTCTCGATCAACAGGTCGGCCTGGGCCGTCCCGAGCGTCAGCGGCGGCACGGTCGTGACGACCAACTGGTACTTCATGCCGGCTTCGACTTCCTTGAACTCGACCTTGAACGGGCCGACGCGGTCCGCCGCGTCCTTGAGTTTCAGGAACATCTTGTCCGTGTAGGTGTTCTCGATCTCGAGCGTGCGGGTCTCGACGGTGTCCTTCACCAGCCGGCCGAACGCGAGGCCGCCCTGCGGGTTGAACTTGTAGAGCTGCTTGACCTCGCCGGAGACCTTGATCGCGATCGACGGGCGGACCGGGTCGTTCGACGTCAGGGTGACGGTCTGATTCGCCGGGCCGACCTTCTTCTTGGCGTTGTAGGTGATCTCGAGCGAATCCTCTTCGCCCGGGCTGAGCATTTCCTTGGGCTTGTGCGCTGCCGTGCAGCCGCAGGAGGTCTTTACGCCCGTGATGTTCAGCGGGGCGTTGCCTGTGTTCTTCACGGTGATCTTGTACGTGAGATCCTCGCCCTGCCAGACCTGGCCGAAGTTCCATTCGGTGGCCGACAGCTCGAGCCGCGGCTGCGCGCCGCTCGGATCGGCCGGAGCCGCGGGCTGCCCCTCGACCGGCGGGGTCGCGGGCGTGGCCGGAGCGGGCGTTTGCGGCGCCGGGGCCGGCGTCGGCGCCGGGGCCGGTTTGTCCTGAGCCAGGGCCCAGCCGGCGCATCCGGTCGCCAGCGCCAGGCCGCAAATACGAGAGATCAACAGCGTCTTCATCTCAATTCTCACTTGACGTTTTCCAGAACCTAGCAGCCCGGCCCATCCGGGGCGCGGAGCATAAAACGCAGTTTTCTGACGGCCGGCGACGGCCGCCCAGTCTCAACCGCCGCGACCATCGAGACCACAGGCCGGCGTGCGACAGCCCAGTATCGAATCCGAGGCCCGCCTGCCCCTCCCGGGCGGCAGTACGCGATGTTATCGTCGGGCCGGCCCGCAGCGCTCGGACGGTCCGGAAGGATATCCGATGCGGATTGTAACTCGAACCTGCACAAACTGTTAGGGGCGGAGCGCCGCCGCGCGGGCGCGATTCGCAGGCGGTCGGCGCCTCTCGACCACGCCCGCACCCTACCGATAGACTGCCGTCCATGTCCGCCCCCACCGGCACTGCGGCGACGCCGCCGAAACCCTCCCGGGCAACAATCCTGGACCTACTGCTAGGCGTATCAGGCTGGACGGACGCGGCGCGGTTGCTGCCGGGCGCGCTGCTGGCCTTCGCGGTCATGCTGCTCGCACAGCCAGTCGCCGAGTTTGCCGGGCAGGCGCTGCTCCGCGCGCAGGGGTTGCCGACTGGCAAAAGCCCGATCTCCGGCGTCGCGGTCGCGATCCTGCTGGGCTTGCTGATTCAAAACTCGCTGCCGCTCCCGTCGGTTGTCCGGGCCGGGCTGCAATTCTGCATCACGAAGCTTCTGCGGCTGGGCATCATTCTGGTGGGAGTCAAACTGAGCCTGCTGGACGTCGCACAGATGGGTTTGTGGGGGTTGCCGATCGTGATCACGACGATCGCCACCGGCCTTCTAGTGATCCACTGGCTGAATCGCGCGCTCGGGCTACCGCCGGCGCTGGGCGTCCTGATGGCGGCGGGCACGTCAATCTGCGGCATAACCGCGATTGTTTCGACCGCCGGCGTGATCCGCGCGCCGCAGCGCGAAGTGGCCTATGCGGTGGCGAATGTGACGCTCTTCGGGCTGATCGCGATGCTCGCGTACCCGCATCTGGCGCCGCTGCTGCTGGCGACATCGGAGCAGATCGGGTTGTTTCTGGGCACGGCGATCCACGATACGTCGCAAGTCATCGGCGCGGCCCTGACGTACAAGGAACTGCGCGGCGACAGCACGGTGCTGAAGGCCGCCACAGTGACGAAGCTCTCGCGGAATCTGTTTCTGGCGGTGGTCGTGCCGCTCGCCGCCGTGGCCTACTCGCGCGAACGCTCCGGAGATCGCGGCGTCCGCCCGCCGCTCTCAAGACTGTTGCCGTTGTTCATCTTGGGGTTTGTGGCGATGAGCGTGATTCGCACGATAGGCGATGCGACGCTCGCGAGCGGGAAGGCTTTCGGCCTGCTGACCGCGCCCGCGTGGCGGACGCTGACCGAAACGCTGGCGGAGACGGCCGGGGCGCGGTTGGCGCTGGGCACGGCGCTCGCAGCCGTGGGCCTCAGTACCAGCTTGCGGACGTTCCGGGAAATCGGGGCGAAGCCGCTGCTGGTTGGACTGCTGGGGGCGCTCGTGGTGGGCGCAGCCGGTTTGCTGATGAGCCGGGTGCTCGGCGGTTGGGTGCACATCGGCGCGGGATAGTCCCATCGCCGCCGGGTCGTCAGGGCGTCGGCCGCGGCTAGCCGGGTTCAAAACACAGCCGAACGACGCCATCGGCTCCGCGGACGCCCGCCTGTACGGCTAGTGCGACGTAGGAGTGTGGTTCGAGTGTGCCGGCCGCGAATCCGATCGCCGCGCGGGCCGACTCGACGTCTTCGGGCGACTGGCCTTCGATCTCCGCGAACCAGCCGAGCCGCGGCAACTCGTCGAGCACCACTTCTGTGTCGCCCAGTCGCCACGTCTCGCGGTGCTTCTCATACTGAACGGCGATGGCCAGGCCGATGCGGTTCAGGATTTCGGCGAGGGCGTCCGCATCCGCGACGCCGCTCTCGATTTCTTCGCGAATCTTGATCGGCCCCGGCTCGCGCGGTCCTTTGTACGCCAGGCACGCACCGATCGGCGAACCGTCGCGCGGATCGAACAACCGGCGCAGGCGCACGGCGCTCCCGGCGATGCGGAGGCGGCCGTCGGGCGCATCATAGATGCTGTTTGCTTCTCGCGACTGCGCGACGCGCGCCGCGCCCAGCTCCCGGAGCCGCCGGCGGACGCGGTCGGGATCGCCGACTCGGAACTTCGCCTCGATTTCGCGCGGCACTGTGGTTGCCTCGATTGACGTACCCACCGTTGGCAATCATCTTATTGCGTGCCGCGCCGGTTTCCTATCTCCGCGCGGCTGCCCTTCGAACGCCGCGCGGCGCGCAACGCGGCGTCGGACGCATTCGATGCGGAGTCGGCATTGCCCAATACGGTCAACCCACGTGCGTATTCGCCCTGCGGCGCCGGTTGCAGGATGCTCGCTGCGCTGCTGGCGGCGTTTGTTTTTCTGCTGGCATTACCGGCGGCTGTGCGGGCCCAGGAGCGCGCCACGGAGAGCTTCCTGCGACAGCAGCGGCTGATCGACGACCAACTGCGGCAGGACCGCGCCGCCATCGCTCCGCTGGATGCCCGGGTGGACTGGGAGTGGGGCGGCTGGATCGACTATTACTACTTCAACTTTGACGACGGGCTGCAGTCGTCGCGCGTCTACCATCGGCCCGGCGCCGCGTTCTGGTCGCGGCTGAGTCTCGAGGATGGGGCGCATCAATTCTTCGCCCGCGTGCGGCTGAACTACAACTACTTTCACGAAGGCGACGAATTCGACCGGCAGCAAGACTGGGTCGGCCCGAACTTCGATCGGGCGTTCTACCAGCTCGACCTGGCCCGGGCGTTGCGGGCCGGCGGCGACGGCCGCTTCAACCTGACGGCGCGCATCGGCCGGCAGGAGGTGCTATTCGGCACGGGCTACGTGCTGGACCTGCCGATGGACGCGGTCACGCTGGACGCCCGGCTCGACAAACTGCGCCTGACCACGCTGGTGGCGAAGACGATCGGCAGCACGCCGAACATCGACCGCAGCGACCCGGTCAACAGCCACAGCAATCGACTGTTCCTCGGCGCGCAGCTCACGTACGAGGGCTTCGAGCGGCATCAGCCCTTCGCGTACGCGCTTTGGAACAACGACCGCACGGACGAGCGCCCGGTCAACCCGCTCCAGGAGTATTCGTACGACACCGCATACTTCGGATTCGGCTCGCGCGGAGCGCTGACCCGCGGGCTGAGCTACTGGGCCGAAGCCGCATACGAAAACGGAAAGAGCTGGGGCGACGGCGACTTCTTCGGAGACCGGGACGATGTCTCGGCCTGGGCGCTGGATGCGGGGATCGAGCAGTTGTGGGATGGCCCCTACCGCCCGCGGGCGTCGTTCGAGTACATGTTCGCCAGCGGCGACAACGATCGGGTGTTCAGCCCGACCAGCGCCGCCGGCGGAAATCGCGGCGACAGCGACGACCACAGCTTCGTCGGGTTCGGCTATCGCGACACGGGCATCGCCCTGGCGCCGGGTTTGAGCAACATTCACGTCTGGCGAGCCGGCGCGGCATTCACGCCGCTGCCGACGGTCGAGCCGCTCCGCGACTTCGAACTCGGCACGAACTGGTTCCTCTATCACAAGAACCAATCGCGCGGGGCGATTACCGACACGACCGCGGACATGTTTCACGGGTACGTGGGCTGGGAGATGGACTATTTCCTGAACTGGCGGCTCTCGTCGGACCTGTCCTGGACGATCCGCTGGGGCGTGTTCTTCCCGGGCGATGCGTTCAGCGATCGCGATACGCGAAACTTTCTGCTTACGGGTGTCACGTGGAGTTTCTGAGCCGTGTCCCGGCCGCGGCGCTGGCGATCGCGATGCTCGCGCTCGCAGGTTGTCGCGCCACGCTGCCTGCCGGGCCGACGACGCAGCCCGCGCTGGACGCCCTGGGCAATGCCGATCTCATGGAGTATCTGGCGGATCAGCCGTACGTCACCGCCGAGGCCGCCGGCCGCGCGGTGTACATCCTGGCGCGAAACGAGGCCTTCACAGGCGGCTTCGATGAGCTGTGCAGCACGCTTCGCGATCAGCAAATCATCCCGGCGGCGTGGCGGCCGACGAACGATGAGCTGGTGCGGCGGGCGGACGTGGGATTCATGGTCTGCCGCGCCGCGGGCATCCGCAGCGGAGTAAACTGGCTCCTGACCGGACTGGGGCGTTATGCGTGGCGCGAGCTTCAATATCGTCGCATCGCCGGACCGGGCAGCGAGCTGCGGCTGATCTCCGGCGGCGAGTTCGTCGGCGTAATCGCGCGGGCTGCGGAGCAGATGCCGCCGCCGGCGGAAGCCGCGGCGACCATCCCGCTGGGTACGCCGCCCTAGCGCGGCCGCGGCGCGCCCGCTCTTGACCGGCGGGCCGTACCGGGGACACTGCACGGATGAAGCCCAAGCGGACGTATTCCGATCCGGCGCCGTCGCCGGGTTTCGCGACACTCGCCACGCACTTCGCCGAGGCCTACGAAGAACGCGAAGGCGCCGCCGCGCCGCCGATCTACCAGACATCGACGTTCATCTATCCCGACGCTGCGGCCTTCGCCGCGCGGCGCACGGCGGAGAGCGGGCGACACGATTACACGCGCGTCAGCAACCCGACGACGCAGATACTGGAAGCCAAGCTCGCGCGGCTGGAGCGAGCCGAATGGTGCCACTGTTTCGCGTCCGGGATGGGGGCGATCAGCGCGGCGATCAACGCCTGCGTGCGGAGCGGGGCGCACGTGGTGTGCGTCGATCGGGTGTACGGACCGACGCGCGTGTACCTCCAGCACCTGCGGCGGTTCGGCGTCGAGACCACGTATGTGCGCTGCGACGGGCGCGACGGCGAGCAGGCCGACACGGCGGCGTTTCTGAACGCGCTGCGGCCGGAGACGCGCGTGCTCTACCTTGAGAGTCCGACCAGCGGCTACTTCGACACGCCGGCGATCGCCCCGCTCACGGCGGAGGCCCGCGCTCGCGGCATCATCACGATCTTCGACAACAGCTACGCCTCGCCCTACTTCATGAATCCGCTGGAGATGGGCGTCGACCTGGTCGTTCACACGGGCACGAAGTACATCAACGGGCACTCCGACGTGGTGGCCGGCGTGGTGTGCGGTCGAGGCGACGACATGCTGGCGGCGATCGTGAAGGAAGCGGAGCTGGGCGGGGCCGCGCTCGATCCGTTCGCCGCATGGCTGATGATCCGCGGACTCCGCACGCTGGCGGTGCGCATGGAGCAGCATCAGCGCAGCGGACTGGCCGCCGCCCGCGCCCTCGAGGCGCACCCGCGGGTCGCACGCGTGATTCACCCGGGGTTGCCCAGCCACCCGCAGCACGCCATCGCCCAGCGGCAGTTGCGGGGCTACGCCGGGTTGTTCAGCATCCTCCTGAAAGACCAGTCGCGCGAGGCGACGCATCGATTCCTCGACGCCCTGCGGCTTTTTGGTCAGGGTGTGAGCTGGGGCGGCCACGAGAGCCTGGCCATCGGCGGCACGATGTTCGGCACGGACCCGCTCAGGCCCGAGTGGCTCATCCGCCTGCACGTCGGACTGGAGTCGACCGAAGACCTGCTCGCCGACCTGAACCAGGCGCTGGAGGCGTAGCGCCGTGCGCGCCGCGGGGCACGCCATTTTTCACCTTTCGGACGGCGCCGCACGCATCGGAGTCCGCAGACCATGAAGCCCGTGAAGCGGCCTTCGCAGAAGCGATCGTCCGGCGGCGAATTCGAGCATCCGCTCGCGTCGCGCTACGCCTCGCGCGAGATGCTGGCGATCTGGTCGCCGGCGCAGCGCTACGGGACGTGGCGCCGAATCTGGATCGCGCTGGCGGAGGCGCAGCGCGAACTCGGCCTGCCGATCCGCCCGGGGCAGCTCGCCGCGATGCGGGCCGCGGCGGACACGATCGACCTGCCGGCCGCGGCGCGCTACGAGAAGCAGACGCGGCACGACGTAATGGCGCACATCCACGCGTTTGCAGACGCCGCACCGTCCGCCCGCGGGATCATCCATCTCGGCGCGACGAGCATGGACGTGGTCGACAACGCCGACCTGCTGCTGCAGCGCGACGCGCTGCAGCTGCTGCTGGGTCGGATCGTGGCGGCCGCGGGCCGGCTCGCGGAATTCTGCGAGCCGCACGCCGACCTGCCGACGCTGGGTTTCACGCACCTGCAACCGGCGCAGCTCACGACCGTCGGCAAGCGGGCGGCGCTATGGTTGCAGGACTTGCTGATGGACGTCGAGCGGCTCGCGGCACTGCTCGGCGGCCTGCGCTGTCGCGGGTTGCGCGGCGCCACGGGCACGCAGGCGTCGTTTCTGGCGCTGCTCGGCAGTGCGGCGAAGGTGGAACGGCTGGAGCGGGTCTTCGCCCGCAAGCTCGGCTTCGCGGACGTGTATCCGATCTGCGGACAGACGTATTCGCGCAAGGTCGATGGCGAGATCATCGCCGCGCTGGCTTCATTCGCCGCCGGCGCGCACAAGCTGTGCAACGATATTCGCCTGCTGGCGATGCTCAAGGAGATCGAGGAGCCGTTTGAGGCCGAACAGGTCGGCAGCTCGGCCATGCCGTACAAGCGCAACCCGGCGCTGTGCGAGCGGGCGACCGGCATCGCGCGCTTCATCATGAGCCTGGCCGGTTCGGCCACGGCCACGCACGCGGCGCAGATGCTCGAACGCACGCTCGATGACTCCAGCAACAAGCGGCTGGTCATGCCGGAGGCGTTCCTGGCCGCCGACGCCGTCGCGGTGCTGTTGCAGCGAATCTTCGGCGGGCTGGTGGTCTATCCCGCGACGATCGCGGCGCACGTGGCGGCCGAGTTGCCGTTCATCGCCAGCGAGGCGATTCTGATGCGGGCGGCGGCCGCAGGCGGCGACCGACAGGCGCTGCACGAGCGCCTGCGGCGGCACAGCCAGCTCGCCGGGGCCGAGGTCAAAGAGCGCGGCCGGCCGAACGACCTGCTGGAACGGCTGCGGGGCGACCCGGCTTTCGCGCGGATCGACCTGGGCGACGCGCTGGATCCGCGTCGGCACATCGGTCTGGCCGCGCAGCAAACTCGGACGTTCCTGCGGCGGGTCGCCCGCCCGCTGCTGAGGCGCTACGCATCGCTGGCCGCGGAGGGTCGCGCGCCGGAGGTCTGATCCGGCGGCGCGGGATTTTTCGCATGCGCTGAAACGAACCCCCGCGTGTGGGGGTAAAGTAGGGGTGGCCGCCGGCGGCGCTGTGTCCGGGAATGCAGCGCTCGGCTGATCCGTACCACGCGGCGCACGCCGGGCTGGGGTGCGCTTCGGAGGATGTCACGATGTCGCAGAGCTTGAGCACGTTTCTGGCGGCGCTGGACCGTCACGCCGAGCGCGTTCCGCTCAATGAGCTCTGCAACCGCCTGCGCGAGCTCACGATCTCGCTGGACGACGTTCGCGAGCACCTGCGCTTCGGAAAACAAACCTATCAGCGCAACCTGATGCACGCCGGCCCGGGGTATCAGGCCCTGATTCTGTGCTGGCGCAGCGGGCAGCGCAGCCCGATTCACGACCATCGCGGATCGAGTTGCGGGGTGCGCGTGCTCTCCGGCATCGCGACGGAGACGTTCTTCGACCGCACGGAGTCGGGCTACGTCTACGCCACCGGTTCGCGGCGGCTGGAGACCGGCAAGGTGTGCGGATCGCAGGACGACGATCTGCATCAGGTGTCGAACCTGCAGCCGGAGGGGCAGGACCTCGTGACGCTGCACGTCTACTCGCCGGCGCTGCTGACGATGGGCGTGTATTCGCTGACGGATCGCACCGTACGCGACTTCTTCGATCCGATCCACACGCTGGCGTTCGCGCACGGCGACGGGATCTGACGCGCGGCCCGCGCGCCGCCTAGCGCATGCTCTTGAGCGCCGCACACATGCCGCCGCCGACGAGCATCGGAATCGCGTTCATCGCAACCACCACGTAGGGATGCAGCCATTCCCAGCCGATGCGGCGGCCGTCGACCTCCGGTATGAACTTCTCCGCCAGCGTGGCGGGGAAGAGCCACCAATCCTCCATCATGCCGCTGCCTGGAATCCCGAACATGGCGAAACAGGCGTGATTCGACGCCAGCACCAGCAGCGCGTACGCGAGCATCAGCAGGGTCAGACGCGGCCCGACCATGCCCGCGGCGCGCTCCATCGCCAGGAACAGCAGCCAACAGATTCCGAACGTCAGGGGCGTGCGAAGCACCCAGGGCAGAATGACGTACGGCAGAAACGCCGCCAGCGGCGCGAGCAGCAGCGCCAGGACTGCGGCCGCGATCAACCCCGCGAGTGCGCCGCGCCGCAAGCCCGCCTGCGGCGTCCACTCCGGCTCCGGGCCGCGTTCGTCGTAACCGACTGGGTCGTTCAGCAGCGGCACGATCAATCCCCACAGTCTCGCATGTCGAAGGTGCGCGGCCGGGACCGGCGCGCGCGGCGCGCTCGCCGCGCTCCGAACAACGGCGGCGACGCGGCGCAGTTTGCGGGCGCAGCGGCTACAATCCGCGCTGCGATCAGCGGCCGCGGACCGTACCGCGGCCAGGTCCTGATCCTGCCGCGGCCGGCGTCGCAGCATGCGCGCCCGCCGCTGGCGAAAATCGCCGAATCACGATTCAGCAGAGTCCGCATACTATGGCCGCTCCATCGTTCTCGCTCAATCGCGCCGAAGTGGTCGATCGCAACTTTGTCGCGTTCTGCCAGGAGCAGGCCGGCGGCTGCGGCATGCGGCCGCGGCGACCGCTCGACGAGCCCATCTTCGATGACAGCCCGTTGACCGGCCACGATCTGCGTGAGCTGCTCGAATCTCAGATCACCAGCCGCCTGCTGGATTTCGCCGCCCGCGATTTGCGCAAGGCCAACCGCGGGTACTACACGATCGGCAGTTCCGGGCACGAAGGCAACGCGGCCGTCGGCCGGGCGCTGCGCTACAGCGACCCGGCGTTTCTGCATTATCGAGCCGGCGGGCTGATCGCCGAGCGCGCCCGGCAGCGCGCGGGCGAGAATTACATCCGCGACACGTTGCTCTCCTACATGGCCAGCCGCAACGATCCGATCTCCGGCGGGCGGCATAAGGTCTGGGGCAGCGTGCCGCTGTGCATCCTGCCGCAGACGAGCACGATCGCCAGTCAGTTGCCGCGGGCGGTCGGTGCGGCATTCGCCCTGGAGCGGCTCCGTCGCATCGGGCGCCCCGTCGTCGTCGGCCAGCACGGTGAAGTGCCGCCGGACAGCATCATCGTGTGCAGCTTCGGCGACGCGAGCGCCAATCACAGTGTGGCGCAGGGCGCGTTCAACACCGCCTCGTACGCGGCGTTTCAGAACCTGCCCGCGCCCGTGCTGTTCGTGTGCGAGGACAACGGCATCGGCATCTCGGTGCACACGGCGCCGAACTGGGTCGCCGCAAATTTCTCGCAACGGCCCGGATTGCGCTATTTCGCGGCGGACGGACTGGACCTGGTCGATGCATTCCGCGGCGCGGCGGCGGCGGTCGAATTCGTCCGACAGTCGCGGCGCCCTGCGTTCCTGCACCTCCGCGTGGTGCGGCTGATGGGCCATGCCGGAACCGATCCGGAGCAGGAGTATCACACATTCGAGCAGATCGCGGCGAACGAGGCCCGCGATCCGCTGCTGGCGTCGGCGCGGATCATGATCGACGCCGGGTTCATGTCGGCCGGCGAGATCCTGGAGCTCTACGAAAGCACCCGGCAGCGAATCCGGGCGGAGACCGCGGCGCTGGGCGAGCAGCCGCAACTAGCGAGCGCGGCCGAGATCATGTCTCCCCTGGCCCCCTACCACCCGGCGACCGTGAACACGGAAGCGGCGCGCCCCGCCGACCCGGCGGCGCGGCTGCACGCCTTCGCGCTCGACAGCACGCCGGGATTTCTGAAAGGCGGCGACGCTCCCCGGCTGCCGGAACACCAGCCGCCGCGGCATCTGGCCGTGCTGATCAACTGGGCGCTGCGCGACCTGATGGTGAAGTATCCGGAGATGCTGATCTTCGGAGAAGATGTGGCGGCCCGCGGCGGCGTGTACTACGTCACCGCCGGCATCGCAGCGCGATTCGGCCTGGGCCGCTGCTTCAACACGTTGCTCGACGAGACGAGCATTCTGGGCATGGGAATCGGCGGCGGGCACCTGGGGCTGCTGCCCGTGCCGGAGATTCAGTACCTGGCGTATGTGCACAATGCGATCGACCAGTTGCGCGGCGAGGCCTGCTCTTCTTCGTTCTTCTCCAAGGGCCAGTTCCCGAACCCGATGGTGGTCCGCGTGCAGGGCCTGGGCTATCAGAAGGGCTTCGGCGGCCATTTCCACAACGACAACAGCATCGCGGCACTGCGCGACATTCCGGGGCTGGTGATCGCGATTCCCGCCCGCGGCGACGATGCCGCGATGATGCTGCGCACGTGCCTGGCGCTGGCCCGCGTGGACGGGCGGGTCGTCGTGTTCGTCGAGCCGATCGCGCTGTACATGACCAAAGACCTGCATGACGCCGGCGACGGGCAGTGGCTCTGCACCTATCCCCCGCCGACGCAGGCGATTCCGCTCGGCGAGGGCCGCGTGTACCCGTCGGGCGCGGACGAGGCTGGGCGCGAGGACGACCTGACGATCCTCACGTTCGGCAACGGCGTCTACATGTCGCTGCGCGCGGCGCGCGAACTGCGCGAGAAGCACGAGGTCTTCGCGCGCGTCGTGGACCTGCGCTGGGTCAGTCCGCTGAACGAGACGTTCATTATCGAGCAGGCGCTCGACACCCGCCGGGTGCTGGTGGTCGACGAAGGGCGGCGCTCCGGCGGCGTGTCGGAAGCGATTCTCGCGATCCTGCACACGCAATGCGGCCCGGGCGAGGTTCAGGCGCAGCGGCTCACCGGGCTGGATACGTACGTTCCCCTGGGGCCGGCGGCGAACCTGGTGCTGCCGACCGAACAGGACGTGGTGCGCGAGGCGCTGGCCGTCGCGCGCGGCGCGCGAGCGAGTGTCTAGCGGCGCGCGACGCGCGGCGGCGCCACGGAAGATCGCCGCGCGGTTCCCGTTGATCGGAGAATCCCATGCGATCAGGTGCGGCGAGCTTGTCGAGTGCACTCCGCTTTGCGCTGGCGTTCGCGGCGCTCGCGGCCGGGGCCCTGCCGGCCAGCGGCGATGAGGCGCGACCGCCGGTCGCCCGCGAGGCGGTCACCGTCGACGAGCGCTTCGGCGACAAGCGCAGCGACCCGTACGGCTGGCTTCGCAATCGCGAAGACCCGGCCGTCATCGCCCATCTGGAGGCCGAGAACGCCTACACCGCCGCGGTGATGAAACCGACGGAGGCCCTGCAAAGCACGCTCTTCGCCGAGATGAAAGCCCGCATCGCCGAGACCGACCTGAGCGTGCCGGTGCGGCGGGGCGCGTACTTCTACTACTCCCGGCAAGCGCCGGGCAAGCAGTATCCGATCCACTGCCGAAAGAAGGGGCGACTGGAGGCCGAGGAGCAGGTCATCCTCGACGAAAACGATCTGGCCGCGGGACACGCGTACTTCGACCTCGGCGTATTCGAGGTCAGCCCCGACCATCGTCTGCTGGCGTTCGCCGTCGACACGACCGGCGCGGAGACTTTTTCGCTACGAGTTAAGAACATCGAGACCGGCGCGCTGCTGCCCGACGCGATTCCCGGCGTCTCGTACGGCCTGGCCTGGGCGGCGGACAACCGCACGTTTTTCTACACGACCGAGGACGCCACCAAGCGCCCCTACCGCATCCTTCGCCACGCCCTCGGCAGCGAGCCGAAAGGCGACGCGATCGTGTTTCAGGAAGACGACGCAACCTTCAATGTCGACGTGAGCGAGTCGCTGAGCCGCGCGTTTGTGTTTATCCACAGCGGCAGCACCCGCACCGACGAGTGGCGCTTCATCCCGGCCGCGCGGCCCGACGAGCCGCCGGTGGTGATCCAACCGCGCACCGTGGGGCTGGAATACTCGGTCGCTCACCACGATGAGCGTTTTTTCATCGTCACCAACGACAATGCCGTGAACTTCAAACTGGTCGAAGCGCCGGTCGCGTCGCCGGAGCGGGCGAATTGGCGCGACCTGATCCCGCACCGCGAAGAGATACAGGTCGTCGACGCGGAGGCGTTCGCCGGGTTCCTGGTCGTGACCGAGCGGGCCGGCGGATTGCCGATGCTCCGTGTTACCAGCCTGGAGCATGGCGAGACGCATTACGTCGAATTCCCCGAACCGGTGTACACGGCCGGCCTCGGCGACAACGCCGAGTTCAACGCGACGATCCTGCGCTTCGAGTACACCTCGCTGGTGACGCCGCGGAGCGTCTTCGACTACGACATGGAGACGCGGCAGCGGCAACTGCGGAAGCAGGACGAGGTCGGCGGCGGCTTCGACCCGGCCAACTATGAGTCGCAGCGCATCCATGCAGCGGCGAAGGACGGCGCGGCCGTGCCGATTTCGCTGGTCTATCGCAAGGGGTTCAAGCCGGATGGCGCCGCGCCGTGCCTGCTGCGCGGCTATGGGGCGTACGGCGCCTCGTCCGATCCGGTCTTCAGCCCCACCATCATCAGCCTGCTCGATCGTGGATTCGTCTTCGCGCTCGCGCACGTCCGCGGCGGGTCGGAGCTGGGGCGGCAGTGGTATCTCGGCGGCCGCATGGAGAACAAGAAAAACACCTTCACCGACTTCATCGCCTGCGCCGAGCACCTGATCGCGAAGAAGTACACATCGGCCGCGCGGCTCACGGCCAGCGGCGGCAGCGCCGGCGGCTTGCTGATGGGCGCGGCGGTGAACATGCGCCCCGACTTGTTCAAGGCGGTCATCGCGCAGGTGCCCTTCGTCGACATGATGAACACGATGCTCGACCCCACCATCCCGCTGACGACCGCCGAGTATGACGAGTGGGGCAACCCCAACGACGCGGCGGCGTATGCCTACATGCGAAGCTACTCGCCGTACGACAACGTAACAGCGCAGGCATATCCCCACATGCTCGTGACGGCGGGACTGAACGACCCGCGCGTCGGCTACTGGGAGCCGGCCAAGTGGGTCGCGCGGCTGCGGGCGACGAAGACCGACGCGAACATGCTCCTGCTGAAGACCGAAATGGGCGCTGGGCACGCCGGCGCCAGCGGCCGCTACGACCGGCTGCGCGAGCGGGCGTTTGAGTATGCGTTCCTGCTGTATGCGGTGGGTATCGCCGAATAGAGCTGCGTCGGGCTTTAGCCGGTGCGGCGGTCGGACGGTCTGCTCGCCGGCACAGGAAGAACCCCGGCGCCGTCCAATTCGAGGGACCGATTCTGGCCGAAGATCGGCGTGCTAGCGCGAGCTTGCTTGAAGCGCCGCGCAAAGCTCGGCCGGCGTCCACGCGATGATCCCTTCATCCCTGTAGCGGACGAAGTCCTGCTTGTTCAAGGTAAGCAACTCGAAGACCGAATGCGTGAGCATCAGCGCGATGGTGCGGGCGTCGTGTACCTGCACCCCCTTGACCCTGTATTTGCAGACTAGTCCTTTCCAAATGCTCGGTGTGAGCGGCGTTTCCGTGACCAGCGTCACGCCGCGGCGGACGCGATCCAGTCGCTGCTGCACTTCCTCGACCGGCAGGTCGAACCCGCCGCGCTCGCCGGGCGGGCGCGTGCAGACGTTCCAGAACTCGGCCAGGTGCTGAAGCCCGGTGAAGAGCGCTGTTTTGCGGCTGATGAGCTCGCGCGCCGCCGCGCGGACTTCAGCGTAGTGCGGATCAGCGCGGTGAATGGCCCGAAGCAGAATCCCGGAATCGACGAACACGGCCATCAATCATGGTCCGAGTAAACATCCCGCGTGGAGAAGTCGCGCGGCAGCGGCGGCGCGCTCTCGGAATCAGCGGACAGTTCGTCAAGCCACGCGTCTACGTCGCCCACGCCCGTCGGGAGGTTCGGACCGGCAAAGTGCCGATGCAGAAACTCCGGAACTGACAAACCAAGCCCGGCGGCATAGCGGGTGAGGGCCTCGACGGTTTGCGGGTCGAGTTGAATCGTCTCGGTTTGAATCGCCATGCCGTTCCTCTCATTCCCATCATAAGAACGATGCAGTCCCCGCGACAAGCGCCCTTAGCACCGAGACTGCGACGCGCCTTCACGGCGCGACCGAGACATCTGAGTTGCCGTGACCGGCGAAGCCCGCAGCCCGCCAGGACGACTGGCGCAGGTTCCTGAGCCGCCGCGACTCTCCGTTGCATGCCGCAGCCAGTCGCCGCGGCTGGCTCGGGCCGCGACGGGGCTGGCCGATGCGCCCGATTTGCAGTACAAAACACCGGTCGCGGGCGTAGCTCAATTGGCAGAGTATCAGCCTTCCAAGCTGATTGTTGCCGGTTCGAATCCGGTCGCCCGCTTTTGGACAGAGTGCGACAGCGACGCCTTACCCGCGTCAGCGTCCGCACTTGCACCGATTCCGCCGCAGCGTCCGCTCCCCGCCATCTTGCCAGCGAATGACGCCCGCGTACACGAAAAGTCGGAAGTTGGTACAAGCGTTGGTACAAGCGGAGCGGCGTTATCCGTCCCTGTCGCTTTCGCCCGCTGCGCGTCCGGTCGGTCAATCGACGGCAGCGCCGGGAGAGCGTCGAGCGCGCCCGCCACGTCGAGTAGCCGCGGATCGGTATACGTGTTCATCGTCAGGTCAAGCGTGCTATGCCGCATCGCGGCTTGAGCCGTCCGCGGCGCGACACCGCCCTTGCTCAAATGCGTGCCGAACGTGTGCCGCAGCGCGTGAACGTCCACCGTGCGCCCGCGATCGTCGCGCTTCGGAATGCCCGCGGCTTTCAAGTCGAGGTCGAGAATGCGCACCAAGCCGGCTGGCACGTTGAACAGCGGCGCATCGGCCAGCAGCCGCGCCGGAATCGGCAAACCCTTCGCCTTCGCCGCGTCCCGCGCGGCGTCGAGCCGGGCGGCCAGCCAGCCGCGCAGGTCCGCTACCAAGTCCGCCCGCAGCGGAATCTCCGCACCGCGGCCCGCCTTCTCATCGGCAGCGTCAAGCACGGCGAACGCAACCGGGCCGGCAAGCTCAAGCTGGCCGACGGTCAGCGAAGCAAGCTCGCCCTTCCGCAGCCCGGTGAGTACAAGCGTCTTGTAGACAAGCGCCCGCTCTCGCCCGCGGTGCTCAAGTTCGGCGATGAAATCCGGCCGCTTGTGAAGTGCCTTGCGGGCGAGCGCTTCGGCGTCGGCGAGCGCGTCGAGCGTCAGCGGTGCTTTCGTCCACGTCCGCCGGCTGCGCTTGTCGTCGCGCCCGTCGGCGTCGGCGCGCTTCACCGTCGCCCGGCCGTACTCGGCGAGCGGCCGCAAACGTGCGACGGTGAGCAGTCGGCGCAGCTCATCCTCCGTCAGTGCTCGACGCGGCCGGCGTGGGTCGGCCCGTTCGTCGCGCTTCCGCAAGCGAGCAAGAGGGTTCGCCACTAAGCGGCGGGATTCTACGCACCATGATGCGAATGCGGTCATTGCCGACAGGTGCGCGTTGATCGTCCGCGCGCACATTCCGTCGGCTTCGGCCCGCATCGCCCAGCGTTCTACCGTGTCGCGGCTCAGGTCGGACAGCCGCGCAAAACCGCAACCCGAAATCGCGCGCTTGAGACAATGCCGCACGTTCGCAACGTGTCGCGGCGAAACGGTCGGTTTCCCGCCCTTGCCCCGCTTCGCACCCAAGTGCTCAAGGTATGCGTCAACGTGCGCCGCAAGTGCGGCGGTCCGGTAGTCGAGCACCGCATCTTCCGCGGCCGTCGCCATGCCAGAGCGCACACGGTCGGCCCGTCTCTCAAGCTCCGTCAACACTCTTTGTGCCGCATCGGCGCTCCGGCAGCCCGTCGCCACTTTGCGCACACGGCCGGTTCCGTCGCGATACTTCGCGGTGTACGTCGCGGCTTCAATGAGCAGCCGCTCGGTCCCGGCGTGCGCGCCTTCGCTCGGGGTCGTCACTTTCGCGGTTCGCTTGCGGCCCCGGCGGTCGGTCCAGCGGGCGAAACGCTCGCCCTTGCGGGTGAACACTTCGGCTCCCCGCTGCATCGGTTTGCTGTAGCTTTCGCGATATACGGTACCCATGATCGCTCGATTACTCTTGCTCTCTAGACCCTTCTTTGAGCACTTGCAAACCATCGACGAATACCCGACACACCAGCCCTGTCAAACCCTGGCTCACCGAGACACGAACCTGATGCGTCGCCGCGCCACTCACAAGCGTCGCCCCGCAGTTCGCGCAGAATACAGCCTCCGGCTTGTTCCTGTGATAGCACGCTGTATTACTGCATGAACCGCTCGGCCTCTCGGGTCCGGTGTCAGCAATCACACCACGCAGCTCACATCCAAAGACGCCGCCCGCTTTGTCAACACACACTGCGTCAATGCACAATTCGGCGCTGAACCAGTAATTTCTCACTTCAACAATGTGTCCGCGCCAGTTTGTTGACCAGACGTTGAGGGGCATGATCTAGAGCCTTCCCGCGCTTCGGCGCACGCCGGCACTCAATCCCGAAGTACGCGGCGAGCTTGTCGGCCAGGTCGAGCCGCAGCGATTGCGTACCGTCGCGAAAGCGGCGAATTGCGGCTCGGTGTACGCCCGTCGCCTTCTCGATCCCGAGCAACGAATCGGCCTCGATGATCGCTTCGCGTAGAAGCTCGCTCATTGATCGTTGCCGCGGCGATTGCGTCGTCATGGGATTAGTATTCCACAAACCGCCGCCGGCGTCAAGCCAGCGCGCCGCGTTTTCATCGTCGGTGCGTGTAGTGCGCCGCACAGACGCACACGCGCATGTACGTAGTACATGCTGTGATACGGGGTCGCCCGTTCCGCAAGCAGCGGTACGCCCGTGCCGGTAGTAACCGGTACGGCGGTGCCGGTTGGTCAGCGGTACCGCGGTGCCGCTCATGCCCGCTCCCCGTCGGCCGATTGCAACCGCCAGACCGACGGCCCGCCGGCCAGCGTCCCGCGCTTCAGGCGGTCGAGCAGGCGCAGCGAATGCAGCCGCTTGAGCGCCCGGCGCATCGCCCGGTCACAGCAGCCCGCCCGCCGCGCCAGGTCCGCCACGCTCGCCGTTGCGGTGCCGTCCGGCTTCGCGTGCCGGTACAGCAGCAGCCACGCCGCAAGGTCGATGCGCCCCAGGTGCGGCAAGCTCACGTCGAGAAACGAATTGAGCAATCCGAAGCGACGGCGAACCGCAGCCCGCCGCGCCGTCGGCCCCTTCGGCTTGCCTTTGCTTTCGCTCGACCGCGGCGGCCGACGTGCATCCCGTTCGGCTCGCTCCGCCGGCGTGAGCAGCGGCGGCAGCTCCCCACCGACCGGAATGATGCGCGGCTCGGCGTTCATTCGTCGCCACCGTCGGCGTCATCGGCAACCGGCGTGCGGCCCCACATTGCTTGAAGCGACGCCGTGAGCTTGCGCCGCTCTGCGGCGTTTGCGGGTGCCGACGCCCGCGCTCCGGCCGTTTCAACAGCGGTGAAGCTCTGCCGCCGCCGGTCAAAGCGGAGCGTGAGCGTCCGGCATTCGCCGTGCCGGCTTTTCAGGTGCTTGAGCGTCATCAAGTCGCCTTCGGCGTCGTCATCGTCGGGATGCAGGATGAAAGCGTCGTCAGCCCCGAATTCGAGTTCCGAGCTTTCGCGGAAGCTCGCCAGGTTCAACCCGTCGCCCGCATACGATGAGCGGCCCTTGCGGTCTTTCGAGCGCCCGACCGCAGATACGACAATCACCGCCACGCCCGCGTCGGCAAACTGCCGCAGGTAGTCCATCAGCTTGTTGACACGGTGCCGCGCCTCATCGGCTGCGCCCGGCGGGTCGATGCGTTGAATGTAATCCAGCAGCAGCAGCCCCGCGCCGAAGTCATCGGCCGCGGCGGCGACGTTCCCCAGGTCGAACGGTGGACGCACGAAACACAGCCGATCGGCGACGGCGGCGAGCGTGTTCAAGCCCGCGTCGATGCGGTCGGCGTGCTCCGCCCCAAGCCGGCGATACCGGATCGTCGTCAGGTCCACGCCCGACAGCCGCGCAAGCTGGCGGTCGAGCAGCACGGCCGCCGGCATTTCGACGTTGCACACGAGCGCCCGCAGCGTCGGCGTGAGCCGCAGCGCATCGACCGCGGCTTGCATCGTGAATGCCGTCTTGCCCGCGCCCGGTGCGCCGCCGATGAGCGTTACCAGCCCCGGCCCGACTTCAATTCTGCCAAGCTCGCCCGCGCCGATCGGATAGAGCGCCGGCGGCGTGCCGCACAGCACCGAATCGCGCCAGCCGTCGAGCGCGTCGGCGGCGACTTGAAAGCGGGCGGCGCTCATTCGCATTCCCCCTTCGGCGTGTCCGCGATGCCGCACTCAATCTGCCGCCGCACGTCCGACGGCGACAAACCGCAGTCGAGCGCGGCATCGGCGAGCAGCGCATTGGCCAGCGCCGGCGAGCAGCCGAATTCGGCCAGGTTCCGAGCAGCTGAGTACAACAGCCGGTGCCGATCCCCGACCGCAGCGCCGCCGCGGATGAATTCGAGCGTCAGCCGATTGAGCTTCACGCAGCCGTTACCGTCGGCAGCGCGGCGTTGCTCTGCGGCAGTCGCTTCGGCTCGGACGTGCTCGGTCGCATCGTGCCAGGTCGCGGACAGCGCGACGTCAACCGCGGCGTCGGCAGGGTCGGGAAGCTCAAGCGGCTCGGGTTTCTCGGCGCGCTTGAGAATCGAATCTGCGCCCAGGTGTAGCAGCTCATCGGTTATGAATCGACGCTTGTGGCGTCCGGTCGCAGGATGCGGGCTGTTGGGTGCGCGGAACGCCCGCACTTTGTCGTAAACGCCCGTGTCGATGAGCACGCCCGCGGCGTCGGCGATCGTCTCCGCCAACCGTCGCGCGATGCGGTGAAAGTCGGCGCTCGGCGGCGGGTTCCAAAGCGCGGTGGGAATGCCGCAATGAAATCCCTTGCTTCCCGAGTAGAACCACAGTTGCCCGCCGTCATCGACGCCGTAGCGGTCCGCCAGCGCGACGGCGAGCTTGCGGGCATCGTCCAACGCGGCGTCGATGCCGCCGGCCGCTTGGTCGCGGTCGATATCGAACCACAGCCACGCCGCGCCGCAACGGCCCGCAAAGCCGCGGGTCGAACCGGTGTCGCGCAGGTGCGCGGCGAAGTCATCGCCGAACGTGAACGCACTCAGGTACGCTTCGGCATCGACGCGGGCGCGCGGGTCGCATTCGCAATAGGCGCGGAAGGCGGCGTGCCAATCCACGAGCCGGCGCTCGGCAGAGCACGGGCCGACGATGCGGAAGCCCAGGGGTGCCGCGGTCATGGCGCATCCCCCATCGCTTTCGACGCAGCCGCATCGGGTGCGCCGACCGGCGCAGCGTTCGGCGCGAAGTCGGTATCGTCAGCGGAGTCGATGCCGGTCACGTCAAATGCGCGGACGCGGTTGTACTCCGTGCCGTCGTCATCGCGGCGCAAGGTGAGTTTCACGTTGCACCGGATGCCAGCCGGCAGCGGCGTTTCGAGCTGTTCAACCGACGTGACGCCGAGCTTGCCCAGGTCGCGCTTGGTCATCGGCAGCGCCGCGGCCGTGAGCCAAAGGTCATGCCAGAATTGCCGCCCGGCGTGCTCCCCTTCGAGCACGCGGAAGGCGAGCTTGTATCCCGGCGTCCCGCTCTTGGCCGTGAACAGCTCACCGCTTACGACACGGGCGGTGTACGTCCCGGCGGGCAGCGGCGCGAAGTCAGCCGCGGCTTGCGTGTGCTCCCACGTATCGCGGAGTCGCTCAGCCCCGCCGTTCAAAATGTCCGAGAGCCGCCGGCGCGGCGGCGTTGGGGTATCATGTTGCATTGTCAGATTTCCTTTCGAGCGCCCGACGCGCGAACGTCGAGCGCGGTGAGATTCACTCGAAAAGTGTTTGCTCCGGCCCACCGGCCCCGCGCTCTGCGGGGTCCGGGCGGTCGGGGTGCGCGGCGAGCCAAGCGAGCGCGGCGGCGCGGTCGGCAAGTCGCCACACGCTCACCGGCCGCGCGTGAGCTTCCGGCCGTGCGGTCGTGGCGAAGCCGATCCGCGCAATTATGCCGGCCCGCGCAAGCTCGCCCGGCACGGTGCCGAGACACACGGGGTCGATGCCGTCGGGCAGCGCGACAGCGCGGCGCACGTCATCGGCAGTCGCTTCGCCGCGGTCGAGCAATGCGGCCAGTAGCGCCCGCCGGCCGCGCAACACGTACAGTTCCCGCCGCGCGGCAAGCAGCGAGTGAGCCGAGAGCTTGCGTCTCGCGCCTTCCGCGGCGTCACGGGTAAGCGTGGCGGCCGTCATCGCGTCCCCCCCCCCCTTCGCGGTACGCACCGGCGGACAGCCGGCGGAGAGCCAGTCGGACAGCTCGGCGCGCCGCCAGCGCACAAGCGCTCCGAGCTTCACCGGGCGCGGCATCCGCCCGGCATCGGTCAGGCGGTAGACGTGCCGCGTCGAGCAGCCGCCGAGCAGCGCGGCAACGGCCCGCACGTCCAACAGTTCCGCGGGAACGGCCGGCCGCGGCTCCGGTCCGCCGATGCGCTCGGCGGTGGCGATAGTCGGCGTTTGCATTGGCCGACACTCCCGATCAGGTTCGCCGACGTGTGAGCGGTCGCGCCCGCTGTCTGCACACGCACGGCATTGACCACAAACCGGAAGGGGCGGACGGGCGGAAATCCGCCCCGCAGCAAACGAAAACGCCCCCGGCAGCCAGCCAGGGGCGATGAATGCCAGGGGCGGAAATCTCAGATTTCCGGTTTGGTTCCGGTTGCCTTCCGCCCGCGCCTATTCGTCGGCGCGCTTCGGGCGAATGCGCGTCGGCAGTTCGGCAACGTCGAGTTGGTCAGTCTGAGCGCACGAAACCCGCGGGTGCTCCCGCGCCGCCCGCGGTTTGTTTTTCTGCTGGGCGGTCAGCCGTCGGTATTCCCGAAGATTCCGTTGCCAAGTATCGAATGCAGGCAACTCCGCCGATTCTCCCGAGCTTTGGAATGCGGCGGCGAGCTGGTCGTACACTTGCCGGTCAGACGGCTCACCGCCCAGCGTTTCGACTGCCTGTCGATATTGCTCCCAGGCCCTTCGTGCGCGGTCGGGGATACTCCGTTCCGGTACGGATTCGGCGGAATGCTTCGGGGTAGCGCTGTGCGGAGCGGATTCGCTCGGATTTGCTTCGCCCGCGCCGGCGCGGCGCGATTCGGGCGGGTTCCGCAACCGCATCGCCAGCTGTTGCAATCGCACCTTGCGGTCCGGCCACGTCGGCCAGATTGCATCCGAACCGCCGCCGTGAAGCGTTGTGGTATTCACCAGGTAGAGTACGTCGGAACTATCGACGCCGATGCGCTCCAGGGCTTCGGCAAGGCGATTTCCCGTGGTGTAGATCACCGCCAGGGCTTGGCGCTCGTTCGCTTGCGCTTCTATCAGCGGTTCTCCGTCGCTCTCCGATGGGATTCGGCCGCACTTTCGCGAATTGATGAGATTCTGAGCGCGGATCGCGAAAAGCTGTTGCCACGCGGATGCATCCTGCACGGCCCGCAAAATCTCGTCGATTTCGTCCGCTAGGGCGGCGTGAGTTGAAGCCACGGTGAGCATCCCGAAGGAAACCGCCCGCCCGCCGGTGTCCCAGGGATGCGCGGGGCAGCACGGCGGGGCGGGAATTCATGGCCGGCGTCCCGACCGCGACTGATTTTACTGCGCTGCACCGAGAGCGCCACGCCGCGCGGCCGGCTCAACCCGCCGGAAACTTGCGCGAAAAGTTAGTTCGGGGCACGCGGTACTTAGAACCGTTGACCCATTAGATTCCGACCGCCCCCGTCGGCCAACAGCCGGCGCACGGCGTCCGCCCGCTCGGTATCGGTGAGCGGCAATCGGGCGAGCATGGCGACGGCTTCGGCGAAGTGCTCGCCCGCACCGTCGGCGTCGCCCGCGCGCACCGCGCCGGCTGCGGGTGCCGCCACCGCCTCAGCCAGCCCGCCGTGCTCGATTTTCGCGCTGTTGGTACAAGCGGTGTTACAAGCGTTCGCGGCCGCGCTCGTAAGCTCTTGTGATTGCGTGCCTTGCGTTCGTGGTTCGCAGCCTTCCAAGCTGATTGTTGCCGGTTCGAATCCGGTCGCCCGCTGTGTAACGTGAGGGGGCCAGCGGCGCTTCACCCGCGTCGGTTCACGACCGGGATCAGCGCCGCTGGATTTACCGCCGGGGGATCGGCTGTACTGCTCTAGCGGCTGGCAGTCCAGGTACCCTGCTCGCCCGTGTCGAACCGGATGTCTCCGCTCGCAGTATTGCCCGAAATCTGGCCGTCGATCTCGAAAAAGTAATCGTTCGAGATGAGTTCGATCTTTCCGGTGGAGTCGATCGCCCCGATCACGCCGAGGCTCGCGTTAAGGCCGAACGCCGCCAGCGAGTAGGCCCCGCTGATGCGGCCGCTGGCGTCGATCGTAAACTGCAGCGTCGCGTTGTTGTTATCCACGCCCGAATACGCCCCGACAAACGCGCTCACGTCGCCGGACGACGCGAAGTCGGGCCGGAACGCGTTCGTTCCGCCGTCGAACTCCACGCCGTCGGACAGGCCGTCGCCATCGCTGTCAGCGTTACGCGCGTCGAGGCCGGCGGCGGCCTCCACCCCGTCGCCGAGGCCGTCGCCGTCGCTGTCCGCGTTGTTCGGATCCGTGCCGAAGATGAATCGCTCCGACGCGTCGTCCACACCGTCGGCGTCCGCATCCGGGCCGGTGGCAGTAGGGGCCGTTCGCGAGGCGGAGCCGTCGGACTCCGGCGGAGCGCTGACCGCCTGCGGCTGAACCGAGCCGTCGCGCGAGCCGTACAGACGCTGGATGGCGTTGATGTCGTTTTGATTCAGATCGCCGGACTGGCCGCTGTCGTTGGCCGCCATGACGGCGCTGGTGTCCGGAATGTGTTCGAGCCCCAGATTGTGGCCGATTTCGTGCACCAGCGTGCTGAACAGCAGCCGTTCGTTGGTGTAGTCGAAGGCGTTGTTCATGTGCAGCAGCCCGGAATTCGGCGTGTTCGGAAAGTAAGCGTGCCCCAGGGTCGTGGCTTCAAACGCCTCCGACGGGCAGGTGCTGTTTCGCGCTCCGTACAGCTCGCAATGCCGCTCGCCGCCGAAGCCGATCACGATGTCGGCCCCGGTGCGCGTCGTCAGCCGCGAAAAGTCCAGCGGCGTAACCGCGGACCAGCGGGCGAACGCGTCGGCAATCAACTGCTCCTGGCGATTCTGCGGGACGCTCGGGTAGAAGCTCTCGATGAAATACGACAGGTTCGTGCGGTGGAATCGCGCGGTGGACTCCGGCAGCGACGCCGAACGGGCCGCCGGAAGCGAATCGAACGAGCGTGACTGCGGTCCGGGGTCATTGCCGTTCGTATTGTCGTTCGTATTGCCGTTCGTATTGCCGTTCGTGTTGTCGGGCGAGTCTGGCGCGGGGCAGCCGCCGAGAGTCATCGCGGCGAGACATCCGACAAGCAGCGTGCGAAATGGAGCGTTGATGGCTGGCTTCATGTTCCCTCCGGTCTTTCGAATCTTGCGGGCACAGGTTAAGGAGCGGCGAACGACGCGCTCGCCGTACGTGCGAGTTGAGACAAGAGGCACTAAACCCGTGACCGTCTCGGTTGTCAACCTCAATTCCGAGCCGGCGCCGCGCACCCGCCTGCCGCGGATCGGCCCGCGCCGCTGGTGAGGTTTTGCACCGTCCGAAAACCGACGCCCAAACGCAGCGCTTGACAAAGTGTACTTTGTACACCATAATAGTGTACATGATACACGAAGGCTCCGACATACCTGCGATTGAGCCGCCGACGCGCGTGTGCGTCGCGGTGGATTGCGTCGTCTTCGGGCTGGACGCGGCGGATTTGCGGGTGTTGCTGGTCCAGCGCGGCGTCGAGCCCTTTCGGGGGCAGTGGGCGCTGCCCGGCGGCTTCGTGCGGGTCGAAGAGTCGCTGGAGGCGGCGGCGCGGCGCGAGCTGCGCGAGGAAACCGGGCTGCACGAGGTCTTCCTGGAGCAGCTCTATACGTTCGGCGAGCCGCAGCGCGATCCGCGCGAGCGGGTCGTAAGCGTGGCGTATTACGCGCTGGTCAAGCTGAGCGAACACACGGTGCGGGCCGCAACGGACGCCCGCGATGCGACGTGGTTTTCGCTCAGTGAGCTTCCGGTGCTGGCCTTCGACCACGCACAGATCGTGACCACCGCACAACAGCGGCTGCGCGGCAAGGTGCGCTACCAGCCGATCGGCTTCGAGCTGCTGCCGCCGAAGTTCACGCTCTCGCAGCTCCAGCAGCTTTATGAAACCGTGCTGGACCGCGCGCTGGATAAGCGCAACTTCCGCAAGAAAATCCTGGGCATGGATCTGCTGATCGAACTCGACGAAGTACAGCAGGACGTGGCGCACCGCGCCGCGCGGCTCTATCGTTTCGACAAGCAGCGTTACGACCGCCTGGCGCGGCGCGGGTTTTCGTTTGAGTTGTAGCGCCCGGCGGTACACTACGTGCGCTGCGGCGCGTCCGCCCTGCGCGGCAGCGCGTCGGGCCGGCAAAACGGAGGATGAAATGCGAGCGCTGATCCTGGTGGACATTCAGAACGACTTCCTGCCGGGCGGCGCGCTGGCCGTGCGCGACGGCGATGCGGTCACTCCCGTCGCGAACGCGCTGATGCCGCACTTCGACGTGGTCGCGGCCACGCAGGACTGGCACCCGCCGCAGCACGGGAGCTTCGCGGCGACGCACGAAGGCCGCCGCGTCGGCGATCGCATCGACCTGAACGGGCTGCCGCAGATGCTCTGGCCGGTGCATTGCGTGCGAAACACGCCGGGCGCGGCGCTCGCGACCGGGCTGAACGCGTGGCGCATCGCGCGCATTTTTCAGAAAGGCGCCGACCCGCGCATCGACAGCTACAGCGGGTTCTTCGACAACGGTCGGCGGCACGCAACCGGGCTGGGCGGCTACCTCACGGCGCTGGAAGTTCGCGAAGTGTGCGTGATGGGGCTGGCGACCGACTACTGCGTGAAGCACACCGCGCTGGACGCTGTCAGTCTGGGATTTCAAACATCAGTCGTCGAAGATGGCTGCCGCGGCGTCGACCTGACGCCCGGCGACGTCGTGCTGGCGATCGAGGCGATGAAATCGGCAGGGATCGGTTTCGTGAAGAGCACCGATCTGATGCGCGCGCCGGTCGCGACCCGATAGCGCGGCAAGCAGCCGGCCTGGCGTCCGGCGCGTTGCGCGCTACAGCGGTCGGGTCTTGGGAGTTCCCACGCCGCGCGGCAGACGCCGGGGCAGCGGACCCCACTTTTTGTAGCTCAGAACCAGGCTCACGCGGGCGCCCGCGGCGGGCGACGCTTCCACCGCTGCGACCTGCGCCATCCGGCAGGCCTCGGCCGCGCCGGCCGCCGATGGAATCTCATCCTGGAGCGCGCGCGGCGTCTTGAAGAACCACGCCGTTCCGCCGGGGCGGACGAATCCGCTGGAAAGCTCGATCAGCTCCGGCAGCGGCGCGACGGCCCGCGCCACCAGCGCGTCGAAGCGCTCGCGATACTCTGGATCGTGCGCCAGCACCTCCGCCCTTCCGGCGACGCACACGACGTTTGTCAAACCCAGCGTGGCCACGATACGCCGCGCCGCATCGATCTTCTTACGGGTGGCGTCGACCAGCGTAAAACGCGCATCGGGAAGTGCGCAGGCCAGCGGAATTCCGGGCACCCCCCCACCCGCGCCCAGGTCGACGACCGTGTCCGCACCGCGCTCGACGATCAGCGGCGCCAGCAGCAGACTCTCGCAAACGTGCGACACCCAGGCCGCCGCGGGATCGCGAATGGCGGTCAGATTGAGCTTCTGATTCTCGGCGAGCAGCGCATCGACGAAGGCGGAGAGCCGGGCGTGCGCCGCCGCGTCTACGTTGAAGCCGGCGGCGGTGAGTTCGGCGTGCGTCATGGGCGCGATCGCGGCGACCGCGGTCAGTCCTGTCGCTCGCCGCGAATGAACGCCTCCAGGCGCTCGTGGGCCTCGTGGTCGGAGAACTGCTCGGGCGGGTGTTTCATCAGGAACGCGCTGGCGGACTTCAGCGGCCCGCCGATGTGCCGATCGAGCGCCAGCTTGGCGCAGCGAATCGCATCGATCGCGACGCCGGCGCTATTGGGCGAATCCTCGACCGAGAGCCGCAGCTCGAGATTGAACGGCACGTCGCCGAATTTGCGGCCCTCCATGCGGATGAAGCAAACCTTGTTGTCGCGCTGCCACGGCACGTAGTCGCTCGGCCCGATGTGGATGTTGTCGTTCGCCAGCGGGTGCGACAGTTGCGACTGCACGGCTTCGGTCTTGGAGATGCGCTTGGTCCGCAGCCGCGACTGCTCTTTCATGTTCAGGAAGTCGGTGTTGCCGCCGGTGTTGAGCTGATAGGTGCGGTCGAGCTGCACGCCGCGCTCTTCGAAGAGCCGCGTCAGCACGCGATGGGTGATCGTCGCGCCGAACTGGCTCTTGACGTCGTCGCCGACGACGGGCAGCCCGCGGGCTTTGAATTCCGCGGCCCACTCCGGGTGCGACGCGATAAAGACCGGCATGCAGTTTACGAAGGCGACGCCGGCTTCGAGCGCGGCGCGGGCGTAGAACTTCGCAGCCTCTTCCGACCCGACCGGCAGGTAGCTGATGAGCACCTGTGCGCCGCTGCGCTGCAACTCGGCGACTACGTCGACGGGCGCCGTGTTCGCCACGCGGAATGAGCGCTCCGCCGGCTGCTCCAGCATGTGCGGGGCGACGCCGTCGAGCACCTGCCCCATCCGGACGACCGTCCCGGTGGCGGGGACTTCGCGGCAGAACGTCGTCGTGCAATTCGGCGGGGCGAAGATGGCCTCGGCCACGTCGCGCCCCACCTTGCGGGAATCCACGTCGAACGCTGCAACCACCCGGATGTCGGACAGGCGATATCCGCCAAGCTCGACGTGCAGCAGCCCGATCGGCGAACGACCGTCCCGGTAGTACTGAAGGCCCTGAACCAGTGCGCTGGCGCAGTTTCCGACGCCCGCGATGGCGAGCCGTAATTCAGGCATGCTGATCTCCGCGCGCTGCGCGTTATGTACGATCTGACGCTTCCATCTGCCCCGTCGCGCCCCGACGCCGACGGCGACGGTGCAGATCGGCGGCCGCGTCTGGAGCTCGGACGGCTGAGGCCGCTGCACCGGGGCGCGCCCGGCGGCGCCGCCGAGTTTGCAGATCGGCGACAACGCCTGCCGCGCCAGCGCCGCCGTCGCCCGGGAACCGTGTCACGCCTCCGCTCGCGGGCAAGTGCCCAGCAACGGGTATCTTGCGGCCGCGCCGCCGGTCTTGTCCAGCGGGTTAAGGTCGCGCAAAGTCGGATAAGCAGGTTCCCGCGCCGGCCGTGCATCGCGACGGCGCGGCGGCAGCGACCCGCTCTGCAACTTTCATCTAAAGAAAGACAGCCGCCGCGCGAGTTGGTTCGTCTTCCCGGGCATGATGGCTGGATTCCAATAGCCGATCAACTGACGTGGCACGCGGCGTCGCGGGCCGAAATGAACGTCAAAGAGGGCGGGTACCTGCCGCTCACCGCCCTGGGGCGTCGCCGATGGTTTCGGCGACGCCCCGAACGTTTTGTCCACAAGCCGGTCGGTGTCCTGGCGGGGGCCGCGCGGCGCGCCGCCGGCAGACACGCAGGCTCGCGCCGACCCCGCCCCGGATTTCACGAACCGGCGTTGACAATCTCAAGCAGGAACGATACGGTAACACATGGTATTACGCTCCGCCGCGAATTGTGCGTGGCGGGCGGCGCGCTCTTTGGCGATTCATGCGCATTCGCCCAGCCAGTTTGATTCTGCTCGCCAGCGCGTACTTCGCGTGCGCCAGCGGGCTCGTATTGAGTCTGCACCACGCCAGCGCGCATGACCACACGGCGGCCGCGCCGGCGATTTCGGCCACCGGCTGCTGCGCATCCTCGCCGGCGACCAACGAGCAGCCAACCGAGCCGGCGCCGGCGAGCGATCACGCTTCCTGCAAACTCTGCGACGCGATCGCGGCTCATGCGAAGACGCAGTCGTTCGCTCCGACCGTTCACCAGATCAGTGCGCACACGATCGCCACGGCGGTCGCGACGCACTCGCTCGATACCCCCGCCCCCCGAACGGTCTGCGGCCAGATCATCCCCCGTGGTCCGCCCGCGGCCTGACCCCACCGCTTCCCCCTGCTGTCGTGCCATCGGCCAAGGTGTTGTCGCGCCTTGGCGACCGGAACGCGTAGCGCTGATCCCGCGGGTTGCTGCGTTCGGCGCATGCGATTTTCGATGTTAGCTGTCAACACGCTGCCGAGCTTCCTCGTTTGTTCGCGCTCGGCGGCATTGCCTTCGCGGCGTTGCTGCGCGGACTCGCATTCGCCTCTGCGAAGATTCGCGGAGTGCGCGATTCGCGTTGCAGCACCACCCCGGAGACGCTCGGAGGCCCGCGAATGGTGCGTCGCGCCTTCACGCTGATCGAACTGCTGGTGGTCGTCGCCATCGTGGCGCTGCTGCTCGCGATCCTGTTGCCGGCGCTGAATCGCGCCCGGGAGCAGGGCAGGGCCGCCGTGTGCCTCAGCAATATGCGCAGCCTCGGTATCGCTGTGACGCTGTACTTGCAGAGCAACGAGGACCACTTCCCCGGCGTCGGCCTGATGCACGGCGGGCAGTCGGACGAGAGCCGTTCCTGGGTGCAGCTCATGCTGGCCGAGTACGGCGGCGAGGGCAACAACGTGGCCGTGGTCAACGGGCAGCGCGAAGTCCGCACGCAGGTGAAGGACATTCGCCGCTGCCCCAGCGATCAGAGCGTGCACTGGACCGAGCCGCGCATCGTCGGCGGCCGGCGCGAGTTCCGCCTGACGAGCTACGCCTCGAACTACTACCTGGTTGGACCGGCCGTCAACATCGGCAAAGAGCGCCCCTTCGAGCGGTTGGACCGCGTCAAGCGTCCGTCCAACACGATCTACTGGGCGGAGCTGGCCGAGAAGGACGAGTTCGCCGTCGCCGACCACGTGCACCCGGAGGCGTGGTTCGCCGGCGATCCGCGGGTCGAGGCCGCAGAGGAAGTGGCGATCGAACGCCACGCCAAAAAGGCCAACTACGCGATGATCGACGGCCACGCGGAACCGTTCGTGTTCGAGCGCACCTACAACATCGACATCGACAGCAGCGACATCTTCGCGGGGCGAGTGGTGTGGTTTGCGAACAAGTGGGATCCGGACGTAGCCCGCTAGGCGTTCACGCCCAGGCGGCTGCGCCGGTTGGCAGGTGGCTTACTAACCGCTGATTAGATCACCCCGGGGTGCGATGAGGGTCGCGTCGTTCGGCGGCTCGCGCACGCCCGCAACGCACGCTCAGGCGAACTCTCGCCGGGTGCGGTGTGCAGAGGCTCTCCGTACAGGAGGAAAGAAGATGCGTCGTTTTGCACTGTTCACGATCGTGGCGCTGAGTGCGCACGTGACTCCGGCCTGGGCCGGCGAGGAGTTGGACGTTGAAGTCGGCGTCGATGACGCGGGCCGGCTCGCGTTCCCGGCGTTCGATTTCGGCAAGGTGCTGCTCGAACCGGTGGACCCCGGCAACCCGTTCGGCCTCGCCGGCTGGAGCGGCGACGATCCGGGCTGGGCGGCCGAAGGCGCGCCGGAGGGTTTGAACGCGCTGGGACCGGGCTCCAACATCCGCGTCGAACTGCTCTCGATCTCGCCCGCTTTGCGCATGCTCGACCCCAACGCCGGCCTTGCCGACGTGCCCGTGGGCGGCTTCTGGGATCTGGGCGGACCGGAGTTCGACGGCCACCCGATCTGGCTGATCGATTCCGGCAGCCCGAGTTTCGACCCGGAACAGGACAACTGGATCGCGTCGTTCCGCCTGGTTGACACCGGTACGACGGGCTACTTCCCATCGATCGAACATTCGTTCCGTTTCGGCATCATCCCGGAGCCGGCTTCGCTCGGGCTGCTGCTGATCGGCCTGGCCACGGCGTCGCGCCGCCGGTAGTTACAAGCAGGAGGTTCTGCTGTGAAACGTGTTCTCGTTCATCCGCTCGTGTGCGTCGCGCTCTGGCTGACCGCAGCGCCCGCGGCGTCTGCCCAGCCGCACGGCGGCGACTTCTGGCCGTGCATCACCGCCGAGGGGCAATTGGCCCTCAGCCCGGCCGGCCGGGATCCGCTGGAACCGGCGGACTCGCTGATCGTGCTGCCGGCGGCGTCGGGCCTGTTTCAGGGCTGGTCGTCGAACAATCCGGGATTTGACGACATCAACACCGATGACCCGGCGAACAACGCCTTCGTGTTCGACCCGGGCGGGTTCATCCGGCTCGAGGTGCTGGCGCTCGATCCGGCGCTGCTGGTGTGGAACACCGCGTTTCAGCAGTTCGGGCCGGGCACCTCCGCGCCGCTGGGCACGACCGAGGGCGAACTGCACACGCACCTGATCTGGCACATTCGCTCGAACGCGCCCGAGTTCGACCCGGCCCGCACGTTCTGGCGCGGGACATTCCGCCTGATCGACACGGGCAGCACGGCGTACGCCGCATCGGACGAATTCACGCTCTATTTCTCGCGCGTGGCATGCACCACGGCCGACGTCAACGCAGATGCCGCGGTCGACTTCTTCGACATCGACCCGTTTCTGACGGTGCTCTTCGACCTGCCGAATGCGACCGACGTGCAGAAGTGCGCAGCCGACGTGAATCGCGACGGCGGCGTCGACTTCTTCGACATCGACCCGTTCGTAACCGCGCTCTTCGGCGGATAGCGCCCACGGCGTCGCCGCAGCCACACACTCGCAAGCCTCCATGCAAGCCGCGGTCGGTGTTCGCGCCAGTCGAACCCGGCCGCGGCGCCTTTTTTCGCCATCGGCCAGAAAAACGTCGGCGCACCGCGCGGCGGGCGCAGCCGCCGGGTTCGTGCAGCCGTCATCCTTGCGCAAGCGCGCTCCGGCGCTTGCCGGCGCGGCCGATCGCAACGAGCGTCGCGCCCACCGGCGCCGTAGCGGACGCGCTCCCCGCGCTGCAATCCCGCACATACGATGCGCAGCGCTCGCCAGGACGCGGGCTTGACCGCGCGACCGCCGCGCCGCCGGGAATCGCTCCCAAGGCGGCGACGCCTCCGCGGCTCGTCGGCAAGCCCGCGACCTCGCGACCGAAGGAGCGCGCAGTGCTCAGCCCGGAATTGTCGGCGCGGATCGAGCGAGCGTGCGCGCAGGCGCCGTGCATCGCCGCGATGGGTTTTCGCGTGCTGACGGCCGATGTCGGTTGCTGCACGCTGCACGCCCCGAAGAACCCCACCTACGACGGTCTGCTCCCCGGCTTTCACGGCGGCATGCTGGCGATGGTGGCCGATTGCGCCGCGTGGTACGCCATCGTCACGCAGACCGGGCCCGAAGAGCGGCTGGTGACGACCGACATGTTTCTGCGCTACCTGAACCCGTGCCTGGGCGGCGTCGCCGCCTCCGCCCGCGTCATCAAGCTCGGCCGCACCCTTGTGCCGGTGCAGATCGACATGACCGACGCCGGCGGCAAGCCGGTGCTATCGGGGCAGGTGACGTATCTGCGGCTGGCCGCCGCAGGTTGATGTCGGCGGCGAGCGAATCTCGCGTTCGCGCTCGCCGCGGGTTACTTCAGAAAGCTCGGCCGCACCAGCACCTCATTCATGCTGCCGCTGCGAAACCCGCGCAGATCGAGCGTCACGTACTGATAGCCGAGCTCGCGCAACCCGCGCTCCACCTGCTCGCGCAGCCCCGCCTCCGCAAAGCGCGCGAGCTCCGCCGCCGGCACTTCGATCCGCGCCAGGTTGTCGTGGTGCCGCACGCGGCACTCGCGAAAGCCGAGCCCGCGCAGTAGCGTCTCGGCCGCGTCGATCCGCCGCAGCTTCTCCGGCGTGATCGCCTCGCCGTACTGCACCCGCGACGAAAGGCACGGCGACGCCGGCTTGTCGTGTACGGACAGCCCCAGCGCCGCGGCGATCTGCCGCAGCTCCGGCTTGCTGATCCCGCATTCGGCCAGCGGGGCGCGCACGCGATGCTCGCCGGCCGCCTGCATCCCCGGCCGAAAGTCGCCGAGGTCGTCCGCGTTGACGCCGTTCACGACCGCCGCGAAGCCGCGCTCGGCCGCCAGCCGCGAAAGGTGCGTGTACAACTCGGTCTTGCAGAAGTAGCAGCGATTCGTCGGATTCGCGAGATAGCTCGCGTCTTCGAACTCGTGCGTATCGATGAACTCGTGCGCTGCGCCGATCTCGGCCGCGAGCCGATCGACGCCCGCAATCTCCGCCGCGGGGACACTTGGGCTGCGGCCGGTCACGGCCAGCACGCGCTCGCGCGGCAGCGCGTCGACCGCGGCCTTCAGCACCACCGCGCTGTCTACGCCGCCGGAGAACGCCACGATCGCCGACTGCATCGCGCGCAGGCTCGCTTGCAGCGCCGCCAATTTCTCGGAAACGCGGGTCGCCAGGCTCGCGGAGGGCGCGGCGCGTGATTCGGTCATGTCGCCGCCTCCGGTTCGTCGCTCTCGGAGTCGCCCCGCCGCCCCGCGATGTGCAGCACGATGCCGCTGATGACATACGTCAGCGCGACCAGCGCCAGCATTACCTCGAGGAAGAACCAGCCGACGATCGCGGCGATCAGCACCCACACCAGGTGCGTCGGCGGATGCTCGCGCCGCACGTAGACGTTGAACACGTGGACGTAGTTCACCCGGCTGACCATCAGAATGCCCAGCCCCAGCGCCGCTGGCGCCAGGCCGTAGCGCACCACTCGCGCCCAGTCCACACCCCACAGGTTCGCCCCGGTCGCCAGCAGATGCTCGTGCAGCAGGATGAACGCGATCAACGCGCCGCCGGCCCCCGGCGTCGGCAGTCCGCTGAAGCGTCTCTGGGCCGATTCGTCTTTGATGTTCTCGGCGTTGTAGCGCGCCAGGCGAATCGCCGCGCAGCTCAGAAAGACCAGCCCCGCCAGCATCGCCAGCCGCCAGTGCAGCAGCGACACGATTGGGTCTTCGCTGGCCGGCTGGGCCAGCAGCAGCAAGCGGGTCAGCAGCAGCATGACCGGCGCCGCCCCGAAGCTCACGATGTCGGAGATGGAGTCGAGCTGCGCCCCGAACTCGGTCGTCCGCCGGGCGATCCGCGCCAGCCGGCCATCGAGCGCGTCGAAGATCATGGCCGCCACGATCAGGTAGACCCCCGCCGCGATGTAGGACGGGAAAATCCGGGCAAAGCGCTCGTTCAGCAGCGGCGTTGCGGCGGCGGCGCTCGAGAAATCGGCCCTGACGGCAAGCAGGCAGCAGAACATCGCGAGAAAGCCGCATAGCAGGTTGCCCAGCGTCGCCGCACTCGGCAGCAGCGCGATGGCGCGGAGCGGCCCGCGGAACTCCTCCGTCTCCGTGCGGCCAGGTCGCTGGGGGTCCAACCGGATCATCGCCTGATGGTACTCCGCATTCCGGGCGGCGGCGACGGTCGCGACTGCCGCTGGGCTTGGTCAAGCGCTTCACAAGAGGCCCGACCCCCGCGCCGACCCGCAGTCCGGGTCTATCGACTGGTCGCGGTCCTTCGTGGCGAAGATCTAATGGTCGGCGGGTGCGTGTGGCGCCGGTCTGAAGACCGGTGTCTGTGTGTGGCACCGGTCCGAAGACCGGCGGCTTTTTGTGGCACCGGTCCGAAGACCGGTGGCTGCTTGTGGCACCGGTCTGAAGACCGGTAGCTGTGTGTGGCACCGGTCTGAAGACCGGTGTCTGTCTTCGCGGGTCTTCGACCCGCCCCGCCGCCGGTGGTTCGATCGGTCCCGCGGCTGCACCACCGCCTGGATTCCGCGCCGCTTGAACGAACTCTCCGCGCGCCCGATCGCGCGTTTGGTGTACGATAACGAAGTGGACTCCGTCGCCACGGCGATCTGCATCGCGCTGAACAACACGATCGGGGTCCGACGCACTTGCGGGGTCAGCCGACAGGAGCGGGTCGAAGTGTCGCGACATGCCGAGTACCGTTACCAATCGCGACCCGGCGCCGCTCCGCGGAACCCGGCGGCCATCCCGCGCGGCCTGCTTACGCGGAGTACCGCGATAGCATGCCACACGCCCGAAAAGCCGGAGGTCGCCCGATGACAGTCCGCCGAGTGC
>CAZVWB010000028.1:0-69536 GCA_964631045.1 uncultured Planctomycetales bacterium
TGGGCCGGGTCGGCCTGCTGCACGGGCCACATCTGCCATTGCTCGCTCGGCAACTTCCCGGCGTGCAAAGGTGAGGCGGCATGGGTTGCCGTCGATCTGAACCTCGACGGATCGAGCAAACCGTACCGCAATTTCCCTGGCCGCAACGGCGATCTGCCGCCGTACACGGGGCGCGGCGTCCCGCGCCTGCGTGACTACGACTTGACCATCGATCCAGCGACGTGGATGCACGACTGCCCGTGCGAGACGTGGACAGGAGCGGGCCAATGCGTGATCTGAACCAGCTCGTAACGCTCGCGCCGACGGGCCTCGCCGCGCCAGGCTACGAGTACCTGCTCGGTCGCGGCATGCCCGGCGGCAGGCTCGACGCCTTGATCCCGCTTTTCGATCTGCGCTTTGACGAGCAGGAGCGCCGCGTCGTCTTCCCGGTGCGCGAAGCCGGTAAGGATCTCGGCTACACCGCGCGCGCGATCGATGCGAACGAGCGGAAGCGCTGGCTCAGTCACCCGGTCGAAGGCGGGCACAAGACCGTCATCTACGAGCCCGATCGCGTTCTCGCCGGCGGCAACACGCTGTTCGTCGTCGAGGGGCCGTTCGACGCGTTGATGGTTATGGCGGCGATTCAGCCCGGAAACGATTCGGTCGCGACGGCGTTTTTCGGTTCGCTGCCGACAGACCAGCAGCTCACGTACATCACCGCCGCGATCCCGCTTTTCCGCATGGTGTACATCATGCTCGACGCCAACGTGTACGGCCGCTGCCGCCGGCTGGCCGAGCAGCTCGCCCTCGCGGCGGGTGCGCCGATCGTCGGCTCTATCAATATCGGCGTCGAGAACCGCGACCCGGGCGCTACGCGTTTCGAGGAGCTCGCCGCGATGGTTGAGTTCGCGTCGGCGTCTTGGCAGACCGAGATCCGCTGGATGTGGGAGCGACGGCTCGTGTTCACCAGTGGCGCACAGGAGTAACGCGATGCCCGTGGTATCGATCAACATCGGACCGAAGCGCGTCCACCTGACGGCGTACTGCCCGGACGACGAGTTGGGGCTGCTGGCCTGCGATTACGCACTCGCCCGTGCCGCGGAGCTGCTTGACGGCACAAGCGAAGCCGACCTGCGGCGCTGGCTGACCGAGCGTGACGCGTCCATCGCGGAGCTGTTCGCCAAGCTCGATACCGGCTGGAAGCTCCCGAAGAACGGCGAGTTCACCGTGGACCCGAGCAACGCGCCGACCGAGGCGCGGATCATCCGGCATCTGCTTCGTGAGCGGCTGGAACAATGCGGAAGATAGCGCCGGCCCACGCCGCGCGCTGTGAAACGGGAAGTGTCAAGGCACGGAGGCCTTCAAATGACGAGCATCTTCGAGATCACGGATTGGTCACACGTCGCATCGTTTTTCGTCTGGACCCTGGCGGTTTGCGCCATCGCCAAGGCGGTCTTCGGGTCGTTGCTCGCTGCCGAGCTGCAGTACCGTTTGTCGCTGCGCGACGCTCCGCGTCGCCAGCGCATGAACCGGTTGAACTGGGAGATCAACAACCGCGCCAAGTGGGACGAGGACGTCGCCCGCCGCTCGCCCCACGCGGCCAAGCAGGCGCTGACGGACGCCGAGCTCGAATCGCGGCGCACGGAGCTGCAGCAGCTGGCACGCTCGTCGCTGGCGTGGCGGGCGTTTACGTATTTCATGGGCTGTTTCGCGTGCCAGGCGTTCTGGACGGCCGTCGCTGTGTTTGCACTGACCCGAGGAGTAGGCGACGTGCCGTCGTGGTTGTTCTCCGCGGCGGCCTATTCAGGATCTGCCGTCCCGCTCGTGAGCTGGTTCACCAGCGCTCGAACAGCGGAGCGGCCGCCGACGAAGCCGAGCTGCAAAAACTGTGGCGGATAGACGGCGGCCCGTCGACAGTCGGTAAGCTCCGACTACTTGTTTTCCTGCTTGGCGCGGCAGCACGCCGGCACGGAATCCGCGTCCTTCTGCTCGGCCTTCTCTGCGCCAAGTGGGCAGCGATCCTTGCACACCAGCTCGCCCGTCAGCGGGCACACGATCTTGCCGGGGCAGTCCGAGCGATCGGTCGCAGGCCTTGCCCATGCGACGGCACCCACAACCGTGGCCACGCCGCCGACCAATCCCAAAGCCGACGCGAGCATCTTCCGACGAGTCATCGTTTCTTTCCTTTCGAGCTCAGTTCGTTCAACAGCGGGCACTCCTTCTTGGAGCGCCGGCAGCGAGCCAGGGAGAGCTCCAGCATTTCCTGGACGCGCTTCAAGTCCTTGATCTTGTTCTGCACCTCGGCGAGGCGAGCCGTTATCAACGTCTGAACGGTCGCTCGACACGTCACCTCTCGTTCATCCGACAGGCGGAGCAGCGTCTGGATGTCCGCCAGCGTGAAACCGGCTGACTGAGCCGCCCGCAGGAACCGAATCCGCTCCATCGCCGCTGAGTCGTACAGCCGATATCCGGCTGCGGATCGGCCCGGACGAACCAGAAAGCCCTCGCGCTCGTAGTAGCGCAGCGTCGTAGCCGGCACGCTGAGGGCGTCCGCCACTTCGCCGATGGTCATCAAGCGGCCGTTCTGCCTCATCACGATGAATTCTACAGCTTGGAGTTGGGTGTAAGGTCAAGGCCTATCCCGCAGATTCTTGCACCGGCTCGACGCCGCCTCGAACTCGACCGCAAGAGGCGGTGTAGGCCCTCACGCGCGGCCTTTCCGATCCGACTGCCTGTTTGCTTACAGCCGCTGCATATTCCAGTGCCGCGGTGCTGCTATTGAATCGGGTTGGCGGCGCGCCATCGCCCAGCACGACACCGACAGAGCCCGGCTGTAGGAACTGCAACGGGAAGGCGACCAGCGTCTTGCGAGCGGCTCAGCGCCCCTCGAAACACGCGTCGGCAGTCTGCTCGATCCAGCGCGTCATGTTCGGGTGCGGGCAGAAGCCGCGACCGTCCGCCACGTAATCCAGGTTCTTCAGCACATCGGCGTATGGGCCAAAGCCGGCTACGCGAAACGGGACGACAAGAACGCGGCCACCGTCGCGGGCGCCCTCCTCGACGTACTGTCGGATTCGTCGCTCGGCATCGCCGCGTTTATCAGGCCAGTCTTCTCGCAGCGTCTCGCAGCGGACCTGGCGGAAGGGACCGAGCTCGGCGACGCGACGCATGCGCCGCTCAATGTTCGCCAACCAGCGGCCGTTCTCGCCGTCGTCACCCGGGCCGTGCGCCAGGATTAGCACGCTCTCCTGTGACGGATTCGCGCTCAACCCCTTCACACGCTCGACGACGATGTCGTCCACCAGCGGCGACTCAGACACGCCCTGCCGGCTGAGCACCACCTTGGCGCCGGGCGAAAACGGCTCGGGCGGCGCCATCGAGTGAGCGTGGCCAGTACGGCCCTCATGACACTCGGCGCCCACGTCCGATCCGGCGTGTTCGGCGTTCGGAGTGTGTGGGTTCTCGGCGTGCGCAGCCAGGGCGGTCATGGGCAATTCGCGGCGAAGACCCAGGATGTACTCGGTCTCGGGCAGGAAGCTCTCGCCGGAGATGAACATCCGCACCACGGCAACCTCGCGCACGCCGCGCAGCTCGAGGCGCTGCACCGCCGCTCGCATGGTGGAGCTATCTGCCATCCCGAAGGCGATCTCCGTCGGATACTTGTCTTGCAGCGGCGCCACCACCTGCTCTACCGCCTGATTCCAATCCTCATCGCCGCCGTGGGCCATGACCAGCACGCCGCGCTTGGTTTGGGCGCAACCCGCGATCAACGCAAGGGCACCCATCAACAACAGCCTTGTCATTCGTCTGCTCCTGTCGGCGAGGGAACGAACCCGGACTTCGCCACACGTAACTCGACTTTCCATGGTGCAATATATAGCAACCAAATGTTTGATATGTCAAGCATATGGGCGCTAGCCATGTGGCTCCCGGACTGGGTAAGCATCTGGAGCAATCGATGTAACGTGCGGCGCGCGAGGCCGGTCTGCCGGCGGGTCGCGATGCGCGAGCGCGCTTACGTCTTCCCTCGCGTTTGCGCACTCAGCCGCGTCGTCGGTCAGCAGCCGTTGCTCGTCCTGGAGCGCCCGGAGCGGCGCCAGGTCCTGCGCGACCTCCAATGTGCCGAGGTACGCGCCGGCGTCGTCGCGAACAGCAAAGTACCGCACGTGAATGAACGCGCCACGGCGGTTGAACCAGAACTCCGCGACATCGCGGCGGCCTGCGCGAAAGTCGGAAAGAATGCGGTTGACAAGCCGGACACTCGACGGCGGATGGCAGTTCTGCACCTTGCGGCCCAGGACGCCGGAATTGCGCGAGAAGATTCGGCTCGGGCTGACGGTGAAGAATCGGACGGCATCGTCCTGGTCAACAAACGTCAGGTCAAACGGCAACGCCGAGAAGATGCCGCGCAACTGCCGAGCCGACAATTCGCCGGCCGCGAAGCGAATCAGGTCAGGCGATTGCTCGGACGCGCCCTGCGAGTCTTGACGCGCATCGGCCGGCGGGTAATCGCGGCCGGGTTCGACCAGGCATGACCCGCACGACTGGGAATTGCGCCACACGGCGACCCACTCCTGCTCCGTAAGCAGCCGCAGCAACAACGGCGCGACGACTCGCTCTTCGCGCGCGATGCCGGCGTGCAGGCTCTTGAGCAGCGCCGCGGCGACCGGCTCGAGCGCCAAACGGAGTTGTTCCACTTGCGCCGGTGGTTGCGCGAGCAGGGCCCGGAGGGCCGCCAAGCGGCTGCGTACCCCGCTGTAATACGCCCAGAGCGTACGGGTGGGGCTCTTTAGTCCGCGGCGCTCAAGGTGCGGTAGCAGCACATTCTGCACGCGCGCGTAGTGCTTGCTGGTCTCGGCGAGAGACTCCGACAACCGGCGCAAGCGCTCCGCGAGCGCCAGCGTGGGAGTATCGAGAACACTCAAGGACTGAATCGCATGCGATAGTTCGCTGGAAAGTCCACGAATCGCCTCGTTTTCCCGGAGGATCATGTCGATCGGATGCCCGGACGGCAGACGGTCATGAGTACCTTGCGGTTCAACGTCACGTGAGTATTGATGCCGCTCGTGGCGCCGCGCCGCCAGCGCAGTTACGGTGGCCCGGTTGATGCCCGCTGCCAATAGCTCGTCCTCGGCGACGGCCCACTCAATCTCGTCCAGCGTGGCGAACTGTTGGCCGAGTTGCTCAACGATGCCCTGAGGGTCGGCGTCGCGGAACTGCTCCGCTACCGATACCAGCGAGACAAGGTCACGGACGCGGCCTTCTGCCGCGGAGATCGTCATTCATCGTGCTCCAACTGGTGAGAGGCGTCCTCTGCTCGGTCGTAACTGGTCTTTACGAGGGCGCTCCCGAGGCGACGCCGGCTGCCTCCATCCTCAATCGCGCCTTCCCTCGATGACCGCGTCAGGGCGCTCCGGCGGTGGGCGCCGGCAGTGGGCGCCGTAATCTATGCCCGCTTTCGGCGAAAGCCCGTAATACTCGGGGTGCTAATACTTGCCGCGCTCGGCACCGGGTTTCTCGCGCTCGACCGGCGCGCCGTGTCGGGACATGGGCAGATCGTTGCGGACGGCCTTCACCTCCCATGAAACCTGCGCACCCGGAACGCCGCCGGCAATGCGGAACCACTAGGTCGGTGGCGCGATGCCCGGCCCGGCCCGCGCTGCCTGCGCCTTGTGATCTTGATGCCCGCCAGGCTCAACAGGGTCAGTGGCAGCATCGGCATCACGCCGGCCCCGCACAAGCCGGCGCCGCACGCGGGTGCGGCCGGATCGGGCGCGGCCTGATCGGGCGCGGCCGGACTGGACGGCACGGGGCGCACGTACAACTGGCCGTTCTCATCTAACGTGGTTTCGAGCGCCGTACTCGATGGTTCGCCGTCCTGCTTGGCGATGATGTTGCTGAACGTGCCTGTCAATGTGCCGCCGACCTTGAGAAATGGTACGCTCAGATCCGTCGGCGGCACGAAACCATCAATGAAATGCAGCTCCAGCGTCCCGCCGAGCGTGACGGTGCCCTTCACGTCGAGCACATCGAACTGCCCCGGTTCGGCGCCGGCGACCTCGATTTCGAGCACGCCGGCGTCGGTCTGCTCGTAGTCACCCTCAACGACGATGATGCCGGGGGAAAGTCCGGGGGCGATGTAGCCGCCGTTGACCACCCGCCGGCTGGGGGGCACCGCGAGCGTGCCGTTGCCGAGGATCGAGCCGTTTCGTCCGACGGTCAGCGTGCCGCCGACCGTCAGCGTGGCCCCCCCGACGTTGAACGGCCCGATGCGCGTACCGACCAGCTTGACCACGCCCGCGGCGCCGCCGGCGCCAACAGGCAGGTCCGCAGTGACATCCCAGTTGGCGGGAGAAGTAAGCGATCCGCTAACGGTGACCTCTCCGCTTCCGATCGAACTGGGGTCAGCATCCCCCACCATGGCGTCGACGCTCTGGATGCGACCTCCGTCACGAATGTTCACCTCACCCCGACCATCGCTGCCGATGCGTAGCCTGGCAGAGACGAATGCGCCGTCGCCGGATACGGTCAGTCGTCCCGTTTCGCCTCCGAACGACCCCGGGTCTATCCCATTCAGCGCAATGACGACACCGCCGTTCTCGACATCCAGTTCGGCCGGCTGGCCGCTGCTGCCAATTCCGATGTTACTTGCGGCCCTCCAAAAGGCCCCGCCGGTTTGCGTTACGGGGTTGAAAGGCGGCAGGCCGGATGCCGTGTTGCGTACAATCACTTTGCCAGTAGCCGCGCCGTCGCCGATAGCTGTAACGCCGGTCGTAAGCAGACTTCCGCCATCCCTGACATCCAGTTGCGTCCCAGCTCCGCCGAGAACCGCCAGCCTGGCGGCCGAGAGCGTCGAGCGCTTGCCGCTCGGGGAGTGGATGCCAGAGACAACGACTTGCTCGCCGCCGTTGGCCAAATCGACGCCGATGCGCATGAGACCCGCGTCCAAAAGCCCGCCGTCTTCGATGAGCGCGCTGCCCGCGCCTCCGCCTTCTACGTTCAAGGCATTTACGTTCAGCGTTGAAACGTCGCCCCCTACGCCGCGGATTTCGATCCTGCCCGGGCCGGGACCCACAGTAACTGAGTCCGCATCGGGAATGGCCCCGCCGCTCTCCACTCTCAGCGTGCCGGCGGCGCCCGGTCGCCCCACGACGATGTCCGGCGGTCCATCCATGCGACCATCTTGATCGACGATCACGGCGCCGGGCGCCCCGTCTCCGACGGCCAGCGACGTGGTGGTCAGCCGCGAGCCGCTGCCCCCGACGAAAAGCCGCGACTCATTGCCTGTACCCGCCACGCCAATGCGCGAAATCACACTGCTTACCGTCGCCCCGGGTTGGAGCACGAGCGTGCCACCGTCCGAAATCTGAAGTTCCGCCGCAGGGTCGCTTGGATCCAATGGTCCGAGCACTGCGGGCCCCTGAAAGCGGAGGTTCATTCCGCGGATGTCCCAACGCGCGGCGGTGGCGGTCGCGCTCGCTGTGACCGTCACGGGTGGGTTAGCCGGGCTTCCCGGAAAATTAGCGACGTCGCTGAAGTTGGTATCCTGCCGAGGCACGCCGTTGGGCGACCAGTTGTACTGATCGGCGTAGTCCCCGCCGTTCGGGTCGATCCAGTCAAACTCGCTGTCCGATTCGAACGTGAGGGTCATTACGCCGTTGGCGAATACGGATTCTCCGAGATACAAGCCGCCGGATAGGTAACTACCCGCGAGCAGGGTTACGCGGATGGCGAGCCGGTGCTGGCCGATATCCAGGGTTCCATCGCGCTCCAGCGAGTCCGTGACGCCGCTTGCGCTGGCCGTGAACAGTCCGTGGCCCTGCAGTTCGGTCGAACCCGACGAATCGCCGTTGTGGTCGCCGCCGAAGGCCGGAGTATAGTCAAGGTGATACCGTACGCGCCGGTCCGTCACATCCAACTCGGCGATGAATGCCATGTCCGCCATGGCCGCATCTCCCAGAGGCGGTGTTATGGACGCGTTCAGATCAGCGCTGATCACGATCGTTGGTAAGCCACCGGCGCCCGGGGTTGATTGAATCGAGATTGTCGCCCGTGACGATGCGCCCGTCACAGAACAGGATCTGGACACGCCGCTGGGCCCGATGGTCGCGCTTTGCTGGCAGTCCTCGGGGATGCCGTCCGGTGCCGCCGACACGAAGACCCGGCTTCCGCTATCGACTGTAATCGTCACGCCGGCGAGTGCGACCGGGGCCGCAACGGCCAGCAGAATGCTGGAGATTCCTGACACCTGGAGCTTTGTCATGACTGGTTTTCTCCTGTCGTTGTCTCCGTCGCGTCGATCAGATTCAGCTGCCAATGTCCGCTTTGATCATCGCATTTGCGGGCCTGCGGGGGCGTCGCTTCCGGTTGTCGCTGTGTTGTGCGGCTCCGGCTGATAGTCCATGCCCATTTCCGCGGGCTGGCGGTAGTACTCGGGATGCTGATACCGTCCTCGCTCCAGGCCGGTCTTCTCGCGCTCGACGGGCGCGCCGTGTAGGCGCATGCGCAGGTCGTTGCGCACGGCCTTGACTTCCCAACACACCTTCGCGCCTACGACGCCGCCGGCGATGCGGAACGAGCAGCGCGGCGGCGCAACGCCCGGCCCGGCCTGCTCGCCGGCCGCGAGCGCTTCCTCGCTGATCTCCTCGGCGACGTGCAGATCCGGCATGGGCGCGCCAACGGCCGTCAGCGTGTAGCGCGGGTCCTTATTGATGCTGGCAAAGTATGCGGGCAACTCGACCACGGCTTGGCCGCTGGCATCAAGAGTGACCTTACCCGAGTAGGCGTTCAGCACTTCCGGCGACTCGATCGAGTAGTGCAGCAGGTACTTGTGCTCCGGGTCGTGCGGGTGGTCGATGCGGAAGCTCTTAGTGCCGCTGGCGCCCATGTCCCCGGCGGCGTAGACGGCGTACCCGGCCGTCGCGGTGTTGCAGTACCCGGCCACCCCGTACGGCGTAGCGCCAGCACCAGTAGCGGTCGCTCTGCCATACACGCCGGTCCCCTGAAAACTCTGGGCCTCGAAGTAGCCGCCGTAGGTGATTCCGGCCGTGTTGCTGGCCAGCCCGTAGATCCCGGTTCCGCCCGCGCTGCTGGTCCGGCCGTACACGCCGTAGTTGGCCCCGCTGGTCGCGGTGGCATCGCCGTACACTCCGCGCCCCTCCGTGCTGGAGGTCCGGCCGTAGACCCCGTAGTTGGTCCCCGTTGAGGCGGTGGCGTAGCCGTAGACTCCGCGGCCCGTGGCGCTAGCGTTGCGCCCGTCCACACCCGCCACGCCGGACGTGGTTGAGGCCCAGACCCCTGTGTCGACAGTGGCGACCACGTGAATGCCGCGCCCGCTGGCGTTGTTCTCCACGTACAGCGCATCGGCGCCGGACCCGACGAAGTACCCCGCGTAGCCGGCGGGGCTATTGCTTTCGCCATACACCCCGTACGTGGTTCCGCTGGTTGCGCTCGCGATGGCGTACACGCCGCGTCCGCTCGTGCTGGCATTCTCGAAATACCCAGCATAGGTGGTCCCGCTGGCCGCGGTCGCCAGGCCGAACACGCCGCGCCCGGCCGTGCTGTCGCTTTCGAAGTAGCCGCCATACGTCGACCCGCTTGTGGCGGATGCCTCGCCGAACACGCCGTATCCGCTCGGGCTCAAGCTCAGGAAGTAGCCACCGTACGTCGTGCCGGTCCCCGCCGTCGCCCAGCCGAACACGGCGCGGCCACTCGTGCTGTTGCTGCGGGCCGACAGGCCGTAAGCCGCTCCGCTGGCCGCCGACGCCGATGCGAAGACGCCGAGCCCGCTCGTGCTGGCACTCTCGAAATAGCCGCCAACAGTGCTCCCGCTTGCGGCGCCAGCCTGACCGTACACGGCGCGGCCCATCGTGCTGTTGCTTTCGAATCGGCCGCCGTAGTTCGGGCTGGCGGCATCCGTCGCCAGGCCGTAGATGCCCGAAGCACCGACTGACGACGACGAGTTCTCTGCCCGAATGACGTGCGTGGAGCCAGACCCGCTCAGCGTCAGCGGCACGGGGATGGATTGGAGGAACGCGGTGGAGTCCAGCCCGTCAAGGCGGTCGGCGTTCAGGGCGTTCGGAGCGGCGGTGAGTTTCTGTCGCGGCGCCAGTGTGGTAAATCCCGAGGTATCCGCGCAATTCAGTCCCGTGTCGACGCGGATCGCGACCTCGAGAAACCGCTCCTGACCGGCGAACTGGTCGCCGAAATCGAGCGTCGCAGTGAACAGCCCATCCGCCACACTGAGGTTGTTGTAGCAGATGATAGGTCCGAGTTGCGTGCCGCCCGTCGGTGCGTCGTACAGCCGAAAATGCATGTCGTAAGGCTCATTGGCCGGATTGCCGCCGTCCTTGAGCTGACCCTGATAGGTCCACGCGGTACCGAGCGGCGTCTGTCCGTTCGCGCTTGCACCGGCCAATGCCACAGCGATCAACGTCGATAGGCAATTCAACCACCGAGACATGATTGCAGCTCCCCTCGCTGATTAGCGTTCGCCCGTATCTCGCGTCCCGTGCCCAATCCGATGGTTTTCCTCACATCGCGCGTGTCCCTCGGTTTGAAAGTCCGTCCCCATCTCGGGCGGCTGGCCGTAGTACTCGGGGTGCTGGTACTTGCCGCGCTCGGGGCCGGTCTTTTCACGCTCGACCGGGGCGCCGTGCAGGCGCATCCGCAGGTCATTTCGCACGGCCTTCACCTCCCATGAGACTTTCGCGCCCGAAACGCCGCCGGCGATGCGGAACCAGCAGATCGGCGACGCATCGGCGGGACCGGCCTGCTCGCCGGCCGAGAGTGCCTCCTCGCTGATCTCCTCGGCCACGTGCAGGTTCGGCATCGGCGCGCCGACGGCTGTAAGCTGATAACTCGGCGTCTTGTTGATCATGCCGAAGTAGGCCGGCAATTCGACCACCGCTTCGCCGCGCTCGTCGAGCATCACCGTGCCGCGGTAAAAATTGATGACCTCCGGCGACTCGGCGGCGTAGTGCAGGAGGTACTTGTTCTCCGGGTTGGACGGGTGGTCGATGCGGAACGGCTTGACACCGCTGGCACCCATGTCGCCGGCTGCGTATACCGCGTACCCGCCGGCGGCGGTGCTCGCGTACCCACGTACGCCATAGATTGTGCCGCTGGTGGCGCTGTTTCGGCCGTACACGCCGTACCCGGACGTGCTGTCGCTCTCAAAGTACCCGCCGTATGTGCTCCCGCTGGCCGAGCTGGTGTGGCCGTACACGCCGCGCCCGGACGTGCTATTTGCGTGAAAGTACCCGCCGTACGTCGTCCCGCTGCCCGCTCTGGCGAGACCGAACACGCCGCGGCCAGCGGTGCTGTCGCTGCTCGCATACACGCCGTAGGTTTCCCCACTCGCCGCGCTCTCCTCGGCCAGAACGCCAAAGCCGCCCGTGCTGACACTCCCGAAGTAGCCGCCGATGCTGCCGGACGAACTAGTCGCACTCGCAATTCCGACGACGCCGCGCCCGAGCGGGCTCGCGCTCTCAAAGTAGCCGCCGTAGCAGGACCCGCTCGTTGCACTGGCGATGCCGCGCACGCCGATGCCGCTCGTACTCGCGCTCTCGAACAAACCGCCGAAACAGAGACCGCTCGACGCGGGCGCATACCCGTACACGCCGCGCCCGGTCGTGCTCTCGCTCACGCCGTACACACCGGTCGTCGTGCCGCTCGCCGCGGTCGCCAGTCCGAACACGCCGCGCCCGCTTGTGCTGTTGCTCTCGAAGCGCCCGCCGTCGGTGGCGCCGCTGGTCGCCGTGGCCCAGCCCCGCACGGCGACGCCACTGGAACTCGCGTTCTGGAATAGGCCGCCGTAAGTTGTGCCGCTGGTCGCGGTGGCCTCGCCGAACACGCCGGTCCCGCTTGTACTCAGGCTGCGGAAGCGGCCGCCGTAGTTGGTACCGCTGGTCGCGGGCGCCTCGCCGAATACGCCGTACCCACTGCTGCTGTCGCTCCGGCCGTAGACGCCGGAGGTGGTCCCGCTCGCGCCGGTGGACCGGCCGTAGACGCCCGTGGAGCTGTTGCCCGTAGAAGCGTTCTCTCCGCGGATGATGTGCGTACTACTCGTGCCGCTCAGCGTCAGCGGGACGGGAATCGACTGGAGAAACACCGTGGAGTCCAAGCCATCGAGCTTGTCTGCGTTCAGTGCGAACAGGGCGTTGGGGGCGGCGGTCAGCGCCTGCCGCGGGCTGAGCGTCACGAATCCGGTCTGGTTGCCGCAGTTTAGGCCCGTATCGGTGCGCACCTCGATTTGCAGGAAGCGCTCCTGGCCGGCGAACTGGGTACCGAAATCGAGCTCCAGCGTGAACAGTCCATCTGCGACGACAAGGTTGTCCACGCAGACCGTCGGACCCTGTTGTGTGCCGCCGATCAACTGGTCGTACAGCGCGAACCGCAGGTCATACGTCCCGCTGGCCGGGCTGCCGGCGTCTTTGAGCTGCCCCTGGTAGGTGAACTCCGTGCCCAGCGGCGTCTGGGCCGCGGCCGGGGCCACCAGGGCCAGCAACACGCCGGCGATGGCGGATACCTGAAGCTTCGTCATGGCTGGTTTCCTCTCGTGGTTGTGTCCGTCACATAGGCGAGTTTCACCTATCGTTGTGGGCTCTAATCACCGTCCTCACGGGCCGGCGGCGGGGTCTCCGCTTCGGCTTGGGCTACGGGCCGGGGCTCCGGGAGGTAGTGCCCGCATCTCCGCTGGCTGGCCGTAGTACTCGGGATGCTGGTACTTGCCGCGCTCGGGACCGGTTTTCTCGCGCTCGACGGGCGCGCCGTGCACGCGCATGCGCAGGTCGTTGCGCACGGCCTCGACGCGCCACGAAACCTTGCCGCCCGGCGCGCCGCCCGCGATGCGGAAGGAGCACGCGGGCGCGGCGTCGCCTGGTCCGGCCTTCTCACCGTCCGCCAGCGCCGTCTCGCTGATTTCCTGAGCCACATGCAGATTCGGCATCGGCGAGCCGATGGAGGTAAGTGTGTAGCGCGGATCTCGGTTGATGCTGGCGAAGTACTCCGGCAGCGTTACGACGGCCTCGCCGGCGGCGTCGAGCGTCACCTTGCCCGAATAAGCGTTAAGCACCTCCGGCGACTCGGTCGAGTAATGCAAGAGGTACTTGTTCTCCGGGTCGAGCGGGTGGTCGATGCGGAACGACTTGGTGCCGCTGGCGCCCATATCGCCAAATGCGTAAACGGCGTACCCAAGCGTCCCCGTGCTGCAAAAGCCGCACACTGCGTACGGAGTGGCGGTGGCGCCGGTGGCACTGGCGTAGCCGTACACGGCGCGTCCAGATGTGCTGTCGCTCTGGCCAAGAATGCCGAAGGTGGTTCCGCTGGTCGCCGTCGCCAGACCGAACCCACCATATCCGCTTGAGCTGTCGCTCTGCCCGTAAATACCATACGTTGTACCGGTGGTGGCGGTGGCATGACCGACGGCCCCAAGCCCGGAGGTGCTGTCGGAAACGCCGAACACGCCTCGGGCGTCGCCGGTCGTGGCGACGGCCCGGCCGTAGACGCCGCGACCAGAGTTACTATTGCTCTGGCCGTAGACGCCGTAGTTTGTCCCGCTGGCCGCGGTTGCAGAGCCGCTGACGCCGCGCCCGCCCGTGCTGTCGCTCACGCCGTCCACGCCTCTGGTATCGCCCGTGGTGGCCATGGCTCGGCCGTACACAGCTCGCCCGGACGTGCTGGCACTCTCGAAGTACCCGGCGTAGGTGATCCCGCTGGCCGCAGTCGCATAGCCGTACACGCCACGCCCGGCGGTGCTTTCGCTCACGCCGACCACGCCTCTGGTGTCGCCGGTTGTGGCGCTGGCATAGCCGAAGAGTCCACGCCCGCTGGTGCTACCGCTCCAGCCGTACACGCCGGTAGTGGTACCGCTGGCTGCGCTCGCCAAGCCATACACGCCGCGCCCAGACGTGCTGTCACTCTGCCCAAACAGACCACTTGTCGTCCCGGTCGTCGCGGTCGCGTAGCCGAAGGCCCCTACTCCGCTCGTGCTCTGACTCTGGAAATAGCCGCCGTGGGTAGTCCCGCTGGTCGCGCTCGCGTAGCCGAACACGCCGCGGCCGCCGGTGCTGGCGCTTCGGCCGTACACGCCGTGGGTCGTCCCGCTGGCGGCCGTCTGCTCGCCAAAGACGCCGAAGCCGTTCGTGCTGTTGCTCTGGCCCCAGAGGCCGAACGTGTCGCCGGTCGCCGCAGTTGCGAGAGCGAAAACGCCGTAGCCGCTCGTACTGTCACTCTCGAAGCGCCCGCCGTAGGTGACGCCGGTAGTCGCGGTCGCCTCACCCAGCACGCCGATGCCGGACGTGCTGCGGCTTTCGGCTTTCATGCCGTGGGTGGCGCCGGAAGTCCCGAGCGAGAGGGCCCAGATACCGTCGCCGCTATTGCTGAAACCGGCCACGCCGAAACTCGTGTCGGAGGCTCCGAACACGCCCGCCCCCGACGTCGGAACGGAGCCCGCGCCGCCGCGCTGCTGTCCCTGAACGCCGAACCCACCGCCGCTGCCGGTGGTCTGCCCGAAGACTCCGACTGTCTGGCCGCTGTTGCTGCTGTTGTTGCCGCGGATGATGTGCGTCGCGCTGGTGCCGCTCAGCGTCAGCGGCACCGGAATCGATTGCAGGAAGGCCGTCGAATCCAGCCCGTCGAGCTTGTCGGCGTTGACGCTGAACAGGCCGTAGGGTGCGGCCGTCAACTCTTGGCGCGGACTGAGCGTCTGCCCGTTGACCACGATTTCCATCCAACGGGCGTCACCGTTGAAGGCGCCGGAGCCGAAATCGACCGGCACGGTGAACAGACCTTCCTCGATCGGCCAGGGGCCGACATAATCGGTGGCCAGGGCCGTGCCGCCCGCCGCCACGCTGTACAGCCGAAAGACCAGATTGACCGTTGGCCCTGGCACCGGCTGGCCGCTCTGCTTGAGCAAGCCCTGATAGGTGAACGTCGTGCCGAGCGGCGTCTGGGCGGCGACCGTAGCGGCGAGCGCGGAGACAACGACAGCGAGGCGAACTGCGAACATGGCGTACCTCCGCTGAGCGAAGTGGGAACACCTCGCGGACAGCCCGCAATTTCAAAACCTGGATGTCCAGGTTGATATTTATCAGCGTACTTACTACGATCCTGCAAGTCAATCGGTCCTGGCGCGTGCCGCGCACCGGCCGGAAAGGAGTCGGGCCATCTTGACCATCTCCCAAAGCGCCGAATACGCCCTACGGGCGATCGTCTGGCTGGCGGCTCATCCCTCACAAACGCTCAGCACGCAAGCCATCGCCGAAGGCACACATGTGCCGGCAGGCTATCTTTCCAAAATTCTCCAGGGGCTTGCGCGAGCCGGGCTCGTGCAGTCCTGTCCGGGCAGGATCGGGGGCTTCACGCTCTCGCACCCGCCGACTGACACGAGCGTGTTCGACGTGGTGAACGCGGTCGACCCGCTTCAGCGGCTTCGCACATGCCCGCTGGGCATCGAATCCCACGGATCAAAGCTCTGCCCACTGCATCGCAGCCTCGATCAGGTCTCCGAGTGGGCGGAACAGGCCTTTCGGCGGACAACGATCGCGCAGTTGCTGAGCGGCGACGACGCGCGCCCGCCGCTTTGCGACCCCCGAAAGCGCCGTGCGCGGCGCTCCGGGCCGCACACCATCAAACTCACAGTCAGCGCTGCTCGCCCGGGCAGCCGCGGGGCCGCCGGGAGCCGCCGGCCATGACCAGCGCCTCGGCAAGCGCCACGATTCGAGCCGACGCAATGCTGCCGGACGTGCTTCGCGCAAACCCGCAGCTGCGGCCGATCTTCGATCGTTACGGCCTTCGCGGATGCGGAGGACCGCATGGTCCCGCGGAGACAATCGGCTTCTTTGCACGCGCCCACGGGGTGGGCGAAGCGACACTGTTGCATGAGCTGAACGATGCGCTACGCAACCCTGTAACGGCCACTTCACCGGCGGTCGATGCACCGCGCAATCCGCTGGACGATCTGGCCGACACGATCTATCGCCGGTTCTTCAAAGCCGGCATCGCTGTGATCCTGACCGTCGGCGCCGTCTGGGGCGCATACTTGCTGCTCCAAATCGCGCGGCACGGCTCCTTCACCGCGGCCTCCATCCACGACATCAACGCCCACGGCCACGCGCAGATTTTCGGCTGGATGGGGCTGTTCGTGATGGGCTTCGCGTACCAGGCTTTCCCGCGCATGAAGCACAGCAGCTTATGGCGGCCGGACCTGGCGAACTTCACGTTCTACCTGATGGTCTTCGGCGTCTTCGTCCGCGCGATCGCCGAGCCGCTGCACGGCACACCGCTGATGCGCGAGCTGGTCGTGACGGCCAGCGTGGCGGAAATCGCGGCCATCGTGCTGTGCCTGACCATCGTCTGGACGACCCTGCGACGCAGCGGAAAGCCGCTGGAAATCCACGACAGTTATGTACTGGCGGCCCTTGCTTTCTTTCTGATCCAGGCTGTGGGCGATGCGGCCCTGGCGTATGGCACGATCACCGCCGCGGGCCCGGCTGATACGCTTGCGTTGGTCGCGACCTATCAAGCCGCGCTGCGCGACGTGCAGATTCATGGCTTCGGACTGCTCATCATTCTCGGCGTCGGGCTGCGCATGTTCCCGGTCTTGTTCGGACTGCATCGGCCGAGCCAACGCCTTCAGCGGCTGGTCCTGCCGCTACTCGTCCTCGCGGTGTTGGGCGAGGCGGCGTCCGTTATTCTCATGCGCCGCACGGGCGGCCATGCCTGGGCCGGACCGCTGTACCTGGCGATGTTCATACTGGCGGCGACGAGTATTGCGCTCACGTGCCGCTGGAGCCTGCTGGCGCGCCCGACCGAAAGCGACCGAAGCGTCAAGTTCGTGCGAGCGTCGGTACTGTGGCTCCAAATCTCGATGCTGCTGTTGCTGGCCGCTCCACTGTACATGCTGGTCGCCCTGCCAGCCTCCGCGTCCTTGTCCGAAAGCGGCCGTCACGCCGTCGAAATCGGCTTCTCGCACGCGTACTACGGCGCCGTCCGGCACGCCATCACGGTCGGCTTCATTTCGCTGATGATCCTCGGCATGGCGGCGAAGGTCGTTCCGACGCTCAATGGCGTGGATATCCGCCGCTTGCGACCGTTGTGGGTCCCCTTTGTTCTCGTCAACACAGGATGCGCGCTGCGCGTTGTGCTCCAGATCGGCACAGATTTCAGCACGACTGCGTTTCCCCTGGTTGGAATCAGCGGCTTGCTCGAAGTGACGGGCATTGCCATCTGGGGCGTGCATCTGTGGCGGATCATGGCCGGATGGCGGCCCGTGGAGGAGCCGACCGCCGAGCGGCCGGCGCAGATCACGGCCGACCACAAGGTGGGACAAGTGATCGAGTGGTTCCCGGCCACGCTGGGCGTGCTGCTTGCCAAGGGCTTCACGCCCCTGGCGAACCCGCTCCTGCGTCGCACGGTGGCGCGGGCCGTGTCGCTGCGGACTGCGGCTGCGCGACAGAGTCTTGACCTGGATGAGCTGCTTATGGAATTGAACGAAGCAGCATTTGGTGCTGAGGAACGATGCGACGCAGCGGCGGATGGCGGTCCGATGCCAGGCGCGGCGCGAGCCCTGCCGGTCTTGAGCAACACGTAATGCTACAAGCCCTATCACAGTCGACCCAAGCCGTAGGGCATGAGGGATACCCATGATTCAATCCGGTCCCAATCAACCCGTCGACGTGGCCGTGATTGGCGGAGGCCCCGCCGGGGCCGCGTTGGCTACGTTTCTGTCGCGGGCCGGACTTCGTTGCGACGTGTTCGAGGCCGACCGGTACCCTCGCTACCACATTGGCGAATCGCTGATTCCCCACACGTATGGAATCTTGGGCCGGTTGGGTCTGCTGCCGAAGCTGCGGGCATCCGACTACCCGGAGAAGCACAGCGTTCGGTTCGTTTCTCCTTCAGGTGAGGAGTCCACGCCGTTCTACTTCTCGGAGACGATAGAGGGCGAGGCCTCGCGAACCTGGCAGGTGGAACGCGCGTCGTTCGACCGACTTTGCCTCGATCACGCCCGCGACGCCGGGACGCACGTGCAGATGCAAACGAAGGCCGAGCGCGTGATCTTCGATGGCGCGCGGGCAACCGGGGTCCACGTGCAACCGGTCGGCGGCACTCCGTACGACGTATCCGCGCGGGTCGTAGTGGACGCCTCCGGAAGAACCACGCTGATTGGCAGGCAACTGAACCTGCGGTGCCCCGTCCCGGGTTTACGAAAAGCCTCGATCTGGTCGTATTACAAGGGCGGCAAGCGCCTCAGCGGCATTGACGCCGGCGAAACCACCATCTTCATGAACCGCGACCGAAGCTGGTTCTGGTATATCCCTCTGCCCGACGATGTGGTCAGTGTGGGTATCGTCGGGACTCCTGAAGACCTGTTCTCCAACGGGCAGCAGACCGAGGCCGCTTATGACCGTGCGGTGAATGCCAGTGCACCGCTGCTCGCGCGGCTGACGTCGGCGACACGCTGCGCAAAGGTGTATGGCGGACCCAGGGAGCTGGCGTACTTCAATCTGCAAACGTCAGGAGACGGATGGGTGATGATCGGCGACGCGCGGGCGTTCCTGGACCCCATCTATTCCTCGGGCCTGTTTCTGGCCCTGGCATCGGCGGAGTTGGCGGCCGATTCCATCCAGCAAGCCCTGAAGGCCAACGATGTCACGGCCGCCTGTCTCGGCGCCTTCGAACCACGACTCATGGCGGGCGTGGACGTCGTCAGGCGCCTGATCCACGCCTTCTACAACCCGAGCTTCAGCTTCGGCGAATTTGCCCGGCGCTTTCCCGAACATCGCCGCGCGCTCATCGATTGCCTGGTGGGAAACGTCCTCCAGGACATGACTTCGTTCAAGGCGGCGCTGGAGCAGATGACCCCGCCACCGCCCCCACTGGTACATACCGACGATCGCCGATGATGACGCGGTAATAGCAAAGGAGCAGCGTTGCGAGCCCTCCTCATTTCAGCGTTATTCCCGGACACGTTTTGGTCGTTTCGCCACGCGTTGCGTTTCGTCCGCAAGCAGTCGGCCTTCCCGCCCCTGGGTCTGTTAACGGTTGCGGCCCTCTTGCCGAAAGAGTGGGAGCTGCGACTCATCGACCTGAATGCGGGGCACCTCACGGACGCGGATCTGGAGTGGGCCGATTCCGCCTGGATTGGGGGGATGACGATTCAGGCCCCCTCCGGCGAGTCGGTTCTCGATCGCTGTCGTGCGGCGGGGCTGCTCACGGTGGTCGGCGGTCCGATGGCGACCTGCGAGCCGGAGCGATTCGACCGGGCCGACCACCTCGTTCTCAACGAGGCGGAGGCCACATTGCCGGCGTTTTTGGAGGACCTCGCGCGCGGCGCCGCCAGGCACATCTACGCGAACTCCGCCAAACCGAATCTCACGCTCACGCCCGCCCCGCGGTGGGACCTGGTGAACCTCAAGCGGTACTACTCGATGTGTGTGCAGTTCAGCAGGGGTTGCCCATTCGACTGCGAGTTCTGCAACGTCACCTCGTTATTCGGGCGCACGCCGCGCACCAAGACCGCCGAACAGTGTATTGCCGAGCTGGACGGCTTGTATGCCCGCGGCTGGCGCGGTCCGGTGTTCTTTGTCGACGACAACCTGATTGCCAACAAGAAAGCGGTGCGAGAGTTACTCCCCGCCCTGGTCGAGTGGCGTAAGGGCAAGTCGCACACCCCGCTTCAGACCCAGGCATCGATCAATCTGGCAGATACGCCGGACCTGCACAAGTTGATGACGGACGCGGGCTTCGACACCGTGTTCGTCGGAGTCGAAACGCCGAACGAGGATGCCCTGCGCGAGTGCGCCAAAAGGCAGAATCTCAAACGCGATCTGGTCGCCGACGTCCGCAAACTCCATCGGGCCGGCCTGGAGGTTCAGGCGGGATTCATCCTGGGCTTCGACGCGGACACGGGTTCGATCTTCAGGCGACAGATCGACTTTATCCAAAAATGCGGCATCGTCACCGCGATGGTCGGATTGCTGCAGGCTCCGGTGGGCACCAGACTGCACCAGCGCCTGAGCCGGGAGGGGCGACTGCTCGGTCAGATCACCGGCGACAACGTCGATGGGTCGACCAATGTGATGACCCGCATGCCCTTCAACGAACTCAAGGCCGGATTTCTGCAAGTGATGAAGCATCTGTATTCCCCGGAACCGTACCTCCAGCGGGTCAAGGCGTTCCTGCGCGACTACCGGGCGCCGCGGTTCGGCCAGCCGGTGAGTTGGATGCGGCTTACGGCGTTTGCGACGTCGCTATGGAGCCTGGGTGTGTGTTGCAAAGGGCGGTGGCAATACTGGAGACTGCTGACGTGGACCCTCCTGCGCCGGCCGCGGCACTTTGCGCGAGCCGTAAGTCTGTGGATCAACGGCCACCACTTTCGCGAGGTCTGCCGTCTGCGGCTGGCAACGTGAGCGCTACGCGATGCGGCGGCGCGCTCGTTCATGAACGCGTGGGCTTGGAGGTTGGCGATGCCCGTTATCCTCGGCGGCAAGCCGGATCATGACTTCGACGAGCCGCTCGGTCTGCTGATCGACTGTCATCGTCGAATCGAGCGGTTTCTGAATCTGCTGGCGACGGTCGCGGCGCGGCGACGGGGCGCGGCGCTGAGCGACGAGGAACGTCAGGGCCTGCGGCAATCGCTCGAGTACTTCCGGAGCGCAGCGCCGCGACACACGCAGGACGAGGAGGATTCCCTCTTCCCGCGGCTGCGCGAGACCGGCGACTCGCGCATCGAAGCGATGCTGCGTGACGTAGCGCTGCTGGAAGAGGAGCACCGGGCCGCGGGCGTTCTGCACGACCGCGTCGATGCGCTCGTGGAGCGCTGGCTGGAACGCGGACAACTCGACAAGCGTCGGGCACGCGTGCTGGTGCGTCTGCTCGCGGAGCTCAAGGAAACGTACCGCCGGCACATCGCGTTCGAAGATGAACATGTGTTTCCGCTGACGGCCGAGGTGCTCACGACCGAGCAGGTTGCGTGCATTGGGAACGAAATGGCGTTGCGACGCGGGATCGCGCGACCGTTGCACGCAGGCGGGCAATGACCGGTCTTATCCATGGAGGCGTTGTGAGAGACGAACGCGGAACGGCCCGGGACGCGCGGGATGTGAATGAGGCCGGAGCGGCTCAGGCGCTTGCCAGCAAATGGGTTCCCGTGATTCACGCCGATACCTGTACGGGCTGCAACCTGTGCATCGAAGCCTGCGGACCGAAATGTCTAGAACTGGTCGACGAGCTTGCGGTGCTGACGCTACCCGATAACTGTGGGAGCGAGGAACACTGCATCCCGGTGTGCGAGTTTGACGCGATCCGCATGGACTGGGTTGAGATGGACGGCGACCGCGGCCGCGGGAAATGGCGAGACGCCCCGCGGTAGCCCCACGCGGCCGGAGGGACAACGACATGGCGAAGCAGAACCTCGACATCCGCATCAAGCGGGTGTACGAACCGCCGGACGAACGCGACGGCCATCGATTCCTTGTCGATCGGCTCTGGCCGCGCGGCGTACGGCGTGAAGACCTCAAGCTGGATGGGTGGCTCAAGGACGTTGCACCCAGCGACAAGCTGCGCACCTGGTTCGGGCATCATGCGGATCGCTGGATGGCGTTCCGCGAGCGTTACATTGCCGAGCTCGACGGGCGCTTCGCGGACTGGGCGTTCCTAGCCGACTTGGCGGCCACGGAAACAGTGACGCTGCTCTACGCCGCTCGCGACCAGCGGCACAACAACGCCGTTGCGCTCTGCGAGTTTCTACGCCTGCGTTCGCCCAAGGTGGACGATACGAGCAGAACTGGGCGTCACCGGTCGCCCATCGATGCGATCGATAGAGGTCGCGGGAGGGTGGGCCACACGAAAAGAAGTGCGGCGAAGGCAAGGAGCGTTCGATGAGCATGAATCCTGAAGTGCTAAACGCATTCCAAACCGCACCGTTGTGTTACCTGGCTACGTCGCGGAACGGGGAACCCAACGTCGTTCCCGTCGGCTTCAAGTGGATCGATGCCGACTGCCTCCTCATCGCAGACCTCTTCTTCGGTAAGACCCGCGCGAACCTGGACGACAATCTGCGGGTTGCCGTCTCAGTCGGGCTGCTCAACCCCAAACGTGGATTTCAGGTAAAAGCGACCGCGAAGGTACATCGGAATGGCCCGGTTTTCGAGCGCGTGTGCCAACTCTTGCACTCTTCCGGTGTCGACGCAAGACCCGTCGCTGCGTTAGAGATCCCATTCGAGGAAATCTACGCCCTGGATCCCCGGCCCTGAGGCTGGAAAACGCATCACGTAGAGCAGGGGGGCTCGCGAGATCGGGGTGCGAAGCGCGCAAGCGATACGTCTACTGGCCTCGACGCAACTCCACGTTGACGTTGCGTTCATGGCATTCAAGCCGTGCGTTGATGTTTCGTTTGGGCGATTGATATTGAATCGAGAAAGTCTCCCGAGAGCCATAACCCGAGACTTCGAGCAGCGAGCGTTTCCCTCTATGCCAGATGCCCACGACCGGCCTTCGGGCCGGTCGTTCGCGTTTCTGGGCCACGCCTTCGCGCCCCGTTGCCGCCCGTTCGCGTCCTGAGGCCGCTCGTTGGGCCGTACGGGCCGGCGGGCGAGGTCGTCTACGCCGATCTGACCCGCCGCCACGAGCGCCGCCAAGCCCGCGTTGACGCGCATCACGCCCGTTTTGGTGATCGGGTTGATCACGATTTCGGCCATCGCGTCCGCGAGGGTCGCGACGTCGGCCGTCCACCTGGGCCAGCTCGCGCTCGATCGCATTCGTGTCAAGGCCGGCGTCAGTTTTTCGTCATGCGGCGCTCTCGCCACGAATCGGACATCGGACATCGGCCACGCAAGGCGAGGATGGCGGGCGATCACCCCGCGAAGTTATCATGAGCAGGCTGTATGGCGCGGCGAGGCGTGACACAAACTCCACTGCTGCCGTTCGGCGCGTTGCGCAACGCCGACCTGTTTTCGAATCACTGGTTGGAGCACCGGCTTCCGCTGGAGCCGGAGTGGACGGAGTTCCGCGCCGAGTCCGACGCCGCGCTGGCCCGCGCCGAGGACCTCTGGCGGCGGGAGCGCGGGCGCGTCGAACAATACGGCAACGAAGCTGGTCTGGAGCAGGCGTTCATCCAGCCGCTGTTCGAGATTCTCGGCTGGAAACTGATCTACCAGACCTGGCTTCAAGGCCGACGGCCCGACTACGCCTTGTTCTTCGACGATGCAGCGAAGGACGGTGCGCTTGCAGCGGGCCGGCAGGCGCCAGAGTTCTGGAACCATCCGGCGCTTGTCGCCGATGCCAAGGCCTGGCATGTGAGCCTTGATCGACCGACGCGCGTCGGCAACCAGCGGGAATATCCGCCCGAGCAGATCGAGTGGTATCTGGATCGGAGCCGTCGCGACTACGCGATCCTGACGAACGGCGGCATCTGGCGGCTAATTCCTCGCCAGCTTGCGCCCGGAAAAGCCCGGTTTCAGACCTACATCGAGATCGATCTTCCGCGGCTCTTTCAAGCCCGTGTGCCCACCACTGGCCAGCGCACGTTCGAAGCGGAGCAAGGAGCGGCTGAGGAGTTCTTCTATTTCTATCTGTTCTTCAGCCCGCGTGCATTTGAATCTCGTGATGGCCGGGTCCCGCTGGTAGAGCGCGCCCTGCGGGGCAGCTCGGAGTACGCCCTCTCGGTCGGTGAAGATCTGAAGGAGCGCGTATTCGAAGCCCTCCGGCTTTGCATCGAAGGCTTCCTCACACACGGGCCAAACGGGCTCGATCCGGCTCGCGACCTCGAACTGTGTCGTGAGCAAAGCTTCGTGCTGCTCTATCGGCTGCTCTTCGTGATGTACGGCGAAGATCGCGCTCTCCTGCCGTATCGGCGAAACGACCTCTACACGCGGAACCGCAGCCTCGTCCGCCATCGGGACGAGATTTCCGCGACGCTCGACCGGATTGAGCAAGGACGCCAGCCCGACTACCCCGCGGACCAAACGGCAATCTGGACCGACCTCGTCTCGTTGTTCGACCTCCTTGATCGCGGGCACGCGCGCTACGGCGTTCCGGCGTACAACGGCGGCCTGTTCGACCCCGACCGCCATGCCTTCCTGTCTCAGAAAGCGCTGCCCGATCGCTATCTGGCGCGTGTCATCGGCCAGCTCGGTCGGGCCGCCGACCCACAGCACCCGGACCGCGGGCTATTTCGCGTCGACTATCGGGACTTGGCGATCCAGCACCTGGGCAGCATCTACGAAGGCCTGCTCGAATTGCGGCCGCATTTCGCGACCGAGCCGATGGTCGTGATCCGGGAGCGGCGCGGCGCACGACCCGTCGAGCGGATCGTGCCGGAGGCTCGGCATATTCCGGCGGGCTGGGAAGCCGCGGAGATTCGGTATGAGCGCGGTTGCGTTTATCTTCAGACGGACAAAGGGGAGCGCCGCGCGACGGGCTCGTACTACACACCGGACCATATCGTTCGCTACATCATCGATCACACGCTCGGCCCGCTCTGCGCCGAGCTTGCGCAGAGCCTGTCCGCTGAGATCGCCGCAGTCGAGGAACAGCACCGCCGCGCCCGAGGCGCGAACCGCGACGCGCTCGCGGCGAAGCTGGAGGAGTTGCGAGGCGACTATGACGATCGCATCCTCCGACTGCGTGTCCTCGATCCCGCGATGGGTTCCGGGCATTTCTTGGTCCGCGCGTGCCAACACCTGGCCGAGGAGATCGCGACGAATCCGCACACGGCGGAGCCGGCGGCCGACGGGCTTCGCGAAGAAGAGCCCGTTCTGACGTACTGGAAGCGCCGAGTCGTCGAGAGCTGCATTTTCGGCGTTGACCTTAACCCAATGGCGGTCGAGCTAGCGAAACTCGCACTTTGGCTGGAAACGGTGTCCATCGACGAGCCCTTGACGTTCCTCGACCATCATCTTCGCGCCGGGAACAGCCTCGTCGGCGGGCGCATCGCCGAGCTGGGCGCGCTTCCCGACGCGCCGCCCCTGCTGGCGAACGCATTCAAGCAGCAGGTTGAGCAGCAGCTTCCCGTGTTGCTCGATCCACTGACCAGGATTCGCGACTTGCCGTCGCAGACCTCCGAGCAGATCAAAGAGAAGGAGCGCCTGTATCGGCGGACATTCCAGCCGCTGTGCGACATGTTCCGATCCGTCGCCGATCTGTGGTGCTCGACGTTTTTCGCACCGGCTGGGCAGGCGGTCAGTCCGGAGCAGTATCAGCGGGCGTTAGCGGCACTCCAGCGCAGCGCCGATTTCCGGCGGTTGTCCGCTGAACCGTGGCTCCAGCAGTCGGTCCAGCATGTGCGCGCCCCACGTGTTTCAGCCTTCCATTGGGAGCTGGATTTTCCCGAGGTTTTTTTCGACCTGAGCCGCCAGGAGCGGGACGCGAGTTTTCACAGCGGATTTGATGCGATCATCGGAAATCCGCCATATGACGTACTTTCTGAGCGCGAATTGACCGCTGACCTGCCGCCGGACCGCGCCACCGAAGTCCGCACCAATTTAGAGTCCCTGAAGCGGCTGATCGACGCCGAGCCGCTGTACCGGCCCTCACGGCGAGGCAAAAACAACCTCTACAAGCTGTTCATTTGTCGAGCGCTGGGCCTGCTCTCTGAAAGCGGGCGCTTCGGTTTTATCGTTCCGATGGCGCTACTGGGTGATGACCAGGCCGCCGACCTGCGGCGCGCGATGCTGGAGGCCGGAGCCCTTACGTCGGTCGACGCCTTCCCGCAGAAGGATGACCCCACACGGCGTGTGTTCCCCGAAGCCAAGCTGTCCACGACCGTGTTCACGATGATCAAATCGACGCATGAACGGCTGCGCCGCCAACCGTTCACCGCCCGCCAGCATCCTGCTGATCGAATCGATGAATCGTCTGCGTCGCTCACGTTGCAGACCGACGAGATTCCGCTCTACGACCCCGCCAATCGCGGAATTGTGAGCTGCTCGCAGGCGGATTGGGCCCTGGCGACGCGGATCATGATGAATGGTCGGCTGGCTCGACTCAGCGATCACGCACAATTCTCTCAAGGCGAGGTAAACGAGACCGTTCAGCGAGGGCTCGGCAACCTGATGACAGATCGAACCCGCGCGAAGATCGTTACGCGCGGGGCCAACATCTGCTTGTACGTACTCCGAGAGGCCTCGCAAGGCGACGACATTCTGCTGAATGTAGCGCAATACTTGAACGGCAAGGGGGAAGATACGAAGGCGTTTCATCACCGGTTTCGCCGCGTCGGCGTTCAGGAAAGCAGCCCACAGAACAACTTCCGACGCATCATCGCCTCGCTGATTCCAGCAGGTGAATTCTGCAACCACAAGATCAACTACGTGCCGGAGCCGGATTCCCGCCTTCCGCTGGAGGTTGTACTCGCGCTGCTGAACAGCAAGATGGCTGACTGGTATTTCCGGTTGGGCAGCACAAATGCAGCCGTTAGTCATTATCAGCTTCACAACCTGCCATGCCCTGTGTTCGCCAGCGCTCGCGCGCAAACCGACACCCAGCGTCGAGATACGGCTGTCGCTCACGTTGATGCCGGCAGAATCGACGACGCCTTCGCGTCTCTCAGTCCTGCGTTAGCAGATGCTCCGTTTTCACTTGCGCTCCAGGACGTGCTTGTCGAACTCGTTCGACGAATTGTTACGATCGAGACAGCGCGTGGCGAAATCGCCCGCGCCGAGCGATCTGCGCTGGCGCCGGCTGCGCAGCCGCTACAGGACTTGATCGACCGGCTGGTGTACGCGATGGCTGGCCTGTCGGCGGACGAGGCGGCCGGACTCGAGACCCGTCTCGCGGTGATGCTGTAGCGCGGCGCGGGAGTAGGCAGTCGTTCGTCTGCGCGGTACGCTGCACCCGGTGGCAGGATGCCGCCGCATACGGTCAAAGGATGACGCGAGCATGTCCACGAAGCGCCCCAACGTGCCGAAACGAATCGAGAAGCTGCTTTATCAGGAGGTCGGCAGTCAGTGTCCCCTGTGCGGTGAGTCCGACATCGTCAAGCTGACGATCCATCACATCGAACCGTGGTCGGAATGCCAGCAGCATGACCCTCTGAAAATGATCGTCGTGTGTGCAAACTGCCACGCCCGTGCGGAAGCCGGCGACATCGATCGCGCGACTCTCTATCGCGCGAAACTTCGACTTCGCGTCGTCAGACCTGCGGCGGCGACCGGGGTCGCACAGAGCATCGTGGGCGACAATAACGCTGTTGCCGGCCGCGATGTGAACATCCGTGTGACGGGACGATCACGCCGAAGCGCGCTCCCTCGACCGGCCGGAACGGTCTGCGACGATCCACGGAAAGTCGGCTACCTGCAGTACCTCGCCAAGCGATACAACCTGTTCAAGGAATGGGAGGTCGGCAGGACGGACATGCGCTACGGGTTCATTCACAAGGCCTACGAGCGGGAGATCAAGTACGCCATCCGCACTACGCCGCTCGCCTGCTTCGAGATCGCGGCGGCGTGGCTGCAGCGTCGCATCCTGGGCACGAAACTCGGGCGCATCCTCAACGCCAGCGGCCAGCGCGTGTTCTCCAGCTTCGAAGAGTTCGATGGGCACGGCGACCTGGAAATCCCGGCGAGCGCCGTTCCCGTTTCGACCTGAGGAGAGCCGGTCCGGCACACCCCCCGATCGACCGAACCACATGATCTTGTGGTTCTCCGCGAGCATTGCTGCTATACTCAGCATGAAGCGCGGTTGCCAGCAAACCGGGTTGACATGCTAACATAAACCGAATATGCTGGGCCACAGCCTCATGATTCCTCGCTCACGCCGAAGGGCACGGCAGCGAGCGGACTGAGGCGAACGACAGGGAGACGGAGCATGACTCACGTCGCAAAAGCGCCGGCGCGCGCCGCCGTGCGAAACGGCCTCCCGCAATCCCACCGCATCAAGTCGATCAGCATCGTCGGCGGCTTTCTCGATGGCGCGAAGCTCGATCTGGCGGATGGTCTGAACTGCCTGATCGGCCATCGCGGTACGGGCAAAACCACCGCGATCGAGTTCGTGCGTTACGCGCTGAGCGAATTCCGCGGTGACGGCGATGGACTGATCCGCAAGCGGGTTGACTCGCTGGTTGAAACAAACCTCGGCGGTGGGCGCGTCAGCGTCATCATCGAAACGAAGGATGGCATTGAGTATCACGTCAGCCGGACCGCCCAGGAGCCGGCGACGGTCTTCACTGCCGATGGCCAGCCTACCAACATCGCGCCGGGAACGAGCGGCGTATTCCGCGCAGATGTATTCAGCCAGGATGAGGTCGAAACGATCGCCGATGATCCGCTCTCACAGCTGGCGCTGCTCGACAGCTTCATAGCCGAGTCGGTTGCCGAGATCGAAGGTCAAATTCGCGCGACCGTCACCGACCTCGGCGCGAACGGCTTGGCCATCAGCGAGCTGCGCGACTTTCTCACTGGCCTGTCTGATGCTCTCAACGAGCTCCCGGCGATCGAGGAGAAGCTGAAGAAATTCGCGACGGTCGCCGGCGGCTCGTCGGACGCAATCAACCTGGCTCACGCGCAGAAGGCGCTACGTGACCGCGAGGCCCGCGCCGTCACCGCCGCGCTCGAACTACTTCGGCAGGAGCATCGCGGTCTGTCGGCGGTGGCGGGTCGGATTCAGAAGCAGGGACCGGCGTTCGATCACGACATGTTGGCGGGGGTCAACGGCGAAATGTTGCGATCCATCGCCCGCATCGTTCAGGAGTGCGGTGACAAGGTCGACCTCGCTATCGGCGAGGCGCGCACGGTGATTGAACGGGCCGGGCATGCAATTTCGACGGCGCACGAGACCCTTCGGGTGGAGCACCAGAAGCAGGAGGCGGTGTTCCGACAGCTCATCGAGAAGCATAAGGTCGCCGAAGCGCAGTCGGCCGAGCGGGCGCAGCTTGAGCGCAAACGCAACGAGCTCCTGGCGCATCGAAAGACAAAACAGGAAGCCGAGGCACGTTTGGCGGTAGCACAACAGGAGCGCCAGGTGCTGCTGGCCCGGCTCTCCGAGTTGCGCGACCAGCGATTCAACTTGCGCAAGCGGCAGGCGGATCACATCACGGAGCAGCTGCGCCCTGCAATCCGCGCGCGCATCGAACAATTCGGCAACCGCGACGCCTACCGCCAGCTGCTCGAAGCCGCATTGGAGGGGACGAAAATCAACCGCCGGGTCGTCGCGCAGAAAATCGTCGATGCGCTGTCGCCCGCTGAGTTGTCGGCGATCGTCACCGGCCGCGCGCGCGAAGCGCTGATCGATCAGGCCGGACTTAACGCCAATCAGGCGGATTGGGTACTTACGGCGCTGGCGAAGGATCAAGTCCTCTTCGACCTGGAAACAGTCGAGTTGATCGACCGCCCACGGATCGAACTGCTGGACGGCGATCAGTACAAGGACTCGCTGTCGCTGTCGACCGGCCAGAAGTGCACCGCCATCCTGCCGATCTTGATGCTCGATAGCGCCAACCCGCTGTTAATCGACCAGCCGGAGGACAATCTCGACAACAGCTTCATCTACGAGACCATCGTCAAGAGCATTCGCGATGTGAAGGCGCGGCGGCAGATGATCTTCGTCACGCACAACCCGAATATCCCGGTACTCGGCGACGCCGAGCGCGTTTTCGTACTGCGATCGGACGGCACGAAAGCGTCCGTCGGACATGTCGGCACGGTCGACGAGTGCAAGGACGAAATCGTCACGCTCCTTGAAGGCGGGGAGGGCGCATTCCGGGAGCGGCAGCGGAGATACAAGTACTGATGGAGCCGGTACCAACGCAGCAAGCAGTTCAACAAATGCTCGCCCAGCTCCGTGACAACCCTGAGGCGATCTCGTGGACCGAGCGCCGGCACGTGCCACGGTCGCTCGTCGCTCTCTGCCAATCACGATCGCCGGCGGCGGACGGGGCGATCGAGTTGTTGCAGGTGCTCGCGCTGGATTCGAAATGGGAGGTCCGAAAGGCTGTAGCGGACGTTTTGCGCGCAATTCCCGACGAGACGCTGACCAGGACGCTGGCGGCCTTGTGCGAAGATCCGAATACGTTCGTTCGCCGCGCCGGCGAAGCAGCGCTGGCTCGCCGGCGATCAGGGCCTGGGCCATCCGGCCGCGGACGCGGCGGAACGTGGACCACGGCCGCCCGACTCGCGCAGATTGAGCAGAACCACGGACCAGAAATTGCTCGTCTCGCGCGCGAAATCGGCGAGATGTATTTCGACCAGCTCGTCGGGGCCACAGTGCATGACGCACGCGGCATCTTGACGCCGCTTACATCGAAGCTGGGACGGCTGATCGAGCAAGTGGACCGGTGGTCGCCTCGTCCCGGCCGGCTCAAACGTTCGCTGCAGCTATTGCTGGACCGCGTCAATCTTCTCACGCGGCTCGTCGAGGATATCCGACGGTACTCATCACCGCTTCCACCGGCGCGCCGACCCGAGCGGCTCGCCGACATTCTCTCCGAAGCTGAACGCCTCGCGCGCGAAGCAGTCGAGGCGCGTGGTTCGGAAGTAGATGATGTGGAGGTGGCTCTGCCGACCGGCGAAATCACGGTCGAAGTCGCGCGTGACCGAGTGCTCATGGCGTTCACCAATGTGCTGAAGAACGCCTACGAGTCTTTTGCTGAGGCTCGGCCGCCTGGCGGATATTCCGTCCGAATCGACATGCATGTAAGTGCTGGCAGCGCGATCATCACGATCGCCGACAACGGTGTTGGAATGAGCACGGAGGACCTGGCGCAGGTCTGCGAGTTCCTGCCGGGCGCCAAGACGAAGAAGGATGACGGGACCGGCTTCGGTCTGCCCATCGCTCGGCGAAACATCGCCGCGCACGGCGGGTCGCTGTCAATCGAGAGCCAGGAGGGCCGTGGCACTACCGTGACGATCACACTGCCGTTGGAGCAAGAGGGCGAAGAAGAATGTCAAGCAAAGTCCTGATCGTCGACGACGACCGCGGCATCGTTGAAGAAGTGGCCGATATCGTGGAATCCCTCGGCCATACGTCCGAATCCGCGCCCTGCATGCAGTCAGCGCGTGAGCGCCTGGCCGCAGGCCGGTACGACTGCATCCTGCTCGATCTCGAAATCCCTGTGCGCGCCGGCCGGAACATCGCTCGGATACGAAACGGGCTGAACCTGCTCAAGGAGATCCGCGAAAACCACTCCACTCCCGTCGTGGTGATGACCGGGCACGGCAATGACGGTCCAGATCAAGCGGTCGAAGCGATGCGCGCGGGGGCCGTCGATTACATCGCGAAGCCGTTCAATCGCAGCAAGCGGCCATTCGACGAGATCATTCGCGGCGTTCTCCCAGAGAACGGGGCGGTCGCGCCCAGCAGTAATAACAGCACCCCCGCGAGTGGACGCAAGTTCGAAGGCGGTGACCTCGTCATCCACGGCGATCGAATCGAACTTCACGGGGAGACAATTGCCGAACGGTCCGAGCGAGGGAACTTCTGGGCGGTGCTCCAACGCCTGCGGCAGAAGCACTCGGATGGCCGGTTCAAGCCCGCGCGCGCGACCGAGCTGGCGGCGCTCTTCAAGAGCGGCAAAGCCACGCAGAACACGGTGTCGTCATGTATTGGCGACCTGCGCGATCGCATCACGGCAGCCCTGTGGCGCGCAAGCATCGCGTGCGGACCAGACGACGTGATCCTGAGCGGCGGGCCAGGATATCGACTCCGCGACTGGATCACCGTGCAGGATGCGGGCGGGGACGGCGCGGGGACATGCGGGGACATGAAGGTGTCTGATGTCCCCGCGCCGACCGCCAATGTCCCTGCAAGCCCGCCAAATGTCCCCTTGAGCGATCGACAGCACTGGGTGCTGGAACAGCTGCGCGAAGGCGTCGAATTGACCCGGGACCAGGTGGAAAAACAGTTCGGAATTGGTCCGAAAACCGCGAAACGCGACCTCACCGACGTCGCAAAACGGGGCTTGATCGAGTTCGCGCGCACCCCGCGCCCCGGGCACTATCGCCTCGCCACACGTTGACGCTCACGCGGGCCGTGCTATAAGTGCCTCCAGTTGCGGCACCTGCAACACGGGTTGCGTGAACTCGTCCACGAAGCCGCGCAGGGCCGGTTCAAACGAACGCCAGTTAGCCCGATCTGTGCGGTTTATGCACGATCCGTCCGATTTCAACTGGGGGAAGGGGCGGAGGATTCCCACGCCGCGGCGGAGTAGACAGTCCTGGAAGTCAACTCCGCGCGGAGCGGGATGTCAGCGCAGGGGACGCCCCCAACGGGACTCGAACCCGTTGACGAAACCGGTTGCGCACCGAGAAATTGCGGCCGCTGGCGGTTCACAGACCGTCCCACAGACCATCGGCGACACACAAACCGCGGATGACGACGCCGAGCTGCGCGCCATTGCGGTGGCGTGGCCGACGCTGCCGGCCGCGATTCGGGCGGCGATCGTGACGCTGGTTGCGGCGAGCACGCCGACGCACTGAGCGCCGCACGCGCTACGCGCCGACGCCGACGAAACCCCGCGGACGCTCGGCGTTATGCGGGGTTACGTCGGCGGGCGGGGGCCGGGCGGGGGCCGGGGCGGTCGAATTTCTAGGCGTCCCCGCGCCGCGGTACCGCTTGCCCCAGACTTACTTTTCGCGCACGTTTTCGGCGGTGTCGATGTTGCCGGCACAAGTGTTAACATGACATTCGCGGGAGCCGGCTGATCCCCGGCGAACCCGCCCGCGTGCGGCCGGACGTGCTACCACGGCGCACGCGGGCGCGGCCCGCTGAGGTAGCGCATGCCCGCCGCGGACTCGCAGCCCGCCCCATCCATCGACGAAGCGTCGCGCGCGGTCCACGACCTGGCCGCTGGTGCGGACGCGCCGAACCTGGAGACATTCTTCGCGATGCTCCGGGTGCGGCCGCGAGCGCGAGGCGGCAAAGTGCGCGCGTTTTCTAAGCGCGAGGCATCGGAGTACGCGCCGGAACTGTTCGCGCAGACCTGCGAGCTAATGCGCCGGGCCGGCGCGGCTGACGCGCTGTTTCTACCGTTTCGCGAGACGTTCGCGCGTGTCTGCGCCGCGCCGTTCACGATTCTGGCGCAGAGCGGTACGAGCGCGCATCAGGCCGTGGTGCTCTGCGCCTACGCGCTCGGGAATAAGCTGCTGCGGCAGTTGTGCTTTTCCGCGGACTGGCCGCAAGACGTGCAGAAAACTCCGTGGCGCGAAGAATTCGGCGGGCTGGTCGTTCCGCGCATCGCCGAGCGGCTGAACGCGGCGACGGCGTGGTTTGCGGAGCGACCCGAGTTTCAACGCGAAATCGACCTGAGCCAGATTGCGGCGGCGCTGTCGGGCGAGTTGATTCGGGCGAAGGCAGCGTCAGAATCGGAATACGCGCAAACGCTGAGCACCTGCGTTCCGGCCGACACGCTCTGGCTGGACTACGGCATCGTCCGCGCGCGACTTTCGGAGGCGGCGAACGACGGGCGTGTCCGCACCCAGAAAGCGCCTGCGGGGATTGCAATTCTCGACGCGCTGACGGCTGAGGGGTCGCCGGCGTTGGCAGACACTATCCCAGTCGTGTGGCTGCGAAACATCGTGCCGCAGGCGACGGTCAAGGGCACAAGCGCGCACCTCGCGCGATACCTGAAGCGCCGCCGCCGCACGCTCGTGAAAATCGCGAACAAATGGCACGTCCAGCGCGAGGACGCACTCACGGAGTTCCCCCGCCAGCGGCGAAACATCGCAGAGTACGGCCGCGCTACGGAATGACGCCCGCGCACCGCGGCGCGCCCGTGCGCACCTTCTGCGACCTTGGCGCGCCTTTACGAGCGGCCGCGGCGCGCAAAAACCCCAAGCAATACAGGCGTTTCGTGCGTTTGCCGCGCGCCTTCTCGCGCGCGCCGATGATGCGTGCAGAGGCCGCGCGACGTGCGCGGCGCGATGACACGTTTGACGGAGTTCACGATGCGAGCAGTGAACGACAGCGGCGCGGCGCGACCGGCCGACGATCGGCTTCTGGACGTCCGCGCCGTGGCGGCGCGTTTGGGAATCTGCGCGCGCGGCGTCTGGAAGTTGCGCGCCGCGGGCCGGCTGCCCGGCGCGGTCAAGCTCGGGCGGGCGACGCGGTGGCGTGCGAGCGACATCGACCGGTTCATTGGTGCGGGCTGCACGGTAGAAACGGCGGGTGAGCGTTGAGCCGGCGGGCCGCCATCGTGCCTCATGCGCCACAGGCGGAGACTGCGCTAATCGGCGCGAGCACACAGTCGCGCGACGCGCACGCCGCGGCGCTCGCCGAACTGCCTGGCGGCGCTGGCGAGTTTTTCAACGATGTGCGGCGCGACGTGTTTGCGGCGCTGACACGGTTGCACGCCGACGGCGTAGACGTGAACCCGGCGACGCTGCGGGAGTACATCGGCGCGAGCGTTGGCGGGCAAGACCTGCTCAATTTCTTGGCCGACTGCCTTATGGCGGTTTCGGCGGCGGCGCACGCGCCGGACTACGCCCGCGAAGTGCATCGCGCGTACCTGTGCCGGCAATACATGGCGCAATTCGCCAAACTCGCGGCGGCGGCCGGGAATGGCGCTACACCGTCGCAGATAGCGGCGGAGGCGCGGCTGCGGCTTGACCCGCTATACGCGGCGAGCGCCGGCGGCGCGCGGGCGGTGGAAACCGGCGGGCCGGTTCTGCTGCGGCTGGCCGACGTGGACGCGACGCCCGTAAGTTGGCTGTGGCCGGGCCGGATCGCGATTGGCAAGCTTACGCTGATTGCGGGCGATCCGGGCTTGGGAAAGAGCTTCCTCACGCTTGACATCGCCGCGCGGCTATCGCGCGGCGTTGCGTGGCCGGACGGCGCGCCCGGCAACGGGTGCGGCGGCACGGTGCTGCTGAGCGCGGAAGATGACCCCGGCGACACGATCCGCCCGCGGCTTGACGCGGCGAATGCAGACTTGGAGCGGATCGCGCTGTTGTCCGCGGTACGGGGGCGCGACGCAACGGGTGGCATGGCCGAGCGTCCGGTGAATCTGGCGGCGGACCTGGCCGACGTAGAGCGCGCGATTGACGGCGTGCCTGACTGCAAGCTCTTCGTGGTTGACCCAGTTTCCGCCTACTTGGGCGAAACCGACTCACACGTCAACGCAGAAGTGCGCGCGGTCCTCGCGCCGCTGAGCAAACTCGCCGCGCGTAAGGGCGTGGCGCTGATCGCCGTGACGCACTTGCGCAAGGGTGACGGGCCGGCTGTATACCGGGCAATCGGCAGTCTCGCGTTTGTCGCCGCGGCGCGGGCGGCGTGGGCAGTCGCGAAAGACCCCGATGATGAGGGCGGCCGGCGGCGGTTGTTTCTCCCTATGAAAAGCAATATCGCGCCCGACGCGACAGGACTGGCCTACGAACTGCGCACCGGCCTCAACGGGGCGGCGGTAGTGGCCTGGGGAGCCAGCGCGGTGACGCTGCCGGCCGATGACGCACTCGCGCCGCGGCGGCAGAGCGGCGGCGACGGGGCGATTGAGGAAGCGGTCGCGTGGTTGCGCGAGCGGCTGGCTGATGGGCCGCAGCCGGGCATCGACGTAAAGGCCGGGGCGAAGGCGGACGGCATCGCGCCCCGAACCTTGGACCGCGCCAAGTACCGGCTCGGCGTCGTGGCCGCGCCCGACGGCTACCGCGGGCCGTGGGTATGGCGACTGCCCCACGGCGGCGCGGATTGCCACAGTTCGCCAGATTCGCCACAGTGCGCCATATCTGAGAGCTTGGCGCACTCTGGCGCGATTGGCGCACTGTGCGGCGACGCGGGCGACGGCGGAGACGGGGTGCGCGAATGGACGGGCTAAGACTGTTGCGCGAAGCGCAGGCGGCCGGGCTGACCGTCCGGGCCGACGGTGAGCGGCTGATCGTTCGCGGGCCGCGGCGCGCCGAGCCGGTGGCGCTGCGGCTGCTGGCGAACAAGGTCGCAATCCTGTCGGCGCTGCGCGGTGCGACTGGCGATACACGTCCGCGCGCGGCCGACACGCTGCCGCCGCACTGGCGGGAGCTGTACGAAGAGCGCGCCGCGATCATGGAGTTCGACGCCAACATGACGCGCGCCGACGCCGAGCACTTCGCCCTGGCGGAGATTCTGAAGCGCATGCGCGAATGCGCCGGTTGACAAATAGCGCCGAATGGCGCATAATGAGCGTATGCCGATGAAATCCTTTGCCGATGTGATCCGGGCCGCGGCGAAAGCCGACGGGCGCACGACCTATGCAATCTCACGCGACAGCGGGGTAAACCCGGCCGTTGTCGGGCGATTCTTCAAAGGCGAACGCGGGGTGACGCTGGCCGTCGCGGAGCGTATCTGCCGAACGTTGGGGCTTGAACTGACGCGATCGAAGGGACGGTGACGACGTGAGCCGAGTTTTCAAGCACGTCTGGACGAAACCGCTCGCGGATGCTCCGGCGGACCGCACCGTTGCCGAGACGCGCGACCGGCGCACCGGCGCGGTGACGCGCACTGTTCGCTATCGCGACACGCGCGGGCAACGGCGCGAGGGGCGATTGTCGGCCGACGGGCTTCGCATCGTCTTCGAGAGCACGACGTACTCCCTGGAGTATCGCGACGCGCTCGGAGCGCCGCGGCGGATGCTGGCGTACACCGACCAGCGCGCGAGCGCAGAGCTGGCCGAACTCGTTGATTCGCTGGTCGGGCTGCGCGTGTCGCGGTCGCTGCCGGATGCCGAACTCGCGAAGCGAATCGCGGCGCTGCCGGCGCGTACGCGCGATGCGCTCGTTTCGCACGACCTGCTGGACGCGGCGAACCATGCTGCGGCGCGGCCGCTCGCCGAGCACCTGGCAGCGTACAAACAAGCACTACTGGACGGCGCGGCGAGCCGGCGGCAGAAGGGGCCGGCGACGGCGCAGCATGCGACGCTCACGGTTAATCGCATTCAAGCCGTCCTGGACGGCGTCGGGGCCGTTCGGGCCGCGGACCTGACGCCGGAGCGCGTCGGCCGCTTCCTGGCGACGCGGCGCGAGGCCGGGCTGTCGGCCAAGTCGTCAAACCACTACGCCGGGGCGATTGTCGCGTTTCTGAATTGGATGCTGCGCAACAAGCGCGCGACCGAGAACCCCCTCACTGGACTGGCGAAACTCACAGTCAACACGCGAGCACGCAAGCACGTTCGCCGGTCGCTGGAAGTCGCCGACGTGCGTCGCCTGCTGGACGCCGCAGCGGCCGGACCTGAGCGCCACGGGATGACCGGAGCGGCGCGCTATTGGCTGTATCGGCTGGCGGTCGAAACAGGGCTACGGTCGGGCGAGCTTCGCTCGCTGACCCGCGCGAGTTTCAAACTGGACGACGCCGAGCCTCACGTCTGGCTGCCGGGCGATGACACGAAGAATCGCGAACCCGCCGAGCTTCCGCTCCGGGCCGAGACGGTCGCGGGGCTGCGCGAGCACCTGGCGGAACTCGCTCCCGCGGCGCGCGTGTTCGCCATGCCCCGTCCCGAGAACGTCGTGAAGATGCTGCGCGGCGACCTGGACGCGGCGGGAATCGCCTACCGGGACTCCGCGGGGCGGGTGAGCGACTTCCACGCCTTGCGGGTGAGCTTCATTTCGTGGCTGGCGGCGGCGAACGTCCCGATGAAGGTGATTCAGCGGCTCGCGCGACACTCCACGCCGATGCTCACGATGAACACCTACGCCCGGACGCTGGTCGGTGCGGAAGCCGATGCCGTCGCCGCACTGCCCGACCTGGGGGCCGATGCTGTCGCGGCGACCGGAACGGATGGGCGGGCGGGGCGACCGGTTTACAGACCGTCCCACAGACCGTTTCTCGGCGCGCTCCGGGGCGTTTCGGTGCGCGAGCATGCATGCGACGCGGCACACTCGCGCGACGCGGAACACGCTGAATTCCCCGTAGAAAAAGCGAATTCTGCGATGTTCGCCGGAGAAAACTCCGAACGCGGCGCAAGTGCGCAGGGACGCCCCCAACGGGACTCGAACCCGTGTCTCCAGGATGAGAACCTGATATCCTAGGCCACTAGACGATGGGGGCGTGTTCGGTCGGGCGTCGCGGCCGGTGGCTGTTGGGCTACCGGCGATTGAGAATACGTTACGCGGAACGCGGGCGGGCGTCAACCGTGTGCCTGTGGTTTTGCGGTTGGGGGTTGAGTGGAGCTCGGCGTTGGGCGCGGTTGGGCGGTTGGGCGGTTGGGGACCGGCCGCGTGTTCGCGGGTGCGGGCGCGAGCCGCCCCGGGGCCGCTTCGCCCGGGCCACCGCAGCGGGCCACCGCAGCGGGCCACCGCAGCGGACCTCCACAGCGGGCCAGCGCAGCGCGACGGCGGCCGGGGTCGGGAGCGAGACGCCGCGCTGCGGGGGCGCATATACTTCGCTCCCGTGGATCACGTGGACATCGAGCAGTTGCCGATCCCCGACTGGGGCGCGACGTGCCCGCGATGCGGCTACGCGCTGCGCGGCCTGATGCGCCATCGCTGCCCGGAATGCGGCGGCGCGCTGGACATGCGCGAGATCATCCGGCCGTGGACGCGGCTGCGTGATCCGATGTTCACCGGGGACGAGCTTCCGATACCCGATTTCAACCTCGCCTGCCTGCGATGCCGGCGCCCCGCCGCGGGGTGGAGCACGCGGGCGTGTCCGCAGTGCGGGACCGCGTTTGATCCCTCTGCCTATCTCCCGGATACGACCTGGTTCCGGGTCGACGCGGAGATTCGCGGGGCCCTGCTGGAGCCGGTTGCAGAAGTGCTGCTGGCCGAGCGGCAGATTCCGCACTTCACGCGCGGCGATCGCACGCTGCCCGGGCTCATTCTCGGGCAGGTCGGCGAGGCCGCGCAGCTCATGTCGCCCAGCGAATTCTACTTCGAGGTCCGGTACGCGTTGCGGGCGGAGAACCTGCGAATCCGCGGGGACGCGGCCGGCGCCGACGATCGCGAATGGACCTGCGGCGATTGCGGCGAGTCGTCTCCTGAGACGTTCGACCTCTGCTGGAACTGCCAGCGGCCGCGCGCCGGCTGATGCGGGGCAGCAAGCGTGTGAATCTTTGGGTGGGGCGGGCATTCTGCCCGCCCAAGGGGCTGGCGAACCGCTCACGAGAGTAAGGGAAGCCAGAAAACTCACAAGCGCAGCGCGGCGGGCGCGCCGCGCTCGCATGTCGCCGAGTCGCCGGATCATGGCCGCTTGAAGCGGCGCGGCGGGCACGCGCGGCGAATCCAGTTTGAGGACGGGTGCTTCCGCAGCGGTCGCGCGAAACACACGGGGAAAGCCCCGACTCGCCCGCACGCGCGGGTTCGGCGGCGCTCGCGGCCGGATCACGCTCGTGCGACTGCCGCGACGCATGCCAAACCGTCCCGCCTCGCGCTACTCCGGCGGCTTGCACTGCGAGCAGGGTTTCATCTCGCGTTTCCGCGCCTCGGCCAGCGAGATGCTGGTCGCGCCGCCGCGACAGTGGGGGCAGTCGCGCAGGTGGTAGCGCGTGCCGGAGCGGGTGACGTAGACCAGCAGCTTCTCGGCCTTGGATTCTTCCGACGAACCCGTCGCGCTTCGGGCTGCGGGCTCGTCGCGCAGCTCGCGCACCGCCGGCTCCTCGCCCGGCGCCGGCGGCGGTTGCTCGGCGTCGCCGGGCGGCGGCGGCGGGCGATCAGACCAGATGCCCTTGCGTGCCCGCCGCGCGAGCGCTTCCGCGGTGATCAGATCGCCGGCGATGCCCAACTCATGATCGTCGTCGAAGCGCGCGAAGCCCTGCCGGACCGCTTCCACGTTCACGCACAGGCCATCGGACGCGCGAAACACGATGGCCGCGATGGGCTGCTCGTCGCTGTGCCGCGAGTCGCGCTTCCCCTCGGAGGGTCGCGGCCCGCGGTCGCGATCGCCGCGCAGCCGCGGCAACTCCTCGATCAGCACTTCTTCCCCGACCAACAGCGCGTGCAGAAACCCGGCGGCGCGCGTTTCCGCGCCAACGTCGGCGGGCGGCACGAGCGCCCCCGCCAACCGCACGGCGCTGGACGCGCCTTCGACGTGAAACGTGACGCCGTCCACCACGTCGATCACCCGTCGCGGCGGGTTCTCCGGCGATCGGCTCTTGAGCGGCTCTGCGGGGCGTGAGGCGGTCGATCGGTTCGTTCGCGTGGGTGCACTGGCTGGCGATCGGTTGTTCGTACCGGGCGACGACGCCGGCGGGTCGTCGCGCGCTGGCCGACTCTGCGCGAACGCCGGCGTCGCGAGGGCCAATGCACACAGTGCCCACGCACCGATGCTGCGAAACGTTGCGACGCGCCCCATGAGTGCACCCTCGCTGATCGCACCTCAGCGGTCCATGCCCGATCGCCGCGCCCGGCGACCGGCTATCTTCGAGACGGGTAGTCTGAAATAGTATGCCGTGGGCGTGCAGAACTGAACAGGGGCGAATGCCTGACGACAACGTGCGAGCAATAAATTCACAGGCTGGTTGGCCTTATACTCAGCGCCGATTCATGAGAGGATCGACGCCATGACAGTGCCCGCGCCCGCCCTGACCGCTTCGAGCACCCGCCCGCCGCGCTCCGTCATCCGCGCCCCGCGCGGTCCGCAGCTTTCGTGCAAGGGGTGGCAACAGGAAGCGGCGCTGCGGATGCTGATGAACAATCTCGATCCCGACGTTGCCGAGAACCCGGACGAACTGATCGTCTACGGCGGCATCGGCAAGGCGGCCCGGTCGTGGCCGGACTATGAGCGGATCGTGGCCACCCTGCGGCGGCTCGAAGGCGACGAGACGATGCTCGTGCAGAGCGGGCGGGCCGTGGGCGTGGTAAAGACGCACGCGGATGCGCCGCGCGTGCTGATCAGCAACAGCATGCTCGTGCCGCGCTGGGCCACGTGGGACGAATTCCGTCGGCTCGAAGCGCTCGGGCTGATGATGTACGGGCAGATGACTGCGGGGAGTTGGATCTACATCGGCACGCAGGGCATCCTGCAGGGCACGTACGAGACCTTCGCGGCGTGCGCCCGGCGGCACTTCCATGGATCGCTCAAGGGCCGGCTGGTGGTCACCGGCGGACTCGGCGGCATGGGCGGGGCGCAGCCGCTGGCTGCGACGTTCAACGGCGGGGCGTTTCTCGCAGCCGACGTGGATGCGGGTCGCATCGAGAAGCGGCTGAAAACGCGCTACCTCGACAAGGCGACCCGCAGCATCGACGAGGGCATCGCGTGGGCGCTGGCGGCCCGCGATCGCGGCGAGGCGCTGAGCATCGGCGTCGTCGCGAACATCGTCGATCTGCTGGCTGCGTTGATCGAGCGCAACATCACGCCCGACGTGCTGACCGACCAGACCTCGGCGCACGATCCGCTCAAGGGATATGTGCCGGACGGCATGACGTATGAGGCGGCGCTGGCGCTGCGCGACGCGGATGCGGAGCGCTACACGCGCGAGAGCTACCGCACGATGGCGGCGCACGTGGCGTGCATGCTGGAATTGCAGCGCCGCGGGGCGATCACGTTCGACTACGGCAACAACCTGCGCGGCCACGCCCGGGAGGCGGTCGAGCGCGGTGTGGTCACCGCTGCGTCGCTGCGTCGCTGCGTCGCTTCGCCGCTGAACATCGCCGACGCGGCAACGATCGCGGACTTCGACCCATTCAAGATCCCCGGCTTCGTCCCCGAGTACATCCGCCCGCTGTTCTGCGAAGGCTCGGGGCCGTTCCGCTGGGCGGCGCTCAGCGGCGACCCGGCGGACATCGCCGTGACCGACCGCGCGGTGCTCGACACCTTCCCGGAAGAAGAGCACCTTTGCCGCTGGATTCGCATGGCGGGGGAGCAGGTGGCGTTCCAGGGCCTGCCGGCCCGCATTTGCTGGCTGAAGTACGGGCAGCGGGCGAGGATGGGGCTGATCTTCAACCGGCTGGTCCGCGAGCGAAAGGTAAGCGCGCCGCTGGTGCTCGGCCGCGACCACCTTGATTGCGGCAGCGTCGCCAGCCCCAACCGCGAGACGGAGGCGATGCTCGACACCTCGGACGCGGTCGCCGACTGGCCGATCCTCAATGCCCTGCTGAACACGGCATGCGGGGCGTCGTGGGTCAGCGTGCACCACGGCGGCGGCGTCGGCATGGGCTACAGCATCCACGCCGGACAGGTGCTGGTCTGCGACGGCACGCCGGAGGCGGACCGCCGCATCGAGCGCGTGCTGACCGCGGACCCGGCGATGGGGGTGATCCGCCATGCGGATGCGGGGTACGAGCTGGCGCGGCAGGTGGCGCGGGAGAAGGGTGTGGACGTACCGGGGCTGGCGTAATCTCCGTGGACCCGCTTCGTCACGCTACTGCTGCCGCCGACGTGGCGTTGCGGCGCGCTACGCCCGCCGATGCGGCGCTGCTCGCGCCCTTCGCGCAGGGCGTGTTTCGGCAGACCTTCGAGCACGATCCGGATCATCGGCCGGCGGACATGGCCATGTTCCTCGCGCACGACCTGGGGGCGGCGCGGCTCGCGGCGGAGTTGGGCGATGCGCTGACGGAGTATTGGCTGGCGCACGCGGCGAGCGATCTGGTCGGGTATCTGAAGCTGCAGCGCGGTGCGGCGCCCGCGTGCGTCATTTCACCCACGGGCGCGGCGGCGGCGCGGCCGCTGGAGATCGCGCGGCTGTATGTCGATTTCGCGTGGCACCGCACCGACGTCGCACCGCGGCTCATGGAGCAGGCCGTGCGGCGTGCGGCCGAGCAGGCCGCCGATGCGGTCTGGCTCGGGGTCTGGCACCGCAACGTGCGCGCCCAGCGCTTCTATCACAAGTGGGGTTTCGAGCACGTCGGCGAGCATCCGTTCATCTTCGGCACGGATCATCAGACCGATCTGGTCTTCCTGCGCACGCAGGATCGTCGGCCGCCGCCGCGGGCGTAGCGCTTTCGAGCTCTTCGGACGTCGAGATTGTCGTCGCGGTTCGCACGGGCCGGAGGCCCATGCTCCCCGCGCTTGCACCGCGCGCTGCGTTGAATTCATGCGGCACGCCGTCTAGGCTACGCGGAGGACAGTTCTTGCGGGCGCCGGCTCGGGATTCGCCGCCGGCGCGTCTGGGAGAGTGCGGAATGGTTCGTACGACGATTCGCACCGTGGCCGTCTTCGGCGCGGGCACGATGGGCGCGGGAATCGCGCAGGTCTTCGCGCAGTCCGGCCGCACGGTGCTGCTGATCGACGCGTTCCCCGGCGCGATCGAGCGCGGCCAGGCCGGCATCAAGAAATCGATCGAGAAACTTGCGGAGAAGGGCAAGTTTCCCGCGGACCGGGTCGCGGCGACGCTCGCGGCGGTCAAGCCGGCTTCGCAGTCGGACGCGGTGGGCGCCGATCTGATCGTCGAGGCGATCATCGAAGACCCGACCGTGAAGCGCAAGCTGTGGGGCGAGCTGAACAAGCAGGTCGCGGCGGACGTGGTCTTCGCCAGCAATACCAGCAGCATCTCGATCAGCGAGCTGGGCGCGGCCAGCGGCCGGCCGGCGCAGTTCATCGGCATGCACTTCTTCAACCCGGTGCCGCTGATGAGCCTGATCGAAGTGGTGACCGGCCTGCAGACCGCCGAGCCGACGGTCGCGGCGATCACGGCGCTGGCCCGCGAGCTGGGCAAGACGCCGCTGCGGGTGAAGGACCACCCCGGCTTCGTCAGCAACCGCGTGCTGATGCCGCTGATCAACGAGGCGATCGCGTGCTACGCCGACGGCGTGGCCGACGCCGAGACGCTCGACCAGGTGATGAAGCTGGGCATGGCGCACACGATGGGACCGCTGGCGACGGCCGACCTGATCGGCCTGGACGTGTGCCTGATGATCATGGAAGTCCTGCACCGCGATCTGGGCCAGGATCGCTACGCGCCGCATCCGCTGCTGCGCACGATGGTGCGGGCGGGCTGGCTGGGCCGTAAGAGCAAGAAGGGCTTTTATTCCTACGAGTGACGCCGCGGGCCGCTGTGGCCGCGGGATCGCAGAAAAAAAGGGGCACGCATCCCTATGAGCACGGCAACGCAGCGCCAGATGACGGAAGTGGAAGTCGCCCAGGACGGCCCGCTCGCGACGTTGACGTTCACTACGCCGACCGGGGTCAACATCCTGTCGTCTCCGGTGCTTGGGGCGCTGGGGCAGCACGTCAAGCGCATCAGCGAGGATGCCGGCGTGCGCTTCGTCGTGTTTCGCGGGGCGGGCAAGACGTTCGCGGCCGGCGCGGACATTCAGCAGATGGCGATGTTCGGCGAGGAAGACGGCCGCGCCTACAGCAAGAACGGCCACCACGTCTTTGACGCCATCGCGGCCATGCCGCAGGTGACATTCGCGGCGATCAACGGCCACGCCCTCGGCGGCGGCTGCGAACTGGCGATGGCCTGCGACTTCCGCATCGCGGCGAAGGCCGCCAAGCTCGGCCAGCCGGAGAGCCGGCTGGGCCTGGTTCCCGGCTGGGGCGGAACCGTGCGGCTCGCGAAGCTGGTCGGCCCCGCCCACGCCCGGCGGCTGATGTTCGGCGGCGAGTCGATCTCGGCGGATGAGGCGCTGGCGATCGGCCTGGTGGACGAGGTGACGCCGACGCCGGAGGATCTGGGGCCGGCGATCGCGCGCTGGTGCGAGCGCTTCAAGCCCGGTTCGCCCAGCGCCATCCGGCGGATCAAGCACGCATTGCTGCACAACGACGAAATTCACCAGTTCGCGCTGTGTTTTTCGTGCTCGGATGCGAAGGAGGGGATGCAGGCGTTCCTGGAGAAGCGGGCGGCGGGGTGGGTATAGTCCGATCGTCCGCGAGGCGTGACTCGTCAGAGCGAGCGCCGTCCGTGCCCGCGCTTCGGAGGAGCGAGCGATGGGCCTTATCATCGTTTCCAACCGGTTGCCGCTCGTCATCGAGCCCTGCGGCGATCGCTGGGTAACGCGCAGCGGCAGCGGAGGGCTGGTGACGGCGCTCGGCCCGGTGTTGCAGCAGAGAGGCGGAACGTGGATCGGGTGGGCGGGGCCGGGATGCCCGGACGACGTCGAGTTGTCGGGGATCCTCGACGGCTACGGTCGCGACGCCGGATACGCGTTGAAGCCCGTCAGGCTCTCCGCTGGCGAAGTCGAGGGGTTCTATCAGGGATTCTGCAACGAGATCATCTGGCCGCTTTTCCATGACCTGCAATCGCGCTGCAACTTCGCCCCGGAGTATTGGACCTGCTACGTCGGCGTAAAGCAGAAGTTCGCCGAAGTCGTTCGTGAATACGCTCAGCCCGACGATTTCGTGTGGATACACGACTATCACCTGCTGGGCCTGGCGCGGCGCTTGCGCGAGAGCGGCGTAACAAACCGCATTGGGTTCTTTCTGCATATTCCCTTTCCGCCGCCGGACATCTTCTGCAAACTTCCATGGCGCGACGACGTGCTCGAAGGTCTATTGCACAATGACATCGTCGGGTTCCAAACGCCGCGCGACCTCGAGAATTTTATGGACTGCATACGAAAGCTGCTTCCCAAGATTCGCCGGACTCAGCGGCGCGGCGTGTTCCGGTGCGGCAGCGGCAAGCGCTCGACGGATTTTGGCGACTTCCCGATAGGAATCGACTACGCACGCTTTTCGGCGGATGCGACCAGCGAGTTGATCGCGGCCCGAGTCCTGGCGTTGCGCCGGGAGTTTTCCGGGCAACAGATCGTCCTTGGCATCGATCGGCTCGACTACACCAAGGGCATTCCCGATCGGCTCCGTGCGTTTCATCTGGCCCTGGCGCGCTATCCGGAGCTGCACCGCAAGGTGTCGCTGCTGCAAGTTGTCGTACCCAGTCGGGAATCCGTCCCGGAATACCAGGACCTGAAGGGCCGGATCGAGCGGCTGATCGCTCAGATCAACGGCGAGTTCACTCAGCCTGGATGGGTGCCGATCCACTATGTGTTTCGCAGCCTCGATTGGAGCGAGCTCTTAAGCTACTACCGAGCGGCGGACGTCGGGCTTGTAACCCCGCTAAAGGATGGCATGAACCTGGTCGCCAAGGAGTATTGCGCCTGCCAGGTGGACGGCGACGGCGTGCTGATCCTCAGCGAGTTCGCGGGCGCCGCAGTCCAGATGCGACGAGACGCAATTTTGGTCAATCCCTACGACCTCAACGGCGTCGCCGATGCGATTCGCCGCGGCGTAATGCTGACTACGGCCCAGCGGCGGCCCGCGATGCGCCGACTTCGCAGCGTCGTTCGCCGGCAGGACGTTTTCTGGTGGGTGAACCAGTTCCTCGGAGCGTGCGGTGTTTCGTCCGCAGCAACCGGTGCGCGAGTCGCGCGGGCTGTCTCGCCTGCTTCCGCCAAAGCACAGCCATGAGCGAGCGTTCGCAGTTACCGTCGGACACCGCGGAGGTTCTGGCCGCGGCATTGCTTCAAGTCGCCCGCGCGCCGGTACTGCTGGTGGCCACCGATTTCGACGGAACCATCGCCCCCATCGTTGCGGATCCCGCTTCAGCCGCTGCCGATGCCCCGGCGATCCTGGCGCTGAAGCGTCTGGCGGCGCTGCCGCAGACCCATGTCGCACTGATCTCCGGGCGCGCGCTGAGCGACCTGACGGCGAGAACGCGCGAGGTGGGCGCCGTCCATCGCGTGGGGAGCCACGGCGGCGAGTTCGGAGGCGCGCTCGTGACGCCTTTGACACCGGAAGCGCAGGCGCTGTTCGAACGCGTACTCGAGGCGCTCAGCGCGATCGCGCAGCTCGGACCGGGTTTGATGCTCGAGACCAAACCAGCCGCGGCGGCGCTGCACTATAGAAACGCGGAGGATCGCATCGCGAGGCAGGCGAGTTACGCGGTCCTCCAGGGTCCCGCGAGCTGGCCGGGAGTTCACACGCGTTGCGGCAAGAAGGTAATAGAGCTGGGGGTTATCGAAACCGACAAAGGCATCGCGCTAGGGCGACTTCGAAGACACGTCGGCGCCACGGCGGTTTTGTTTATCGGCGACGACACGACGGACGAAGATGCGTTCGCTGCACTCGAAACGACGGATGCGGGCGTCAAGGTGGGGCCCGGCGAGAGCCGCGCCCGATTCCGCGTCGCGGACATCGCCGGCGTCGCGCGCACGCTCGAACGCGTTGCGGAGCATCGAAGCGCGTGGCTGGGGAGCGCTCGCGCGACGCCGATTGAAGCGCTCTCGCTCCTGTCCGATCAGCGCACTGCGGCGCTGGTCGATCGCAATGGCCGCGTCACGTGGATGTGTGTCCCTCGAGTCGACTCCGCGGCGATCTTTGCGGAGCTCCTTGGAGGTCCGGCCGCCGGCTTCTTCTCGATCGCGCCTGCGTCTGACGAGCCGCCGCGCCGCCAAGCTTATGTCGGCGACACGTTCGTGTTGGAGACGGTCTGGTCCACGTTGCGACTGACTGACTATCTCGATTGCGGCGGCGGTCGGGCGTTTCAGCGGGCGGGTCGCACGGATCTGGTTCGTGTGCTCCAGGGCGCCGGGCGCGCCCGCGTGGTATTTTCGCCGCGGCTGGACTTCGGTCGAATGGAAACGCGGCTTTCCGCGGCGACCGATGGGCTTGTGGTTGAAGGTGCGGTTGATTCGGTAGTCCTGCGCGCTCCGGGTGTCCCGTGGCGGATCGTGGAAGACGGGCGACATCAGACCGCGATCGGCGAGTTCGACTTGTCCTGCGAGCCCGTGGTGTTCGAGCTCCGATTTGGCACCGGCAATCTGGCGCCCGACCCGCGCAGCGAGCGCTCGCGGCGCGGGGGAACCGAGCGATTCTGGTCGGGGTGGGCGGCATCACTGACCCTACCGCGCATCGCCCCGCACGCGGTCTTGCGCAGCGCGCTGCTGCTGAAGGCGCTCACGTACGGGCCCAGCGGAGCAATCGTCGCTGCCGCGACCACCAGTCTCCCCGAGCACGCCGGGGGCATGCGAAACTGGGACTATCGCTATTGCTGGCCGCGAGACGCGGCGATGGCGGCGTCGGCGCTGCTCCGCATCGGCGCGACGGGACCAGGTATCAAGTTATTGGATTGGGTGCTGTCTCTTCTCGATCAGGGGGAGCCCGGCGGCCTGCTGCGCCCGTTGTACTCCGTCACAGGCGGGGACATCGGTTCAGAGAGCGAAGTCGGCGAGCTCGCCGGATACCGCGGCAGTCGGCCCGTGCGCGTCGGAAACGCTGCATCGCACCAGGTGCAACTCGACGTATTCGGCCCCATTGCCGAGCTGCTCGCGCAGTTGGCTTCAGCGGGTGCGGCGCTCTCTACCGAGCACTGGCGGCTGGTCGAAGCGATGGTTTCCGCCGTCCAGCGTCGCTGGCGGGAGCCCGATCACGGCATCTGGGAGGTTCGACGCGCCCGGCGAAACCACGTTCATTCGAAAGTGATGTGCTGGCAAACGGTCGACCGCTGCCTGAGCGTCGCGCGCTATCTCGCGCGCAGTCGGCCGGACTGGATCGCATTGCGGGACGAGATTGCGGCTGACGTGTTGCGGCGGGGGTGGAGCGCGCAGGAGCAGGCCTTTTGCGCCGCCTACGAACATCCCGAACCGGATGCCGCCGCGCTTTGCGTGGGGCTCAGCGGCCTGCTGGCGGCGGACGACCCGCGCTTTGTTTCGACGGTCGAGTACGTCGAGCGCCACCTGCGCTGCGCCGGTACGGTCTTTCGCTATCGCTATGACGATGGACTGCCGGGAATCGAAGGCGGATTCAATCTGTGCACATCGTGGCTGATCGAGTCGCTCGCGCTTATCGGGCGGCGCGCGGAAGCGGAGCAGCTCTTCGGCGTCTATCTGTCTCAGCTGGGTCCGACCGGGCTGCTGGCGGAAGAGTACGACCCGCGAGAGAATTGCGCGCTCGGAAACTTCCCGCAAGCGTACTCGCATCTGGGACTGATCAATGCCGCGCTGCGCCTGGACGCCGCCGGGACCTAGTCGCCGCGGCGCCAGCTTGCGAGCCGATGCCGCATGCGCCGGAACGGAGAGGGTCGCTCAGGGCGGTGCACGCCTTCAACCTCAGTTCAGCGTCGGATTGTTCTTCAGCGCCTCCAGCATCTTGATCGCCGCCGGGCCGGCCAGCACCACACCCATCGCCGGGAAGATAAAGAGCACCAGCGGGATCATCAGCTTCACCGCGGTCTTCTGAGCGCGCTCCTCGGCGGCCTGGTGCCGCTTGGTGCGGAGCGAGTCGGCCTGGTTTCGCAGCGCCCGCGCGATGCTCGTGCCGAACTTCTCAGCCTGCAGGATGACCGACACCAGCGAGCGCATCTCTTCCAGACCGGTGCGCTGCGCCATGTTCTCCAGCGCCTCGGCCCGCGGAATGCCCATTTGCGACTCCATCGTCGCGATGCGCATCTCTTCCGACAGCTCCGGGTGCACGCGGGCCATTTCCTCGCCGACGCGCTTCAGGCCGGCGTCCAGCGCCAGGCCGGATTCGACCGAGACGACCAGCAGGTCGAGCGTGTCGGGCAGACCGTGCTTGATCTTCTCCTTGCGGCCGCGGATCGCCATGCCCAGCCACAGGTTGGGGAACATGAAGCCCAGCCCGGCGCCGAACGCGATGATGCTCACGAGCTGCATCATCGGATAGCCGCCGCTGATCCCGACGATGGCGCAGAGGACGGTGCCGGCCACGCCGATCATCGTCTTGCTGGCCAGGAACATGGTCTGCGCGGTGGGGGCGCGGAAGCCGGCGTTGCAGAGTTTCACGCGCAGGTTGGTCTGCTCGACGTCGCTGGTGGGCATCACCAGCTTGGTGAGCAGCGGCTGCGCTTTCTTGACCAGGTTTTCGGTGGCGTGCTGCCGCGCCTGGGTCTTGATTTCTGCGACTTCATCGACGCCGCGGGCCCCGGTGAGGCGGCGCTTAACGGCGTCGCGTTCGTCCGCCTGTCGCGGCATGACCGAGTAGACCACCAGCGCGACCGCGACGGTCAGCATCCCGACGATCATCATGACTTCCATCGCCGCACTCCGTTATCTGCCGACTGCCGTTTTCTATGAGACCCCAGGTACGGCCGCTCCCCGAGAACTTACGTCGTTGCGGCCGCCGCCGGCGTATGCGAATCGTCGGCGTTGCGCATTTTGTTTCTCAGTGGTACGCACGGGCCGGAGGCCCATGCTACCTATTTGTGTTGCGCACGGGCCGGAGACCCATGCTACCCGTTCGTCGAGGGCGGCTCGCCGCTCGTGCGCGGACGGATTCGCGCGTGCTCCAATCCGCCCAGCGCTACACCTTGATGTTCACGATCTTCTTGATCATCAGCCAGCCCATGATCTGCATGACGATCGCGACGGTCAGCATCATCTTGCCCATCGGCGTCGTCAGCAGCAGTTCGGCATACGCCCGGTTCACCTGCATCATGGCGAAGAACACGATCACGGGCAGCGCCAGCAGCACATAGCCCGAGAGCCGGCCTTCGGCGGTCAGCGCCTGCACCGTTCCGAAGAGCTTGATGCGGTCGCGAATCACGCCGCCGATCTTGTCGAGCACTTCGGCCAGGTCGCCGCCGGTCTGCCGCTGAATCAGCACCGCCGTGACGAAGAACCGCACGTCCATCACATCCGTGCGTTCCGCCAGGTTTTTCAGCGCGTCTTCGATCTTGAGGCCGAGATTCTGCTCGTGGAAGACGCGGCCGAACTCGGTGCCGGCGGGTTCGGGCAGCTCCTTGGCGATGAGCTGCATGCCGCTGGCCAGCGAGTGCCCGGCCCGCAGCGCCTGGCTGAGCAGCTCGAACACGTCCGGGAGCTGCTCGACCAGCTTCTTCATGCGGCTCTTGCGGCGCTTGTATAGATAGAGAATCGGCAGGATGAACATGCCCGCGGCCACGCCCAGCGCGATCGGCAGGCCCTTGCCGAACACCAGCAGCACGGCGGCCGAGATGCTGGCCGCCGCCGAGAGATTCACGAGCACCTGTGCGGCCGACCATGGCAGATTGGCCTGGTCGAGCACCGTCTGAAAACGGCTGGTGAAGCTCAGCCGCGTGAAGGCGTTGGCCAGCGCGCCGGTCGCCTCCGCGGTCTGCTTGCGGAAGTCCTCGAAGTTGCGGGTCTCCGACTTTCGGCCGCCGCCGCCGCTTTCGCCTTTCAGGCGGTCCATGACCCTGCGGCGGTTTCCGGTTCGCAGGTCGAGCGCGACCTGAAACACTCCGTAGGCCAGCATGACCGAGCCCAGCAGGGGCAGGATGATGAGCAGCGCGCCCTGCGCTCCGCCCATGAAGTTAGCAGCGAGTAGCATCGGCATTTTCAATCCACCATCAGGTCGCGCGCTTGGAACATGCTGTTGTCCACCCTGGCGCCGGCCGAGCGCAGCCGCTCCATGAACTGCGGGCGCACGCCGGTGGCGACGATCCGGCCGTGGGCCTTGCCCTCGGCGTTCACGCCGTCCTGCTCGAACTTGAAGATGTCCTGCATCGTGATGACCTCACCTTCCATGCCCTGCACCTCGGTGACCGCGACGATCTTTCGCGGGCCGCCGGTGAGGCGCGCCGCCTGCACGATCAGGCTGATGGCGCTGGCGAATTGCTGGCGGATGGCGCGGGTCGGCAGTTCGAAGCCCGACATCATCACCATCGTTTCGACGCGCTGCACCGCGTCGCGCGTGCTGTTGGCGTGGATCGTGGTCATCGAGCCTTCGTGACCGGTGTTCATCGCCTGCAGCATGTCGAGCGTTTCGCCGCCGCGGCACTCGCCGACCACGATGCGGTCGGGCCGCATGCGCAGCGAGTTGATCAGCAGGTCGCGGATGGCGATGCGGCCCTTGCCTTCGATGTTGGGCGGGCGCGTCTCGAGTCGCACGACGTGCGGCTGCCGCAGTTGCAGCTCCGCCGCGTCCTCGATCGTCACGATGCGCTCGTCGTCCGGGATGAAGCTCGAGAGGTTGTTCAGCAGCGTGGTTTTGCCCGAGCCCGTGCCGCCGACCACCAGTACATTCAGCCCGGCGTGCACGCAGGCGTGGAAGAACTCCACCATCTCGGGCGTGCAGCTCTTGTAGCGGCAGTAGTCGTCCCAGGTGATCGGGTCTTTGCCGAAGCGGCGGATCGAAAGCGACGGGCCGTCGATCGCCAGCGGCGGGATGATCGCGTTGACGCGGCTGCCGTCTTTCAGGCGCGCGTCGACCATCGGGCAGACTTCGTCGCAGCGGCGCCCGAGCGGGCTGACGATCTTGTCGATCACGTGCAGCAGGTGCGCGTTGTCCTTGAACTTCACGTCGCTCAGCGCCAGCTTGCCGCCGCGCTCGATGTACACCTGCTTCGGGCCGTTGATCAGAATGTCCGAGATCAGCGGATCCTTGAGCAGCGTCTCGAGCGGACCCAGGCCGAAGGTCTCGTCCAGAATCTCCTGCGCCAGCCGCTGCCGCTCGGTGTAGTTCAGCAGCGAGTTCTCTTCCTCGCACAGCGCCACGACGATCTGCCGCACCTGCTCGCGCACGGTGTCGCTCGCGTCGCGCGAGAGCTTGGACATGTCGAGCTGTTCGACCAGCTTGCGGTGGATCGTGCCCTTGAGTTCCTGGAACCGCAGCGTGCGCTCGTCTTCAATCTTGGGGATCGCCTTGGCCGGCGCCTTGGGCGGAACCACCCCGGCGGGCGCGGGACCGGCCGGACGCGGAGCGGACGCCGGCGCAGGTCCCGACGTCGCCTTCGCAGGCTCGTCGCGCGCCTTTGGCGGCTCAGGCGCCGCGGTGGGCGCACTCGTCGCCACTTCGGCCGGCGGCTTTCGCGTGAACAGGCCCATACGCTCTCCTCCTGCGGGCGATCGTCTCGACCCGGCGCGGCGCGACACGTACCCGTAGGGCTTTTTCGTCCAGACCAGCAGCACACTTGGAGAGAGCCGCGAAATTCACCGTCGCGGCCCGCGCGGAAAATCCCTGTTGGATTATGCATTCCGTTGCACGGCGCCGCGCCGGGTCGGCCGGAGGGCGCGCGGCGGCGTCCGAAAAGGCGTGTCGCCCCGCGGCGGCGCAAGCGGCGTTATCGCTTTAGTCCGGGTAGAGCGCCAGGATGTGCGCCCGTCGCCGCCACAGATACTCGACGATCGCGTGCGAATCCTCGGACCGCGTGAATTGCGCCGCAGCGACTATGGCCTGGATGTGCGCCCGGCTCAGCGCGGCGATCCGGGCGCATATCCAGCGCCCGTCCGCTGCGTCCATGTGCTCGAACGCGTTATTGGGCGCCTGCGTGCGCCATCGCAACGGAGCGAAGCGCGCACTGTCCAGTCGCCCGGCTGCCGGCGACACAATCGGCGCGGGTGGGTGCGGCTGCGGCTGCCAGATGCCGAGCGTGGCCGCGATGCCGATCGCCGCGCCGATGTCCCACTCGTGTCGCCAGCCGCGCCAATCCTCCTTGGGGCGACCCTGCCAGGAACCCAGACAGGAATCGAAGTCGATCAGATACATCCGTACCCGGTCGCCATCCACGGCGACCAGCGTGTTGGAGCTGACGCGATCGGTGTCGTTGAGCCAGGCGCTCGCCAGCCGCAGCCCGCGCAGCTCGCGCCGCCAGCGGAACCAGTCGAAGCTAAGCGCACCCGCCGCGCCGTCGATGAATAGCGAGGCCGTCGCCCGTCGGCCGTCGAACCGTGGATCGCCCGTACCGGATATGACGACGAGAAACTCCGCGGGCACGCGATAGCCCAGCGCCGCCAGCACGCGCGATCCGATGATCGTCGCGCCGGTCGCCAGTTCCGGATACGCGGGGTCGTCGAGTTTGAACAGGAACGTGCGGCCATGCGCGTCCATCCCGACGAAGCTCGGTGCGCGACCCGTGTCGCGCACTTTTCGGATCGCAAATGGCGGCAGAGGCGGCGGCGGATTTCCGGCGGGCAGGGCGACCTGTTCCGGCGACAGTTGCGACGGCAACTCGTCCAAAAATGAACCGGGCGCGACCCCGCCGGCCTCATCGGCGTTGCGCGCCGGGCCGCCGCACAGGACGCGCCACAGCGGATCGAGCAGCAAGATGTCGCGGGCCGGATAGAGCACGGCGGCCTTGAACTGCAACTCGAACTTGCTTTCTCGCGTGCTCGGTGGCGGTGGGCGGAGCAGCGCCGCCCGGTTCAAATCTGCGCTTCGTTCGTGACAGCCGGCCAGCAGAACCGCCGCCAACGCGCATTGCGCTCGCAGAACATTCAATCCGATACTCCTCATCCTTGCGCCCGTTCCGCCGGTGCAGCGGCGCGGGCAGCGCGTGCACGCCGCGCCGCCGCGCAGCGGCGAACGGTCGATAACCACAGTGATGAATTACTGAGTCGTGTGGACAGTAGACGCCGCGCGCGGTCAGTGTATCGTGCCGTATACTGTCGAAGATTTGCGGCGCGGATTTCGTGCCGGCCGGGGCGGCCGGGCGGGTCGCGGCCGCGGAGATAGAGAGTGGCAATGGACCCCGATCGGATTCACACCATCCTCGATCAGGCGAGCGATCTGCTTCACGCCGGCAAGCCGGCCGAGACGCTGCGCTGCCTCGATGGGCTCGACAGCGCTGCGCTGGATGACGAGGAGCGCGTCGAGTATGCGTCGCTGCGCGCCTGGGCGCTGTCCGAGATCGGGCAGGCCGATCAGGCGCTGGCATTGCTGGACGAGCTGCTCGACGGCGATCCGCAGTGCGCCCGCCTGCACGGAATCCGCGGCGTCGTGCTGTCGAACATCGACGCGCTGGGCGAGGCGCGCCGCGCGCTGGAGCTGGCCGTGTCGCTGGATGGCCGCGATGAAGTGGCGCTGGCGAACCTGGCGCTGGTGTACGAGCGGCTGCGCGAGTACCCGCTGGCGATCGAGTATTACGACCGCGCGATCGAGCTGGGTGCGGACATGGACTGGTCGCTGCAGCGCAAGGCCGCTGCGCAGAGCGAAGCGGGCGACGCCGCCGGCGCGATCGCCACGCTCCGCCGCTACCTGTCGCTCGCGCCCGAGGACGCGGGGCAGTGGATCGCGCTCGGCGTGCTGTACAGCGACGAGGCGCAACACGAAGAGGCGTTCGCCTGCTACCGCACCGCGGAACGGATCGATCCGCGCTCGCCGGTCCTGCGGCTGAACTGGGGCATTACGGCCGTGCGCGCCGGGCAGATGAAGCGCGCCCGGCAGCAGCAGCGGCTGCTGTCGCGCGTCGCGCCCCATTCGGCGCGGCCGGGGTTGCTGCAGGCATTCATCGCGGAACAGGAAGGCAAGCTCGAAGAAGCCCGCATGTGCTACAGCGAGGCGCTGGAGCGGATCGCACCTGCAGATGCGGAGGAGTTGCAGTACGCCTTGCAGATGGCGCTCGACTTTTTCTCGCGGCAAGGCGCGCGGGGCCGTTGCATGCAGTTGTTTCGCAGGGCGTACGCCGCCAACGCGTGCGGAATCGAAGTCTGCGAGGCGTACCGCCGGATCAGCGGCGAGCGGGTCGATGACGCCCAGCGCTACAGCGTGCGGATTGAGGCGGACCTGCGCGAAGGGCTGGTGCTGGCCCCGCGGCGCGTCACCGGCGCGCGGCCGCGCCGCTATGGCCGCGTGGTTCACGTCGTCGCCCGCGATCGCGACGAGGCCGCGGCGGCCGTGATGGGCCTGCTTCGCGCGATGCGCGAACGACGGCCGCGTCTCCGCGCGTTCCTGCGAAGCGAGCCGATCGGCGCGGCGCGCGTTGGCGTCTTCGAAGTCGAACCGGTCGCGCACGTCGTGCCGCGATCGAGCGTCTGAGGCGGCGCGCCCGCTCCGCGGTCAAGTCTCTCCCAACCCATCCGACGCCTCGCTGGCACGCACGGCAGCGGCGCCGTCCCGCGGGCATTCGCCCGGGGGACGCCGTTCCAGTGCATCAGCAGCACAGATCGGTTATCGCAAATCGCCGGATCAGCCGCGGGGGCTGCTCGCCAGCGAGTGATAGAAAAAGTGGGACCCCGGCGCGGTGCTCCCGGTCCAGAGGATTGCACCTGCCGAGGTCCCTGTCCATTTGGGCCACCCGGGGAGCGAATCCGGGTGAACCCGACCTCCGCCTGTCTCCCCACAGGCTTCGGTTGCGCCCGAATCGGAGGGCTCCCACTCTCCGATCCGCGTTGCGAAGTCCCCTAATGCACTCGTTGTGCCATCGCGGCGAGATTCTCTGAAAAACGATGTAGAGTGATCGTAAGTGTTTACAAGATATATGCTTAAAATCGCAGATCGATTTTGTCGCGTACGCGACCGAATATCGGGTGGGTAACCAGTGCCCACCAGGTGGGTAAAGTGGGTAACGCGTTACCCACTTTGCCCACGGCGTCACCTCCCGGTAGCCGCGTTCTCCTCAGAGCCTGTGAGTTTTTAGGGTGGGGCGGGCATTGGAGCCTGTGAGTTTTTTGGGTAGCGGCGGGCATTCTGCCCGCCCCTGGACTTTGGCACTTAACTAGTCAGGGGCGGGCATTCTGCCCGTCCCAGCGGCTCACGCAATCGATCGATGCCGAAAGATCCGCAAGCTCTCCGCTGCGTGCAACGAATCGTAGAGTCCTAGGCACGGGCCAGTGCACAGATGGGCCGAGCTTGGAGACGAGCGATGGGGATGCGGCTGACTTACCGGTCGATCTCGGACAGCGAGATCGTCGAGTTGAGCGCGGGTGGGATCAGCGGAATGGACTGGGACGACGAGGATGCGTCGCCCGCCGGCGCCGATTTGCTCTCCGGGGCGCTCGATTCCGAACTGCTACGGCGAGTGCTCAGCGGCCGCGCTGAACTTACAGAGGTGCTCGGCAAGCTGGAATCACGAGCGAGCGTAGCCGCTGGGCGCAACGGCGCGAACCGCGGGGCGGGCGGCAGAGGGCGGCGCGGCGGCGGAAACGAGATTCGCGGGTCGCTCGATAAGCTCTGGCATGGCTTGCACTTTGTGCTTACGGGCTCGGCCGGCGAGGCGCAAGGTCCGTTGGCGTATCTGCTTTGCGGTGGCCGCGAGGTGGGCGAAGACCTCGGCTACGGGCCGGCGCGGGCGCTGACCAGCGGCGATACTGCCGCTTTCCGCGATGCACTCGCGGCTGTCTCGGACGAAGAATTCGATCGCCGCTTCGATCTCGCCGCCCTGGCTGCAAACGAGATTTATCCCGACATCTGGGACGAAGATCGCGACGAATTGCTCGAGGAATTCCTGGACGCGCTCCATGCTTTGCAGCGCGACCTCTCCGCGATCGTGAAGTCGCAGCAGGGGATGCTGATCGCGATCACATAGCGCATCCCCCGCCGGCGTTAAGGCGCCGACCCGTTCGCCTGAGCCCCCGCGAACGGCGTGGCGCCGCGGTCAGATCGGTCTCTGGACCGCGGCGCTGACCGCGAACGGCGCAAGGCCGCCCAGCCCACTCCACGGCGAGATCACGCCGCCGATCTGCTCACTCGGCGGCGGTTTTTTGCCGCCCCCGTGCACAACCCCTGCAAAAGCGCGGAGAGAATTCCGGGCGGCAGTAGCGGGATTGTGTCCGACTCGTTATTTTATTTGTTGGATTCGATGCGTCGGCTCGCTGGTTCGCGTCAGTGGACGCGCCGGGAGTTTTGTCGTCCCGACTTGCGGGTGCGCGGAGCCGGTGCATGACGTGGCGGAGGCATAACATGATGTCGGCTGCGGTCGGTTGAGCGATGAGTACGCAGCGCGCCAGCATGACGCCTCACGGAGAGATGTGTGGGCAAAGTCGTCCGAGTGCATACCCTGGCGAAAGAGCTGGGCATCCCCAGCAAGGAGATCATCGCGAAATGCGCCGCCGAGGGCATTGAGCTGAAGACCCACATGTCTCCGGTGTCCGCGGGGTTGGAAGAGTCCATTCGCGAATGGTTCTCGCCCGGGCCGGATGTAACCTCCGTCGAGGACGCGCCGCCCCCCGATCTTGAAACGCTCCGAAAGCACACCCGAAAGCTCGGCGGAGTCGCCCTCGCCGATGGACCGCGCGATGGCGAAGAGGAAGCCGCCGATTCCGCCATCGCCGAGCACACGCTGATCGAAGAACCGGTCGAAGAGCCGGCGCAGGTCGCCCCGCTACCCGCTCCGGCGCCGCTTCCGGCGCCGATGCCCGAACCCGAGTTTACGCCGATACCGATCGTGCCGGGCGTCGAAGAGCGTCCGGCGATTTCCGAACCGCCTCCGGTTGAAGAGCGCTTGGTGGCGAAAGTGCCGCCCCCGCCCCCGGTCGCACCGCCGCCCGCACCGCCGGTGGTTGCCGCGCCGCCCCCGGCTCAGATTCCGGTTCCGCCCCCGCCGCCGCCGCCGGTGCGCCCGGCCGGGCCGCAGCTTGTCCCCAAGCCGGCGGAGTTGCGTGGGCCGCGCGTGGTGCGCATCGAACAACCCGAGCCGGTCCGCGCGCCGCGTCCGCGTCCGCCGGCGCTGGAGCCCTCCGCCCCCGGTGCGGATCGTGGCACGTCTGCGACCCCGCGCCGCGGCCGCGGTCGCGTCGGTCCGACAAAAGAGGAAGAAGAAGCCGCCCGGCGTCCGGCCAAGAAGGCGGCGCGCCCCGCGGATGTGGTCACGGAGCGTGTAAAGGAGTGGCGCGATCAGGACCTGATCGAGCGGCAGGAGCGCCTCGCCAGCGCCACGGGTCACGGCCTGCGCGATCGCCGCGCCGCCGAACGCCGGCGGCAGGCCAGCGCTGCGGCGCCCGCGACCGGAGCGGCCGGCCGGCGCTCCGAAATCGAAATCGTCGCGCCGATCACGATCAAGGATTTCTGCGCCGCGGTCGGCGTCGGCTTCCCGATGATCCTCAACAAGCTGATCGAACACACCGGCGCGCCGAAGTCGCTGAACCAGTCGATCGACGCCGAGACGGTGGAGATGTTGGCGCTGGATCTGCGCGTCGCGGTCAAAATCGTCCGGGCGCGGACCGCGCTGGAGCGGCTGGAAGACACCGTCGCCGCGCGGCAGCGGGATTCGCTACGGGCGCGGCCCCCGGTCGTGGCCATGCTCGGGCACGTCGACCACGGGAAGACCTCGCTGCTCGACGCGATTCGCAAGACCAACGTCGCCGCGGGAGAGGCCGGCGGAATCACGCAGCACATCGGCGCGTACCGCATCGACAAGGGCGACTGGCACGTCACGTTCCTCGACACGCCCGGTCACGAGGCCTTCACCGCGATGCGAGCCCGCGGCGCGAACATGACCGACGTGGTCGTGCTGGTGGTCGCGGCGGATGACGGCGTGATGCCGCAGACGGTCGAAGCGCTGAACCACGCGAAAGCGGCCAACGTGCCGATCGTCGTGGCGCTCAACAAGATCGATCTGCCGCAGGTCGACTTAAACAAGATCTACGGCCAGCTCGCCGAGCACGAACTTACGCCGACGGAGTGGGGCGGTCAGACCGACGTGATCAAGACCAGCGCGGTGAAGCGGCTGGGCGTCGAGGATCTGATCGCGCACCTGAGCACGTTGAGCGAACTGCTCGACCTGAAGGCCGATGCGACGGTGCCTGCGGTCGGCACGGTGATCGAAGCGCAAATGCGCGAGGGGCAGGGCGTCGTGGCCCAGGTGCTGGTGCGCGAGGGGACGCTCAAAGCCGGCCAGGTGATCGTGTGCGGCGCGGGTGCAGGCCGCGTGCGGGCGCTCACGGACGACGCCGGACGTCGGATCAAGGAAGCCGGCCCGGCCACGCCCGTAGCGGTTTCCGGCCTGGATGAGATGCCCGAGGCCGGCGACCGGCTGTTCGTGGTCGATGATCTGGACACGGCCAAGGAAATCGCCGCGGAAGTTCGGCTGCGGCGGCGCGAGGCCAGCCTGCACAGCGTGCAGAAGCCGCGCACGCTCGAAGAGCTGCTCCGCGGCGGCGACGACAGCGACATCCCGATCCTCAATATCATCCTCAAGGCCGACATGCAGGGATCGGTCGACGCGCTGCGCTCCAAGCTGCGCGAGTTCCCGGCGACCAAGGCTCGGCTGAACATCCTGCACGCCGCCGTCGGGGCGGTGACGGAAGCGGACGTGCGTCTGGCGCAGGCTTCGGATGCGATCATCATCGGCTTCTACGTCGTGCCGGAGGATCGTGCGCGGCAACTGGCCGACCAGGTCGGGGTCGAAATCCGCACGTACCGCATCATTTACGAAGTTACCGAGGACGTTCAGAAAGCGCTGCAGGGCCTGCTCGCGCCGACGCAGCGCGACGAAGCCCGCGCGGTGGTCGAAGTGCGCAAGGTCTTCAACGTCTCGCGGGTCGGCACGGTGGCGGGCTGTTACGTGGTGGACGGCACGATCTCGCGGTCGCACAAGGTGCGGCTGATCCGCGATGGTCGCATCATCCTGGATCGCGCCATGATCGGTTCGCTGAAGCGCGTGAAAGACGACGCCCGCGAGGTGAAGGCGGGTCTCGAGTGCGGCATCAAGATCCAGGGCTTCGACGACATCAAGCCGGGCGACCGGATCGAGTCGTTCGAGGTCATCGAGGTCGCCGCCCAGTTGTAGCGCTGCGGCGCGCGGCCCGCGGCGCGCCGCCGGAGACGGCGGCGGCGGTGAACGATGGTGGTCGGCGTGCTGCACGTACGGGTCGGCGTGTTCGAGGCCCTGTCGCTGAAGGACAAGCGTCGCGTGACGCGCAGCCTGAAAGACCGTCTGGGCCGGCACAACGTCTCGGTCGCGGAGGTCGACGACCTGGAGCACCGGCAGGCCGCGACGCTGGCGGTGGCGATGGTGGCCAACGAGCCCCGTTTTGTGCAGAGCGCCTTGAGCAAGATCGTCGACGAGATTCGCGCCTTCCCGCACGCGGCGCTGCTGGACTACGACATCGAGCTGCTGTAAGCGCGGCGGCAGAGGTCAACGCCTTGTCTCGACGCACCGAACGAGTCGCGCATCGCATTCGCGACATCCTCTCCCGCGCGATCCCCAAGCGTTTGAGCGATCCGCGGATCGCGATGCTGACCTCCATCACGCGTGTCGAGGTCAGCCCGGATTTCTCGATCGCGCGAATCAACGTCAGCGTGATGGCGCCGCCCGCACAGCAGAAGTTGACGGTCGACGCGCTGCGAAGCGCGGCGGGTCGTCTGCGCGGCGAAGTGGCCGAGGGGCTGACGCTGCGCGTCATCCCGCGGCTCGAATTCCACCTGGATCTGTCCATTCAACGAGCGATGGAGACGCTGCGAGCGCTGGACGCGGTGCTGCCGGCGGATGCCGAGCCGGCTTCGCCCGAGTCGCCGCCGGCCGCGGCCATCGCCGGCCCCGATCAACACCCACCGGAGGATTCCTGAGCGATGAGGGGTGCCACCGAATGCGCGCGGCGCGTAAAACAGTTGTTGCGGACGCTGCGGACGCGCCTGGGCAAGGTCACACGGCCTCAGGCGTCGGACGCGACGACGCAGATGATCCTCGGCATCCTCTCGCGCGACATGCCGGAGTCGAAGGCGCGCGAGGCGCTGGAGAAGATGCGCAGCATGGTCGTCGACTACAACGAGCTGCGCGTCATCCCGCCGCTGGAGCTGGCCGAGCAGATCGGCGACTACCCGGAAGTTCGCACCAAGTGCGAAGATGTGTGCCGCGCGCTGAACAAGGTCTTCGCGCTGGACCATTCCGTGGGCATGGAGCGTCTGGCCGAAATGTCGCCGAAAGACGCGGCGGCGTACCTGGACAAGATCGACGGGCTTGAGCCGTACACGCGGGCCCGCATTCGCCTGCTCGCGCTGCGGCACCACGCCATCCCGCTCGACGAGGCGATGTGGGCGTACGCCAAGTCGGAGGGTATCGTCGATCCCAAAGCGAACCTTGACGACGCGCAGCGCTTCCTGGAGCGCCAGGTGTCGGAAGAGGACGCAGGCGAGTTCGTCGCACTGCTGCGCAAGCAGGCCTGGACGGAGATGGCCACGGCGGTCCGCAAGGGCGACGTGAGCCACGTCCGCAGCATTCCGCCGGATCGCACTTCGCGCAACATGTTGCAGCCGATCCTGCCGATCGCGCCGACGCCGGTCAGCGTCGACGAAAACGACAAGCCGGCGGAGGCGGCTGCGCCGCCGCCCCGGACCGGCCGCAGCGCGCGCTCGAAGCGCCCCGCGGCGGCCGCCGCCGAGAAGCCTGCGGATGCGCCGCGCAAGCCGGCCGCGCGCAAGAGCAGTCCGCCGCGCCCCGCCGTGGCGCGGGCGAGCGCGGAGAAGAGCGCGCCGCGCCCCGCGCGGAAGAGCCGAGCGCGGGCCAAGTCGGGGTAGCGTGTATGTGCAGTTCCGCTCGCACCGGTCCAGACCGCATCGGCCCGCGCCGGCTGCGGCGGCCTCTGGCGTCTTTTCTTTCCGCCGCGCTGCTGGCGGCGGCGTGCCTTGGGCCGGTCGTGGCCGTGGCGCAGGTCGCATCGGCCCCGGCGGATGATGTGGCGAGACGGCCGCTCTCGGCCGTGATGGGCGTCGCGCCTGCGACGCCGGCCTCGTCGCCCGCCGCGGACTTTTCGCAAGCGCCGCCGCGCGTGCGTCAACTCTACAACGAAGCGCTGGATTTCCTGGCCGATGAGCAGCCGCTGTTTGCGATGCAGCGCTTGCACGAGGCGGCCAGAGTCGCCGAGCAGCCGTACTACGAACTGGCGCTGACGCTGGCGCAGGTGGAACACGGCCAGGGTCTGGTTGCGGATGCCCGCGCTTCGGCGAGTGCCGCGGCGGCGCTTCGCCCGGCGGCCGCCGATCCGCGCTTCCTGCTCGGGGAGATCGCTGAGTCCGCCGGGGACGTGCAGACGGCCCTCGCGCAGTTTCGCAGCGCGACGCTGGCCGCGAGCACAGAGCGCGACAATCCGCGCGTCACTGCGGCCTGGTTTCGTCTGGGCGCGCTGCTGGAGCGCAGCGGGATGCTCGCCGCCGCCGAGGCCGCATATTCGGAGTTCGACGACGCCGTCTGGGAGAGTCACGGGCAGCATCGCAGCGCGCCGCAGGTGGCCGCGATCCTGTCGCGGCATCCGCAAGGAGCGCTCGCGCTGCGGATCGACCTGCTGCTGCGCCTCGGGCGGCCGGAGGAAGCGCTCGACATCGTTGAGGCGGCCGGCGAACGCTTTGGCGATGGTCCCGAGCAGGTTCGGCGGCGTGTAAAGCTCCTGCTGGCGCTCGGCCGCGCCGAGGAGGCGCTGCGCATCTGTCGCGAGGCCGGCAAGCAGACGGGGGGCCGCGCCGATCACGGAGCGCTGCTGCCGTTGGCGCTGCAGGCGGCTCGCGCCGCCGGCGCGCTGGATGGCTGGGTCGACGAGCTGGAGCAGGCGGTACGGAGCGGGCAGGAAGGCGAAGCGGCCCGCGCGATCGCGCGACATCTGAGCGAGGAATCGCCCGCACTTGCCTTGCGACTCTGGGAAGCGCTTGCGGCCGCGCAGCCCGACGAGCCGGCCACGGTATGGGCGGTCGCCGTGGCGCGGCGACGTGCCGGCCGGATCGATGCGGGTTGTGCGGCGCTGGCCGCGTTCTTGCGGAGCGCGTCGGCCGTGGAGGCGGAGTCGGGGGCCGGTTTGCGGCGCTGGTTCGACCGACAGGAGCTCGACCCGGCGATCAAGACGTATCTCGCAGAGCGAGCCGCCGCGGCGCGCGATTTCGCGGACAACTTCGTGCTGGCCGGGGCGGCTGCCGCGAACGCGGACGAGGCGCTCGCGGCGCGGCTGCTCGGCGAGAGCCTCGCGGCCAAACCCGGCTGGCCGCCGGCGGAAGCGGCGCTGGCGCTGCTCGCAGTACGGGCGTATCGCTGGGAGGAGGCGGACGCGCACGCCCAGGCGGCGCTGACGGCCGCGCCGACCTACGCGCTGGCGCACGGGCTTCGGGGCGCGGCGGCCGCGGGGCGCGATCAGCGGGCGGCGATGGCAGAGGCGTTTCGCCAGGCGATCGCGCTGGCGCCGCGCGACATCGAGTATCGCGCGGCGCTCGGTCACGCGCTTCGCGGCCATGACCTGCCGGGGGCGCAGCGCTTTTTTCAGGAGGCGATCGAGATCGATCCGGGCAACCCGGATGTGCTCGAAGCACTGATCGATTCCTATCTGGCGGAGAACAAGCTCGATCTCGCCCGTATTCAACTGGAGCGCGCTGCGGACCATGACGTTCCGGCCGACACGCTTCGCAGAGCGGGCACAGCGGTGCGCTTCGCGGACGTGGCCAACAGCGCCGAACACGCCGCAGAACTGGCGCGGCAGTTGGGGCAGGCGCCGGCGGATTGGCGAACGGGCCTGCGCCTGGCCGAAGTGCAGCTCGTGCTCGTGCGCCCGCAAGAGGCGCTGGACACGCTGGAGCGCGTGCGCGAGGTGCAGCCGGACAGCGAGCGGCTGATCGAGTTGCGCGGCCGGGCGCTGGCGATGCTGCTGCGTTTCGAAGAGGCGACGTCGGAAATCCAGACTCTCGCGGCGCGCTATCCGCGGAGGCTGGCCGTGCTGGATGCGCTCGCGTCCCGGCTGCTCGAAGACTTCCGCGTGGACGAGGCCGTCGCAGTCATGCAGCGGCTGGTGGACGCGGCCGAGGATGAAGCGACCCGCATGAACGCGCAGCGGGCGCTGGCCGTGGCACACCTGCGATTTCGCAGATTCGATGAGGCGCTAAGGCTCATCGACGAACGCCTGGCGGCGAAAGAGAGCCCCGCGGACTGGACGCCGCTGCGAATCGCCACGCTGATCGAAGCCGCGCGCGGCGACGAGGCCGTAGCGGCGGCGGCGGCCTGGGTGGCGGAGCGGCCCGTGGAGACCGAGCGACGGACGACGTATGTAGACGCGGTGATTCGGGCGCGGCGCTACGACGCCGGGCTGGCCGCCATTCGGCAGTGGATGCAGGCCGACTCCGAGGAGCTGACGGCGCTCGAGTACTTCGTGCAGGTCGCGATCGCGGGAGATCGCCCGAAGGAGGCGCTGGCGGTCATCGCGAAGATCACGCCGCGATCGCCGCAGGAAGACTACGCGCTGCGGCTGCTGCGCTCGCGCGCCACGGCGGCCGACGGGAATCTGAAAGCGGCGCTGTCGGAGATCGATCAGACGCTGAGCGAGCGCCAGGTCCGCAATCAGGGCTATCTGCTGCATGAGTTTCGCGACGCCGGAATCGAGCTGTGCATACGATACAAGGCGTACGATGACGCACTGCGGCGCATCGACGAGTGGGAAGCCGCAGCGGCGAACGAAGCCTATCCGACGCGCGAGTTTTTCACCTCGCTCCGGCGTCAGGTGCATTTCGCGACCGGCCGCGTCGACGAGCAGATCGCCATCCTGGAGCGCATGCTCGAAGCCAGTCCGACGCACCCGGGAGTGAACAACGACCTGGGATACACGCTGGTGGATCGCGGCGAGCAGGTGGAGCGCGGCATCGCCATGATTCGCCTGGCGCTGGCGCAGTCGCCGCTGAATGCCGCGTATCTCGACAGTCTTGGATGGGCGTACTACAAGGCGGGCGACCTGTCGGCGGCTCGGAAGTACCTGGAGCGCGCGGTGCGCTTGTTCGACGGGCAGGACGCGGTGCTGCACGATCACCTGGGCGACGCGCTGTTTCGCCTCGGCGAGCCGGCCGCGGCGGAGGCGGCGTGGCGGCGGGCGCTGGAGCGGCTGCGCGAAGCGCCCGACGCCAGCGATCCGCCCGATCCGGAGGCGCTCCAGGCGGCAATCGCCGCGAAGCTGGAGGCGCTGACGCAAGGGGCGACGCCGGCGGTCGCGCCGCTGGCCGCGCCCTGAAGCGCATGTGGCCCGAGCGCGGCGTGTCGGCCGCGGCGACCGTATTCTCAACCAGAGGTTCGGAATGCACGCTCCAAATCCGCGCTCGGCGCGACTGCGTGAGCTGATGCGGCGCGGCTGCGTAACGCTACCGGGCGCCGTGAACGCCCTGACCGCGCGGCTGATCGAGCGCGAAGGGTTCGACGCGCTTTATCTATCCGGCGCGGTGCTCGCGAATGCGACGCTGGGCGTTCCCGACATCGGTCTGACGACGCTGAGCGAGGCGGCGCACCATGCCACGCGCTGCGCCGCGGTCACGTCGATCCCGATCATCACCGACGCCGACACGGGCTTCGGCGGTCCGGAGAATGCCGCCCGGGCCGTCGAGGAGTTCGAGCGGGCCGGCGTAAGCGGCATGCACCTGGAGGACCAGGAGTTTCCGAAGCGCTGCGGACATCTATCGGGCAAGGAGCTGGTTCCCGCAGACGAGTTCTGCACCAAGCTGGCGGCCGCCGCGGCGGCGCGGCGCGATCCGAACTTCCTGATCATCGCCCGCACCGACGCCCGCGGCGTAACCAGCTATGACGACGCCGTGGCTCGGGCGCACGCGTATCTGAAGTCCGGCGCGGATGCGATTTTCCCGGAGGCGCTGAAGTCGCGCGAGGAGTTCGCGCGCTTCGCGCAGGACGTTCCCGCGCCGCTGCTGGCGAACATGACCGAGTTCGGTCAGACGCCGTACATCAGCGCGGGCGAATTCGCGGCGCTGGGCTACAAGCTGGTGATTTTCCCCGTTACACTTCTGCGGGCCGCGATGAAGGCGGCGCAGGGCGTTCTCCGCGAGTTGAAGGCCGCCGGCACACAGGCGCACGTGCTGGATCGGCTTCAGACCCGCCAGGAACTCTACGATCTGCTGGGCTATCAGGTGGCGCCGCCGACACCGCCGGCCGCGCCGGGAGCGACGCGATGAGCGAGACGGTGGGCGTGTTGTATCGGCCGGGGCTTGAAGGCATCATCGCGGGCGAGACCGATGTCTCGGCCGTTCTGCAGGACAGCCTGGCCTATCGCGGCTACGCCATCGAAGATCTGGCGGATCACGCCTCGTTCGAAGAAGTCGCATATCTGCTGCTGCACGACGATCTGCCCACCGCGGCGGAGCTGAAACGGTTCTCCGCGGAGATCGATCGATTGCGCGTGCCGCCGCGCGAGGTTTACGAGGTCGTTCGACTGATCCCGCGCGACACGCCGATGATGGACGTGCTGCGGACCGGGTTGTCGATGCTGGGGCATTTTGATCCGTTCAGCGGCGACGCGAAGGACGCGCTGATCGGCCGCGCGACGCATTGCCTGGCGGTCGCGCCGAGCCTGATCGCGGCGCGGCTGCGCTACCTCAGCGGCAAGGAGCCGCTCGCGCCGCACCCGGGCCTGTCGCACGCGGCGCAGACGCTTTATCTCGCATTCGGCCAGAAACCCTCCGAGCTGTTCGAGAAGATCCTGAACCTGACCCTCGTGCTCTACGCCGAGCACGAATTCAACGCCTCGACGTTCGCCGCGCGAGTCACGACCAGCACCCTCAGCGACGTGTACTCGGCGATCGTCACCGGCGTCGGCACGCTCAAAGGGCCGCTGCACGGCGGCGCGAACGAAGAGGCCATGAAGCTGATCAACCGCTTCAAGAGCGCCGCGGAAGCTCGTGCGTGGACGCTGGAGGGGATCAAGAACAAGGCCAAGATCATGGGGTTTGGCCATCGCGTCTACAAGAACGGCGACCATCGCGCTCGCATCCTGGAAAAATACATCGAGCCGCTCGGCCGCGAGCGCAGCGAGATGTGGCGGGTCGAGGTGTACCACGCCATCAAGGATACGATGTGGGAGCAGAAGAAGATCTACCCGAACGTCGACTATCCGTGCGGGCTGGTGTACTTCTTCATGGGGCTGCCGCTTGACATCTATACGCCGCTGTTCGTCTGCTCGCGGATCACCGGCTGGTCGGCGCACGTCATCGAGCAATACACCAACAACCGCATCATCCGGCCGCTGAGCCGGTACACGGGGCCGCAGGACCGGAAGTGGACACCGGCGGCGGCGCGCTAACGGCCCGGCGCTGCTCCCCGGCGCGGGTCGGAGACCCGCGGAAACAGCCACCGGTCGAAAGACCGGCGCCACAATCACCGGTCGGAAGACCGGTGCCACAAGTGCAGCCACGGGTCGGGAGACCGGCGACACAAGTGCCGCCACGGGTCGATAGACCGGTGCGACAGAAGCTATCACCGGCCGGCGCGTCGGTGCTGAGATCATGCTGAGAATCGGTCCCGTCGAACTGCCTTCTCCCTTCGTTCAGGCCGCGCTTTCGGGCTATAGCGACGCGCCGATGCGGCTGATCGCGCGCCGCCACGGCGCCGCGTACTGCATCCACGAAGTCGTGCTCGACAAAGTCGTGCTGCAACCCGGCAAGCTGCAACGGGAAATACTCGACCTGACGGACGACGATCACCCGGTCGGCGGGCAGCTGATGGGCGCGCAGCCCGAGGCCTTCGGTCAGGCCGCAGCGCTCATGGCCGACGCGGGCTTCGACGTGATCGACATCAACTTCGGCTGCCCGGTGAAAAAGGTGCTCGGGCGCTGCCGCGGCGGCTTCCTGCTGTCGGAGCCGGATACGGCGATCGACATCATCCGGCGCGTGCGGGCCGCCGTTCCGGCGCGAACCCCCGTCACGCTGAAAATGCGGCGCGGCATGGACGACTCCGCCGAGAGCGAGCGCGACTTCTTCCGCATCTTCGATGCGGCGTGTGCCGCCGGTCTGGCCGCCGTCGCGGTGCACGGCCGCACCGTCAAGCAGCGCTACGTCGGGCCGGCAAGCTGGGACTTCATCGCGCGCGTGCGAAAGTACGCCCCGCGGATGACGCTGCTGGGCAGCGGCGACGTATTCACCGCCGAAGACGCTGTTCGCATGCTGGAGAGCACCGGCGTGGACGGTGTGTGGGTGGCGCGCGGCTGCATCGGGAATCCCTGGATTTTTCGCGAGGCCCAGGCCCTCTGGGAGGGCCGCCCGCTGCCCGAACCGCCGACCGTCGCGGAGCAGGGCGAGACCATCGCCGCGCACTATGAACTCGCCGAGCGGTTCTACGGCCCGCGAACCGCGTCGCGAACGATGCGGAAGTTCGGGATCAAGTACAGCGAACTCCATCCGCTGGCCGAGGAGGTCCGCCGGGCGTTCGTCGCCTGCCGCGACGGGTCAGAATGGCAGGCGGTGCTGCACACCTGGTACGACCCGTGTCGCGCCTGGCCGCCGGGGGTTCGAAAGAGCGGCCCCGGAGCGTTAATCGCCGCCGGGGCCTGTGAGTAATCGCTGCAAGCGATCGTCGTGGTCGCAGCCTGACCCGCGCAGCGCACCGCGGGCCGGCGCGACGAACACTTGAGGCGCTAGCCGCCGCCGATGCGGATGACCGCGGATCGCGGTCGCGGCCGCCGGATCGGCCAGACCAGCGCCACCGTTCCGCGGCCGGCGGGCGCGGAGGTCGCGTTGCACGCCTCGCACGGGTCGCACGCCTTTCGGCTTCCGGCGCGCTCGCTTCGCTTGTGTGCAACCTGTCGCAGCATGCTCGCACCTCCGCGCCACACCGGCGCTGCAATCGCCGCTTCACACTTCGGCGTCGCCTGCTGATATGGGCAAGTCCCATACCAACGCGGAAACCGGCGTTTTTCACTCGCCAGGGGCTGTTTGCACCTGGCGGTGGGGGCTGGGTACCCAACCGGATTTCCCACTGGGTACGCAGACACTACACAGATGTCTTCGTCGGCAACGAGCGTGCGGATTCGTGGCAGAATTCGACAGGTCGATGGGCGCTGAGGCGGTCGAACGAAATCCGGGCTATGCGATCCTCGTGCGGCTCCGGTCTTCAGACCTTGCTGTTACCCACATTTTTCGGAGCGCGTCCGGCTTCCTGCGTTCAGTCCCGAAGGGACGCGGGAGTGTAGCCACGGGTGAAGCGCAGGCCGCAGGCCGAAGCGCAACCCGTGGATCGAGCGTCATGTGCGGTCTCCGCCCCGGCAGGGGCGGCGGGAGCGGGGCTGCTCTGCGAGCACGAATCGTACGCTCTCCTTCGCCCCTGCCGGGGCGAAGACGCCTCGCGTCGCCGACCACGGGTTCCGTCGCCGCGGCGCGGCGACTCCACCCGTGGCTACAACCCGCGACCCCTTCGGGGTCGAAGATCACGCAACCGAATTGTGGGTAACAACAAGGTCTGGAGACCG
>CAZVWB010000029.1:0-68318 GCA_964631045.1 uncultured Planctomycetales bacterium
ACTGCGACGAGTCGATCGACTTCTTCGACATCGACCCGTTCCTGCTGGCGCTGTTCGACGCCCCCGCGTACGCCGCCGCGTATCCGGATTGCTGGACGATCACCGCCGACATCAACCGCGACAGCTTTGTCGACTTCTTCGACATCGACCCGTTCGTCAACTGCCTCTTCGGCGGCTGCGGGGTGCAGGCGCCGTAGGTCAAGCGATCTGGCGTGCTCGCTCGCACCGATCGTCCTCGTGCGGGATGCAGTCCGCCTACGCGAGCCTGGCGTTGGGAACAGCGGCGCCGGACGCGCGCGCCGTCGCAGCGCGTTGGAACCCAGCGAGCATTCCACCCGGCATGCTTACGCGGAGTACCGCGAAAGCATGCCACACACGACCCACTTCGCGAAACTCACGCCGTCACCCCACTTAGCATGCTTTCGCGGAGTATCGCGAGAGTGGGCCACACGCCCGCTCGCAGCGCATAGGAGTACTCCCGGCCCACGCCGCCGCGCGATAAGTCGCCAGATGAGCACGCCGCAAATCGCCTGAGCATCGCACGCGCCGATTAGCGACGGCGGCCGACGAGCGGGGTCAGCGCCAGCACCGCGAGCCACGCGCCCGCCGGCTCCGGTATCGCCGTCGCGTCGAGCGCGAAGTGGTCGTAAAGCACACGCGGAATTCCGTCGCTGCCGTACATATGAATGCCGATCCGCGTCCCCACCAGCGCCGGCGGCAGCGTATCGGGCGTCGTGTATTCCAGCGAATACGGCAGCATCGTGCCGAACGACTGGGGCGGCACGACGAGGCCCTGCGTAATCGCGAGCCGCGTGACGCCGGGCTCACCCTCCAGCGGCAGCGCTTGCACGTCGGCCACGGCGATCAGCGAAACGCTCAGGATGTAGTTCGTGCCGAACCGGCCGATCCCGCCGAGAAAACTCACGCAGTAGCGCGTCGCCGGTTGCAGCAGCGCGTCGATGGTCTGGCCGATCTGCGCCGCTTGCACTGCGCACACATGCTGCCCGTCCTGTCCGGTGACGAAGGGCTCGCCGCCGAGCATCGGCGGGTTTAGCACCCCGACCGGGACTGTCGCCGGGTCGCCCGGCGGACGCAGCCGGGTGCGCCACCCTGCGACCTCGACCGGATCATCCCAATTTACGCCCCCGCCGCCGAACGGAAAGCGCGTCGCGACCGGAACGCCGACGCCGCCGGCGCCGTTGGTCTGCTCGCCCACCGCCAGAGGCCGGCTGAGCTGTTCGAAGCTGGGGTTGACGACCGGCAGCGGTGCGGCCCGAACGGCGAGCGGCGCGCATAGCAACCCGAATAGTGCCGCGGCGATCGGCGTGGGCTTCACGAGTTCTGTCTCCGTTGGGCTTTCAGGCGCCCAGGCGCTGCGCCCCAGTGGCACGCGTTCGCTGCGTCCGATCGGCACGCGTTAGTAGATCATAGGCCCGCAGCGGGCCGGCAGCCGGAAGCCGCAAGGTCGTCGATTTCGCCGCTGCCGCGTTCCGCGCTGGCAGCGCCGGCAGGTCATCGACGTTCACGGGTCGCGGCGCGAGCTCGCCGGCCGTGCGAAGTAGAACCGCATCCCCGCCGATCCTGCTCCGCCCATTCCCGGCTATCCTTGCGCGGATGAACCGCGACGAGCTGCTGACGCGTTACCTGGAATCGCTGCCGCACAACCCCTACCCATTCCAGGAAGAAGCGCTCCTGGCGTGGTTCGAAACGCCCCACGGCATCATGGTGTGCGCCCCCACCGGCATGGGAAAGACGCTCATCGCCGAATCGGCCGTTTTCGAGGCGCTGCACACCCGGCGGCGGATGTACTACACCACGCCGCTGATCGCGCTGACCGACCAGAAGTTCCGCGAGATGCAGGATCTCGCGGAGCGCTGGGGCTTCCGACGCGACGATGTGGGCCTGATTACCGGCAACCGGCGGGTGAACCCCGAGGCGCTGGTGCGCGTCGTCGTCGCCGAAATCCTGCTCAACCACCTGCTGTCGACCGATCCGGCCGTAGGCGACTTCGAGCACACCGACGCAGTGGTCATGGACGAGTTTCACAGCTTTAACGACCAGGATCGCGGCGTGGTCTGGGAGTTGTCGCTCGTTCTGCTGCCGCGGCACGTGCGCGTCCTGCTGCTCTCGGCCACCGTCGGAAACCCGTACGAGTTCGCCGACTGGCTCGCCAAGCACCACAATCGCAAACTGACCGTCGTGACGTCCGCCGAGCGCCGCGTGCCGCTCGAGTTCCAGTGGGTCGGCGACAAGCTGCTCACCGAGCAGCTCAACGCGATGGCGGAGGGCGACGATTCCGCCCGCCGATCGCCGGCGCTGGTGTTTTGCTTCAATCGCGACGAGTGCTGGGAGATCGCCGAGCAGGTCAAAGGCCTGCCGATTATCGGCAATGCGGCCAAGAAGGACATCGAGGCGTACCTCGACGAGCGGGCCGAGGATCTCAAAGAGGGCGTGGGGCCGAAGTTACGGCAGATGCTGCTGCGCGGCGTCGGGGTGCATCATGCCGGCGTGCTGCCCAAGCACAAGATGATCGTCGAGCATCTCTTTCAGCGCAAGCTGATCCCGTTCGTAGCCTGTACCGAGACGCTGGCCGCCGGAATCAATCTGCCGGCACGCTCGGTCGTGCTGACGACGCTGCTGAAGGGCAAGCGCGGCGAAAAGAAGCTCGTGCCCCCCGCGACGGCGCACCAGATATTCGGCCGCGCGGGCCGGCCGCAATTCGACACGCGCGGCTTCGTGTTCGCCGTGGCGCATGAGGACGACGTGCGCATCGCCAAGTGGAAGGAGCGTTACGACAAGATCGACCCGCACTCCAAAGACCCCGGCATCATGCGGATGCGCAAGGAGCTGGAGCGCAAGCGGCCCACCCGGCGAAAAACGGAGCAGTACTGGGTCGAGGGGCACCTGAAGCAGTTGATCGAGGCCGGTCCCGCGAAGCTTTACAGCCGCTCGATGATTCCGTACTCGGTTCTGATATACCTGCTGACGCGCTCCGGCTCGCTGCGCGAGGTCCGCGAGTTCCTTTCGCGGCGGTTCACGTCGCCGGATCGCATCGAGAAATTCCAGCAGCAGCTCGGCTTCATGCTCGACAACCTCGCAGCGCTGGGCTACCTGACGCGCGGCGAGGACGGCGAACACGTGACGCTGCACGAGAGCATTCACGCCCTGCTCGGGTTTCGCACGCTCGATCCGCTATTCGCCGCGTTCCTGTGCGAACAACTCGCGCGCAGCGACTTCTCGGAGAAGTTGCTCGCCCTGGAGGGCGCGCTCGAGGTGCCCCCGGTCATCGAGCGGCACGTCCGCATTCCGGAGCGCGAACCGGGGCCGCTACAGTCGCAGGTGCTCGAACCGCTGCTGATCTCGATGGGCAAGATGGTCGTTCAGCCGCCCCCCGGAAACGACGAAGAAGACGAATTCTTCGACGAGGAAGATCAGCCGCGGCCGCCGACGTTTCCGGAGATGCTGAAGCTGGCCTTTGAAGCCAGGCTGATCGCGCCCGAGCCGGTCTTCGTGCAGCCCAAGTGGGTCGCAGGCGGCGCCTTCGAGCTGGATTGCGAGTTCTACCGCTTCGTGAAGTCGACCAACCTGATCAAACAGGAAGGAATCATCCTGCGGCATCTGCTGCGGCTCGTAATCCTGGCGGGGGAGTTTCTGGCGCGAACCGCTGACCCCGACTATCAGCGCATCGGCGAACTGGCGACGCAGACCTGCCGCCGCGTCGACCCGGCGTACACCGACCGCTTTCTGGCCGAGGCGACCGAGATGCGGTCGCAGGGCGTCTGAACCAGCGCGGGCGGTACCTCGCCCCGGCCGCATGCCCGCGCGCTGCGCCAGCCGATCCCGAAACAAAGGCGGCCCGGCGTTCCGCGAAGAACGCCGGGCCGTAAAAGCCGGCAATCACCTACTCTCGCCCGATCAGGACTACCATCGGCCGTGTGAGCTTTACTACTGAGTTCGGAATGGGATCAGGTGTTTCCCCACACGTATGGTCACCGGCAGATCGTGTGCGTCTGAGCCGCGCGGCGGGGCCGCGCGGTCCGACGGTTGCACTCAGTCGGGAGTGTGAAATCGATGGAACGCAGGCCAAAACGCACCGTTTGATCGGTAGGGCCTGAATCTCGTCTGGAGCGGCGCGGATGCGCCGTCACAGCGATTCATAAATGCGGTCAAGCATTCGACCGTTAGTAACCGGTAAGCTAAAAGGATCTCTCCTCTTACACACCCGGCCTATCAACCTGGTGGTCTACCAGGGGTCTTCAGCTCACCCGAAGGGAGCAACGAGTCCTGATCTTGAGGACGGCTTCACGCTTAGATGCTTTCAGCGTTTATCCAGTCCATGCTTAGCTACCCTGCCGTGCCGCTAGCGCGACAACAGGTACACCAGAGGCATGTACCACCCAATCCTCTCGTACTAGAGTGATGGCCTCTCAAGACTCGCACGCCCACAGCAGATAGGGACCGACCTGGCTCACGCCGGTCTGAACCCAGCTCGCGTACCACTTTAATCGGCGAACAGCCGAACCCTTGGGACCGCCTACAGCCCCAGGATGTGATGGGCCGACATCGAGGTGCCAAACGACTACGCCGCTATGGACGCTCGGTAGTCATCAGCCTGTTATCCCCGGAGTACCTTATATCAGTTGAGCGATAACCCTTCCACGCGGGATTACCGGATCACTAGGGCCCACTTTCGTGTCTGTTTGACCTTTTTGTCTCACAGTTAAGCCGGCTTATGCCCTTGCACTCGGCGCACGATTGCCAACCGTGCTGAGCCGACCTTTGCACTCCTCCGTTATCTTTTGGGAGGAGACCGCCCCAGTCAAACTGCCCGCCTAGCACTGTCCCTCGCCCGGCTTCACGGGACGGGGTTAGGCAACTAATAGCACGAGGGTGGTATTTCAACGACGGCTCCCCGCCGGCCGGAACCGGCGGATCAACGCCTCCCACCTATCCTACGCACGCGATATCAACTGCCAATACCAGGTTACAGTAAAGGTTCACGGGGTCTTTCCGTCTTGCTGCGGGTACACGGTATCTTCACCGCGACTTCAATTTCACCGAGTCGGTCCTTGAGACACTACTCCAGTGATTACGCCATTCATGCGCGTCGGAACTTACCCGACAAGGAACTTCGCTACCTTAGGACCGTCATAGTTACGGCCGCCGTTAACCGGGGCTTCGGTTGCCAGCTTCGCCTTGCGGCTGACCGACTTCCTTAACCTTCCGGCACCGAGCAGGCGTCAGTCTGTATACGTCCTCTTTACGAGTTAGCACAGACCTGTGTTTTTGATAAACAGTTCCCAGAGCCGATTCTCTGCGCCCTTCCCCGAAGGGAGAGGGACCCCTTATCCCGAAGTTACGGGGTGAAATTGCCTAGTTCCTTAAGGACCGTTCTCTCGAGCGCCGTTAGGATACTCTCCTCGCCCACCTGTGTCAGTTTTGGTACGGATTCGCGCCACGTCCCCGGACGGCTTTTCTCGGTTGTTCGTTTGCGTGCTTCGGCAACAAATCGGCCTCGCCCTTGCGGGCGCCCTCTATGCTCGTAGTGGGCCACGCTCCCGGACAACGTCCCCGCCGGTTCAACCGCGACACGAAGTGCAGGAATATTAACCTGCTGTCCATCGTCTACGCCTTTCGGCCTCGACTAAGGATCCGACTAACCCTGGGCGGAATTACCTTCCCCAGGAAACCTTGGGCTTACGGCGAGAGGGATTCTCACCCTCTTTATCGTTACTCATACCGGCATTCGCACTGCTACGGGCCGACACCACTCCTATCGGTATGGCTTGTATCTCCCGTAGTACGCTCCCCTACCGCTCGAATTGCTTCGAACCCGCAGCTTCGGCGCGAGGCTTAGTCCCAATCATTATCGGTGCTCGTTATCTCGGCCAGTAAGCTATTACGCACTTTTTAAATGGTGGCTGCTTCTAAGCCAACATCCTGGCTGTCTCAGAAAACGAACTTCCTTATCCACTGAGCATCGCTTAGGGGCCTTAGCTGGCGGTGTGGGTTGTTTCCCTTTTGTACGTGAACATTAGCGCCCACATACTCACTCCCGGGATAGTCGTCATGGTATTCGGAGTTTGATTGAAGGCGGTAGCCGGGTAGGCCCCGCGTTTCATTCAGTAGCTCTACCCCCATGACGTAGTTGTCCCGAGGCTGTCCCAAAAGACATTTCGGGGAGAACCAGATATCTCCACGTTTGATTAGACTTTTACTCCTCCCCACGGCTCATGCCAGAACTTTTCAACGTTCACGGCTTCGGTCCTCCAGAAGGTTTTACCCTTCCTTCAACCTGTCCATGGGTAGATCACGTGGTTTCGGGTCTATCACGCACGACTCATTCGCCCTATTCAGACTCGCTTTCGCTACGGCTCCACGCCGGAGGCGCTTAGCCTTGCCGTGCACGATAAGTCGCCGGTCCATTATGCAAAAGGTACGCAGTCAGCCGGCCTTGCGGCATCGGCCTCCTACAGCTTGTAGGTGCATGGTTTCAGGTACTTTTAACTCCCCTAGAAGGGGTGCTTTTCACCTTTCAGTCGCCTTACTTTTCACTATCGGTCGTGCAGGAGTACTTAGCCTTGCAGGGTGGTCCCCGCATGTTCAGTCAGGGTTTCACGGGCCCCGACCTACTCATTTCCCGACGCTCGCGTCCGGCTACAGGACTGTCACCTTCTGTGGTGGCCCGTTCCAGAGCTCTTCGCCTCTGCTTACATCGGGTATTGGGCTGGTCCGCCTTCGCTCGCCGCTACTGACGGAGTCTCGGTTGATTTCCTTTCCTCCGGGTACTGAGATGTATCAGTTCCCCGGGTTCGCTCTACCCGTCCTATGCATTCAGACGGGAGTGACGGCATCTGCTTGCGCAGTGCCGCCGGGTTGCCCCATTCGGAAATCCTCGGATCAACGCGTGTTTGGCCGCTCCCCGAGGCTTATCGCAGCCTACAACGTCCTTCATCGCCTCTGCACGCCTAGGCATCCACCATACACCCTTAAGAGCTTGACCACATTTATGAATAGCTGTGATCAAGCCGTACCGATCTTCTCGAGATTGCGCCCGATCGCCGAAACCAGCGACGTTTCCGCCGCCGGCCCGACCACCGCGCGCAGTTAAAACGGTGCGGTTTGTGATACCTGCGTTCCACACGATTCACTTGTCAAAGATCGACTGCCCGCAGCTTCCGCCGCGGACACCTGCGAGCCGCAGGCTTCCAGGCACCCGAAAGATGCCCGGAAGCGCGAAGCCCGCTCACGCACGCCGCCACTGGAGCCGACCGGGATCGAACCGGCAACCTCCGCCTTGCAAAGGCGGCGCTCTCCCAATTGAGCTACGACCCCGGTCTCGTTCCGGCCAGGCGCCGCCTAGCCGTTATTCCCAGGGCCTCAGCAACCGCCACGCTTGGTCGCCATCCAGATCGCAACCGCCGCGGGTATCACGACGATCACAACGATCAGCCAGGACGGCACAACCAGAACTCCGGCGGACACTACCGCGGCCGTTTCATTGGGCCCGACAAGATTCGAACTTGTGACCTCGTCCTTATCAGGGACGCGCTCTAACCAACTGAGCTACGAGCCCGCATTTCGCGGCCGGCGCCACGATAGGCGGCTCTCCGCCAACCGCTCGGAAGCCTTCCGGCATCCGCTCCGGCCGCCTCCGTTCCGGCGGCACCCGTGTCCCGGGCCAACGACCGCGGCGCTCGCAAACCTGTCGTTTCCGTGCGTCGCGAGCAAGGCAGTGTATCCAGTCTCCGGCGGGTGTCAACCCCGCCCGTGCGCAATTTGCATCCAAAAATCACAACGTCGCTACGAAACCGCGCACGGACGCCTGGCGCACATACTTTTGGGCTGGGCAACCGCCGCGGCTCCTGACGCTCCGCCGGTGGGCCTGACCCGAACCAGGCGGGCTAGAAGGACGCGCCGATCGAGAAATTGAACACCTGCTCGTCGTCATCGTCGCCCGTTGCGATCGGGAAGCCGAAGTCCAGGATGATCGGCACCGGGCCGAAGAAATCCACCTGAATTCGCAGCCCAAAGCCCACCGACGCCCGCCAGTCGGTGATCTGGAAGCTCTCCTCGACCGTGCCCATGTCCAGGAACGTCACGCCGCGCACGTTTTTCGCATAGATCGGGAACGAATATTCCGCCCCGGTCAGCAACATGAAATCCCCGCCGACCGCGTCGTCATAAATCCCGGCCCGCGGCGAGATTCCGCGAAATCCGAAGCCGCGCAGCGAGCCAAAGCCGCCGGCGTACAGCCGCTCGAAGACCGGAGCCTCGCCCACGATCCACGCCGCATCAGCCCGCAGCGCCAGGATGCTCTTGCGGTCGAAAACATCGGTGCGCAGCGTGCGATACCAGCGGGCGCTCACCGACGGTTTGCCGAAGTCGTAATCGCCGCCGAGCGCGCCGACCTGCTCCCATGAGAAGCTCAGACGGTAACCCTCGCTCGGCAGAATGCGGCTGTCGGTCGTGTCGCGAACGATCGAGCCCTTGACGCTCGTCAGAAAACTGCTGCCGCGAACATCGCGAATCTGGCGCGATGCGAGGGAGTTGACGTTGTCGATGTCGATTCCCTCGAACCGCAGCGCGCCCTCCACCGCCCAACCATCCAGCACGCCGCTCTCGAAGCGCCGGCTGAGCGCCGGGATGAAGCCCAGGCGCTGCTCATCATACGGGCCCCGATCGCGCTGAAAGAGATACACCGAGGTGTCGAGCCGCAGCGGCTGGTCGAACAGGTACGGCTCCGTGAAGTCGATGCGGAAGCGCGATACCTCGGTTCCGGGTTCGAGCTGCACCCGCAGCCGTTGACCCGCCCCGCGAAAGGCCTGCCCGCGGAAGAGCTCGCCCCACGTTCGCGGCCAGTCGAACAGGTCGAAGTTGCGGTTATTGATCGTAAACGTTCCGAGCACGCCGTCGTCGGTGCTCACGCCGACGCCGAAGAGAAAATCCACCTGCTGGCCCTCTTCGATCTCGACGAGCGCCTCGCGCAGCCCCTCCTCGTCGGCCATCGGCGTGACGCTGGCGCGCGAGAAGAGGCCGGTTTCCATCAGCCGCTGCTCGGCCTTGCGAGCCTTCACCGTGTTGTATTCTTCGCCCGGATAGAACCGCAGCTCGCGGCGGATCACCTCGTCCTTCGTGTTCACGTTGCCGCGGACGGTCACGCGCCCGAATCGGGACTGCGGGCCCTCCACGACGTTTACCCGCAACACGACGACGCCGGCTTCTTCCTGAAAGTCGTATTGCGTCGTCACCCGCGCCGCGACGTAGCCGATCTCGCCATACAGGTCCGCCAGCCGCCGCACGTCCTCGCGCAGCACGACCTCGCGCGGCGGCTCTCCGGGCTTGAGCTGCATGGTGGTCAGAATCCGATCGGTCTCGAAGACCGTGTTTCCCTCGACGACGATGTCCTGAATCCGGTAGCGCCCGCCCTCCTCGATCACAAAGACCAGGTTCAGCCGCGTGCGGTCCACGTCATCGAACTCGAGCCGATAGCCGGCCCGCGCGTCCAGGTAGCCTTCGTCGCGATAGAAATTCTGCAGATCCAGCGCGTCGCGTTCGGCCTGCTCCTCGTCCAGCGCCCCCGGCTCGAAGATCCAAAGATACGTCTTGCTCTTCACCTTCGTACGCAGGCGCGTCTCGGCGAACGCGCGATTGCCCTCGAAACTGATGCGCCGCACGCGCACCTGCGGCCCCTCGGTGATGCGATAGATGACCCGGTTCCCGGCCTCCAGCGCCTCCGCGTCGATCTCGACCGTGGCGTAGTAGTATCCGGCCTCCTTGTACTTCCGCAGGATGTTGTCGCGCCCGCGATTCACTTCGTATTGATCGAGCGGCGTGCCGGCGCTCAGGCCGACCTCCTTGAACAGCTCGTCGGTCGAGAATCGCTTGTTCCCGTCAATCTCGAGCGCGGCGACGGCCGGCTTCTCGCGAACGTTGAAAATCACGACCGCCTGCGCATCCTCCACGATCGCGTCCGCGTTCGCGTCGATGAACTTGCGCGAGCGGATCAGCGCCCGCACGTCCTCCTGCACCTGCGTCAGCGCCAGCGTCTGCCCCTCGCGCGTCTTCACCAGCCGACGCACGAACGCCTCGCTGATCGTCTGCAGGCCGCGAATCTCGACCCGCCGCACCAGCATGCCGTCGCGGGCGTCCTGCCCCGTGGCCGGCGGCGCCAGACACGCGAGAATCGCGAAAATCAGCAGGCCACAGACGCCTCCGCCGCGCTGCGGAAACAGCCAGGGTCCGACATTGCGCACGATTCACCTGAGATGAAGGGGCAGGAGTCGCTAAAGGTTCCCGGCCGAGCGGACGGGGACCGCACCAACCACGCGCGTTACTATACCGAGCGAGTGTCGGCTTTCAACGGAACGCGCACACGCTGTTTCGCTTCCGTGCGTCGCGCGCCGGCGCGACGGCGGAGGTCGGCGGCCCGCGCCCGGCCCGCAATTCTCGAGGTGTCGTATGCGACCCGTCATCGGCGTCACGATGAGTTTTTCCGAGGAGATCGGTTCTCCGCCGCGTCCCCGAGCATACCTGAACGCGGCCTACACCGACGCGGTGCTGGCCGCCGGGGGACTGCCGATGCCGATCCCGCTTCCGCGGGAGCCCGATCCCGAGCTGATCGCCGCCATGCTGCGCCGCTGCGACGGCCTGCTGTTCACCGGCGGCGAAGACCTCGACCCGCGTCACTACGGGCAGCAGAAGCACCCGCAGACCGCGGTGATGGCGGCGCGGCGCGACGCGTTCGAGCTGCCGCTCTTCAAGGCGGCGGATGCTTCGGGCCTGCCCACGCTTTGCATCTGCCTGGGCTGCCAGATTGCGGGCGTCGCGCGGGGCGGCTGCCTGATTCAGCACGTCGACGATGTGCCGGCGACGCCTCACATCGTGCACCACATGCCCGATTTCACCAGCGCCTACCACCCGGTCCGCGTCCGGCCGGAATCGCGGCTGGCGCGCATCGTCGGCGCGACGCATTTTGAAGTGAACAGCCGCCATCACCAGGTGCTGAAGGCGGATCAGACCGGCGACGGGTTTCTTGCGGTGGCCTTCGCACCGGACGAGTCCGTTGAGGCGATCGAGGCCGCCGGCGATCGATTTCTCATCGCGGTGCAGTGGCACCCCGAAGACCTGATCGATCGCCAGGAGCACTTCCGGCTTTTCACAGCGCTGGTTAAGGCCGCGGGATCGGCCTGAGAGCGAGTGGATTCTCTGGGTGGGGCGGGAATTCTGCCCGCCCGCATTCTGCCCGCGCGGCCGCGCTCGCGAACCGCTACCGAAACTGATTGAAGCCGAAAAATTCACCGTCGCTGAGTCCCGTCCATGCAGCTTTGTTCGCCGAGCTCCGATGCGGAAGCAGCCGGCGGGCGATCCGCCGCGCGCCGCGCGGCCTCCTGGGCGTTGACGCTTGCCGCCGCGGGCATGACTCTTGCATCGCTCGCACGCCTGCCCGGCGGCGGCTATTACGATGAGATTCGCTGGCTGCTCGCCACCCGGCCGCAGACGCGCGAGTTCAACCGCGCCGCCATGCTGATCCGCACCGCCGAACAGCGCGGCGTCGACGGCCGCGCCGCGATCTACGCACGGCTTCTCTCAGACGGCAGCGCGCCTGTCGTCCGCGGCGGGCTCACGTTGCTGCTCGACAGCCTGGAGAACCCCCGGCTTCAAGCGCTGCTGGGCGCCGAAACCCCACCGGTCGCACGCGTGTTCGCTCAGTGGCTGCGGAGCGCCCCCGCGGAGACCAAGTTGGATCACGCGGAGCTATGCGTACGGCTGGTCGTGCGCGTCGCCGCGCTGATGCCGGATTCCGGTGAGTCAAACCCTGCCGGGCCAATCGTTCGCGCGGACGCATCGGCGGCCGCACCGCCGCCATCCGCCCCGCGCGCCCGCACGTCGCCGGGGCCGCGCGACCCGCGGATCCGCGCGTTATGCGAACCGGGTGGCGAAGATCTGCGCTGGATTCTCGCCGCAACCCTCGCGCGGCACGCGGAGGCGCGGCGCGCGGCGCTGCGTCTCGCCGTCGATGGTCCGACCGAGTTGCTGCAACGCTGTGTGGCCCTGGCCGGCGGCGACCCGCTCGACTTTCCCGATGCACCCACACCCACCACGTCGCCGGCGCTGCGTGATGCGAGGCGTTGGCCGTTCATCAGCGTGCGAAACCACGAGCGAATCGCCGCGTGTTTGACCGATGAGTCGCCGACGGTCCGCCGCGCCGCGGCCCGCGTGCTGGCTGCGTGCCGCGACGAACGCGCGCTGCCGGTGCTGACGGAGTGGATTCGCAGCGAGCCTCAGACCACGCGTGGCATCCGCCTGGCGCTTCAGCCGCTCTTTGAGGAAGCGATCAGCGCGGATGCCGCCGCTCGGGCCGGTTCGGGTTCTGCGGCGAACCGGCCTGGATCGCCGTAAGCACTCCCGAAGGGCATCCCCGGGCGACCAGCAGAAGTCTGAGATCGTGAGCACGTGGACTGGTCGACCTGACGGTGACGAACACTCGTCCCCAATTTGCGCCTTGCTAATCATTCGGCGATTGACCGCATCCGATTTGTTCGGTAAACTCACGTCCGTGTGAATGGTGCGGTCGCTCGCTCCGGTGGAGCACATCTTGGCGGCCGACGCGCTCGAATCTGTTGTCGTGCAGGCGGAGAGAGGCACAATGCGTCGCGTTTTCACCCTTGCGGCGGGGGTGCTCGCTGTGTTTGCGCCTGAGTTGGCTTCGGCGCAGTCCCGCCCAATCCGGTTGTTCCTGTCGACCATTGGGCTGTCAAATCCCGCAGACCCGACCAGCCCCGCGGATAACCCCAGCCCCGAACTCGGCACGAATCCCACCGTGCTGATCCCGTTCGGAGACACGACGCGGCTCTACGTTTGGGCACAGATCACGCCGCCCGGAACACCGAACAACGTCATCTACAATGGTGTGTCGCTTCGGACGCGCGTCGACGGCGTCGGCGGCGTCATTTCGACTCACAACTTCTGGAACTACACCAACGGTTCCTACGGCGCGAACGTCGGGCGCTGGTCTAACCAGACCAGCGGTTCGAGCGGCTCCGATCAGGCTTGGATGTCGGGCGTGGCCGTCATCGGCGGGGCCGGCGTAAACAACAGCAATACGGCAAACTCGGTCGACACCCAGTACGAACGCTTCGCGCTCGACGGCACCACCCGCATCGATGCGACACTGCTCGGATACATCGAGGTAACCGGCAACGCCGCCGGCGCTTTGGAAGTGCGGCTCGCGGTCGGGCAACAGGGAGTGTCGCAGGTTGGCGGCGGCATCCAGCCGGTTTACCTGGGCTGGGGCGATGAATCGGAGTCGCCGCTTAACAACCAACCCAACGCCGATTCGCCGATCGCGGACGCGACGATCATCGTCGCCCCGGAGCCGACCGCCCTGATCGGCCTGATGCTCGGCGCGGCCGCAGTGGTCGCCCGCCGGCGCTCGCGCTGAACACTGTGACGCGCCGCCACCGGTGCGCGACGCTGTCGTAGACGCCCGCACGTCTTGTGGATCGCCGTGTCGCCGGCCGCAGAGGTTCCCTGGACCCAATACCGACGCGGGCACCCGACGCAGCCGGCCAGCCATGCCGGCGAGAATCCGCCGTCGTTTCACTCCCGCAGCGGGCGCTCCCCGACCCGGTGCACCGTCCAGCCAGGCTCAGGTTTCGACCTCCAACCGATCCCAGACGCGATCGGCCCCTCTTGCCGGCACCCAATGAGCGCCGGATGTCAGCGCGGCGCTGTCAGAATGGCAGCGGACGCCCGCGCAGCCACCCGCGCGATATCGCCATAAACACCTACTAAGAATAGGCTTATCAATCCACGAAGCCCGCCGCCGTCAACGGAACCGACTTTGCCGAGAGTTGCCGGGGAGCACTATGTCTCCTCGGAAACCGAAATCTGGATTGAGGGAGCACGATCATGTCGAAGATCGTCGGCATCGACCTGGGAACGACGAATTCGGTGGTCGCGATCATGGAAGGCGGCCAGCCGAAGGTTCTGATTAACGACTCCGGTTCGCGCCTGACGCCTTCGGTGGTCGGATTCACAGACAAAGGCGAACGCCTGGTCGGGCAACGGGCCCGCAACCAGCAGGTGATCAACCCGACGCGCACGGTCTACTCGATCAAGCGCTTCATGGGTCGCCGGCACTCCGAAGTCGCCTCCGAAGAAAAAATGGTGCCCTACAAAGTCGTCGGCGGGCGAGAGGAGCTGGTGCGCGTCGCCGTCGACGGCAAGGAGTACGCCCCGCCGGAAATCTCGGCGATGGTGCTGCGCGACCTGAAAGCGACCGCCGAGCGCTACCTCGGCGAGACGGTCGATCGCGCCGTCATCACCGTGCCGGCGTACTTCAACGACGCGCAGCGCCAGGCCACCAAGGAAGCCGGACGAATCGCCGGCCTGCAGGTCGAGCGAATCATCAACGAGCCTACGGCCGCCGCGCTGGCCTACGGCCTCGACAAGAAAAAGAACGAGAAGATCGCCGTCTTCGACCTGGGCGGCGGTACGTTCGACATCTCGATTCTCGACGTGGGCGACGGCGTGTTCGAGGTGCTGAGCACCAACGGCGACACGCATCTGGGTGGCGACGATTTCGACGAAGTGCTGATCAACCACCTGGCCGATGAGTTCCGCCGCAAGGAGGGCATCGACCTCCGCAAGGACCCGATGGCGCTGCAGCGGCTGCGCGAAGCCTCGGAGCGAGCCAAGTGCGAGCTGTCGGGCGCGATGGAAACGACGATCAACCTGCCCTACATCACCGCCGACGCCGGCGGCCCGAAGCACTTGCAGGTGACGCTGACGCGGTCGAAGTTCGAGCAACTGGTCGACCACCTCATCGAGCGCTGCCGCGGTCCGGTGATGAAGGCCCTGCAGGACGCCAAGCTCGCGCCGCGCGAAGTCGACGAAGTGGTGATGGTCGGCGGCTCGATCCGCATCCCGAAGGTCCAGCAGCTCGTGAAGGACATCTTCGGCAAAGCGCCGAATCTGAGCATCAACCCGGACGAGGTCGTCGCGGTCGGGGCGGCCGTTCAGGGTGCGGTTCTGACCGGCGAAAAGCAGGACATCGTGCTGCTCGACGTCACGCCGCTGAGCCTGGGCGTTGAGACGCTCGGCGGCGTCATGACCGTGCTCATCCCGCGGAACACGACCATCCCGACCAGCAAGAAGGAAACGTTCTCGACTGCGGCCGACAGCCAGCCGGCGGTCGACATTCACGTGCTCCAGGGCGAGCGACAAATGGCGGGAGACAACCGCACGCTCGGCAAGTTCCAGCTAACCGGGATTCCGCCCGCGCCACGCGGCATGCCGCAGATCGAAGTAACCTTCGACATCGACGCAAACGGCATCCTGAACGTGTCCGCGAAGGACCTGGGCACGGGCAAGGAGCAGGCGATCCAGATCAAGTCGTCCAGCGGGCTGAACGAAGACGAGATTCAGCGGATGGTCAAAGACGCCGAGGCACACGCGGGCGACGACAAGGCGAAGCGCGAGCTGATCGACCTGCGCAACAGGGCGGATCAGGCGGTCTACCAGACCGAGAAGTCGCTCAAGGAACACGGCGACAAGGTGGACGCGACGGTTCGCGCCGATATCGAGCGGGCCGTCAACCAGCTCAAGGACGCCCAGAAGAGCGACGATGCGCAGACGATCGAGCGCGCGCTCGACGGGCTGACGACCGCGTCGCAGAAAATGGCCGAGGTGATGTACAAGCACGCCGCTGCCCCCTCCGCGGCCGCGGGCGCTGCCCCGGAAGCGGGCGTGGGCGCGGGCGTCGGCGCCGGCAAGACTGGCGGCAAGGACGACGAAGTGATCGACGCGGAGTTTGAAGAGAAGCGCTAAGTTCGCCTGTCTTCTGAGGATGCATCGCGACCGCCCAGGCGCCCCCAGCGCCTCGGGCCGCTCTATTCCCGCGGCTGAAGTCACCCGCGCGGCCCCGGCCAGATCGCGCGAGCGCGGAATCCGGCTTCCCGGCCGGTGGTTTCCGTGATTGGGACGCTTGGCGACCCATATAATCGGTCGCGGGCGAAGTGCGCGCGAGGAGACCATGCAGGGACGCGACCTGCCACGCCGAACCACCGGGAGGGGGAGACAATATGTCACCTAAATTACTGCCACCGCAGTGGTTACGCGCGAGACTCGTCGCGGCCTGCGTGCTGACGGCACTCTCCGTCGGCGCGATTGCGACCGCGGATGTGTTCTACCTGCACGACGGCGGCCGCGTGACCGGCCAACTGCTCGGAACCAGCGAAACGGCGTATCAGGTCCGCACCACGGTCGGGATCGTGAGCCTGCCGATCGACGCGGTCCACCGGCGTGAGGCGGCTCCCTCGCCTTTTGAGGAATACGACCGCCGCGCCGCAGATGCGGCGGACAGTGCTGACGCGCATTTTCAGCTTGCTGCGTGGTGCGACGAGCAGGGGCTGGTGTCGGAGCGCCGGCTGCATCTGCGCCGCACGCTGGAGTTGAATCCAGATTACGCCGCCGCGCGCGCGGCGCTGGGTTTCGTGCGAGTCGGGGCTGTGTGGGTTGACGGTCGCGCCGGCGCGGCCCGCAGCGGCGCGACAGGCGCACAACCCTTGGCGGAAGACCCGGCCGTAGCGGAAGCGAAGCTGATTCGCGCGGTTCAGGGGGAATGGACGCGCCGTATCCGGGCGATCCGCACCGGGTTGCTCGAAAGTTCGAGCGAGCGACATGTTGAGGGCGGCCGCCGACAGATCGGCGAAATCCGCGATCCGCTCGCGATCGTCCCGCTGGCGCGCGTGCTGGCCAGCGGCAATCGAGTTTGTCGCGAGTTGCTCGTGGACCGGCTGTCCGCGTTTCCGCAGGACGAAGCCACGATGAACCTGGCGGTGCTGGCGCTGACCGACCGCGATGCGGACATTCGAAGCCGCGCGCTGGCGGAGCTGCGCCGCCGGGACGATCCGCGCGTCAGCGCGCAATATCGCAAGGCGCTGCGCAGCGACAACGACGAGCTCATCCGCCGGGCCGCCGTCGGTCTCGGCGCGCTCGGCGCGGCGGAGGCGGTTCCTGAATTGATCGAAATGCTGACGGTGCAGCGTAACAAGATGGTGGAAGTACCCGTCCGCACCTACTTCGGCGGCTGGCTGAATGATTTTGACGAGCCGACAACGGTTTCGCTCAGCGGCGCTCTGCGAGTAAACCACAATCCGGAGATCGGCGTCGTCGATTACACCGGCGGTGTGGCGGTGGACAACGTGTTTCGGCTGCAGCGGGTCACGGTGTACCGCACCGAAGTGCTGGAAGCCCTGAAGCAACTGACCGGACAGAATTTCGGCTTTGACGCGGCCGAGTGGCGTACCTGGTACGAGGAGAGACGATCATGACTGTGCGCATCGCATTGTTCTCGCTGGCCAGCATGCTTGCGGTTTGCAGCTTCGCCGTCGCCGGCGATGCGCAGGCGGATCGCGCGCTGCTCGACAAGGCTGCCGCCGAGCGCACCGCGCCGCCGGTCGCCGCGACCGACGAGCTGGCTGCCGCCGAAGCCGCCGCGCGCAACGAGCTCACGCTGGCGCAGGTGCGGCTGGCGCTCGTGCAGGCCCGCAAAGCGCTGCGCGGGGAGCACTTCGCAGAGGCGGCCGGGCTGGCGCAGGGCGCGATCGCGGCGCTCGGCACGCTGCCGGCCGCGGTCGACACGAGCGAATTTGAGCTCCAGGCCGAGGGCGTGTTGGGCCGGGCGGCTCGCGCCGGGGTGGACCTGAAGTCGGTCCGCGCCGTTTTCCTCAGCCCGATCCCGCAGGACCCCAGCAGCGCGCCCTCGCCGCAGGCCGACGCGCCGCCGATGCCTGCAGCGACCCTCGAAGACGAAGCACGCGATCGCGGCGCCGCTGCGATCGGTCGCAACTTCGACGGCGCGGACACGCCCGACGTGGATACGACCGGCGACGCGGCGGCTCTGCGGCAGCGGGCGATTGCCAACCAGCGGCCGGACAAGCGTGGATACCTGCCGGCTACCGAGATCATCGACGCTCGTGCGATCGAGGAGCGTGACCAGCAGCGCGTTGTGTACGAGGGCGCGCTGCGCACCGCCGTCACGGCCGACGAAGCAGCCCGGCTGACGCACGCGGAAGAGTCGCGAATCGCCGGCGAAGGCTGGGTGCAATACCCCGACAACTGGCCGGCGCAGAAGGCGCGCCGCGAGAAGTACGCCAGCGGTCAGATCGCCCGGTCCCCGAGCTGGACGGGCGCCGACGGCAAGGAGTGGTACGCGGCGATCTACGACATCAATGACATCACGTACCAGCCGCCGGATTTCGTCCTGCGCGAAAGTCTGACGCCGACCGACTCCTACACGCGCTCGGCGATTCTGCACGCGCTGCTGCATGGCAGCGAGATTTTCAACGGCTATCCCGAGGACCTGGCCGCCGGCCTGCCGTTGCTGCACGCATTGGGCCTGGGCGTTGACGACTTCCTGATGCGCGGTCCGAAGTACAGCGCGGAGCGTCAGCAGGAAGTGCTGGATCTGATTCGGGCGATGACGTCGCAGTCGCCGGAAGCGAAGGTCGAGATCATCGGCCCGTGAGATCGTGAAACCCGGTGCGGACCGCGCGGGCGTGAAACGCGCCCCGCGCGGCTTATGCGCGCTTTGCGCCGCCCTTGCGCACGGCGTGGATGATCGCAGCGAGCACGGCGAGCAAGGTCAGGGATTCGGCCTTGCCGAACATCGTTGCGAAGCTCTTGTCGAGAAACCACGCGGCCCCCGCCCACAGCGCGACGGCGATAATCGCCGATCCCAGGACCGTCGGCGCGGAGGTCGTGGCGGCGCTGGAAGTCGACTCATCGACATAGCCCGCGGCTTTCGCCTCCGCAAACCACCTGGCCGCCTCGGCCGAATCGGCCGGAACGCCCGTGCCATCGCGGTAGCTCACGCCGAGCAGGTGCATGCAGAGCGGCGAACCGATCGCCGCCCCACGGCGGAACAGGTCGATCGCGCGGTCCAGATCGCGCGGCACGCCATGGCCCTCGCGATAGCACGCCCCGAGATTGCCGTGTGCAGCGCGATGCCCCTGTGCGACGGCTTTCTCATATAGCGTTATCGCCGCGGCGATGTCCCTGGGAACGTATTTGCCTTCTTCGCACAGCGTTCCAAGGTAGTTCTGCGACGCCGCATGACCGGCGTCAGCGGCCTTGCGGAACCACTGGGCGGCCAATTGCGTGTCCTTCGCCGCGCCCGCGCCGCGCTCGTAGCAGAGCGCCAGCATGTATGCGGACTCGCGATAGCCCCACTGCGCGCTCTGCTTCCACAGCGTGAACGCGCGCTGCGGATCCGCCGGAACGCCGACACCGAGGTCGTGCATCACGCCCAGAAGGAACATGGCGCGCGCATCGCCGCGATCCGCCAGCATGCGCCATGCAGCGCCGTGCTGCGGAGCGGTCGTCTCGACGAAATCACCCGCATCGCCGTGCATCTGCGCGATTTCGGCCGCGGCGATGTCCTCGGCGAGCATCCGCCGGGCCTGCTCTTCCGAAAACTCGGGTGTGGGCGGCGGTGCGCTCTGCGCGGCGGGCGGCGCGCTTTGCGCGGCGGGCGGCGCGTTCGGTGCAGGCCGAGGCGCGCTCGGCGCGTCGGGCGTAGTGCCCGGTCTGGACGCGCCGGCCGACGACGCGGCCCGCGGCGACGGGGCCGCAGCCGGCGTTCGCGCGGAGGCAATCGCCCCCGTCAGCGCGTCGTGAAAATCGGCGACGGTGGCGAACCGCTCGTCGGGTACAACCGACATGGCGCGGAAGATGACCGCGTCGACGTACGCCGACACGTCGCCCCGCAGCGTCGAGACCGGCGCCGCACCGGCCCGCGCGACGCGGCCAGTCAGCACCTCGTAGAACAGCACCGCGAGCGAGTAGATATCCGCCCGCTGATCGACCGTGCCGCCGCCGGTCTGCTCCGGGGCGGCGTAGTGCGCCGTGCCCAGCCCGCCCTGGGTCATGCCGAACGCGCTGGAGTCGAACAGCTTTGCGATGCCGAAGTCGGTGAGCTTGATGACGCGCAGGTCGGTGCTGACCAGCACGTTCTCGGGCTTCAGATCGCGGTGGATCGTTACGGCGTGTGCGGCCCGCAGCGCGCTGCACAGCCCATCGGCAATCGCTTGGAAGTCGGCGAGCGCGACGGGGCCGCCCGCCGAGGGGCGCGCGCCCAGCCAGGCCCGCAAAGACATGCCGGCGATGTATTCCATCGTGTAGAAGTGCAGGCCGCGGGCCGCGTCCTCGCCGTAGTCGTAGACCCGCGCGATGTTCGGATGTTCCAGCCGCTGGCACAGCCGCACTTCATTCAGAAAGCGGCGCAGCACGGCGTCGTCCGCGGCCAGCGTCGGGCGGATCAGCTTCAGCGCCCGAAGCTCCTGCAGCCGAGTGTCGCGCACCTGCCAGACCTGGCCCATGCCCCCTTCGCCCAGCAGCGCGAGCACTTCAAACCGCCCCGCCACGAGGTCGCCGGGCCGCAGCGCCGCGGGCGCGGTGACCGGCGAGGGCGCCTGCGTCCGCGCGCCGCTGAAGGTCGGCGCGGGCGTAGAAACCCCGCGGCGCGACGCGAGCAGGGCCTGTTCGCGCGACTGCCCCATCACTGCGTGTTCGATGCGAGCGGCGAGATCGCGCGACAGGCCGAGCGAACCTTGCATCTGCGCGAGGAGCGAGACATCGTCGGCGGTGAGCGCCCCGCGGGCCCACATCTGCTCGATCAGCGTGTGGTAGCTCTGCTCCTGGGGCGAGAGAGACATGTCGATCCCCGGTAGCGCGAATCTCCCGTGACTCCGTAACGCGGTCGCGGATTGTAGCCACGCCGGCCGCTCAACGCAGAGCGCCGATCTCGCGCAGCCAAGCGAAAATGGACTCGCTGTGCTCCAGAATCGCCGGCGGCCGGTCGTCGTGCCCGCCGTCGAATTCGATCAGGCGAGCGCGCTTCGCGATCCGCGTCAGCGCGCGGGCGTGTTCGACGGGGATGGTGGCGTCGGCGCGTCCGTGAAACAGCAGCACCGGCACATCCAGCGCTGCGAGCACCTGATCGGTGCGGAAGGGGTGGCGTGCCAGCGCCTGCGGGGCGGCGTAGCGGGCCGTCATCGCGCTCAGGCTCGAGAATGACGATTCCAGGATCATTCCGCGCGGCGGCCGCGCCTTTGCGAGCTGCGCGACCACGCCGCCGCCGATTGAGCGACCGTGATAGACCATTCGCTCGCGGTCGACGTCCGCGCGCTGCAGCACGCGATCGAGCACTGCGACGTGGTCGGCGACGATGCCGGTTTCGCCCGGGCTGCCGCCGGAGCGGCCGTAACCACGGTACTCGACGAGCAGCAGCGAGATTCCGGCGTCGGTGTACGCACTGAGAACCTCGGGCCAATCGTCGATCAGTTCGGCATTGCCATGGGCGAAAACCACCAGCGGCCCCGGCCGCTGCGGGCTGACGCCCGCGCCGGGAATGAACCACGCCTCGACGCGCTTGCCGCCGCCGATGTCGTGCCACAGCACTTCGGCGGCGCCGGGCCGCGGGCGAGAATCGCCGGCGCGGCGCATGTACGTGCCGGGGAAGATCAGACGCTCCTGAATGAAATAGAGCGTGCCGCACCAGAGCACGTAGCCGATCAGCAGGTACAGGAACAGTCGCCTGAGCATCGGTTTCCAGCCGACCCGACGGCGCGCGTTCACGGGGCTGCGCGGACTCTCAGTGGACCCCCGAGTCGACTCCGGTGGATCGCCTGCCGCGCGATTGGTCATTGACCCGAGCATCCTCTCCGCTTCGGCGCGTACCCCGGCATTGTACGAATGTCGGGGCGGGACGGCGCGAGGGGCGACCGACGGGCAGAGGCGAACTTCGAGCGGAGCGTGGCGTGCGCGAACCAGCCTGGGACCCGCTCGGTCGGCAGCGTGACCGGCCCGGAACGCTGTCCGCGGGCGGGCAGAATGCCCGCCCCACCCGCGAAGCGTGCGCCTGCCCGCCCGCGCTCCGTGCGCCCGCCCCCCGCGTGGAGCCTACGAATCGGCCCTACGTCACTTTCGCACCGCCGGGCGGCCGATAGAATCCCTGATCCGTTTCGCGATCCACCGACAGGTGCGCGGTCTTTGTCGGATGGTCGTGGGTCATTCGCAGAGGCGGCGATGAGAATCGCGGTACCAGCGGAAATCATGGTGGACGAGCGGCGCGTGGCGCTCGTGCCCGAGTCGGTCAAAAAGCTGCGGAACGCCGGCATCGAAGTGGCCATCCAATCCGGCGCGGGCGATGCCTCGTTCTTCGCGGATGAGGCGTATCGCGAACAGGGCGCAATGATCGAGGCCGATCCCGCCGCCCTGCTGGCGACCGCGGACTTTGTGCTCAAGGTGCAGGCCCCCCTGCCGCAGCCCGGCGGCGGGCACGAAGTCGACCGGCTGCGCGAGGGCTGCATGCTGCTGGCGGCGTTCCCGCCCACCAAGCACGTCGACTGCGTAAAACGCCTCGCGGCCCGCCGGGTCACGGCGTTCTCGACCTACGTCATCCCGCGCATCTCGCGGGCGCAGTCGATGGACACGCTGTCCTCGATGGCCAACATCGCGGGCTACAAGGCTGCGATCATCGCTGCGAATGAACTGGCCAAGTATTTCCCGATGTTCATGACGGCCGCCGGGACGATCTTCGCCGCGCGAGCGTTCGTGATCGGGGCCGGCGTCGCCGGGCTGCAGGCGATCGCCACCGCCCGTCGCCTCGGGGCCAACGTCTTCGCGACCGACACGCGCCCGGCGGTGAAGGAGGAGGTCGAGAGCCTCGGGGCGCGTTTCGTGGCGGTCGACGCGGGCGCGGGCGCTCAGGACGCGGGCGGGTATGCGAAAGAACTATCGAAGGAATTCTACGAACGGCAGGCGCAGCTCATCGCCGAGCAGACCGCGGCGGCGGACGTGGTCATCACCACGGCGCTCATCGGCGGCGTGAAGGCGCCGCGGCTGATTACGGCGGCGATGGTGGAGCGCATGCGGCCGGGGTCGGTCGTCGTGGACCTGGCGGCGGAGGCGGGCGGCAACTGCGAGTTGACCCAGCCGGGCGAAACGGTCGTGCATCGCGGCGTGCGCATCTGCGCCCCGCTGAATCTACCGTCGGACATGCCGATCCACGCCAGCACGCTCTTCTCGCGCAACCTGACGACGTTTGTGCTGGAGTTCTGGAAGAACGGGAAGTTCCAGCTCAATCTCGAAGACGAGCTGCTCCGCGGCGCGATCGTGACTCACGAGGGGCAGGTGCTCAACAAGATGGCGGCCGACGCCCTGGCCGCGGGAGGCGCGGCATGCTGACCCTGGCGGCGGCGGTAGACCTCGACCTGCTGCTGAATCACATCATCGTGATCGTCCTGGCGATGTTTGTCGGGTTCGAGATCATCACCAAGGTGCCGGCGACGCTGCACACGCCGCTGATGTCCGGCTCCAATGCGATCGACGGCATCAAGATCGTCGGGGCGCTGCTGATCGCGTCCACCGCCACGGGCTGGTTCATGCCGGTGGTCGGCTTCATCGCCGTCGCCGCCGCGACCATCAACGTGGTCGGGGGGTTCCTGGTGACCGATCGCATGCTCTCGATGTTCAAGCGCAAATAGTCGCAGGAAATACACATGCTGCCGGTTCTGCCGACGCTGCTCGCTTCCGCCTCGCGGCCCGCCACGCTGCCCGCGATGGCCGGCAGCGGGCGCGCGTTCCTGATCAGCCTGGCGTATCTGGTCGCCGCGGGCTGCTTCATTTTCGGGCTTAAGATGCTGCGGGCCCCGCGGACCGCGCGGCGCGGGAACGGCCTGGCGGCGCTGGGCATGCTGATCGCCGTCGTCGCCACGGTTTTCGATCCGCGCGTCATGGGGGCCGGCACCCTGGGCTGGGGGACGGTGCTGGCCGGCATCGCCACCGGCGCGATCGCCGGATCGCTGATGGCGCTGCGGGTTCACATGAAGGGCATGCCGCAGATGGTGGCGCTCTTCAACGGCTTCGGCGGCCTGGCGGCGGCGCTGGTCGGACTGGGCGAGTACATCCGCGAGGCGTACAGCCCGATCGGCATCGCGGCCGACGTGAGCGCCAGCGCCGCAGCTTCGGTCGTCATCGGCATGATTACCTTCACCGGCAGCCTGGTCGCGTTCGCCAAGCTGCAGGAGATGAAGATCAAGGTGCTGGGACAGTCGATCTCATCGCCGGTCAAGCTGCCGCAGCAGGCGCTGCTGAACGCGGCGCTGGGCGGCGTGATCCTGCTTTTGGCCATCGTCATCGCGCTATCGACGAAGGCCGGCTGGGCTGTCGGGCTGCTGCTGGTGTGTGCCGCCGCGTATGGATTGATCTTCGTGCTGCCGATCGGCGGCGCGGACATGCCGGTGGTCATCGCCCTGCTCAACTCGTTCAGCGGACTGGGCGCGGCGGCGACGGGCATGGTGCTGCACAACAACGCGCTGATCATCGGCGGCTCGCTGGTCGGCGCGGCCGGTTTGATTCTGACGTTCATCATGTGCAACGCGATGAACCGCTCGCTGCTGAACGTGCTGGTCGGCGGCTTCGGCCAGAGCGGCGACCATCCTGCGGAAGCCGGTCCTGCGGCCAAGAAGGGCAGCGTCCAGAAGATGGACCCCGAGGAAGCGGCGATGGTGCTCGACGCCGCGCAGAGCGTGATCATCGTCCCGGGCTACGGCATGGCCGTCGCGCAGGCGCAGCACGCGGTGATGGACCTCACCAAGCTGCTCACTGCGCGGGGCGCGTCGGTGAAGTTCGCCGTCCACCCGGTGGCCGGGCGCATGCCGGGGCACATGAACGTGTTGCTGGCCGAAGCGAACGCCCCATATGAAATGCTGCACGACCTCGAGATCAATCCCGAGTTCTCGCAGTGCGACGTGACGCTCGTGATCGGCGCGAACGACGTGGTAAACCCCGCAGCGCGGCACGACAAGGCCAGCCCGATCTACGGCATGCCGATCTTCGACGCCGACAAGAGCCGCACGGTCATGGTCTGCAAGCGCAGCATGAGTGCGGGCTACGCCGGCGTCGAAAACGAACTGTTCTACCTGCCCAACTGCGTCATGCTCTTCGGCGACGCGAAGCAGACCGTGACCGCCGTCGCGGCGGAACTGAAGCACAAGTAACGCCGCCAGCGTCCGGAAATTCGTGCGCGCGGCGCCCGTGGCCGCGCGCGGCGACGCCGCACGCCATTTCGCCAGTGCAGACGCGCCGGCGAGTTGTCGATAGCGCCGGTGCGACAATTCGCGGGGAGAACGCCTGTGAGCCTCGACCTGGACGACGTGCTTGGCGAGTGGGATTGTGCGGACGGCGAACTGGCGGCGCGGCTGGTCGCCTGCAGCGATTCACCGTCGTTTCTGCAACTCCGCGTCGATCTGGGTCTGCTTCAGATGCAGCTCGACGACCGGCCGGACGGGACGCGCTACCACGGACACGCCAGCGTGACGACGTATGTCGAGCACGAGCTGCGCGCGGGCCGTCGCCTGATCGACGCCGACTGGCAGGAACTCTCGCGAGAAATCGCGCAGCTCAACTTCCGGCGGCTGGGGCTGGCGTATGTGGCGGAGGCGGCGCTGCGCGACCAGCAGGACGCGGCGGCGGCGGAGCACCTGCAGCGCGCGCTGCGCGACATCGAGACCTGCGTGTTGGGCATTCATCTGCTCGAAGAGCAGAAGGGCCACGCGGGCGAGCAGACCCGTCTCAAGCCGACCTTGTTCTTCAACCGCGCCCGGCTGGGCGCGCAGCGCTACGTCGCACTCCGAGAATACGAGAGTGCGGTTGAGGCCGCTGACCGCGGTTTTCACGATCTGGACGCCCTGCTCGCCGCCGAGGGTTATGAGCCGGACCAGCGGAACGAGGACCCCGGCATTGTCTATCTGCGCGAGCTGGGGGCCAGGTTGCGGCAGGAATACGACTTGCCGCTGACGCTGCGCGAGCGGCTCGAAGCCGCGATTGCGGCCGACGACTTTGAGGCCGCAGCGGCGATTCATGCGGAACTGCGGCGGAGGGGCCAGCCGCAAGCGGAGTAACGCAGCTCGCCCGGGCGGCGGGCAGAATCCGCGCCCCACCCTGCGTGGTCGGCCGACGGGCAGGATGACCGTTCCAACCCGTGCGGCCGGCGGGCAGGACGCCCACCTCGCCTTGACGACACACCCGGCGGTCGCGGATCGCGACAATCGCTTGCATGTCCGCCCGGCCCCGACGTACCATTAAACAGAGTTAATGACTGTCGAAGCGCCGCGTCTGGGAGCACCTGTCATGCGAATGCACCGCTACGTACTGCTGGCCGCCGTTGCGTCCATCGCGATTCCGGCTGCGGCCGACACGGTGACGGTCAGTCTCACGTCGCCCCAGAACGGGTTGGTGCTCTCGCCGGGCGACACGGTGCAGTGGCAAATCACTTTCAACGTATCGAGCGGAGATAACGCCGGTCTGGCCCTGCTGATCACGGACTTCGTGCAGGACGCCGCGAACCCCGCCGCGCTCGACATCCCCCAGGCGGCCGGCGTGCCCGGGGCCATGACGAATTTCAGCCGCCCCGCCGGCGTCAGCAACCCGGGCGAAGGCGCCAGCCCCTCCACCGGCTATGTCGGCGTGCAGCGCGGGACTGCCGGGGCGCGGAACTTGATCCAGATCGGCGGCGGACAAAACACGTTCGGCGTGGCGCGGCCGCCGGGCAGCGGAATCGCAGAGAATGCCAATGTCGTCTCCGGGGTGGGTCAGAGCGGCGACGTGGTTCTGGCGAGCGGTTCGTTTCTGGCCCCGGCCGTGGACGGGGCGTACAGCTACAGCCTCGCCAACGTGGTAGCGAACACGCTTGTGGCCGTCGCCGCGCCGCCCGCGCCGTCGCTGGTCGAGCGGGCGACGTCGGTTGTCAGCCCGGCGAGTTTCTCGTTCAGCGTATCCACGAGCGTCGTAACTCCCGGCGACACGAATTGCGACGGTACCGTCGACTTCTTCGACATCGACCCGTTCCTGCTGGCGCTGTTCGATCCGGCCGGCTACGCGACGGCGTTCCCGACGTGCGACATCGCATCCGCCGACGCGAACGGCGATACCACGGTCGACTTTTTCGACATCGACGCCTTCTTGCAAATCCTTTTCGGATAACGCGATACGCGCGGTGACCTGCGGCGTTCGGCCCGCGACCGTCGGCGTTTGGTCCAGCGCGGCGCGGCTCCCGTGCCGATGGGGTGGGTGGGGGTACATCTCGCATTCGGTTGCAGCGCACCGGGAGGAGCGGGCATTCTGCCCGCTCCGGCCAGGCAACCCTGTTCGGCGGGCAGGATGCCGGCGGGCAGGATGCCCACCCCACGCGGCGAAATGCAACCGCCGACGAGATGCACCCGGTGGGTGGGCTCCGTTCAGAATTTCATTGATTCCCAACGACCGCGGCCGTAACCTGCCGGTCCATGTCGGCGCGGGTGGCGCGCCCAAGGAGACAATCGATGAAGCGATGGTGCATCCCGATCCTGATCGGCTGCTTCGCGGCGACTGCGGTGGCCGCGGAGTTCGAGAAGCCCACGCGGCTGAAAGTCGGCGACGACTTCATTCGCGTCGAGCGCCCCGGTTATGCGGCGCCCTGCCTCGCGGACGTAGACCGCGACGGCAAGGTGGATCTGCTGGTCGGTCAGTTCAACAAGGGCAAGATTCGCGTTTTCAAGGGGCAGGGTGGGTTGAAGTTCGCGGCCGGCGAGTGGCTGAAGGCCGAGGGCGACGTGGCCGAAGTGCCGGGTGTGTGGTGATGCACCAGCTCTACTCCACAGTTTGTGGACCTCGACGCTGACGGCAACTTCGACATTCTGTCCGGTTCATATTCTCGCCAGGAACAGCCTATGGCCGGGCTTTTCCAGGTGCTCTGGGGCCAGGCCGATGGGACATTCAAGAAAGCTGCGACGCTCAATGACGTAGCCGGCAACCCGTTGCTCATCCCCAGCACGGGCGATGAAAACGTCATCGAGTCGATTTGCACGCGACCGACCGCAGTCGATTGGGACGCCGATGGCGATCTCGATCTGGTGGTGGGCAACTTCGCAGGCAGCTTCTATCTCTTCACGGGCGAGGGCCGCGGCAAGTTCGCCGCCGCCGCACACAAGCTGAAGGCCGGCGACCAGCCTTTGAAGATCAAGGGACACCACTCCGACCCGTTCTTCGTCGATTGGGATGGAGACGGCGATCTCGACCTGCTCAGCGGCGCCGCCGACGGCGGCGTGCAGTGGGCCGAGAACACGGCAGGCGCCAGGAAGGCAATCGCGCTCAAGGAGTTCAAGCCGCTGATCGCCAGGGCGGAGAACGTCGTGCACGAATGCCGGCCGAATGAAGTCGTCGCGCCGGCGCACTCGACGCGCGTCTGGGTCGCCGATGTCAATGGAGATCGGAAGCTCGACGTGCTCGTGGGCGACTCGATCAACCTGATCTCGCCCAGGGAGGGTGTGAGCGAGGCGGATTTCACCAAGCGCTATGCCGCGTGGAAGGATGCGATGGCGGCGCTGACGAAAGAGACCGAGGACGTCACCGATCCGGAAAAGCTCGCGCCCATTCACGACCGGATGAACACGCTCCATGAGCAGCGCTCGGAGTTCATCAGCGAGGACATGACCGGATTCGTTTGGGTGTATTTGCAGAAGTAACGAATGCGAGCGGGCGATCGGGCCGGCAGTCTGAATACACCGGTCCGACAGCCTGTGAAGTTTTTGGCTTCAGTTACTTTCGTGAGCGGCTTGTGAGCCCGTTTGGTGGGCAGAAGGCCCGCCCCACCCCCATAATCGCGAGCCGCGTCGGCGGGCAGAATGCCCGCCCCACCCGAGAATTCACAGGCGCGGAGACCGGTGTCACTGCGTGTGGCACCGGTCTGAAGACCGGCGCCACAAGCGCCTACCGTTTACGCCGCGAGTCGCGCTGCTTCTGCTCGAAGCGCTGCTTGTCCTGCTGGGTCATGTCGTCGGCCTGACGCTGCAACTGCTCGCCCTGCTCCGCCATCCACCGCATGATGCGCGCCGCAATGCCCTGCTTGCGCGGAGCGCTCGGCCCCGCCGGCGGGCCGGCCTGCTCGCGGCGCAGCCGCTCGCGCTCCAGTTGCCGCCGGATGATCAGCGATTCGCAGATGCCGAAGACGTTGGTGGACATCCAGTAGAGGTTGAGCCCCGCCGGCATGTAGTAAAACATGAACGGGAACATGATGGACATCATGTTCGCGGCGATGCGCTGCTGGCGCATCTGTTCTTCGAAGCTGTTGGGGGTTCCGGGCGTGGTCTGCTGCTTCTGCGCCGCTTCCATGCGAGCCTGCATGGCCGGCTTGGGCATGTACTTCTGCTGGAGATACATGCTGACGCCCATCAGCACCGGCAGGAGATTGAACGAGGGAATGTCCTGGAAGATCCAGCCGATCAGCGGCAGCCAGCCGAGGATCGGGATGGTAAGCCCGCCGGACCCGAAGGAAATCAGCGCGTCCGGCGCGGAGAGATCGACGATCCACCAGCCGTCGAAGGGCGCGTTGCGAAGCTGAATCTCGGTGTTCATCGCCGACCAGAGCGCCACCAGGATCGGCATCTGCAGGAAGATGGGAATGAACGAGACCAGCCCGGCCGCCGGGTTCACGTTCTCCTCGGCCCAGAGCTTCATCATCTCCTGATTGAGCTTCATCTTGTCGTTGGCGTAGCGCTCCTTGAGCGCTTGCAGCTTCGGCTGGATGCGGCCCATCGACTCCTGCATGCGGTACATCGACTTCTGCTGAAACACGCTGAGCGGGTGCAGCAGCGTGCGGATGATCAGCACGACGATGATGATCGCCACGCCGTAGTTGAACACGATGGCGTAAATCCAGCGCAGCAGGCCGCTCATCAGCGTCGGCAGCGGCTCGAACGTGCAGAAGCAGCAGCCGTGATCGGCTTCCGCGACAATCGCATAGCCCACCTGGGCCCGGTCGACGAACGCCGCGCTCGCGGCTTTCAGGACGTCGGCGTCGCGCGGCCCCGCGTAGATCTCGTAGCGAAGCGTTTGCCCCTGTTGGGGCGGCAGCGCGAGCTTGCCCGTGAAGAGCCGGGCGCGCAAGTCGCCGGGGTTGTCATCGATGCTGAGATCCACCAGCGCCGTCGCGGATTGAACGATCGAAGGCCCGCCCTCCGGCGCGAGCGGCCGCGTGAACACGCCGAAGAACTTGTTCAGCAGCGCGGTCCAGGCGAACCGGGCGCTCTCGTCGGCGACCGAGAGCTTCTTGGGATCGCCGCCGTCCTGCGCCGTCTTGATCGCGGGACGTTGCAGGTTCGTCATCGAGAGCGCGCCGTCCTTGCGGTTTACGCCGAGAAGGCGGCGCATCTCGTATTGCTGCACCAACTCGCGCTGAATGCCGGTCGGACCATCCTGGGCCACAACCACGGTCAGCGGCTCGGCCCCCAGGTTGTCGATCCGCAGGTCCATCTGCATCAGCAGCGGCGTCGGCAGCAGGCGGTACGACTTCGTGAGCCGCAGGAGCTGCGCGCCATCCGCACTTTGGAGCGTGGTCTCGAACGCGACCGCGTCTGCGGCGGTCGGTTGCGGATCGGGCTTCACTACGTGCCAGGCCAGGTCGTCCAGCGGCCAGCTCTGGTTGCCGCGCTCGACAACCCAGATGCGATGCGTGGAATAGGAGAGGAACTTGCGGCCGTCCAGTCCGTGCACCGGCCGTAGCAGGTTGTACGCCGCATCGTCTCGCGGCCCCTCCCGATGCACGTAGCGCTCGCCGCGCTCTTGCGTGAGCCATAGCGACGCGATGCTGGCCCCACGCGGCGACAGTTCAACCTTCAGCGATTGTCCCTCGCCGCCCAGAGTGATCGGCTCGTCGCTGGGGCCGGCGGTAAAGCTGAACGGCGCGGACGCCGGCGCTGCCGCCGCCGGCGCCGTGGTGGCGCCGGAATCCGGAGAATCGCCGGCGGGTTGCAGCGCCTCGGGCAGGTTCGGATCGACCGTGCGCACCGGGGCCGGCCGCAAGCGGCTGTACACCCACATGTATGCGACATAAACCGCGAAGGCGGCCAGAATGGCCAGGATGAGCCGACGTGTCTCCATCAGCCCGTCGCCCCCGATGCCTGCGTGCGCGCTGCCCGAAGTGTCATTCCGCCTCGTCTGAATCGGCCGGCGCGCCGCGGGCTGCCCAGGTCAACGACCAGCGACGCGCGGACCGCCGCGCGCCGAGCGCCGTATGATTGCGAGCCGGGGATTGTAGACCAATCGGCGACCGACGCAATCGCGCCGCGCGGCCTTGCGCCCGCGTCGCAAAACCGGGAGCCGCGCGGCCGCGATGCGCGTAGAATTGCGACCGGGTTTGCGGGCCGCGGGCGTCTTGCTTACGGTGGATTGTCGGCACGCCCCCGTGCAGCGGCGCGGGCTGCCGCCTGGCGCGGTTCGAACCGCCCGCAAGAGGCCACATGCGATCTGGTCATCTCGCGATCTTCGTTCTGACCGCCTGGGGCGTGGTCGCGGCGCGCGCCCAGCCGTCGGTCGCGCTGTCGGTGAGCGGCGAGCAGGCGTACGTCGGCGAGGCGCTGATCGCGACGATCGAGATCGCCGATTTCACCGCGTGCGAACCGCCGCTGTTCCCGGCCCTGGTCGATTGTGCGGTGCGGCCGCTGGGTCGAACGCGCCAAGGCGTGTCGATCATTAATGGCGTGCGCACAAACTCGGAGACGTATGCGTTCGAGTTGACGCCGCAGCGTGCGGGGCGGCTGGCGATCCCCGCGATTCGCGTGCAGGTGGACGGCGCCGAACTGGCGACGCAGCCGGTGACGCTCCGGGTCGTGAGCGACGACGGGCCGGAGTTGCTCAGGGTCGAAATCTCCGCAAGCGCGACGCGCGTCTACGTAGGCCAGCGGGTGCGGGCGAAGATGGCGATCTGGCTGAAGCCGGCGCTGCTGGGAACGCGCCCGCTGACCGGTCAGCAGATGTTCCAGTTCATCGACCGCCAGGGGTTTGGCCCGTTTCCGCTCCCGCAGAGCTTCCGCGAACAGCGCTGGAATGCGGCCGACAAGGCGTCGCCCAACTACTATGTGTATGAATCCACGGCGGAAGTTGTGCCGTCCGCCCCCGGCGAACTGAACTTTCCCGACGTGCTGATCCAGGTGGGATACCCGACCGGGTTCGAGCGCGACATTTTCGGAAGCTGGAGCCGCACCGGCGAGCGGCGGCTGCGAGCGACGCCCCGGCTGGATCGCATCGAAGTTCTGCCGCTTCCGCAGGAGAATCGACCCGAGACGTTTACGGGTGCGGTGGGGCAATTCCAGATTTCGGCCGCGGCGACGCCGACGACCGTGCGCATCGGCGATCCGATCGATCTCAGCATCGAGATTCGCGGAGACGGCGAGCTCGAGACGCTCCCGCCGCCGAATCTAGCCGCGAACCGGGCGCTGACGACCGCGTTTCGCGTGCCGGCGGAGCAGCTCGCAGGCGAGACACGCGACAACCGGCGGCGATTCACCCAGACGATTCGGGCGATTTCACCGGACGTTCGCGAGATTCCGCCGATCGAGTACGGCTACTTCGATCCGCAGCGGGGCGAGTATCGCGTCGCGCTCAGCGCGGCGATTCCGCTGCGCGTGACCGGTGCAGACGTGGTGAACGCGAGCGAGTTGATCGGGGCCGCACCTCCGGCCGCGGCGGAGCCGGCGCCGACCGGTCCGCTCGATGGATTACGCGGCAACGAGAGCGACGCACGGCGATTGCTCGCGCACACGGCGCAACCATCCACTCAGGCGATCGCGACCGCGGTGCTCGTGCCGCCGATGCTGTTTCTGGGCCTGCTGGGGTGGCAGCGCTACGCACAGGCCCGCGGCGGCGATGCGGCCCGATCGCGGCGCAGCGGGGCGCTGCGCACCGCGCTGCGGCAACTCGGCGCCGCCGGCGACGCGCCGCGCGACGTTGCGACGGCGGTGGGCGCAGCGCTGGCCGCGTACCTCGCGGATCGGCTGAATCAGCCGCCGGCCCGCTTTGTCGGTCGCGACGGCCTGGCGCTGCTTCAGGCCCGCGGGTGCGATGCGGAACTGTGCGAACGCTGGTCGCAGTTGCTGGATCGGTGCGAGCAGATCGGGTTCGGCGGAGGTGCGGCGGAGGACGCGGCGACGCTGAGGCACGATGCGTCGCGCTGTTTGCAGGCACTGGAGCGCCTGCGGCTATGAGCATGCGCACCGCGATCATCTCCGGCTGCGGGGGCGGATCGCGCCGCGCGCGGCGCCGCGCGCGGCGGTGCGCGCTGGTCGCGTGGATGGTGCTATTCCCCGGCGCAATTGCAGTCGCGGAGCCGCTATCGGAGGGGCGGCGGCGCGAGTTGCTGAGTGAAGGCGCCGAACTCTTCGATCGAGCTTCGGAACTCTGGCGCAGCCGGCCGGAAGACGCGGCGCGACTCTATCGCGACGCGGCGGCGCGCTTCGCCAGCCTGTCCGCCGGCGGCCTGCGAAACGCAGGCGTCGAATACAACGCCGGGAACGCGTACTACCGCGCCGGCGACCTTGGCCGGGCGGTGCTGCACTTTCGCCGCGGCCTCGCGATCGAGCCTCGGGACGGGAAACTACTCGCCAATCTGACCTTCGTACGCGGCCAGGTCGCCCCGGCGCTCGCGCCGTCGGGCGCGGCGACGGCCTGGCGGGCGGTCGCCGCGTGGCACCAGGACATTCCGCTCGCGACGCGTGCGTGGTTGGCGATGGGCGCGTCGCTCGGCGGCTGGGCGGTGCTGATTAGTCTGCGCCTGTCGCGGCGCAGGGCCGCGCCGCTGGCGGGCATCGCGGTTGCGGGGCTGGTGGTCGGCGTGGCCGCCGGGGGTTCCGCGCTTTGGGAGCTCCGGGACCGCGCGAGTCGCCCGCATGCCGTTGTGGTCGTCGGCGGGACAACGCTGCGGCTGGGTCGCGGCGAGAGCTATGAGCCCGCGCTTCGCGATGCCTTGGGCGCGGGCGTCGAACTGCGAATCCTGCAGGAGCGCGGCGGCTGGGTCGAAGTGCAGCTTCGCGATGATCAAACGGGTTGGCTCCCGGCGGAAACGGTCGAACGCGTTTGAGCGGTTGCCGGTGCGCGGAGCGTCGCAAGAACGGCCGTTGAATTGATCGCGCGCCTGCCGACAAAAAACGGTCACGCCCGTCCCATGCGCGTGGGTGCATCACACTCTCGGTTGCGGCGCACTGGGTGGAACGGACGTCCTCCACCGCCGACCCGGCAACCCCATCGGGCGGGCAGAATGCCGGCCCCACCCTGCGTAACGCACCGGCTGCGAGATGGGCCCCATCGACACATCGACATCGACCATCGACATGCTGAATCTCGCACGATGCGGCGCGCGAAGCGTTCGCCGAGTACACTGGGCGGTCGCCGCCGGCCGCGGCTTGTGCGGCCCCTGCGGCTGGGAGCCATCGGCATGAGTGCTACCGTTACGCGTGAAGTCATATTGGAAGCTCTGCGGACTGTTGGAGAACCCGCGACGCAGCGCGACGTGGTTTCGCTAGGCTTCGTCAAGAACGTCGCCGTTTGCGATGGCGTCGTGCGCGTCTCATATGAGTTGCCGCCCGCGCTGGGCTCGGGGGGCAGCCTCGAGGAACTGCGAAGGGCGACGGTTGAGACGGTCTCGGGCCTGGCCGGCGTGCGGAGCGTGACCGTCGAGCTTGCCACGACCGCCGGCGGCCCGGACGGCGGTGCGACGCCTGAAATCCGCCACGTCATCGCCGTGGGCGCGGGCAAGGGCGGCGTCGGCAAGAGCACGGTTGCGGCGCTGCTCGCGGCGGGCCTGGCGCGGCGCGGCCTGCAGGTCGGCATTCTCGACGCCGACGTATACGGCCCGTCCATACCCAAAATTACCGGGACGGAAGACGCCGAACCCTACGGCGATCCCGACGGCAGGATCGTGCCGCCGGAACGTCACGGTCTGCGCATCATGAGCATGGGCTACATGGTCCCGCCGGATCAGGCGATTGTGTGGCGCGGGCCGATGGCGCAAAAGTACGTCAAGGAGTTTCTCGACCGCGGGCGCTGGGGCCAGCTTGATTATCTGATTGTCGACCTGCCGCCGGGCACGGGCGACATTCCGCTGACGCTCGCGCAGAGCATCCCGCTGACCGGGGCGGTGGTGGTGTGCACGCCGCAGGACGTGGCGCTGCTGGACGCGGTCAAAGCGCTGCGGATGTACCAGAAGCTTTCGGTCGACATCCTGGGCATCGTCGAGAACATGAGCTACTACGTCTGCCCGAACTGCGGCCACCGCGACGAGATTTTCAGCCACGGCGGCGCGGAGCAGGCGGCCGGCAAGCTGGACGTGCCGTTCCTGGGCGGCATCCCGCTGAACGTCGGGATTCGCCAGAACGGCGACGCCGGCCGGCTGATCGAGAACTTCACGCGATCCGAGCCGCAGGTGCGGGCCGCGCTGGATCAGCTCGTCGCACGGGTGATCGAGGAGGTGCAGCGGCTGGTGGCGCGGCGCGCGCCGGCCCCGACGCTGCGCATCCGCGACTGACGCGGCGGCGGAAATCTCTTCGGCGACGCGGGGCGACGAAGTGCGCCACGGGAGAATCACAATGCTGCGAGCCAAGCCGGGTCGCGCGACCGTATTCATGGCGAGGACTTCCACCCTGCTGCTGGCGACGCTGCCGGTGCTCGGCGGTGCGGCCGCTGCGGGCGCGGCCGAGCCGCGGCGGTGCGCGATATTGGTGGGTTGCAGCGAGTTCCCGACGCTGCGCATGGCGTATGGCGACGACGGCTACGCCGGCATTCGCATGGCCGGGCCGGAAAACGACGTCGCGCTGTGGCGGACCGAGTTGATCGAGCGTCAGGGTTTCGCCGCGAAAGACATCATCGCGCTGAGCGGCTGGAGCGGCGCGGACGAAGCCTCGCGCCCGACGCGCGTCAACATCCAGCGCGCGTTCGAGACGACGGCCGGAGCGGTGACTGACGGCAGCCTCGTCGTGGTCTATCTCGCCAGCCACGTGCCGCAGGTGCCGCTGAAACCCACAGCCTCCGCGCCCGGCAACGACATCGAGCGCGACGGATTTGACGAGATTCTGATGCCCGCGGATGCCGGGCGACTCGAATTCGAAGAGCGCAAGCTCGAGAACGGCGTCTGGGATCACGAACTGACTCGCTGGGTGAGCGAGCTGCGCGAGCGCGGCGCGTTTGTGGTGGTCATCGTGAACGCTCCCCACGCGGCGGGCCTGCTCGATCTGTGGCCGGAGACACTCGCGAAGAAGCCGCTGCGGGCGGACACGCCAAAATCGCTCCCGAAACCGGAGGGCATCGCGCTGCTCCTGGCGTGCGCTGCCGACGAAAGCCCGGTCGAGATGGACTTCATTCCGGCCGACGAGCCAAAGGCGGCCCCGCGCGGTTTGTTCACTCACTTTCTGCTGAAATCGCTGCGCAAGGGGGGCGACGCGCCACGGTCTTACCGCCATTGGATGGACGCGGCGATTGCGGAGTATCGCGCGGCCGGCGGCAAGGGCCCGCTGCCCATGTGCGAAGGCGACGTTGAGCAGCCGGTGTTCAGGCGGTAGATAGCACTTGGTTAGCGCGGACTTGTCGTCGGCAACTCCGCGAGCACTCACGTATTGGGGAGAATCACGATGATCTCTGTGCGTTCAAGATCGGCGCGGAGCGTACTGCGAAAGTGGAGTGCGTTCGGGTGGGCGGCGCTGGCCGCGAGTTTGTCCGGCGTTCCAATCATTACGGCGCAGGAAGGCGGCCCGGCACCGACCGCGCCGCGCCGCATCGGCCTGCTGATCGGCTGCAGCGATTACCCAAACCTCTCCGGCGTTCTCGAGCCGCTCTACGGCCCGCCGCAGGATGTCGCGCTGATGCGGCGCGTGCTGGTCGAGCGCTTCGGCTTCAGCGACGGCGACATTCAGACGCTGGTTACTCCGCTCGGCGGCTGGGATGCCACGCCCGAGCCGCAGCGTCCGACGCGGGCCAACATTGCCGCCGCATTCGCGCGACTGGCGCGCGACGCGCGTCCCGGCGATCAGGTCGTCATTCTGATCGCGGCCCACGGGTCGTATCAGCCCGTCGAAGCGGGTGCACCGGACCTCTCCGAGGCGGACGGGGTTGACGAGGTGCTGCTGCCGTCGGACGCGGGGCCGTTCGAGGCGGGCAAGACGACCATTCCCAACGGGATCCCGGACAACGAGATGGCCCGGTGGCTGGCCGCGATCGCGGACACCGGCGCGTTTGTCTGGATCATCTTCGACACCTGCCACTCCGGAGACATGACGCGGAGCGCCAACACCGGCGAGCGCAGCCGGCACGCGGATCCGCTCAAGCTCGGGCTCGCGCAGAGCGCGATCGACGCAGCCCGCAGCCGAGTGGCAGCCGCGCCCCGCACGCGCGGCACACTCGCCGACGAAGGTTCGACCGACATCGAACCGGGTCGCAGCCGCATCGTGGCGCTATACGCCACGCGGCCGCATGAGCTCGCACCCGAACTGCCGAAGATCGCCAACCCGCCGCGCCGCGAAGAGGGCTACCACGGTTTGCTGACGTACACCCTGTGCGAACTGCTCCAGCAGCGGCAGTCGCCGCTGAATCACCGCGAGTTGGCGCAGCAGGTGCAGGTGCGCTACGCGGGCCGCAGCACGCCAAGCCCGTATGCGGACGGCGACGTCGATCGCGAGGTGCTGGGGTTGGCGCAGTGGCCGGAGCGCTCGCGACTGGTGCTGAGTCTCGACGCGAAACAGAACCTGACCCTGGCGGTGGGTACGCTCGCAGGATTGCGCCGCGGCGCGGTGCTGCGGGTCTATGCGCCCGCCGGCAGCGCCGACCCGAATCAGGTGCTGGGGCACGTCGAGATCACCCATGCAGACCCTGTTTCCGCCGAGGCGCGGTCGATCGCGCTGGACAATCTTCCGGAGGCCGGCGTCGAGGCGCTCGCCGGCGGCCGCTGCGAGATGCTGCTGCGCGACGCAGCCGAGTTAAAGGTGAAAGTAGCGATTCGCGCGCTCGATACGGATACGCAGGCGGCCGCGGCGCTGCGCGCCATGATCGAGGCGCTGCCCGAGAGCGCCCGCGGCTTGATTGAATTGCTGCCCGATCCGGCGGGGGCGCACCTGGTGCTGGAGCCGGTCGCCGACGGCGTGCGCGTCATTCCCGGTGAAGGCGAGCAGGCGACGCCCGAGCCCGGCGACGCGACGGGCCCCCGGGTGCGCATGCTGCGCGGCGAGGGGGCGGCGCTGCCCTACCGTTTGGAGGCGCTGCTGCGCAATGTATTCAAGTGGCGGAACCTGCTGGCACTGGCCGGAAGTGCGGATGCGGGCGAGAACCTGGGGGTCAAGGTGGAGCTGCGCCGCGGCGGCAAGTCCGTGTTCGGCGAAACGCTCTTTGTCGGCGAGCCGGTGGAAGTTTATGTGGCGAACAGCGGGCCGCACGATGTGGACGTTACCGTACTGGTGCTCGATCAGGACTATGGCGTCGTTGCGGTTGTGCCTGGAGGCCTCGGTAGCAAGACGTTCCTCCGCGCCGGAGAGACGCTGCCACTCGCACCGACCAAAGTCAGCGATGACACCATCGGCCACGAGCGGCTGCTCGTCATCGCCGCAAAGGCGAACCGCAACGGCGTGCCGCCGGTGACGTTCGAATGGCTCAGCCAGCCGACGCTGTTGCAGGACGGCGTTCGCGGCGCGGGCGACGCCCGCGATACGCCGCTGGGTCAGGTACTGGCCCAGGTGGCGTACGGCAGCGCGACGCGCAGTCTGGGATCCAGTACGCCCAACGCGCAGCTCGTCGTGATCCCGTTCGAAGTGCGCCGCCGGTAGCGTCTACGAATGAAGCGAGCCGCTGAGCTTGTGGATCGTCCGGCCTCGCAGGCCGGCGTGCGCGGTTCGCGGGAGCACTGGGCGGGCAGAATGCGCACCCGACGCGTTCCCCGCCGCCATTGACCCGCGTCATTCAGCGGTGCGTTCCCACCGCATCGCCCGCGCGGCGCAGATACTCGCGCAGCGCCGTCGGCGACCAGCACGCCACCAGGAAGCGCTCCGTCGTGGTCCACGCCGGCCCGGCCAGCGGACCAAACTGCATGTACCAGACGCCATCCGAATCGTGCTGAATCTGCAGCGCGTTCGGAACCGGCGCCAGCTCGCTCTGCACGCGCATGTGATTCTGCCACGCGGTGCTCATGCGATCGACGGTCGCCCGCACGCGCTGCGGATCATCCCGAATTTCCACGAGTGCCGTGAACGCCAGCGGCAACCGCAACGGGTGCGGCGGATCGTTGTGCAGGATCACGTGCGTCCCGAGCCGATCGAGAAAGCCGCCCTGCGGATCGAACCCGACCTCGCGCTGAATCTTCTCCCATATCGCCAGAATCTCGCGGTGCGTCTCGCGGCCGCGCGTGGCGGCAAGCCCGTTCAGGAAGCGCGGCATAAGCTCGGCAACCGGAATTCGAAAAATCGCGTAGCGGGCCGCGGGCGGAATTGTCCCCATCCACTTCGGATCATCCTCCGCCGGGTCGGCCCAGACGCGGCGCTGCGTACGGCCTGCGACCTGCGCGAACGACTTGCAGAACATCGCCCGATCGACGAAGCCCAGGGTCCAGTGCACGCGCTCGATATGCGCCGCGTGCCACGCACCGAAGAAATCCGAAGCGCGGCCGTCGACGAAAGGATCGAGCCGCGAGCGGATCGCGGCGACGGCCACGTAAATCTCGATCAGCGCCCGCTGCGCGTCTTCCGCCCGCGCCTCGGCCAGCCAGGCATCGCGGCCCAGCGCCGCGCCGCCGCCGCGCGCCAGCCGCGCGATCCGCGGCCAGACGCCGCGACCGAGCGTGATGACGAAACTGTCGCCGATCGCGCCCCAGGCCACCGCGCACCAGGCCGGCAGTCGCTGATCCACCAGCTCCTGATAGCGAAACCCATCGGCTTCCTGCGCGACCAGCGCGGCCTGCCCGCTGTCGGTCAGTTCGTTCATGGTTTTCTGGATGATCCGGCGGAAGCGGTCGTGCCGGCCTGCGGTATCAACCACCAGGACGAGCTCGAGTTGGTCGACGCGCTTACCGCCGCCGCCGGCGTCGACCGCTTTCGCGTCGATCAGCGCGACCGCGTGCGGATAGCTGATGAGCGTGCCGAAGGTCTCGGCCAGTCGAATCGTCAGACGCATGCGCGTGTCGAGCGGTTGACCGGAAAGGCGCGTTCCAAGATCGACCAGCGTTGTGAGTGCGGACTGTTCGTCAGAGGGCGGCGGCGCGTCGGGGTAGGGCCGGGCGTGCCAGCACAGCAGGCTCTCCGCCGGGATGAGGTCGAGCGGTTCGCCGCCCAGCGCGCCCGCTACAGTCACCCCGATTGCCGCCAGCCGCGTCAGGAGTTGCCCGCGAACCCGCATTGCCCAACACCTCCTTGTGCCGGGCCTCAGACTAATCGCTTGCGGCGGGTGCGGCAAAGCGGCGGAGCGGCGCGGGCGCGACGCGCCGGCGGCGCCAGAGATCGACCCGTGAGCGGGCAGAATGCCCGCTCCACCCTGAAGTGGCTGAGCGGGCAGAATGCCCGCTCCACCCTGAAGTGGCTGAGCGGGCATGATGCCCGCTCCACGCTGAAGCAGCTGCACCGGCGGAAGCCAGGCCACATGCTTGCGCGTGTTCCTCCGCGCGGCGCGCTACCGGACGATCAGCAGCAGGTTGTCGAGCAGGTCGCGCGACGCCGTGATGACGCGGCTCGAAGCCTGAAAGCCCGTACTCGACGTGATCAGACCGATGAACTCGCGCGACAGATCGACGTTCGAGAGTTCGAGCGCTCCGCTCAGGATTTGTCCGGCGGAAAACTGTCCGGGAGCGTTGATCGACGGTGTGCCCGTGTTGGGGCCGACGACGAAGGTGTTGTCGGTGTCGGCGATCAGACCGGTCGGGTTCGGAAACGTCGCCAGGGCCACCTGCCCGAGCGTTTGGGTCAGACCGTTGCTGAACGTGCCCGAGACGACGCCGTCTACGCCGACGCCATAGGTGACCAGGGTGCCGGGGGGGTAGCCATCCTGCTCGGCGAGAATCACGTTCGAGTCACGCGTCGAAAGGCCGTGCAGACTGGTCAGATCGAGCTCGAACGAGAGCGGCGTCGTCGCACCGGTGCCGCTGCGATCGATCGTGAACTGGTTGCCCGTCGCGCTCACGAAGTTGCCCTGCGTGTCGAACGTGACCGTTCCGGTGCCCAGCGCCCGCGTGACTCCACTGCCGTCCGGCGATTCGAGAAAGTAGCGCCACACCGGCCCCGTATCGGGCGTGCCCTCCAGAACGAACGACGCCGACACGTTCACCGGGCTGCCGAGCGAGTCATACACCGTGAACCCCGAGTAGGCGCCAGCGCCGGTGGCCGCTGCGGTTTGCGTGAACGTCAGCGGAAGCGGGTTGCCGGCGTTGTCGCTGCGGAAGTCGTTGCCGGTGATCTCCAGCGCACTCGGATCGCCGGCATTGCTGCGGATGACCAGCGCGCCGTTCTCGACAGTTATTCCCGGCGTGCCCTGCAGATCGGCGCCTTCCTGAATGCCCAGCGCGCCCTCCAGCCAGGTGGCGAAGTCGCCCAGGGTCGAGCCGTCCGTGCCGACCACGAACGACTGCGCGGGCAACGTGCGGCCGCCCTTCTCCAGCCCGCTGACGGTGATCGTGTTGCCATCGGCAAAGAGCGCCACGCCGGGGTCGGTCGCGGCCCGCAGGTCGCTAAGCGCCGTGTTCGCATCCGCCGGCCCCCCGCCGCCGCCGACCAGCGCTTGCGACGTGTGAGTCGAACCCTGCGTCGCCAGTGTGGCGGCGGCGCTCAGGTCGCCGTCCAAGGCGGCCCGCTGGGTGGCCCGCGCGATGCTGAGCGTTCCGAGCGGGATAGTGATGTCCTGAAGCTGGCCGGGCACGACGTTGAAGTCGGCGTCGACGCCGTATCCCTGAACGAAGTTGCCGTCGAGCGTCACGAGCTTGTTCTCCGGACTGACCGCGAACGCGCCGTCGCGCGTGTAGGCTTGCAGCCCGTTGGACCGGCGGATGACGAAGAACCCGTTGCCTTCGATCGCGAGATCGCTGGCGATGCCGGTGGTTTCGATCGAACCCTGCGAGAAGTTGCGCGTGGTCGCGCCGACCAGCGCGCCGTGGCCGATCTGCAACGGGTTCACGCCGCCGCTGGTGTCGCTCGGTCCGTTGCCCACCGAGAGCGTCTCGTAGAACTGGGTCTGGAACAGCGTGCGCGAGCCTTTGAACGCGGTCGTGTTTACGTTCGCGATGTTGTTGCCGATGGTGTCGATCCGCGCCTGATTGACGTTGATGCCGCTCAGGCCGGTGTACATCGCCGAAGTCAAACCCATTGTCGGCTCCTTACGCGCGGCGCCGCGCGGCGCGCTTACCGCTGCCGCTGCGACTGCCGGGGGTGTGGACCCCCGGCCCGTGCGACCCGCTCGCAATCGCGCGGGTGGTTTGGAAACTCACGAGGCTTCGCAGCCCATGCCGCCCGTGCGAGCGGCGACTCGCAATCAGGCCGGTGCGGCGGTCGCAGCCGGCCCGAGGCCGCCCAGCCAGGCCGGCAGCCACTTCGGCTTCGATGCGGTTGCTTCGCCGCCGCGCGCGAGCGCCGCCGCGTCGCCCAGCGGCTTTGAGGTCGCAGCATTGCTTGTGGCCGCCGCGCTCTCCTTCGCCGAAACGTGCGTCACGTTCGCCGCCAGCATCGTCTTTCCGTTGTCGAGTTCCAGCACGGCCACCCCGTCGCTGCCGAAGCGCACGCCGGTCACAACGCCCTCAACCTCCTCGACCTTGCCATCGTTTCGCGCCTGCGCGCCGCGCACGAAACGCCCGATCAGATCGCTCGCGCCGGCGGTGCGCTGCTGCTGCACCAACTGCGTCAGTGCGTCGCCCAACTGGCCGGAAACTTCGATGCCCCGCACCTGCGAAACCTGATTGATCATGTCCGACGTCTTGGTCGGTTCAAACGGATCCTGCTGCTGCATCTCCGCCACCATGATCTTGAAGAAATCCTCGGTCTTCATGCTGGCCAGGCCGCGCCCCGCGTTGCTGCCCGTGGAGTTGCCCAGCCCGGTGACGCCGGAGGTCTGCATCTTCATCACTCCCAGGTTGCCTGTGATCGTCGGCGAATACGCTCGGCGACGCTCGTCCCGCGCTGCCCGTCGCAGCGCGCCCTACACCCACAAGTTCACGCGCGACACGCCGCGCGGCGCGGGATCATCGCCTTCGACGCGCGCAACCGGTGGCTCCGCCGACGCGGCAAACCCGTCTGCCTCGCGCCTTGTCCGTGGCTCGCCGGGCTGTTCGTCCGGGCGCTCCTGCGGCGGCGGCTGACCGCGCGCATCGTCCGCGTCGTATCCGCCGTCGAGCGCCGCGCGCTGCGGGTCGGCCGCCAGACGCACCTCAACGTGTTCGAGCCGCATTCCGGCGGCTTCGAAGCCGCGTTGCAGCGTGTCGAGGTGTTCGGTAAGCAAGCGCTGTGCCAGCGGCTGGTCGGCGTCGACCGTCAGCGCGGCCGCGCCGTGATCTAAGTCGAGCCGCAGCCGCAGCGTACCGAGCAGCGGCGGATCCAGCCGCATCACCGTTGTCGAGCGCTGACCCTCGATGCGGCTGCGGGCCCAGCGCACGATCTGCTCGATGTTCGCGTCGTTTTCGCCGGGAGCTGACGATGTTGGCGGCTTCGCCGGGCGTGCGGCGGCGGCCGGCGCTGCCGGGGTCGTGCTGCGGCCCCCCCCTGCATCGCCGACACTCCCGGTCTGCGCGGGGGCAGCCCCGGCGGAGGTCGGCGCCGGACCGCCGCCGCGCGCCGCGGGGATCGTAGACGGCTCGATCGGCGGGGCGTTTCCTGCGGGGTGAATCGGCGCTGCCGCAGCGGCGGCAACAGGCGTCGCACTCTTGTCCTGGATCGCCACGTCGACGCGCGCGGTCGAGCTGCCGGCAGCAGCTCCGCTCGGCCCCGGCCGGTTGAGGTCCGTACCGGCCGCAGGCGGCTGAGCAATGGCGCTCTCCGCCGCCGTCATCGGGGGGGCGAGCGACGCCGGCGACGGCGCGGCGGCGGGAACTGGGTTCTGCGTTTTCGCCGCGGAGCCGGCCTTGTCGCCCGGCGCGCCTGTAGGCGCTTCAGCGCCGCCGCGGGGGGCGTTCTCAGCCTTCGTTGCTGTCGGCGCCTGCACCGAACTCGACTCGGGGGCGTGCTGCGCTGTGGAGCGCTGCTGTGCGTCTGCGAGCGCAGCGCGGAACTGCGCGCGGCCGGCGCGTTCTGCGAGCTGACCATCCGAGCGGGCGGGGGCACGGCGGGCTGCATCTGCGGAGAGGGCCTGATTCTGCTGCACCTGCGCCGGGCGCTGCGCCGCCTCGACGGCGAGATGTGCGGTCAGCGGGCTGCCGGCCGCCGATGGCGGCTCGGCGGCGCTGCGTGCTTCGCTGCGGTCCTGCTCATCGGACTCGGCTTCCGCGGACGGCGCGTTCGACGGCGCGGCGGATAGAACATCGAGCAGGGCTGGGTGCGGCCAGTTCGCGCGCCCGGCCACCGCGCCGCGCGGCGGACCGCTGAGTGTTGCGACCATATTGACCGACTCCCGGAAATCAGGGCGAGCCTTCTACGGGCTCCGATTCGGTCGTCCCTGACCCGGGCGTGACGGTCACGTCCTGTACGCGGATCTGCTCCAGCAGATCGTGCATCAACTCGATCTCTTCCGGCGCCTTGAGCTGCTCCAGGATGCGTTGTCCCTGCGCGGTTTCGAGCGCCATGAACAGCCGCACGGCGTCCGGCTTACTCTTCTGGAACGTCCGGACGACGTGTTCCTTCGCCAGCTTCGGCGAGAGTTTCGCCACGTATTCGAGTTCGCGGGCGAAGCCTTCGTCGCGGCCGGCGTCGGACTGCTTGGCGCGCTGCGCCTCGAACGCCTTGCGACCGCTGTCCAGCTCCTCCTGCAGCTTCACGAGATTTTGCAGCGACTGGTCCAACAGGTCCTGTCGTGCGGCCAGGTCGCTGGCGGCGCGCTCCACCAGCGCGCTGCGAACGCGATCAGCCCGCCGCTGCGATCGCAGCGCCTCGCCCGACGCCGCGGGCGCCGCGTGACCGTGCGGCGTCGCCGGCTGGCTTGCCGCGGGCGCGGCGACCACCGGCGCGGCCGGCGGCGACTCCCCGCGCATCGCCGCAGCGACCGCTTCCAGCGTGGTGGCGTTCAACCGCCCCGCGGTCAGCAGGAACGCACCCATGCCGCTGAGCGCCATCACCAGCGCGATGCAGAAGAGGGCCAGCGCGTTGTAGAGTTTGCTCATCATCGCGAATCAACACCCTGCAGCGCGCCGCGCTCGGCGGCCGCAGCTTCGGCGGCCGCTCCGCCCCCATCCGTCGCTAGCATCTGGCGTGCCAACTCGTCCATCTGCGCCTGCTCGCGGCGGTCGCGCTGCCGGCGATACTCGCTCCAGCGCCGGTCTCTGAGCTTTTCGATGGTGCGGGTCTGCACCCGCGCTTGCCGCAGTTTCTCAAGCGCCTCGGCCAACCGAGTGACGTGCTGGGCCCGCAGCGGCTGACGTTGCACGATCGTATTGCGCAGATGCGCAATCCATGCCCGCGATTGGGCCAGCGCCAACGGCTGGACCGCACCGCCAGCCTGTCGACCGCGCAAGGCCTCCTGCTCCACGGCGATCGCGGCAATGGTCTGTTCGTTCAACTGATCGAGGCGCGCGATCGCCGCACGCTGCTCGGCGACGCCGCGCTGCGCCTCGCGCTCGCGCAGCCGCCGGACGTCCAGCACTGCCTCCAGGCGAAATCGAAACCGCCGCGCCATGCTTGCTCACCATGACGAATCGGGCGGGCGGACAGGATGCCCGCCCTACCCAGAACTCGATCGGGCGGGCGGGCCGGATGCCCGCTCCACCCAGGACTCGTCACTCCTGGTTGTCACCGCTACCGCGCCGCCGGGCGGCCGCGCGGATTCTGCGCCGTGCGTTCAAGCACTGCGGCCATTTCGCGCAGCGCTGCCGCGCTATCCTCGAAGGTGCTGCCTTCCGCGCGATCCTGCGTCAGGAACGCGCGCACGGCGTCGCGCGTCTGCACGGCCACGTCATATTCCGCGTTCGCGCCGGGGACGTACGCGCCGATGCTCACCAGGTCTTCGATGTCGTGCCACGTCGCCAGCACGCGGCGGAGCGCCCGCGCCGCCTTGCGATGGGCTTCGTCCACCACGTCGTCGGCGACGCGGCTGATGCTCTGCAGCACGTCGATCGCCGGGAAGTGCCCGCGATTCGCCAGACCGCGCGAAAGCCAGATGTGGCCGTCAAGGATGCCGCGGACCGCGTCGGCCAGCGGCTCGTCCACGTCGTCGCCCTCGACCAGCACGGTGTAAATCCCGGTAATACTGCCGTCGCGGCAGCGCCCGGCGCGCTCCAGCAGCCGCGGCAGCAGTGCGAAGGCGCTGGGCGGATAGCCCTTCGCCGTCGGCGGCTCGCCCGCGGCCAGGCCGATCTGCCGCTGCGCCATCGCCATGCGCGTCAGCGAGTCCATCATCAGCAGCACGTCCAGGCCGCAGTCGCGGAAAAACTCGGCGATCGCCGTCGCGTGGAAGCACGCCCGCACCCGCAGCGCCGGCGCTTCATCCGACGTGCACACGACGACGACGCTGCGGGCCAGCCCCTCCGGCCCGAGTTGGTTCTGAAGAAAGTCGCCCACCTCTCGGCCGCGCTCGCCGATCAGCGCAATGACGTTCACGTCCGCCTGCGTCTGCCGGCAGATTTGCCCCATCAGCACGCTCTTGCCCACGCCGGTGCCGGCGAAGATGCCCAGGCGCTGACCGCGACCCGCAGTCAGCAAGGCATCGATGGCCCGCACACCCAGCCCCAGCGGCGCGTCGATCGGTCGTCGCCGCATCGCGGGCGGCGGATCGGCATACAACGGGTAACGCAGGTTGGGATGCGGCGCGCGGTCGCCGTCGAGCGGACGCCCCTGCCCATCGATCACCCGCCCGAGCAGCTCCAGGCCGACCGGCACACGCGGCGCCCCCGAGCGCAGCTCCACTACATCGCCCGGCGCCACGCCGGTGACTTCGCCAAACGCGGAGAGCAGCGTCTGTCCTTCGCGCAGGCCGACCACCTCCGCTTCGATCGTGCCGGTGCGGCGCGTGGCAATCACGCAGCGCGAGCCCAGCGGCGCGGCCAGACCGACCACGCCGACCGTCAGCCCGCGGACGCTTGCCACGCGGCCGAGGCAGCGCTCGGTCAACTGCTCCTGCACTTCGGCCGCCACGCGGTCGAACAAGTCCGGGCTGCGGGCCGGGGCGAATACGCGTGGACGCGGTCGCATGCTCATTCCGTTCCTCCATTTGTGGCCGGCTCAGCAAGCGTTTGTCCGTCGGCCCTGGTTGCGGTCCCCGGCGAGGTCTCACTTGACGGCGGGCACAGTAGTTCGGCGATTCGATCGAGCTGCACGTCGAGGCTCGCGTCCGCCTCCACCGCCGCACCGACGGCGCGGCAGCCGCCCGCCGGCACCACCGGGTCGGCCACCACGCGCACGTGCCGCGCCCGGCCCATGTGCCGCGCCAGTTCTTCTATCTCCTGCGTCAGCGCGTCGCACTGCGCGGGGCTCAGGTGCAGCTCGATGTCGCCGGCACGGTCCGTCAGCGCGAGCACCGCCCGAACGCTCTCCAATGCGACGCCCGGATCGACCGCGGCAACGCGCTTGCACACCCGCCGGGCGATGGCCAGCGCCAGCCGAACCAACCCGGTCTCGGCTTCCGAGAACAATCGGTGGCGGGCGGCGTCGTACTCGTCTGCGGCGGAGGTCAGCGCGGCGGCGAGCTGCGAGAGCCGCGTCCGCTGCTCTTCCAGCGCGCGGGTGCGCGCCTCGCGCAGTGCGTGCTCGCGCCCCTCGCGACGGCCTTCCTCCTGGCCGCGTTTGCGGCCCTCGGCCACGGCGCGGACCACGTCGCCGCGCGACTGCTCGCGGGCGGCGGCGATGATCCGCTGCCCTTCCTCGCGGGCGCGCGACAAAATGGCGGCGGCCTCGCGCTCGATGTCGGGCAATGCCAGCGCTGCGGCGCCGGGGTAACGATCTCGTTTGATCACCGCGGACATGGCGTGCGTGCGTTCCCTTCGTTCGGCACGGTGCTTCGGTTCGCGCGAAGGCGCGCGGCGGCTTCATCGCTCGGCCGGCGCCGCGCGCACACTGCGATCTGCAAACGGGGGCCGCGGCGTTCCGCCGGTGCGCACCGGCCAGAGGCCGATGCTCCCTAATAAGCAGCCTTCCGCGGGGCTAGACCAGCATTCCGGCGTCTCCGCCTCGGCCCTCGATCATGATCTCGCCCGCGTCTTCGAGCCGGCGAACGATGTCGACGACCTTCTTCTGTGCGGCTTCGACGTCCGCGACGCGCACCGGCCCCATGAACTCCATCTCTTCCTTGACGAGCTGCGCGGCGCGCTCGGACATATTGCGGAATATCTTCTCCTTGAGATCTTCGCTGGCGGTCTTTAGCGCCAGCGTCAGCTCGGCGTTGTCTACTTCCTTCAGGACCGACTGGATGCCCTTGTCGTTGACCTGCGCGATGTCCTCGAACACGAACATGAGCTGGCGAATCTCGTCGACCAGGCCCGCGTCGGTGGCTTCCAATCCTTCCATGATGGTCTTTTCCGCCGCGCGGCCGGAGAGATTGAGGATCTCCGCGACCGCCTGCACGCCGCCGGCGCGCTCGAAGCGCGCGTTCATCAGCCCGGCCAGGCGCTTCTCAAGACCGCGCTCGACTTCCTTGATGACTTCCGGGCTGGTCTGGTCCATCTTCGCGATGCGCTGGATGACCTCGACCTGCTTTTCCGCGGGCAGGCCGATCAGGATTTCGCTGGCCGTCGCGGGCGGCACGTGCGAAAGCACCAGCGCGATCATCTGGGGGTGCTCTTCCTGCAGAAACGCCATCAGGCTCTCGGTTTCGGTCTTCTGCAGGAAGCTGAACGGCTGCTCGTGCACCTGGTGCTCGATCGCGGCGATGATCTTCTTCGCATCGTCCGGCGGCAGCGTCTTCTGAAGCAGCGTGCGGGCCCACGCCAAGCCGCCGGCATCCGCGTATTGCCGCGCCAGGACCAGGTTGTAGAACTCGTTGATAACCGCGTCGCGCGTGGCGGGGTCGATCAGCTCGATCGCGGCGATCTCGCGCGAGATCTCCTCCACCCGCTCGCGGCGCAACGACTTCAGCAGCCGCGCGGCGATCTCCTGATCGAGCGCCATGAGCAGGATCGCGGCCTTGCGCGTTCCGCTCATCGCCTCGTTGCCGGGCTTCTCGGTTTTTTTGCCTGCGCGCGCCATGCGGTCGATCGCTCTCCCAGTGCGCCCTCAGTCTGCGATGCCTTGACGGTCGATTTCGGCCGCCTAGCCCTTCTCCACCCACTGCTCCAGCAGCGCCCCGATCGCCGCTTCGTCCGCGCTCACCATCTGCTGCACCTGCTGGACCATTTTGTTGATCTGGACGGTCTTCTCGTCGATTTCGCGGGCCTCGAGCACGCCTTCCGTAATCGCGGCCTGGCCGATGTCCTCTTCGATGATCGCGGCGGCCGAGTCGCCCCCGCCCCGACTCACTCGGCGACCGCGCGAACCGCGGCGCGGACCGTCGGCGACAAGGTCTCCGGCTTCGGCCACGTCGGACGCCGCCCGCCGGGCCGCTTCGATGGCGTCCTTGGGCAGCCCCAGCTCCAGGCCGAACGCTTCGCCGCCGTCCTTCCCGCGCGCCATTCGCAGCATCATCCCCAGCGACAACAGCGCCAGCAGCCCCAGTCCCGCCTGCGGACCGTACGTCTGAACGAGGTTGAACGTGCTATCGAGGCTTCCGGTCTGAACGGGTTCGAGCGCGTCGGGCGTGTCGTAGTACCAGTCGACGCGCACCTGCTCGGGTTTCTGCGGTTTTACGAACGTCGTGACCTGACTGACGATGCGGGCCTTCTCCGCCTCGAATGTCTCCTCGATCTGCTGCGGCGTCGGGGCCTGGTCGCCGCCGCTCCGCCGCTTGAAGACGCTTTCGAGATAGCTGTACGAAACGTTGATGGCCGCGAAGGCCTCGCGGAGTTGCCCACTGGGCGTGCGATCTTCCTTGTACGTCGTCCCGGCGAGGCGCTCGACAGTGCTGGTGCTGGTCTCGCTGCGGTCGCCGCCGCCGGGCGCGCCGCCGCCGCCCGCGGCCACCGCCGTGTTGGGCTGCACGCCGGGCTGCGCAGCGCTGCGCACGCGCGTACTCTCTTCCGTGCTGCGCTGCTCGCTGATCTCGACGGGGGTGGTGGGCGTCGACGACTTGGTGGCGCGTTCGGTGTAGTCGACTTCCACCTGCACGTTGACGCGCACCTTCGGATCGAAGGCGAGCTGGCCGACGATCTTCTGCGTGATCTGCCGCTCGTACTCGCGGCGCTGCCGTTCGAGCGCGCCGCTGCCGCCAGCTTCCTCGCCCTCCCACTCGATCGCGGCGACGCCTTGCGCGTCGAGCACCTGCACGTTCTGGATCGGCAGGCCGCGCACCGCGCCGCTCACGAGCCGGGCCGCGGCCAGCGCCAGCTTTCGCGAGACCACCTCGCCGCTTTTCATCACCAGGGTGACGCTCGCGGAAGACGGCGCCTCGTTGCGCGAGAAACCGCGCGGGCGGGCGTTCATGTTCAACATGACGCGCGCCTCGCGCACGCCGCCGAACTGCCGCAGAATGCCCTCCAGCTCGTTGCGGACGGCGACCGTCCAGCGGCGGTCGGTCTCTTCCTGCGAAATCCAGGGGTTGGGGTCTTTCACCAGCGCGTCGAAGCTTACGCTGGTGTCGGTCGGCATCTTTTCCATCTGCTGCAACTGAGCGAGCAGCGACGTGCGGTTCTGACCGGTCGCCACCAGCACGCGCGAGCCTTCGACGCGATAGCTCACGCTCATCGTGTCCAGCCCGCTGGTGATCGCGGCCAGCTCTTCGTTCGACAGGGTCTGCGGCAGCAGCGGCGCCATGTCGGGCGTCGCCGCCCAGGTCGTCAGCCAGAATAGCGACAGGGCGACCAGCGCCGCCCCGAGCAGAATCGCGATGCGCTGGGAAAGCGCCAGGCCGCTCAGCTTGCGGCCGATCTGACCCAGGAGTCTCTGAATGGCATCCATGCCGGCTGATTCCTGCCGCTCGACGCTCGCACCCACGGCGACCGACGCGGCCGCGCTCCGCGCTGCCGCCGTCAGGGTTCGTATCGGGACTTCCGCGCAAGAAGCTCAAGACGCCGCGCAGGAACCGGAGGCCAAACGCTGCCAAGGCCATGTGTGGCCGCGGCGGTCGCTGACGCAACATCTGCGCCTGTCTGTGCAAAACACTTGAAGCGTCGCCGCGCACGCCGGCGGATCGCTATACTCCGATCCGCGCGTCGCAGGACGTGCGCGGCGCGTTCCCACCGCGCTGCCGGATCGATTCCCGTGCCGCCGGACGACGAGCCGGCGCGGCCGATGGAGACCTCGCGGTGCCCGCCCCGGACATGCAGACATTCGTCGAAGAACTCTCCGAGCGGAACTGGCTGAAGCGCATTCGCGTCGAGGTCGACCCGCGCCTGGAGATTACGGAGATCTACGACCGCGTGGTGAAAAGCGGCGGCCCGGCGCTGCTCTTCGAGAGCGTGCGCGGCAGCGACATGCCGGTGCTGATCAACGCGTTCGGCACGCGCGAACGCATGTGCCTGGCGCTCGGCGCGGCGAGCCTCCAGGAGATCGCCGACCGAGTGAAAGCGCTGGTGAAGCCCGAGATTCCGACCACGTTGCTCGACAAGCTCAAGAAGCTCCCCCAACTCATCCAGCTCGGCAGCTTGCCGCCGCGCGTCGTCAAGCGCGGCATGTGTCAGGAAGTCGTGCACACGGACTCGGCCGATCTGACGCGCCTGCCCGCTCTGCAATGCTGGCCGGGCGACGGCGACCTGCGCGCGAACGTGTATGCCCACGTCGAGGACATCGTGCGCTCGGGCCGGGCCGCCGCGGCCGGCGAGCGCGACCCCGGCTCGGCGGCTTCGCTCGGCGGCGCGGCGTCCGATGCGCTGCGACGTGCGTTGCTGGCGGCCAACGAAGGCAGCGAGCACTCCCGCGAGTTGTTCGCCCCCGGCGGCAGCCGGGCGGGGCTCGCCGCGAGCGCCCCGCGTTGGTCGACAGCCGCCCTGTTGCCGCCGCCGAATGAAGGCCGCTACCTGACGTTGACAAACGTGTTTACGAAGAATCCGGATACCGGCGAGCGGAACATCGGCATGTATCGCGTGCAGGTGCTCGGGCCCCGGCTGGCCGCGATGCACTGGCACATGCACCACGACGGGGCGCGGCACTATCGCCGCTGGCGCGAGCGCGGCGAGCGGATGCCTTTGGCGGTGTCGTTCGGCGGCCCGGCGGTGATGCCGTATGCCGCGACGTGCCCGCTGCCTCCCGGCATCGACGAGTGCCTGTTCGCCGGGTTTCTGAACGGCGGCGCGATCGAACTAGTGCCGTGCGTTTCGCAGCCGCAGATCGAGGCGCCCGCCAACGCGGAGCTGGTGGTCGAAGGCTACATCGACCCTTCCGAACCGCCGGTGCTCGAGGGACCGTTCGGCGATCACACCGGGTTTTATAGCATGGCCGATCTGTTCCCACGGCTGCACGTCACGGCCATCACCCACCGCCGCAAGCCGATCTATCCGACGACGGTGGTGGGCAAGCCGCCGCAGGAGGATTTCTGGCTGGGCAAGGCCACCGAGCGAATCTTCCTGCCGATGCTGCAGATGCTGATTCCCGACATTATTGACTACAACCTGCCGATGTTCGGCTGTTTCCACAATTGCGCGTTCGTGAAGATTCGCAAAGAGTATCCGTTTCAGGCGCGACGCGTGATGAGTTCGATCTGGGGTGCGGGGCAGATGGCGTTTACCAAGATCATCGTGGTAGTGGACGAGCACGTCGACGTGCAGGATGAACAGGCCGTGTTGTTCCAGCTCTGCGCGAACTGCGATCCGCGCCGCGACACGATGATCATCGACGGGCCGCTGGACATTCTCGACCACGCCGCTCCGGTCTGCGGCGTCGGCAGCAAGATCGGCTTCGACGCCACCCGCAAGATCCCCGGCGAAGGCCAGGTCCGCGCCTGGCCGCAGGAGCTCGAAATGGCGGCGGAAATCAAAGAGCGCGTGACGCGCCGCTGGCGGGAATATGGGATGTAGGGGGGAAATACTGAATAGCTATTAGCTAATAGCTAATAGCTAATAGCTAATGGCTAGTGAACACGTAGCGGGGAACGGTCAGGCCGCGATTCGTAGGCGCAACACGAAAACAGCGAACATTTGGCGACGGAACAGAAATACATTTTCTGAGAGGCGCCATCCGCTACGCGCCATTTGCCATCCGCTGCGCGCCACGTGCCACTCGCTATTCGCGATTCGCTGGACGAACTCTCGTTGTTGCCTTCTCCGCAATTAGCCATTAGCCATTAGCAATTATGTATTCCCAATCTCCTCATCCACCTCCGCGATCGCGTCGAACGCCATTTTTGCCGCCGTCACCATCGCCGTCTGGTCTGCGGGTGCGAATCCGGCGGCGTCCATGCGCTGCTTGAACGCATCCCAGAGTGGGCGCTGCTGCTCGCCGTGGGGGTCGAGATAGAGCGTCCCCGGGCCCTCCGCCAACCCATACGCCGGCCGCAGCCGCCGGACGATGTAGCGGGCCCCGTTCTTGCTGCCCTCGAAGACGTAGTACACGCCCAGCAGGGAGAGCGGGTTCTCCGCGGCCAGCGCGTCGATCGCGTTCAGGAAGCGGCTCGTCGCCGCCAGGGGTGCGACCGCATCTGGATCGACGCCGAAGTAGCGCAGATCGGCGCGCAGATTGGGTTCCTGAAACAGGCACTCCTGCGCGATCGTGGCCACCAGAGGGAACCGCGCCGCCAGTTCGCGCACGCGGGATTCGAGGCGTACGTGAATGAGGAAACGCTGGCCGAGCAGTGCGACATACCGCCCCTGCGGCAGCGTCCCCGCCGCGAGCGCCCGCTCTACCGGCCGCGATTCTGCGGCCTTGTGGTGCTCGAGGGTCTCCTCACGAAGCCGCAACATCACGCTCGTTGCTTCCATCAGCATTTTTCTGATCCTCGTTTCCACACGTCGGTTCAGTGAGTTTTCGTGATCGCCGGCCGCAGCCGGGACCGCCCGCGGCCCGAATCGGCTACGACAGGGAAAGACGGCCCAGCTCGCGGCCGCACCTCATGCGGTGCATCCCTCGTAGACGATGAACGGCACGATGAGCCACAGCATGCCTTTGGCGAAGAAGAACAGAAACCCAGCTAAACCTATTCTCTTAAGAGCTTTGCGCACGTTTTCAACCTGTCGTTAGTCCAGCAGCCGCGCCGCGGGTCGCTTTGACAAAACAGGTTATACACCATTCGTTTGGCGTGTCAATCACTTGTTTGTAAACCGCGCGGAACCGGCCTCTCGATCTGCGCCTGGCGGGCGCATCACGCTTTCGGTTGCCGCGGACGGGGCTGCGGGAAAAGCCTGCCGGCGGACACACGCTACGCGCTGATCCGGCGGGCAGGATGCCCGCCCCACGCTGATTTGGCGGGCAGGATGCCCCCCCCGCCCCGCCCGGGCAGGATGCCCGCCCCACGCTCGAACCCGCAGCCGGGAAACCGCACCCGATTGCTTGCGGCGCCTGCAACCGCCGGGGAGGGCGAATCACCGTCTTCATTCGGACGCGCATGGCGCGCCAGGGGAAGCGGAAGTCTGGCGCCGGGGAGCCGCGGTGACGGCGGGCCAATCGGGGCCCGCCGTTTGGTCGCGGGCGTGCGTGGACGGCCGCGGTTGGGAGGCCACCGACGCCTCGCGGCCCGCTGCCAAGGATATGCGTGCATGCACGCATACTGCCGCTGCGCACTTCCCCGGTCGCTGGCGTTCGATTCCGCATTCCGCAATACTACTGGGCTTGCGATCCCCCGCCGGGCGACAGTGCGCCGGCGAGCCCGGCGATTGCAGCCTCACGATTCGCGGCCGGGGCCAGGCACAACCCGCCCCGCCGATGCGGAAAGGATCCACGCGCGTGGCGAAGAAATTCGTGTACTTCTTTGGCGGCGGCAAGGCGGAAGGCCGCGGCGACCAGAAAGAACTGCTGGGCGGCAAGGGCGCCGGCCTGGCGGAGATGACCGAGATCGGCCTGCCCGTGCCCGGCGGCTTCACGGTGACGGTCGAAGCCTGCGAGCACTTTCACAAGAACGACGAATCGTGGCCCGCGGGAATGGAGAAAGAAGTCCGCCAGAATCTGGCAAAGCTGGAGAAACTGGCGGGAAAGAAGCTCGGCGATCCCAAGGATCCGCTGCTGGTCTCCGTCCGCAGCGGCGCGGCCCGCTCGATGCCGGGAATGATGGAGACGATCCTCAATCTCGGCCTGAACGACAAGTCGGTTGCGGGGCTGGCCGAGGCGACGAAGAACCCGCGCTTCGCGTACGACTCCTATCGCCGCTTCCTCCAGATGTACTCCACGGTCGTGGTCGGCCTGAGCAAGGAGACGCTTGAAGAGAAGCTTCACCACCTCAAGCAGCGGCTGGGCGTCACCAGCGACGTCGACGTGCCGGCGGATGCGCTCCGCGAGCTTTGCGGCGAGTTCAAGAACTTCTTCCGTCAGCAGACCGGCAAGGATTTCCCGCAGGATCCGTGGGAGCAGCTCCGCGGCGCGATCAACGCCGTGTTCCACTCCTGGAACGCGGACAAGGCCGTGACCTATCGCCGCGTCGAGAAGATCACCAACCTGAAGGGCACCGCCGTAAACATCTGCCAGATGGTCTTCGGCAACCTCGGCGACGACAGCGGCACCGGCGTGTGCTTCACCCGCAACCCCAGCACCGGCGAGAACGAGTTCTACGGCGACATGCTGATCAACGCCCAGGGCGAGGACGTGGTCGCCGGCATCCGCACGCCGCTGAAGCTGTCCGATCTCGGCGACCTGATGCCGGAGGTGTACGAGCAGCTTGAGGCCGTGCGGGCGATGCTCGAAATCCATTACGGCGACATGCAGGACCTGGAGTTCACCATCGAGCGCGGCAAGCTCTACATGCTGCAATGCCGGGCGTGGAAGCGCACACCCGCCGCCGCCTTCCGCATCGCCGTCGAACAGGCCACGCAGCCGATCCTCAGCAAGAGCGAGGCGGCCAAGCTGGTAAAGAAGCGCTACCTGCCGGCCCGCTACGCCAAGGCCGCGACGCAGCCGGTGATCAGCAAGAGCCAGGCCGTGATGCGCGTCACCGCCGCCGACATCGAGCGGCTGTTCTACCCGATCATCTCCGCCGACATCGGCGCGGATGAGCTCAAGCGCCGCCGCATCGCCGAGGGCATCAACGCCGTTCCCGGCGCCGCCGCGGGCCGCGTGGTATTCACCGCCCGCGAGGCGGAGGAATTCGCCGCCAACGGCGACAAGGTGATTCTGGTCCGCAAGGAGACCAGCCCCGAAGACGTCGGCGGCATGCAGGCGGCGGTCGGCATCCTGACGCAGACCGGCGGCAAGACCAGCCACGCGGCGGTCGTCGCCCGCGGCTGGGGCAAGTGCTGCATCGTGGGTTGCGACGCGCTCAGCATCGACTACGGCCAGAAGCGCATGCAGGTGAACGGCAAGACCATCACGCAGGGCGATTTCCTGACGCTCGACGGCACCGCCGGGCATGTGTATCTCGGGGAGTTCAAGCTGGTCGCGCCCAAGCCGCCCAAGGAGTTCGCGACGCTGATGGAGTGGGCCGACAAGCGCCGCACGCTGCGCGTTCGCACCAATTCCGACACTCCGGCCGACTCGCGCCGCGCCGTCGAGCTGGGTGCGGAGGGCATCGGCCTGTGCCGTACGGAGCACATGTTCTTCTCGACGCACGAGCGGCAGCTTGCGATTCAGGAAATGATCATGGCGCAGACCCGCGAGCAGCGCGTCGCGGCGCTGGATCGCCTGCTGCCCTTCCAGCGCGAGGATTTCATCGGCATCTTCGAGGCGATGGACGGCAAGCCCGTCACTATCCGCCTGATCGATCCGCCGCTGCACGAGTTCGTACCGAAGTCGCCCGAGCAGGCGGCGGCGCTCTCGGCGGTGACGGGCTATGCGGTCGACGACATCCTGAAGCGGGCCGAGGCGCTGCACGAGGCCAACCCGATGCTCGGCCATCGCGGCTGCCGTCTTTGCATCACCTACCCCGAGATTCTCGATATGCAGGTGCGGGCGATCATCGAAGCCGCCGTCGCCTGTGCGAAGAAGAAGATCGACGTGCAGCCCGAGATCATGATCCCGCTGACGATCGACGCGAAGGAGCTCGCCCTGCTCACCCGCCGCACGCGCGAGGTGGCCGATGCGATCCTGACGCAGCACAAGGTAAAGCTGAACTATCTGGTCGGCACGATGATCGAGACGCCGCGCGCCGCACTCACCGCCGACCGCGTCGCCGAGGTCGCCGAGTTCTTCAGCTTCGGCACCAACGACCTGACGCAGATGACGATGGGCCTCAGCCGCGACGACGCCGGCCGCTTCCTGCCGGAGTACTGCGACCACAACCGCTCGGCGGTGTTCGCCGACGACCCGTTCCAGACGCTCGACGAGCCCGGGGTCGGGCAACTCGTCGAGATGGCGATCAGTAAGGGCCGCGCCACGGCCAGGAAGCTGAAGGTGGGCATCTGCGGCGAGCACGGCGGCGACCCGACCAGCGTCGACTTCTGCCACCGCGCCGGAATGGACTACGTGAGCTGCTCGCCGCCGCGCGTGCCCATCGCACGGCTGGCCGCGGCGCAGGCGGCGATCCGCACGGAAGCCCGCGAGAAATCCGGCGCCAAGCCGAAGAAGGGCGCGAAGAAGCGCTAGCCCCAGGGCGTCGCGCGAGCGGTTGCCGCAGATGACCGACGGAATGCCAGATCAGGCCGCATCACAATCCGCCGCCGCGGCGCCTTCGGACACGCTTGGCGGCGCGGCGCCTGCGCCGCGCCGGGTCGCCGCCGTGCTGCCGCTGCTCGTCGCCGCGGCGGTCGGCGTCTTTGGCGGCATCGGTGCATTCACGTTCGGGTACGGCGATGGCGCGGCGTATCTGACCAACAACCCGGCCGCGTGCGCGAACTGCCACGTGATGCAGGGGCATTTCGACTCGTGGATAAAGTCCAGTCACAAGGACGTGGCGACGTGTAACGACTGCCACCTGCCGCACGACTTTCTCGGAAAGTGGATCACCAAGGCCGACAACGGTTTCTTCCACTCGCTCGCTTTCACGACGAACGACTTCCACGAGCCGATCCGGATCAAGCCGCGTAACCGCCGCGTGACGCAGGGCGCCTGCCTGCATTGCCACGCCGACATCGTCTCCGAGATGCTGCCAGCGACGCCGGGCGGCGAAGCTCCGCTCTGCGTAAACTGCCATCGCGACGTCGGCCACGCCGGCCGTCGTTGAAGTCGCATCGCCAGCGAACCCGCCCTGGAGGGCTCCCCGTGCAGCAAAATCAGGATCGCAGCCCGTCGTCGAGCGACGCGAGCGCGACATCGCGCCCGCATCGCACCAGACTCCGCGGCGGCTTGTGGTTGCTGGGCCTGGTCTTCGCGATCTCGGCCGGCGGTACGCTGCTGGTGACCTGGGTTCTGATCACGATGTTCGGGCACAAGCAGGAGGCGCGTACTCCGTTCGTCCGCGTGGTCGAGGTCAGCGAGATTTCGACCGATCCGGAGCCCTGGGGACGGAACTGGCCGCACCAGTTCGACGGTTGGAAGTCGACCGCCGGAGACACGTTCTATGGCGGCAGCAGCGCGCTGCCCCAGAGCAAGCTGGAGTCGCATCCGTGGCTCAAGCGTCTCTACGCGGGCTACGCGTTCAGCATCGACTATCGCGAGGCGCGCGGTCACGCCTACATGCTGTACGACCAGGGAGTCACCGAGCGCGTCACGCAGAAGCCGCAGGCCGGCGCGTGCCTGCACTGTCATGCCTCCACGACCGTGCTCTATCGCCGCATCGGCCTCGAAGCGCTGGGTCAAACCGCCGACGCCGCGGCGCTCACGGCCGGGTTCAACATGCCCGCGGTCATTCGCGGCTTTGAGGCGCTCAGCCGACGCCCCTATCACGAAGTTTTGTCCCTGTTGTACGCAACTCCCGACGGAACGCCGGGCGAGGACACGCCGGTGTTTCCGCCGGCCCCCGCAGGCGGCTTCTCGGGCCAGGTCGGCGGGCAGGCCGTTCCGGAGGGCGCCCGGCTGGTGGGCGAGGCGCATCCGGTGACGTGCATCGATTGCCACGATCCGTCCACGATGGCCGTGCGGGTGACGCGGCCGGGGTTCGTCGCCGGAATCGCGGCGCTGGCGGCCGGAACGGGGGAGACGCCGCATCTGCCGAGCATCGAGACGTGGCGCCGCGGCGATCGCCGCGAACCCTACGACCCGAACAAGCTCGCGAGTCGCCAGGAAATGCGCTCATTCGTCTGCGGGCAGTGCCACGTGGAGTACTACTGCGCTACGAAGATGGTCCTCACATTTCCCTGGGGCCATGGGCTGCGGATGGAGGATGCCGAGCGCTTCTGGGACGAAACCCGATTTCCCGACGGCGCGGCGTTTCACGACTTCGAACACGGCGAAACCGGGGCCGCGGTGTTGAAGGTGCAGCATCCGGAGTTCGAGTTGTGGAGCCAGGGCATTCACGCCCGCAGCGGCGTGAGCTGCGCCGACTGCCACATGCCGTATGAGCGCAAGGGTGCGATGAAGATCAGCAACCACAACGTGCGCAGCCCGATGGAAAACATCAACAACGCCTGTCAGCACTGCCACAACATCCCCGAGGCGGACTTGCTGGCGCGCGTGCGCACGATTCAATCGCGAACCACGGCGCTGACGGAGCGCGCCGCGGCCGCGATGGTCGAGATGCTCGACGCCATTATCGTCGCCAAGGGCGCAGGCGCGAGCGCAGCAGACCTGGCCGAAGCGTACGCGCTGCAACGGAAGGCGATGTGGCGGCTGGACTACATCAGCAGCGAGAACTCGAAGGGGTTTCACGCCGATCAGGAAGCGGCGCGAATTCTGGCGGAGTCGATCGACTACAGCCGCAAGGCGCAGGTCGCCGCGCTGCGCGCCGCACAGGCCGCCGCGGGCGACTGAATGCGAGGGGGGCGCTCGCGGCCCCTCGCCCGGAATCGCGACCGACCAGCCCGGCTGCGTTTCGCGTGTAACCGCGGCACGCACGTCGCTCACACCCGGTGGAGTTGAGGATCACGGCTCCTCAGCCCTGGGCGTCCGCGCATCGGCCCCGGCCGGGCCGGCGCGTGCGCCCCTTATCGGGCCGGTGTTCCCGGGTTGAACGACAGGACGTGTGCTTTGAACACTATCAGAATGCGAAACGCTACTCATTGCTCCCCTCGCGGCGCGGGGCTGAGCGTCTGCCTGGCGATGATGATGCTGTCGCTGACCGGCTGCCCGACCGCGGCGCCCACCCTGGACGCCCTGACGCCGAGCGATACCAGCGGCGACGCCGGCGACAACGGCGGGGCGACCACTGGAGGCAGCGGCGGCGGAGGCGGCACTTCCGACGGCGGCGGCGGAACCGTCGCGGGTGAATCCGCGAGTCTGCGCGACCTGCAGGTGTTTCCCAGCGACAACGCCTGGAACACCGAGGTCTCCGGCCTGCCTGTGCACGCGAACTCCGCTCGGTATCTGGAGAGCATCGGTCTGGATCGCGGCTTGCACGCCGACTTCGGCACGGTCTGGGAAGGCGCGCCGATCGGCATTCCCTACACGCTGGTCGACTCGTCGACGCCGCGGGTGAACGTCGAGTTCGACTACGTCGAAGACAGCGACCCCGGCCCGTACCCGATTCCGCCCGACGCACTGATCGAAGGCGGCCCGGGCGGCGACGGCGACCGCCACATTCTGCTGGTGGACGTCGGCGCGAAGCGGCTCTACGAGCTCTTCTACGCCTATCCGCGATCCGACGGCGCCTGGACCGCCGGGTCGGGCGCAATCTGGGACTTGACGTCGAACGCGACGCGCACGTGGGGCTGGACCTCCGCCGATGCGGCGGGGCTGCCGATCTTTCCGGGTCTGGTGCGCTATGAAGAAGTCGTGGAAAAAGGGGAAATCACGCACGCACTGCGCTTCACGGTGCAGCGGACGCAGCGGGCGGCGATCCTGCCGGCCACGCACTTCGCCAGCAGCGACACCAACCCCAACCTGCCGCCGATGGGCCTGCGCGTGCGGTTGAAGGCGGACTTCGACATCAGCGGCTTCTCTCCCAACGTGCAGGTGATTCTGCGGGCGATAAAGAAGTACGGCATGATCGTGGCGGACAACGGCTCGAACTGGTACGTATCCGGCGCGCCGGACGCGCGCTGGGACGACGATGAACTCCGGCAGCTCGGTCAGGTGCGCGGGCGGGATTTTGAGGTTGTCTACACCGGCGACGCCGCCACGAACTGAACTTCTCCGTCTACAAACTCGACAAGCGTCTACTGCCAATCGCCGCGCGGCTCGCTCGCGCGGCGAACTGCTGCGCCGCGACGGGCCACGTTCACTCCAACCTGTTCGCACCCCACCGTGTCGCAAACGGCGACTCCGCGACGGAAAACTCGCTCGAATCGGCCTCGATATGTGCGTTTCGCGTTGACTTCCGGTTGCGGTTTCGCCGAAACTAGGCCCAGCAGTTCTCGGATGCGCGAACTCCGTCGTTACGCACCGAATGGGATGGAGCGGGGTCGGGGCGCGGCGCCCTGTGCGTAGGAGTGCTCTGTGCGCCCGGCGTGTGGCGCTGCGGCGACGCACTCGCCGCAGGTGGCAGTGGAGGAGAGATTGATGCATGGCTCGTCACTGGGGGCGGTGGCGCGGGTACTGGTTCTCGGCTGGCTGAGTGCGACAGCGCTCGCGAGCGGGGCGAATCTGCATAAGAGCGGCCCGATCCAGATCACCGCCGACGGCGCATTCGTCTGGGCGGTGAATCCGGACCACGATCTGATCTCGCGGCTGCGAACCGCGGACAACGACGTGGTCACATTCGCGCTGCCCGCCGGGTCGCGGCCGCGCGGCTTGGCGCTCACGCCGGACGGCGCGGCCGTCTGGGTGGCTGCTGAGTTGAGCGACCGCGTCTATGTCCTGAGCACCAGCGACGGCAGCGTGCTGGCGACGCTTGAATTTTCGCACGGCGCAGCGCCGGCTTCGGTGACGATCTCACCCAACGGGACGCAGGCGCTCGTCACACTCTTCCGCAAAGGCAGCGTCGCGTTCTGCGACGTGGCCAGCCGTTCGGTCGTCGCGACCATCGACGGCCTCGTGCCGCGTCCCTTTGGCGCGTGTTACACCAGTGTGCCCAACCAGGCGTGGATCGTGCACCGCTTCAACGACGGCGAGCACGGCTACGTGACCGCGCTGGACACTGCCACCCGCAAAGTCACGACGGTCCTGAAAATGGCCTCGCCCAGTCCGAAGTTTCTGGTCGAAGTCGCCGGCGATCCGCCGGGGGTCGATCAGATTCCCGAAGCCGGCTATATCTTCCCGACGGCGCACATCGCTCAGCGGCCCGGCGCCGATACGCTCTGGCTGGCCGTTCAGTATCAGAACTTCGGCTCGACGCAGTTTACGCCCGACAGCACCGTGCAATCCGCGGTGCATCGCATCAGCCTGATCACGCGGCTGTTCAGTCCCGACGATCGCATCGTGCTCACCGCCGTTCACGCGCATCGCAACAACGGGCAATATCTCGGCGATGGGTGGGACGCGGGCGTCTCCAGCCCGGCGGATGTCGCGTTCGACGCCGCCGGCACGACCGCATACACCGTGCATCGCTACAGCAACGACCTGATCGCCGTCGCCGCGACCGCCACGCCGGAGCGACCCGCGGCGACGCCGCAGTTCACCGAAGTGCCGGTCGGCGAGTTCCCGGTCGGAATCGTCATCTCGCCGGTCGCAAACGTCGCGTATGTGCTCAATGAATTGTCGCGCGACATCTCCATCGTCGATCTCGGCACGCTGACCGAAACCGCCCGCATTCCGGCCACGCCCGGCAGCCCGGAGCCGCTGCCGCCGGCGGTCTTGCTCGGAAACAAGCTGTTCAACTCCAGCGCCGATCCGCGCATCAGCGCGAACAACAAGGTGGCGTGTGCGTCGTGCCACCCCGGCGGCGAGACGGACGGCCTGCCGTGGGATGTTTTTCAGCTCGGCAACGGGAACCGCAAGTCGCTGCACCTGACGGGCCTCGCGCTCACCTTTGGGCCACAAGTCGGCGGCCGCGGGCAGTTGCACCGCTCCGGCGATCGCGACGAGCTGCAGGATTTCGACCATACATTCCGTGGCCCGCAGATGGGCGGCACGGGCTTCCTCGCGGCGATCAATCCGCCGCTCGGTCCGACCAACGCCGGAATCGATGCCGACCTGGACGCGATCGAGACCTATGCGCTGAGCCTCGATCCGATCCAGCGCAGCCCTCACCGCAACAGCGACGGCACGCTGACCGCCGCCGCCGTGCGCGGCGCGGCGATTTTCAACGCCGGCGTCGGCAGCCCGGCGTACGTCGGCTGCAACGCCTGCCACCCGTCGCCGACATTTGCGGACCAGCAGTTCCACGACGTGGGCGGCTTCGCGCCGCCGCCGGAGAACGAGGGGCCGGCGTTCAACACCGCGGGCCTGGTCGATGCGTGGGCGATGTTCCCCTACCGGCAGCTCTTCGGCGGCGACAAGACCAGCCGGCAATCGGGCATGCACTTGTGGGACGTGGTGCGGCATGCCGAGTCCGGCGTGCACGGCAACACGGCGGCGCTGACGCGCACGCAAAAGCGCGACCTGGCCGCCTTCCTGGAGTCGATCGACGGCGCGCTCGCCGACACGGGCAGCACCGGCATCGTCGACGCGGCGGGCCCGCGGGTTGTGGCCGTCTATCCGCTGAATCTGAACACGGTCAAGGTGATCTTCGACGAAACGGTGGACGCGGCCACCGCCGGCGACCCGGCCAATTACGTGTTCGACGACGGCGTCGCCCCGGTCATCGCCACTGCGGCGGTCGTCGACGCGGCGCTGGGCAATCACGTGCTGGTGACGGCGGCGCTGCACTACTACGGCTGCGACCGGACGTACACGTTCCTGCCCGGTCCGATTCAGGATGTCGCCGGCGCGGTCAGCGGCGGTGCGAATAACACGCTGAACACGACCGACCCCGCCAATCAGCCGAGCTTCACGCTCGATGGAACGATCACGGTCACGTTCGGCGACAGCGGCGCCGAGACCTTCGCGGGCGTCGGACGCGATGCGTGTTTCCAGTCGAACGCATCCAACCTGTCGCACACGCGGCTGCGGCTCTATCCCGGTCCCGGCGTCGAACAGAAGGGCTTTGTGCGCTTCGACTTCACGTCGGCCCTGGCCGGCGTCTGCGGCGTAACCAGCAGCGCGCAGATCGTGGATGCGCGTTTCTCGGGCCGCCCGGAGCTCGGGCACGGCCAGACGCTGGAGATCCGCCGCTGCTTCAAACCGTGGGGAGACCCGCCGCGCGACTTCTGTGCGGCGTGCGTCGGCTCCGTCACGCGGTCCTTCGCGACGTATCCGACGATCATGTGGGGCGCGAACGGCGCCGGCTCGATCGGCGGGCCGGGCACGAACCCGGCGGAGTATTACCCCACGGCGACTTTCGACATGGCGGCGCTGACGGACGCCACTGTGAGCGCCACGGCCCTCGATCAGCCGGTCACATTCTCCTCGGCAGCGATCCTGTCGGCGTTTCGGCTGTGGTTCGACAACCCCACCCGGAACTTCGGCTATGCCGTCGAGGTCGTCGGCAACACCAACAACACCGGCATCGAGTTCTGGTCGAACGAGGCCAACGACGGCCGCAACGGCTGGACGCTGAGCATCACCTACACGCTGGCCGCGGAGACCAGTGGCTTTGCCGACTGCAATAACAACACGCAGCCGGACGAGTGCGAGATCGCCGCGGGCACCGCGCCGGATGTGAACGGCAACGGCATCCCGGACGGTTGCGAAGCGTCGCCCGGCGACATGAACTGCGACGGCGTGGTCGATTTCTTCGACATCGATCCGTTCCTGCTGGCGCTCTTCGACCCGCCCGGCTACGACGCGGCGTTCCCGACGTGCAACCGCCTGCTGGCGGACGTGAACAACGACACGGTGGTGGATTTCTTCGACATCGACGGGTTCCTGGCGATCCTGTTCGGGTAGCCGGCGGCAGCCTCGCGGGCGCTGGGCGACATCGCGCGTCTGGGCGGGCAGAATGCCCATATGCGTTAACCTTATTCTAGAAACTCCTCCCCGCCGGCGGTATGCTGCGGCGTATGGACGCGAAGTCACCATGGACGGTCGTTTCGGACTGGGATTTGCTGCAGCGCGTGCTGCCCGAAGGCTGGCAGGCGCATGGCTGGGATCTGGGGGCCCTGCGGCGGCGGCGGGGCATTACCGATCCCGCCCTGCTGCTGCGGCTGTTTCTGATTCACCTGGCCTGCGGCTGTTCGCTGGTCGAGACCGCGGCGCGGGCCCGGCAAGCGGGTCTGTGTCGGATCTCCGCGGTCGGCCTGCACAAGCGGCTGCGGGCCGCGGAGCAGTGGCTGCGCTGGTTGGCGGAGGAACTCTGGCGATCGCAGGCCGCCGCGCAGCCGCTGGGCGCGCGGCGGCTGCGGGTCGTGGATGCGACGGTCGTCAGCGAGCCGGGCCGCAGCGGCGCGCAGTGGCGGGTGCATTACGCGATCGATCTGGCCAGCCTGCAGTGCGACTTCTTCGAGTTGACCAACGCCCGCGGCGGCGAGACCTTCGCCCGTCTGCCGCTGCGGCCCGGCGACGTGATCCTGGGCGACCGCGGCTACGCCCGCGCGCCGGGCATCGCGGCGATCACGGGCAATCAGGGCGACGTGCTGGTGCGGCTGCACGTCACCTCCCTGCCGCTGTTCACCCGCCGCGGGCAGCGTTTTCCGCTGCTGACGCGGCTTCGGGAGCTGAGAATCGGCGCGGTCGGCGACTGGCCGGCGTGGGTGCACGGGCCGCACGGGCCGATCGCCGGGCGGCTGGTGGCGCTCAAACGCAGCGGGGTCGCGGCGGCGCGGGTGCGGGCGCGAATGGAGCGGCGGGCGCGGCACAAACAGCACGCGTTGTCGCCGCAGACGATCGAGGCCGCCGGCTATGTGTTGCTGTGGACCACGCTGCCGCGCCGCGCGGCGCGGGCGCAGCGCGTGCTGGAGGCGTATCGCTGGCGCTGGCAGATCGAACTGGCGATCAAACGCATGAAATCGCTGCTGGGGCTCGGGCAACTGCCCAAGCGCTGCGACGCCGGCTCGCGCGCCTGGCTGCACGGCAAGTTGTTCGTGGCGCTGCTGCTGGAACGAATCTGGCGCGAGGCCGAGTCCGTTTCCCCCTGGGGATACCCGCTTGAAGCCGCACCGCAGCCGCTGGCGTGAAACGCAGTTCCTGCAGCATGAGCTGACCGGCGCCCTGCTGCCCCGGCTGGGCCTCACGCAGACCGTCACCGGGTGGCGCGAAATCGCACGCCGCCTGGCGGAGCCGCAACGGCGAAGAAAACGCGCGCAAGCACGTCTAGAATTAGGTTAACGCCTATGGGCAGAATGCCCGCCCCACCCCGAACACGCGAGCAGAATGCCCGCCCCACCCACCCACGCCCCCTTGGTCGCTTTGTCGCTTCGTCGCTTCGTCGCTCCGTCGCTCCGTCGCTCCGTCGCTACGTCGCTTCGTCGCTCAGCTGCTTCGTCGCTAGCGGAGCGGATGCCCACCCCACCCGCGGCGCGGCGACCGGCGCGACGCTCAGCGGGCGCGTTTCTCGATCGGCGCGTACGCCCGCTGCGTCGAGCCGGTGTAGATCTGCCGCGGGCGGTTGATGCGGCCCTTGGGGTTGGCCTGCACCTCGCGCCAATGCGCGATCCAGCCCGGCATGCGGCCGATGGCGAACATCACCGTGAACATGTTCACCGGAATGCCGATCGCCCGCATGATGATGCCGCTGTAGAAGTCGACGTTGGGGTACAGCTTGCGCTCCACGAAATAAGGGTCGCGCAGCGCGGTCTCCTCGAGCTGCTTGGCGATGTCCAGCAGCGGATCGCGAACGCCCAGCTTGCTGAGCACGTCGTCGCACGCCTTCTTGATGATCTTGGCCCGCGGGTCGAAGTTCTTGTACACGCGGTGGCCGAAGCCCATCAGCCGGGCGTGGCTCTGCTTGTCCTTCGCCTTGGCGATGAACGACTCGACCTTCTCCCCGCTTTCGTGAATCTGCGTCAGCATCTCGATCACTTCCTGGTTCGCGCCGCCGTGCAGCGGCCCCCACAGCGCGCAGACGCCCGCGGCGACCGAGGCGTAGATGTTCGCCTTGGCCGAGCCGACCATCCGCACCGTCGAGGTCGAGCAGTTCTGCTCGTGATCGGCGTGCAGGATCAGAATCTGATCCAGCGCCCGCACGACCTCCGGCGCCGGCTCGTGCGGCTCATACGGCTTGCTGAACATCATGTGCAGGAAGTTCGCGGCGTAGGGCAGGTCGGGCCGCGGATAGATCACCGGCCGCCCGATCGACTTCTTGTACGCCGCCGCCGCGATCGTCCGCACCTTGCTGATCAGTCGGGCCGCCGTCTCGTTGAAGGCTTCGTTGGGGTCGCGGTTCATCAGCTTGGGCTGGAAGCAACTGATGGCGTTGATCATGGCGGAGAGAATCGCCATCGGGTGCGCATCGGGCGGGAAGCCGTCGAAGTGGTGCCGCAGCCCCTCGTGGATGAACGAATGCTCGGTCAGCAGGCTGCGGAAGGCCGCCAGCTCCGGCGCGCCCGGCAGCTCGCCGAAGATCAGCAGGTACGCGGTCTCGACGAAGGTCGACTTCTCCGCCAGCTCTTCGATCGGGTAGCCGCGATAGCGCAGGATGCCCTTCTCGCCGTCGATGAAGGTGATGGCGCTCTGGCACGCGCCGGTGTTGCCATAGCCATCGTCGAGCGTGACCAGCCCGCTCTTGTCGCGCAGGCTGGAAATGTCGACGCCGATTTCCTGCTCCGCGCCGACCACGACGGGAAGTTCGTAGCTCTTGTCTCGAAAGGCGAGCTTTGCGGTTTCTGCCATGTGAGCACCTGCGCTATCGATCGTCAGGCAGCGACGGCCGTCGGCTGCGGCCGACGACCCGCCGCTGCGGAAGTAATCAAAGCAGCGTGTCGAACTCGAGCAGCGGACGGATGTCGCTCTGCTCATCCATCGACATCGCCAGGTTGATGATCCGGTCCATCGTGGCGGCGCTGACCACGCCGTCGGCCAGCTTGCGGAACTTGCCGAAGACCTCATCATCTGTCATCGGATTGCCGGCGTGTCCGCGTGGGTAGCTGACTTTGCGGTTCAGCGTGCGGCCGTCGGCAAGGGTGATAATAATGTTGTTCGGAATGCCGTCCGGATAGCCGGCATTGCACTCGGCGGTTTCGACGATCTTGATCTTGTCCAGCAGCGCCAGGACGCGCGGGTCGCGGATCTTCTCGTCGGTAAAACTGGCGCGGGTCACGTCGCCGTCGAGCAGGGCGCAGGCCATGCAGAATCCCATGCTGTGGTCGG
>CAZVWB010000030.1:0-33687 GCA_964631045.1 uncultured Planctomycetales bacterium
GACGGCGGTGGGCACGCGCTACGCGTTCGCGGGCGGGTGGGGGTATGAGAGCGGGTTGCTGATGCTCGACGGCGCGCCGGGGACGGCGCCGCTGACGCTGCAACACCTCGGCGCGCGATGGTATCAGCCGGAGATCGGGCGGTTTGTGCAGAGGGATCCGATTGGGTTGTATGGCGGGGTCAGTACTTATGCATACGTCAACAACTGTTGTTTAAGCCTTGTAGACCCGGAAGGAGAGGTGAGTTTGGTTGCAAACCCTGGCGCGATCGCGATCGGGCCAGGGCTCGGGTTTGGCGTGGGTGCTGGGGCCATTGGAACGGCCGCCACGGTAACCGGCGTTGGCGCGCTTGTGGTCGCTGTCGCGTTCTGCAATAAGCCCATTGAGCTTGATGATGAGCTTGTTCGAAAAATGGCTCATCGCAAAGGAAAGTCAAAGTCGACGCGTAACAAGCATCAGAAGGGCGAGAAGCGCGATAAGCAGAAAGACAACGACAAGAAGCGAAATCATCCTACTTGGCGGGACCACGGACGCGCACTCTGGATTCTTGAGGACGAGTACTGATGTAGTGATTGGAAAGGCGATATGTCTACAATCGTATGTGTCCGATCGGAGACTGGCATGGCTCTTGCGTGGGACACACTTACTTGCGTAGGTTCGACAGCGGACGCGTTCGCAATGTCTGTGCCGAAGGCGTGGCGACTTGGTAACGGCGCGGTGGCGGTTGCAGGACTCTCAGTCTATGCAACCATTCTGAATGGCGCGGCGGAACACTACCGCAACGTCAAGTTCGATTCCAACAAAACAGTGTATGAGTTTTTTGTGAGGTTCTGGCGCGACTTGCGCGAGCATCACACGTTTGTGAATGACCAGCATGAATCAGACGACATCACTCCATTTGCAGATCTTGGTGCTGAGTTCATCGTCGCCACGCCGACTAAGATGTTTCGCGTGAAAGAAGTGTTGAGCGTTACAGAGTTCTCCCCGCACCTCGCCATCGGTTCGGGGGCTCCCCATGCAGAGGGCGCGCTTGCGGCCCTGTATACAGACTCGGGTTCCGCCGCCGCGATCGCGCGGCGCGCCGTTGAGATTGCGGCGGTGTATGATAGGCGCACGGGAAGTTCGGTGGAGGTTATGGACTTAGGTCGATGAATTAGACTTGGCTGAGCCGATGAGGCGGAGTTCGAAACGCGTGCGATCGCGGCGACTGTCCGGGTCGCGGTGCGGTTTGTGTCGGTCTTGAAGCATTCGACTTGGCGCGTGCCGCGGTCAGCTTGGGGCTTGATCGGGTCCGGGAGTGCTAATGTTCTGCGAACACTGTCTTCGAGCGCCCAGCGGAGCGCAAAACCGCGGCGCCGCTTGATCGTCGGCGTGGCGGTGAGAGTGGCGCCGGGTGCCATCGCGACGGCTGTTTGCGTCGCGATGCGGCTTTAGTCGGCCATGAGGGGTTCGACCCGGCCTGGGCCGGCGGGGCGTCGCCGGTGCGGGTGGTGCGGTATGTGTACTGGAAGACGGGCGACGTGGCGAACATCGTTATCAAGGACGAGGGGGTCGCGCCGCCGGAGGATGCGGACCGCTATAATTGGTATCGCTCGCTGGCGTGCTATTACACGACGAGCGGGCAGTTGTGGCAGGTGTTGTGGGATCGCTGGCTGCTGGACGGCGAGGGCCGCGTGAACGTGCATCAGAAGCTGGCGGCCCGCGAGTTTCGCTATGACACGCCGCGGGCGCGGTACATGAGCCGGGCGGTCGATCCGGAGACGTGGCAGCCCTTCGAGCCGGCGGACCCGAACGCGGCGATCAGCCACGGCGAGTGGACCGATTATCTCGGCGATCAGCCGTGGGGCGATTTTTCGGTCTCGACGCCGCGGGTTGCGGGGGAGCCGCAGCCGCCGGTGACGGGCGCGGTGCGGCGGTATCTGCCGGGGTTCGGCGTGCAGGCGGTCGAGACGATCGCGACGAGCGGGCCGAACCGCGTCACGTACTTCCACGGCGATTTGATCCGGTCAAACTGGGCGACGAGCGAGACGGGGGAGGTGGCCGAGACGACCACGGCGTACACGGCGTTCGGCGAAAACCTGGCCGGCACGCCGGGCGGCCCCGGCGGCCTCGATCCCGAGACGCGCTACGGCTTCGCGGGCGGGTGGGGGTATGAGAGCGGGCTAATTACGCTGGACGGCGCACCGGGAACGGCGCCGATCACGCTCCAGCACCTTGGGGCGCGCTGGTACCAGCCGGAGATCGGAAGGTTTGTGCAGCGGGATCCGATTGGGATACAAGCTGGGCAGAACACCTATCTGTACTGCGGTGCGTACCCACTAACCGGAGTCGATCCGTCTGGCCTATTGTCCGATGGTCACATGATCGTACGTGCGCTAGGAATTCTCTCAACTATGGCAGGAGGAATCATCGCGATCGCTGGTGCGCCGATAACAGGAGGAGTCACTTCCGTGGTCGGTGCCGCCCTCTGGGGTCACGAAGACCTTATTGCATTTGCGATTTGCATAAAAAATACGATCGATTGGGACAGCAGGGGTTACTACTCCGGCCCAGCAACGCCAAACCTCTGGCCAGTACAGAAACGAGGCGGAGGTGGGGGCCTGACAATCAGTGGAACTCCGCCCATCAGCATGTTTCCGCCGCGAGTGATCGAAGTAATCCCCAGAGAGTAGGTGAGCAACTGCAACGCGAGTCTCAAGCATCGTTGAGCGCGAAGTGCCAAGGGTACCCTGAGAACTACCTGGCTCCCGATTGCGCCATCGCGTGAGGTTTGGTGTTTGGGCAGAGCTTGTGGGAATAGACCCTGAGTCATCATTGTCTCTCTGCTGGCATGGGATAGCCTATAGTCAAGGCTTCTCTGGATACCAGTAGACAGATAGGGCAACATTGAAGCTGAGTCGGCGCTTGCCTTTCATGATCGGCGTTTGTTTGCAGGCGAGGCGTAGTCTGGAGCGAGTCTTGACAGATCGATCGCCTCGTCAGAAAGACATTTGGGACGTGGCCAAGAACGTTTCATTGCTCCAGTTTGCGTTCGGCCAACGCCCAGCGTTTCTTGATGAACAAGTCTGGAGTCGCGGGCGAAAACTGCAAGCGATAGCTCGTGTGAGTACTTGTCTGTTGGCGGCAACAATCGTCTTGCTTGGAGTTTCATTATTGTTGTGGCCCCGCTGGGTCTTGGGTGCTCCGGAATGGTACAAGCTAGTTGTCGGTTTGTCAATGTTCGCGGGTGCTGCGCTCGCGGCAGTCGTTAGAACACGATGGAGGAGAGTTGTGGCGTCTTTGCGGAACAAATCAGACTGGTGCGCGCACTGCGGCTTTCCAGTACATCCCGACGCTGCGAAACGGGTCTGTTCTGAGTGCGGCGCGCAGTGCTCAAACCCACGTGATTTGCGGCCATAGGTTCGCGCTGGGCGACACTGCGAGGACCGGCACCGAACGATCGCCAGGACGGCGCGGTGAGTCGCACAGCCTCGCCCAGCTCTCCGGCGCCGCCACGACCGTGTACGACATTGCCTACACGTACGACCAGGTCGGCAACCGCCTGACGCGGGCCGACGCCGTGAGCGGGCGGGAGACGAACTACTTCTATGACAGCAGCTCCAACCCGGCGCACGTGATGGGCGACCCGGTGTTCATCACAGCCAACAACCGGCTGGTGCGCTACGAGGAATTCGACCCAGCGTGGGCCGGCGGGGCGTCGCCGGTGCGGGTGGTGCGGTATTACTACTACCAGACCGGCGATGTCGCGAATATCATCGTCAAGGACGAGGGCGTGCCGCCGGTCGAGGACCCGGAACGGTACGAGTGGCATCGTTCTCTGGCTTTCTACTACACGACCAGCGGGCAGGTCTGGCAGGTGTTGTGGGACCGCTGGCAGGCGGACGAGGGCGGCGAGGTGCTGACCGAGACTTACGAGCGGCTGGCGGCGCGGGAGTTCCGCTACGATGCGCCGCGGGCGCGGTATCTGAGCCGGCCGGTCGACACCGCGACGTTCCAGCCGGACGCGCTCGGCACGTGGGAGTGGACCGACTACGCCGGGGATGAGCCGTACGGCGACTTCAGCGTCGCACTGGACGGCAGCGATTTTCCGGTGGCGACGAATGTGACCCGCTACCTCGGCGGCTTCGGGACGCATGCGAAGCAGACGATCGCGGGAGCGGTGACGACCTATCTGCACGGCGACCTGATCGGCTCGACGGTGCTGACGACCGACGCCGGCGGCGCGGCGGCCAGCACGACGGCCTACAGCGCCTGGGGCGAGCGGGTGACGGCGTCATCGGCCCAGCCGTGGACGGCGGTGGGCACGCGCTACGCGTTCGCGGGCGGGTGGGGGTATGAGAGCGGGCTGATTACGCTGGACGGCGCGCCGGGGACGGCGCCGATCACGCTGCAGCACCTTGGGGCGCGGTGGTATCAGCCGGAGATCGGGCGGTTTGTGCAGAGGGATCCGATCGGGTTGGGGGGTGGAATCAATGCATATCAGTATGTAGACGCCAATCCACATGGGCGAATCGATCCGGAGGGTCTGTGGCCTCGTTGGCTAAATACTGGCTGGGTGCGGTACGGACCTTCCCGCGTCGGCTGGGATGCCAGTGGAAAGGGAGTGTATGAACTGGCGTTTCGGTACGGTAGCAAAGTCCATGTTTATGGGCTCCGCGGTGCCGCGTGCTTTGGCGGCCTAATCGCGGTTGCCGGAGGTGTTGGCGCTGCCGTAGGCATTGGATTGGACTATGCTACGGAAGCGGTCACAGGGGACTACCTTAGTGATCACGTGGGTGGGATAATGTACAGGACCTTTCCCCGTCCGTTTGATTGGTTGGTTGCGAACGGATGGTAGGTACTAGATGCGTCAACAGGTCGTTTAGGTGGACGTCTGTGTCACCGCAGCTCGCCCGTCGCATTTGCGCTGTTCGTATTCTGCCGTCTTAGGGCGTGAGTCGGCCGGATACAGGACAGGGTTCGAATTGACCCAGAGTTCACAAGATGTACGTACAAGCACGACAGCAGATTCAGACGTGGCTCCAGCAGCTTAAAGCGGAGTTCGAGTCTCTGGCGTATGAGCGACTAGATGAGCTTAGGCTCGCATCTCGAGACCGTGGTGGCGTCCTTGAGCGTCGGCTTCCTTTGGCTCGGTACGAGCTATGTGCAACGATCATGATATCGCGAGCCGGATTTCTAGACAAGCGGATCTCTGTAGAAATCACCGTTGGGCTTTGCGCGATGCGGTCGAGCCGATCACTGGGATCATGCTATTTTGAACGACACAGGGATGGTCGCCTGCACGCTCGCGAAGGAGGAGTATCAGAGGCAATTCGGTACTTAGCAGGTTTCTATTCTGTGCTCGGGGCAGTGTTGATTATCGTAGGTTCAGTGCTTGCAGTGCTATTGCTTGTGCTGTTGCAACATTAGTATCGGGGGCGGGCGGCCCCTATCGGAAGTCAGAAGTCAAGACACGTTCCGCACGAACGCGCCCTTTTTTGACTCCTGACGGGGCGTCGTCTCAGACGGTCGGATTGCACGACTCGCGTGGCGACGGTTCTGTTCCGCTGCTGCGTGCCACCGCGACAGCCCGTTGCCATCGCGACGGCTCTTTGCGTCGCGATGCGGCTTTTGTCGGCCACGAGGAATTCGACCCGCCGTGGGCCGGCGGGGCGTCGGCGGTGCGGGTGGTGCGGTATGTGTACTGGAAGACGGGCGACGTGGCGAACAGCGTTATCAAGGACGAGGGCGTCGCGCCGCCGGAGGATGCGGACCGCTATAATTGGTATCGCTCGCTGGCGTGCTATTACACCACGAGCGGGCAGTTGGGGCAGGTGTTGTAGGACGGTTGGCTAGGAAGCGATGGCGGCCGAAGCGCGGGCGCGCAGCGACTCGCCCTGCCGCAATCGTTTGCAACCGACACCATTTTGCCGCAGGTGATTCCAGACGCCCTCATCCGGGTTCACGTACGGTTCGTAACCGGGAAGAAGGTGCAATCACCGCTGTCGGCTGGCGCATTCAACCGCGGACCTGACGGCTCGGCGCGCGACTCGGGTCCCTGCCGGTTTCGATCCGCCGAGCGCTTGATTGCGTGCGCCGCCGGTCGATCGACGGCGGCGTCACCCGCCTGCGCTCATACAGTCCGCACACGCTCCGCAGCGCGGCGCGGCCCCCGCGCCCAGGAGTTCCGCAGTGCGCCGCACGGCCCCGTACCCAGGCGCTCCGCCGCGCGGCGCATGCCCCCGCACCCAAGCGCTCCGCAGCGCGCCGCACGCCCCCGCACCCAGGCGCTCCGCAGTGCGCCGCACGGCCCCGTACCCAGGCGCTCCACAGCGCGCCGCAGGCCCCCATACCCAGGCGCTGCGCAGCGCCGCGCTGGCCCCGTTTCCAGGCGCTCCGCCGCCCCCCTTCCCTTGCCGCCGCAGGCCGCACCGCGCTCCGCCGCCGCACCTACCCTCGCCGCCGCAAGCCGCCCCCCGCGTCGCGGCCGCATCTCGACGCACCGCGGCGAACTTGCGAAGATGAGCCCCATGAGCAATCAAACCGGCGACCACACGCTGCACGGCGGGATTCTCTTCGGGATCGAGGGCATCCGCATCGAGCTTCAGGGACGCTTCATCGCCGGCCGCGGCGGGCGCGGCTGGCGAAGCTGTATCGACATGGTCGGCCTGGCCGGCGCCGTGATTCGCGAGACGCTGCAGCGCATCGAGGCCGCGTTCGCGAAGTACGGGCTCGAGCCGCCGGAGGGCACGATCTATCTCAACCTGGCGCCGCCGGACGTGCCGAAGGAGGGCACCGCGCTCGATCTGCCGATCGCGCTGCTCGCGTTGCAGGCCGCCGGCTACATCCCCGACTGGCCGGCGGAGATCGAGAAGAATTACGTGTTCATCGGGGAGCTCGGCCTGCACGGCGAAATCCGGCCGATCCGCGGCATTCTGCCGATCGCGATGTCCGCGATCGGCGCGACCAACCTGGTCGTGCCGGTCGGCAATCAGAAGGAAGCCAGCATGATCCGCGCCGTGCCGGGGCGCGAGAGCTGCAACATCCTGACAGCGGAGTCGCTCGAGCAGGTCATGCAGTTCATGCGCGGCAAGACCGCGCTGCCGAACGCCGCGGCGCAGCCGATTCAGTACGAGCCGATCGTCGAACGCGGCGTCGACTTCGGCGTCATCAAGGGGCAGAAACCCGCCAAGCGGGCGATGGAGATCGCCGCGGCCGGCGGGCATAACGTGCTGCTGGTCGGCCCGCCGGGCGAGGGTAAGTCGCTGATCGCCAAGGCGCTGCCCACGATTCTGCCTCGGCTGAGCAACAGCGAGAAGGTCGAGTTGACGCAGATTTACAGCGCCAAGGGTCTGCTGGTCAGCGACGGCGCCGTCGTCACGCGCCGCCCGTATCGCGAAGTGCATCACACCGCGTCGAAGCAGTCGCTGGTCGGCGGCGGTTCGGGCACGCCCGAGCCCGGCGAAATCTCGCTGGCGCACAAGGGCGTGCTCTTCCTCGACGAGCTGCCCGAGTTCAGCCGGCCGACGATCGAGGCGCTGCGGCAGCCGATCGAATCGGGCGAGATCACGCTGTCGCGCGTCAGTGCGACGCTCACGTTTCCGGCCCGCTTCTCGCTGGTCGCGGCGATGAACCCCTGCCCGTGCGGGTTCTTCGGCCTGCACCTGTGCGACGCCTGCAACGAAGCCGTCAGCGATCCGCAGATGGGCTGCCCGAAGTGCGGCGGCGCGCAGCTCCGGCCGCGCTGCACGTGCAACGCCAAAACCGTCCAGAAGTATCAGAAGACCATCAGCGGCCCGATCCTGGACCGCATCGACCTGAAGGTCGACGTGCGACCGCTGACGTTTGAGGAGAAGTTCGGCGATGCGGCGGCGGAGACCTCCGAGCAGATTCGCGTCCGCATCGACGCCGCTCGCCAGAAACAGGCCGAGCGCTACGCCGCCATCGGCATCACCTGCAACGCGCACATGCCCGGCGGGCAGGTCCAGAAGTGGTGCAACTTCGCGCCCGCCGGGTTTGAAGCCTACAAAACGGTGATTCAGGAAAACACGCTTTCCACCCGCGCCACGGACCGGCTCGCGAAGGTGGCCCGCACCGTCGCCGACCTGGCCGGCGCCGACACGATCGAGCCGCCGCACGTCGACGAGGCCGCGAGCTTTCTGCTGGGCAGCGCGCTGATCTAGTCTGGCGCCGCGGATCGCCCGCATGCGCTCCGCAACGCTTCTCACTAAGGACTTATCCCACAACCGGACCGGACTGACGGAAGCCTCTCATCCAGACACGGTCACGGGTGGTTCTGCGATAGGCTCTCACCGCGGGGTTCCCGCACTGCGCCCTAGAATTGCTCGATGTTTCCCGGAGAACGCCCCAGACCAATCGCAGGTTCCGCGCACTGCGTCCCTGACTCACCGGGGGTTTCGCACTGCGCCCCTGACTCACCGCGGACTTTCGCACTTCGCGCGTGACTCACCGCGGGCTTTCGTACAGCGCCGCGGACCACTCGCGTGTCTCCCGCACGGGGAGCATGGGCCTCCGGCCCGTGCGAAGGGTGGTATGCCTTCTCGCGCAGCGAGTAGGCATGCGGAACGCAGCGCAGCGCGAGCACGCCCCGCGCCCGCTCACGGCGCCTGCACCCCGCAGCCGCCGAAGAGGCAGTTGACCAATGGGTCGATGTCGAAGGAATCGACAAGACCGTCGCGGTTGATGTCGGCGGTGATCATCCAGCAATCCGGATACGCGGTGGCGTAACCAGGGGCGTCGAAGAGCGCCAGCAGGAACGGGTCGATGTCGAAGAAGTCGATGCGGCCGTCGCAGTTGGTGTCGGCGCGCACCGGAAGCGGTATCCACATGAATCCTCCACCGACGCGCTCCCAGGCTGCATCGTAGAGCAGTGCGGTGAAGTACAACCGCCCGTTATCCGCCTGAGACGCGCTATCCGGCATGATGTTGCTGATGCGCACGCCATCGTTTCCCAGTCCGTCGCCGTTCATATCCACAAAAACACCGCCGCGCAGCACAATTGTCTCGCCGTTCATCACAGTCGCATTGGACGGACCCTGGGGCCGCCGATCGTTACACCCGAGATCAGATTATCGCCGGCGGAATTGACGGTATTCAATAGAAGTGGATTGATCGAGGGATTGGAGTAGAAGTAACGGACCTCTGAAACTCCCGTGCACTCGCGCGATTTTGTGACATGCTTCCAGCATTGAACGCAAACCTTCTCACCCGACGATTCTGGACGGCGTGGCTGCTGACCTCGGCGGGCCGCGGACGATGGCTTTCCTGGACAAGTGCGAGCGGCTGATTCCGTGGGATGAACTGGCCGGCAGCGTGGCCGACGTGTTCTCCCGGCCGGCGAAGGGCGAAGTCTTGCGTGGCGGCCGGCCGCACTGGTCGGTGCGGCTGTACGTGAAGCGCCTGATGCTGCAGAAGTGGTTCGGCCTGTCGGATCCGCAGCTGGAAGAGCAGCTGCGTGACCGGATCAGCTTCCGCCGCCTTGTGGGACTGAATCGGAGCGAGCCGACGCCGGATGAGACGTCGCTGGGGGTCTTCCGTCGGCGGCTGCGGGAGGCGGGTCATGAACGGACGCTGTTCGACGCGGTGAACAAGCACCTGGAGAAGCTCGGCTTGACTCTGCAAACTGGCACGTTGGTGGATGCTTCGATTCAGGAGGCTCCGCGTGGCCGCACGAAGGGCGACGGCACGAGCACGCGTGACCCGGAGGCGTCGTTCACGAAGAAGTACGCCCGCGCGTGTCACGGCTACAAGAGCCACATCGCGACCGATCTGCGAGGCGTCGTGAAAGACTATACGTTCGACACGGCCAGGGTGCATGACAGTCAACACATCGACGCATTGATCCGCGAGGAAAAGACGATCGTCGGCGCGGACAGCGCGTACATGGATCAGACGCTTGAAGCGCGGCTGGCCCGCCGCGGCGTGTGCTTCGGCGTGGTGAAGCGGCGGGTGCGCGGACAGGCGGAGTTGCCGGCCTGGCAGCACCGGCTCAACCGGGCCTGGTCGGCGGTCCGGGCAGTGGTGGAGCATCCGTTCGCGTGGATGCGGAATATGGGCTATTGCAAGGTGCGCTATCGCGGCTTGGCGCGAAACGCGCTGGACTTCGGCTTGCTGGCCGCGGCGTACAACCTGAAACGCAGCTTCAGTCTGTGCCGCGCGTGACGCGCGTGACGCGGCCATTCGAACCAGCCGTACAGGACCGAACCAGGCCCTGCGGATGCGCAGAAGCGAGCCATGAATCAAGTCGCCCGCGAAGTCGCGAGGTTGTTCAGGTGTCCCTACGGACAGTTCGGGCACGCCGCAAACAGGCACGTCAGGAACGGATCGATGTCGAAGAAGTCGACCGCGCTGGAGCAATCGACATCGGCCGCGCATGTCGAACCGGAGCAGTAGCTGGCGCCATATGTCGGCGGATCGAAGAGCGCGAGGAGGAAGGCGTCGATGTCGAAGAAGTCGATCGCCCCGTCGCAGTTCGCGTCGCCGCGCTGGCCGTCGCAGGCCGGTTCGCTGGCCGCGCCGGGCCAGAATCCGCCGACCAGCTCAAACGTGCCGCCGGTCAGGGGCACATCTGCGTCCGGCTGCGCGATGGTGCCGGTGAGTTGGAGCGTTCCTCCCGAGCTCGCGCCGCCACCGCCGTCGATGGTGAACCAGGAGAGTTCGAGATCATAGGCGCTGGTGGCTGGGACGCACGCAAGCACCGCAATACCGATGAGGTGCAGCGCGAATCGATTGGGGGCGAGCTGCCGTCTTTGCGTGTCACTCATTGACGATCTCCGATCAACAAGAGGATTAGTGCGTCGAGGCTCAGGCGTTTCCGGCGCGCCCCGCGCAGCTATTCGACCCGGGTTCACGGAAGACAACGGTAGGAGGCTGACCAAACCGCAGCGGACGCGACCCATCTATTGACCGATCACCGCGCTTCCCATAAACGCGTCGATTACCGCCGGTTGCGAGAACTCGCCGGTCGCATCCGTCACGCCCGCCTTGATCACCACCTGGCCTCCCGGCGAAACCGCGTTCAGCGCGTCCGTGAGCGTGACGTAGGGGTCGGTGAAGTTCCCGTTCGGGAACAACGTGCCAGCGTCAAAGTCCACCCAGATCGTGCTCGGCTGACCGGACTCGATCAGGCTTGAACGGAGGTTGATGAGCGTTGCGAGCGCGCGATTGCGCTGACCTGTCGAGAAGGTATCCCGGCAGGTCCGCGGCGACGCGTACGACATGACGTTGCCCGTGTCGGGGGAAAAGGGGACGCCGCATCGACTTTGTGTGCCGATATACGTGCACGTCGGACTGCTGTGATCCATGTTCGACGGAAGGCTGAGGTCGGGGTCTGCCGGCGTATCGCACACGAGGTCGCCGGCCGAGGCACAGTTGGACCCATCGGGGCACTCCGCTCCATAAAACGTCTCGTGTGTATGTAGCAGGTCAAAGTAGTGCCCGATCTCGTGCGCGAGTGTCGAGTTTTGAGTTTGGTTGGTGCAATCCGTCGCGTTGACGATGACGCCCTGAACGGGGCCGAAGGCGCTGAACGTTCCGATACCGCAGGCATCACCCCCGATAATCAGGCTGATGGAGTTGACGAAGTAGACGTTTACCGTGTTCGGTACGACATCCGTCGACCAGACGGCGAGTAGCTCGGCCTCGCTCTCCACGTCGAACAAGCCAGTGTCGTCGATGAAGCGCACATTGCCGGCTTGGAACAGGTCGATCCCCATCGCGTCCCAGTAGCCCCGCGCCTCATTGAAGTGCGCGGTTGCTACGGCAGCGCTGATTCCGCCGGTTTCATCGCTGCGCCGCACGACATGCAACGTGACTGGCACCCGAGGCACGAATGACTCGATCTGGAAATCCGCCGGTAGGTCGTAGAACCCGCGGCGCTGCAACTCCGCGACCACAGCCGCCGCCTCTGGCGTGAGAACCGTCCCGCACTCCCGAGTCGGCTGTGCAGTCGCGACGGCCGCCGCGGAGAGCAGCGCGGCGAATCCGTTGACACAGCGATTGAGGCGACTCATGTATTCACTCCGTTGTGCTCAGTCGTCTCACGTTCCGATCACCGTCGTTCCGCGAGACGCCCGCAGCGTCACCTGTTTCGTAATCTCCAGCACTTCGTCGTATGTGCCCTCGCGGATCAGCACGATGTCGCCGTCGTCCGCGTCGTTTACGCCGCCCGCGACCGTCACGAACGGCAGCGTGCTGCTGCCGAATTGCAGGAACGGGTTGCCAGCGTGGTCGACAAAGCGCGTGCGCCCGTTGGTCTCGTTCGGCCGCTGCTCATTCGACACGTCCGTCATCTTGTCCATCTGGTCGTCAGTGAACCGGTCCCGCGTATCATGGTAGGACATGATGTTGAAGATCACCGCGTCGACCTGCCGTTGTTGCGCGCTGGTCAGTTGGGCGTAGTTCTGGCCGAACGTGAAGTTCGCAATGTCGTCCCGGTCGAAGCATTCCAGGTCGGGCAAGGTGTCCGCGATCGAGTCGTCCCCGGGCGTCGTGTGGCACTCCCCGTTCGCTTGCGGATCGCAGGATCCGCACGCACACCCCTGCGTGTGGCACAGAGCGTAGAAGTGGCCGATTTCGTGCATGATCGAGGTCGACCTGGCTTCCTGTCCGAGAAAGATCACCTCGTCGTTCGGAAACGAGCATACTCCTGGCCCCGCGAATCCATTGATGTACACGTTGATTGCGTTCTCGCGCCACGCGAACTCGGCCGGATTTGCCTCCGCGGCCTGCTCCAACGCGTCTTTGAACGCGAAGATGTCGCGGGTGAACCAATCGGCCAGGTCGTTCAGCTCGACGATTTCTGTCAGGCGAAGCTGGTATCCGCGGCCCGTAGCTGCAAGCGCGGCGTTGCCCAGGCTGAACTGACCCTGGACCTGCGCGTCGGTGCCGAGTTCTCCGACGGGCCGATTCCCGTTGGCGTCCAGGAAGATCTTGACCGAGACCCGCCACTCCAGATCAGCGATCGCGGGCACCGCGAGCGCCGCAGTCGACAGGGCGGCTTGCAGGCAATGGATGACGTAACGTTGCATAGGTCACCGTGATTTGCACATCCTCGAGTTGTCCCAACGCGCGCGGCGCGAATCGCCCGGCGCAACGATAGCACGCCGGCGACGCTACTGTAGCGACACGAGCACCAGCACCAGCCCCCGCCCGCTCTCCAGCGACGTCATCGCCTTGCCCAGGATCGCCCCCGGCGCGGCCGCGTGGTCCAACACCTTCATCGCATGCCCGGGCGTATCGGAGGTCGTCAGCAAGTCGCCCGCTCGGACCGGGGCCGCGTCGGCGTCGACCCATACATACACCCGGCCGGCCAGGGCGATCGGCGGACCGTCGGCGCTCTCGTCGCGGTTGCCGAGAATCGCGCCGGCGGCGAAGTCGTTGGCCCCGCTGACGACGCCCGCGACGGTACGGTTGTACGCCCCGCGGGCCAGGCAGAGCTGCCCCTCGTTCTTCACATCGATCGCCACGACCATGCCGGGCTGAAGCTCTTCGGACGCGGGAAATTTCTCGGCCAGGTCGGCGCCGGTGATCTGCAGCACGTCGGTCGTGACGCGTCCAACGCCGCTCTGGTCGGCGTCAATGACGATGGTCGCCTGTCCGGCGCTGTTGTACAGCGCGATCTGCGCGCCGTCCGTGCCGTCCTCCGACGCCTCCATGATGATCGTGGCCGTGCCATTTGAACGGTACATTTGCAGGTCGCCGTGATCAGCCTCGTCACCATCCAGACCGATCGTGAGCTGGCCGGCGCTGTTGTAGAGTTCCAGCGCCCCGCCGCCCCCGCCGCCATTGCCGATCATTCGCACGGTCTGCGTGGCTCCGGTGGGGTCGTACATCGTCAACGTGCCACTTGTGGTGTTGTTGCCGGCGCTGAGTGACACGGTGCGGTCGTCGCCCGCATTGATCAGATTCAACAGCCCTGGGAATGATCCGACACCGGGCAGGTTTACGCTTGTCCCAATCAGTCTCATTCCATTGAGTGCGCCGGCGTCGATACTGAAGTCAGTATCGTTCGCTAAGCCATGCGGCAGAGAAATCGACGCCACGCCCGCTGGCTGTCCGGATCCGCCGGTACGAAACAACAGGGACGCCGCGGCGGAAGTGCTCGTGCTCAAGTTCTCGATTCGCACCGTGGTCGCGCTGGCCTGGTCGGCCTTCACGTGAAGCTTCGTCGCCGGCGTGTTGATGCCGATGCCGACACTGCCCGTGTTGTTATTGAAGATGTTCGTGCCGCTCGACGACCAGAAGCCCGCCCCGCCTGCCGCCGCCGTGGTCTGCACGGTCCCATCCGGGAACATGAAACCGCCGGTGGTCGACTGCACCGTGCCCGTTACGCTCAGCTTCTGGGCCGGCGACGCCGTACCGATCCCGACGTTGCCGTTCCCGCGGATCCGCATCGTCTCCGTCATCGCCGCACTTGTGCCATAGCCGAACGCGATGTCCGCAGTCGCAATGTTGCTGTGAATCTGGAGCAGGTTGGCCCGGATTCCGAATCCGTAGTGGTCGCCGCTCTGGCCCCATAGAGAGATTTTGTCCCCCGTAGCGTTTGAAAACGACAACGGAAACCCCGGTGTGTCTGTACCAATGCCCACGTTTCCCGCGTTCTGGCAGAGAATCAGGCTTCCGCCGTCGTTCTGCAAATACAGCGGCGCCAGCGTGCTGTTGTTGCGGGCCATGATCTCATTATCGTCGAGGACGACGTTTGCACCCGTGCTCGCACCCGCCTGGACAAAGCCGCCGCCCGTGGTCGTGGCGTCGGTCCCCCCGACGACGTTCAACTTGACTGCCGGGGCGGTGGTTCCCACTCCCGTAAGGCCGGCCGCGTCAACGAAGACCACGTCCGCCGGGGAACCATCGGAGGCGTCCAGCGAGTTCCGATCCGCCGCGTTCAGCGCGTGGATCGCGTACGGCGCCCAACGGAGCTCCTGCCGCGGCGTCAGCGTCGTCGCGCCGACTTGAATCTCGAGCCAGCGATCCGCCCCGTTGAAGTGGGACACGGCAAAGTCGAGCGCCGTGGTGAAAACGCTGTTCACGACCGTCACCGTCCGGCCTTTCGATTCCAGCAGATTCCCACCGCTGGCGGCGTCAAAGAGCCGGAACGTCATGCTGAAATCCGTAGGACCGGGGATGACCGCCCCAGCGTCCTTGAGCTGTCCCTGGTACGAGATCGCCCGGTCCTGGGCGTTGGCGGTGGCGATCCAGCTCAGCGCGCTGAGCACCGCAACGAGGCGAAGAGGATGAGGTGCGTTCATGATCCTGATCTCCGTTGTCGATACGAGCGCACCGACACCGACCTGCCTCAATTCCGGGGCATGCGCTCATGGTCCGAAGAACTGACGACGATACAACCCGACTGGCCGCGTTCGCTTACACTAGGAAATAGCTCGACGACGGCGAGATTGGACAAATCGGCAACAAATTCTCGCGGGTGCCATGCAACGCCGTCTACTATGCCGCCGGAGTTTTCCTGATTCGAGCCTGAATTGCCTTGATTTCTGCGCGGGTGGCCATGCGGACTTTGGGCATTCCCGGCGGCTTTTCGGTTTTCTTGTGGGGCCAGTGGCGGGCGCGGCGTGGGCGCGCGTGCGTAGCGGTCGAGCCGCGCCGCGCGGAGCAGGGTTCCGCCGAGCTGATCCGCGCCAGCACGCGACTGACGTCGCCGTCGACCGGGTAAGGAAACGTCCCGGCGAGTGCTTGCCAGAAGATCACGCTCAGCACGTAGACGTCGGTCCGCACGTCCGCCGCCGCGTGATCGCCGCGGGGGCTGCTCGGGCGCCGACCATTGCAACGAGCCAATGAGCTGGCCGGTCATGGTCAGCGGTGCGAACGGAGCGGCGGCCTCGAGCCGCTTGGCCGCGGCGCGCATTCGCGATCGGTTCGCCAGGGTGGGCAGCAGGGTCGCGGACGGGGTGGGCGTTATGGCTGTCGAACGGACGCTTGTCGGCGCACCTGCGACTCGTTCGCGCGCCAACCCGCTCATCCAGACCGGCCTCTTTCTTGGATTCAACACGGACCGGCGAACAGGCACGTCAGGAACGGATCAATGTCGAAAAAGTCCACGCTGCCGTCGCCGTTCACGTCGGCCGCTGCGAGATCGCAGTTCGGGAACGCGGCGGAGTATCCCGGCGGATCGAACAACGCCAGAAGAAACGGGTCGATGTCGAAGAAGTCCAGCGATCCGTCGCAGTTCATGTCTCCTGTGAGCAGCGGCGAAAACAAGATGGGCACAACGCCGCTGTCGACCGCGACGCCGCCGTCCGCGGTGATCGCGTCGCAAACTTCGCCCAGAACGAAGAGATGACCCTGCGACGGATGCGCCGCCCCGCTCGCCACGGCTGCGAATTGCAGCGTCTGGGCCGTGGCGAGCGCGCCGCCCAGCGAGAGCCAGGACGCGACGATCACGCAGAACGCCGGCGTACGCACGTCTGCGAGCACAATTCGACTCATGGCTGCTCCTGTAGTATCGCCTCGCAATGCACTACGGCGCGCGGCCGACGAAGCCGCTGCCGCCCGACCAGCTTTTGAACCGAAGCCACCTGGAACTCTGGAACGGCGCCGGGTAGTTGGCGGCCGCCAGGTAGATCCACGTCTCGCCCCCCGCACCGGCCACGTTGACGGCTTCGACGACGGTATTGAACGGGCTCGTCGGCGAACCATCCTCGAAGCCGTTGTTTGCACGGTTCACAAACAGCTTCGGAATGAAGAACAGCCCGAACGCATTGCGGAGCGGCGTGTTCTCCACACCGGTCGCCACCGCTTCGAACAGATCGTAGCCATCGGCGACAAAGTCCGGGTCTATGTCGTCGGCGTTTCCGAAGACGCCGTCGGCGCCTGCGCCGGCTTCGTCCAGTAGTCCGTTGCCGCCGGCATCCATGATGTTGGTCACGACGTTGCCGTTGTTGGTGTGCCAGCAACCGATGAAGTGCCCGATCTCGTGAGAGGCGATGTTGCCGATCACTCGCCCGATCGCCGGTACGATCCCGACGCCGGGCGCCCGCTGGATGCAGTTGATCGAGTTTGCATTCGGACAACTCGCGCTCAGGAAATCAAGCAGCACGACGGCCGTTTCGCTGGTGTCCCAGTTGCCGGGGTCGATGGACTCCGAGATCCCGATCGTGGGGATTCCGAGTTCGTTCACCGTGCCGCCGATGATGACGCGCGACACCCGGAGCTGCCCGAACGGATCGGCGTGATCGCGGCTGTTCCGCAGCTCGAAACTCATCCGTGGATTCTGAGCGGCCAGGTCGCTCAGGTTTTCCTGAATCACCGCCAACGTCGCGTCGATGACCGCGTTCTGGTTGGCGGTGTTATTGGTCAGGCCCCAGTTGGATAGGAACGTAGGCATCGCGCTCAAGCTGGCCGTCGCATTGCCGACGCCGAACAGGGCGAAGGCGTTGATCGTCGCCCCGTCGAAGTCGACGAAGATGATCTGCCGGCCGGTCGCCTCAGTCGCGAGCAACGCGGGGCGCACGCGCAGATCGATCGAGTAGCCGCCGGAACTTGCCGCCCCGCGCGACTGCGCTCGCACGAAATACGCCCCATCCGCCGGGCAAACCCACGTCAGCACGGCATCGTCGGCGGCGCTTCCGCCCGGAAACGGCGACGACGCCGGATAGAGGCTCTCGATCGTCGTGGCGCCCAGCGCGTGGTCGTTGTTGCCGATCAGGGCCGTGTCGCTGGCATCGGTGATCGCCAGGAATGGATCCAGCCCGGCGCCGCCGAGCAGCGCGGCCCCGATCACGTCTCCCCTCCGCACGCGAATGCGGAAGAAGTCTACATCGGCATTCGTAAGAATCGAGCCGTTGATGATGTAGTCGTCGTCAAACCCCGCGCCCTTCCCCAGTGCGATCCGCTGGGCCAGCGCCGGCGAGTCGTTCGGCTCCGCCTCGTTGACTGTTGCAGCCTCGATCCCCGGAGGGGCCGGCGGCCGCAGCCGGCCAACTGCGTAGCAGCATTCCGCAACCGCCGGCGCCTTGTCGTCCGCGTGCGCGGGCCGAGCAAACAGGCCGAGTACACCCAGCATCAGTGCCGCCGGCGCAAGCGCCCGGCCGTCCGCCATCAGAACCGAAAGCATGCATTGCTCCTTGGAGTGAGGCAGGCTGCGACTTACTGCAGCGACACCAGCACCAGCACAAGGCCGCGCCCGCGCTCCAGTTTCGTCATGGCCTTTCCAATCACGGCCCCGGGTGTACGGTCGGGATCGCTGGCCCTCATCGCATGCCCGGGAGTGTCGGACGTCGTGAGCAAGTCGCCCGGCGCGATCGGCGCTGCATCCGCGTCGACCCAGCAGTAGACACGGCCGGTAAGCGCCACAGGATGCTTGCCATCCGCGGCCGAGCCGGTCTGCTTCAGCACCATCCCGGGATTTACGCCGTTCGCGCCGCTGACGACGCCGGCGACGGCCTTGTCATACGCCTTGGCGCTGATGCGCAGCTCTCCGGCGCGGTCGGGGTCGATGCTGACAACCATGCCGGGGGAGACCTCGAGGAGCGACGCGCGGACGGGAATCGCGTCTCGCTCTCCGTCGTGCTCGTTGCGGGCTGAAGTCCCGCGCCGGCCGTCATCGCTTCGTCGCTTCGTCGCTTCGTCGCCGCTGTTGATGTTGAACGGCTCCGCGATGTCGCTGCCGCCCGTGATCTCCAGTACGTTGGTCACGACGCGCCCCGTACCATTGCCGGTGTCGCCGATCAGGCGAATGCTGCTGGCGCCGGCGTCGTTGTAGACCTGCACTTCGCCCGCGGCGGTGACGGCCGCCCGAAGCCCCACGCCGGCGTCGCCTCCGTCGCGCGTCCAGAACTCGATACTGCCGATGTGCGTGTTCGCGTCGCTGAAGCCGTTGAAGCGAACGCTCGCGGACGGAGCTGCGCCGGATGGCTTGACGAAGTCAAGATACGCATCGTCGAGGTCGCCCGTAAGCAACAGGTTGTTAAAGCTGTTGCAGCGCACCCGCGTGCCCAGCGCCCCGACGTTGATTCGCTCCGCGCCCTGCGTCTGCAAACTGAGGGACGTGCTCGCCGTGTTGGCGTCCAGAAAAGTAAACTGCGAGCCGTCGGCGTTCGCGGCGGCCCCGAGCGCGCCGAGCGTCACCACGTCCGCACCGAAGAGGAAGTCGCGCGTCGCACGTACCTGCAACCGGGCGCTGGCCGACGTGTTCGAACTCTGAAATGCCGCGTGCGAGACGAGCACCGTGTTCGATCCATTGGTGAAGCCGGTCGAATTGCCGCTGAAGTCCGCACTCCCGAGCACGCTCAGCCGGCTGCCGGGTGCGGCGGTGCCGATGCCGACGCTGCCGGTATTGGTCAGAACAAGCTGGTTGACGTTGTACGCCCCGGTGTTGGACGGCCGCGCCTCAAGCGTCAGCAACCCGCCGCCGGCGGCGTTCAGCCCGACGTTTTCCGATTTGATTCGCGCGATCGCCGCCGGCGTTCCGGCGTTGCCGTGCGCGAATTCGAGCACGTTGATGTTCGCGCTGGCCGTACCCTGGTCGTACAGCCGCAGCGCGACGTTTTCGAAGATGCCGCCGCCGCCTTGAACGACGGCCCACGGCCCGACGTTCGCGTTGGAGTCCGGCGCGACGTGCAGCCGGGCGCTCGGCGTCGCCACGCCGATACCCGTGTTGCCGATGGCGTCAACGCTCACCGCGGCGGTCTGCGAATTCGGCGCGACCAGCCGCTCGGCGGACAAACTGCTCATGGCGAACGGCAGGGCGCAAATCGGGGTGCGCGGCGTCAGCTCCGCGCCGCCGTTGACCGACACGCCCACCCAGACTTGTGTCGCGCTGAGCGCCGCGTCCGGCACGCCGCCGGCGGTGAGCGACCCGACGCTGACGACGAAAATCCCGCCGGGCGTGGGATGGCTCGCATACGTCTCATCCACGCCCAGCAGGTTGGCCGGCGCGCTGGCGGCTGCGTCGTTCCAGAGGCGCACGCGAAGCGTGGCCGCAGGCCCCACGCCGCTGATGCGGCCCTGGTACGTGAAGCAGCGCGGCACGTCCGCCGGGGCCGGGGTTGTAGACAGCACGCCAACCGCCGCCAGGGCGACGGGCAATAGCGCGATCGAACGGAAGGCTCGCATTCGCATGCTCCTTGGGCGCAGTCTGTGTGCAGACGCCGCACGCCCCGCGCGCCGCGCCGGCAGACATCCTCACAAGAGGCGCATGCGAACTTGCCGCGTTGCGGGGATCAAAGAATCGGGTTGATCATCAGGTTCCGCCGCCCCGCGGCGTCTACAGAAAGTCCATCCAGATCGCCGCCGTGAGCAGCACCGCGCCGATGCCGACACCGGCGGCGGCGACCCGCTCCACCCAGATGGGGCAACCGTCATTTCCGTGAAACACTGAGTACGCCGCATACGATGCGACGCCCAGCAGTATGCCCACGCCGCCGACCACCGCCGCGTCGCCGCGGATCGCGTAAGGCGCAAACGAGAATCGCGATCCGGGAATCCACAGCGTCTGCGTGATGATCGCGTAGAGCCCCCACGCGGTCGGGGGAACCGTGAACAGCGCCGCCGTCGCGGCCGTCGCAAACCAGTAGATCGCCGGCGGTCCGTACGACCGTTTTCGCTCGTCTGCTTTTTGGTCTCGCATGCCCCGACTCCGCGCGGTTGCCGCTTCGCGACCGGCCCGGATCTTCCACCTACGCCTGCCCGTTGGCGATTACGATTCCCTCTCAAGTTTGGAAGCGCGTGTTGCGTTCGGTGTGAAACTCAAACCCCTGGCGCCATCGCGCGATCCAGCGCCGCAGGCGGCGACATCCGGCTGCGTTCCCCCCGTCTCGATGTGCCGACCCCGCCCCTTCGCCCCGCGCCTCTCTCCGCGCACCCCGTCTACCCCGGTCGCGCCGCCTGTGTGGCCGCCGCCCGGGCCCGCTCCGCCTCCGCGCGCAGCGCCTGCCGCAGGTTCTCGTGCTTCTCCAGGTCCTGGAAATCGAACCGCCGCAACTCGTCAAACACCTGTTCCAGCGTCCACCCGTCGTGATGCAGGCGGTACATCCCCACGGCCAGCCCCGTACGATTCACCCCCGCCGCGCAATGCACCAGCAACGGCGACAGCGACTCATCCGCCAGCACGGCGCGAATCTGGTCGCGGGCCTCCGGCGTGCTCTCGCCGTTGCCGCGCAGCGGCACGTTGATCCAGCGCAGCCCGAGCCGCTCGGCGGCCTGCCGCTCCGCCACCGACTCCGGCGCTGATGGATCGAGCAACGACAACACCGTGCGAAGCCGCGCCGCCCGCACCACCGTCTCGAGCTGTCGCGGCGAAATCTCCCCGCTGCGGTAGAGCCGGCCCTCTTCCACCGCCGCGAACCGCCGCGGCCACTGCTGCGCCTGCCACCAGCAGCCGCCAGCCGCCGCGCTGCCGAGCAGCGCCAGCCCCAGCCCCACCCACATCGTTCGCCTTCGCGTCCGCGTCATACTACGATCTCTCCGCGCGACCCGAATCGTACGCCGGGCGGTCGCACAGTGCGAAGGGCGCGGGCCACGAACCGCCTGTCCGCGCATTCGCCGCGCCGCACCCGACAACCGTGAGCCGTCATGCTCCTCGCCGCCACTTCGATGCTGCAAAGCGCCGAGCTGCTCGCGATCGGCGCCGCGGCCGGGCTGATCGGCGGCCTGTTCGGCATCGGCGGCGGGATCATCATGATCCCCGGCATGGTCTTCGTGCTCGGAGATCGCTACGGCCCGGAGTCGCTGCACGTCTTCAAGCTCGCATCGCTGGCGGCTTCGGTAGCGTTGTCGCTGCCGGCGAGCCTGCGGCATGCGCGGCAGCGCGCTACCGTGGCGCCGATCCTCCGCACGACAACGCCCCTGGCGATTGTGGGCGCGGTTGCCGGCCTGCTGCTGGCTCAGGTCTTCCTGGGAGAGCGCACGCGGATCATCCAGGCCGTGTTCGGGGTGTTCCTGCTGCTTGTGGCCGCCTGGGACGTGGTTCGCAGCGCGTGGCTGCCCGCCGCCAGCGCCGAGCGCCCCGCCGCCTGTCCGGCGCCGTCATCCTGGCGACATTACGGTCTGCTGGTCGGTCTGCCGTCCGGCTTGCTGGCCGGCTTTCTGGGAATCGGCGGCGGCGTCTGGGCGGTTCCCGCACAAACGCTGCTTCTGGGAGTCGCCCTGCGCAATGCGATCGCCAACGCCACCGCGACGATCGTCTACGTCGCCGCCGTCTGCGTTCTCGCCAAGTCCGCCGCGCTGGCGCTGACCGCCCACGTCAACCCACTCGCCGGCTGGTGGCTGGCGCTGTGGCTCGCACCCGGCGCCATCGCCGGCGGTTGGTTCGGCGCGGTGCTGGTCCACCGTCTCCCCGTCGGCCGTTTGCGGCTGGCCTTCGACGCGCTGCTGATTTTCTCCGGCGTGCGCATGCTGCTGTGACGCTCCGTACGCGCTACGGCCGCCGGAGTAAACGTGCCCGGATAAGCCGATTCGCCGACCGCCAGACCGGACCCGGCGTACTCCCGCCGTTCCGGGCGCGGCGATGCGCGCTGGTCACGCGGCCGCGCGGAGCGGCGAACGACGGCGCGATGGGCTAAAGTATTTGTGTTGTGAACTACCAAGGCATCATTACCATCGAACCGGGTAAGCGCGGCGGACGCCCGTGCGTACGCCGAATGCGCATCGCCGTGGCCGATGTCCTGGGCTGGCTCGCGGCGGGGATGTCACACGAGCAGATCATCGGTGACTACCCGGAACTGACCGAAGAGGACATCCGCGCCTGCCTGGCGTTCGCTGCCGACCGTGAGCGCCGCGTCGTGACGGCAACGAGATGAAGCTGCTGTTCGACCAGAGTCTCAGTTTCAAACTCGTAGATCGCCTGGCCGACTTGTTCCCAGGTTCCGAGCAGGTCAGCCGGCTCGGCCTCGATCGGGCGGACGCCACGCCGTTTGGGAGCACGCCAAACGTAGCGGGTTCGTGTTGGTAACGCAGGACTCCGATTTTGCAGACCTCGCCGCGCGGTCGGGCCCGCCTCCGAAGGTCATCTGGCTGCGATGCGGGAACCAGTCCACGCAATTCGTCGAAGGGCTGCTCCGCACACACGCCGCGGCCATCGAAGCGCTCGGGCTCGACGACCACGCGAATTGTCTGGAGATTGCCTGAGCCCCAGCCGCCGCTGAGGCGCCTCGCCGCATAAAGTGTTCCGCGGCGAAGTGCTCGACGCAGGCGAAACCCACAATCGCACCGACCGAATCCGTCACCCCCCACATGTCGCGCCCCGCTCACCCTCGCTCCGTCGCTCCGTCGCTTCGTCGCTTCGTCGCTCAGTCGCTTCGTCGCTCAGTCGCTCCGCCCCTGCTTCGCTCCGTCGCTTCTTCGCTCTGCCTCTTCTTCGCTCCGTCGCTTCGTCGCTTCGTCGCTCCGCCTCTTCTTCGCTCCGTCGCTTCGTCGCTCCGTCGCTCCGCCTCTTCTTCGCTCCGTCGCTTCGTCGCTCCGCCTCTTCTTCGCTCCGTCGCTTCGTCGCTTCGTCGCTCAGTCGCTCCGCCCCTGCTTCGCTCCGTCGCTTCGTCGCTTCGTCGCTCCGTCGCTTCGTCGCTTCGTCGCTTCGTCACTCGCCTGCCCCCGCCCAACCGCGCCTCAAAACAGCCGAATCACCACCCACGTCCCGATGATCGCCAGCATCAGCAGCACGGCAAACACGAACAACGGACTGCGCTCGGATGCCAGCGGCGGCTCGGTCAGGTAGTGACCGCAGCGGCTGCACTGCTCGGCCTCCGCATAGACCTCCTTGCGGCACTGCGGGCAGCGGATCATGTCAACTTCATCATCTGTCTCCGGCGGGTCCATGTCTTCGTCGAGCGGGTCGTCACGCTCGTCGCTCGGGATAAGCTGCTCGTCATCCTCGTCGAAGCTTCGGCACCGCCTGGCCATCGCCAAATTCCTCGCGCCTGCCGACCGCACCTGCGCGAACGGCACCGCGCCGCGCACTGCGCCGCGCCCGCACCACTACGCCAGCACGTCCCGCATGTGATAGAAACCCGCCGCACGCTCCGCGATCCACACTGCCGCCCGCAGCGCGCCGGCGGCGAACACATCCCGCGAAAGCGCGCGGTGCCGCAGCGTGACCACCTCGCCGTCGCTGCCGAAATGCACGTCATGTTCGCCGATCACCCCCCCCAGCCGCACCGCGTGAACGCCGATCTCGTCGGGTTCCCGCGGCCGCCGGTCGTGGTGGCGGCCATGCACCACCGGAGACGAATCGCGGTCCGCACGCCGCCCATCGGCCCGCCCGGCTTTAGCCGCGTCGAGCAGCAGCCGGGCCGTGCCGCTGGGCGCGTCGAGTTTCGCGCGGTGGTGGCTCTCGACGATTTCCACGTCCCAGCCATCCGCAAGCCGGGCCGCCGCCGCCCGCACCAGCGCTGCCAGCAGATTGACGCCGACGCTCATGTTCGCCGACCACACCACGGCCGTTTCCCGCCCGATGCTCGCAAGTTCGTCCAACTCGCCGGCGCTCAGTCCCGTCGTCCCGCTCACCAGCCGAATCCGCCGCTCGCGACAGACGCGCGCCGCGGCGATGCAACCCGCGGGGTTGGTGAAGTCGATCCAGACGTCGCAGGCCGCATCGCCCAGCGACCCGGCGATCCGCAGGTCCGGCGCACGCGCGATCTGCACCGCGCCGCCGATGCGGGCGTCGCCCGGCTCGGTCACCGCAGCGACAACCTGAAAGCGCGGGTCCGCCCCCGCCAGCCGCAGCACGGCCGAACCCATGCGACCGCAGCAACCGCCCACCGCCAACCGCAGCGGCGTCATGGGATCGACTCGAGCAACTCGCGCATCTCGCCCTCGGTGTGCCAATCGCCGGCGGCCCGCGCCACGCTCATCCCGGTCGCCAGCGTGCGGCGGGCGTCTTCCCCGCGGCCGGCGCCGATCTCCGCCCGCGCCTGCTGATAATACGCCGCCGAGTACTTCGCGTCGGCGGTGGTCGCCCGCGCGAACGCGGCCGCCGCGTCGTCCCAGCGCTCCAGATTGATGTACTCCAGGCCGAGACCGTAGTGGCACAACGGATCATCGGGGGCGACCTGGGTCAGTTTCAGCAGCTTTTCGAGTCTCGACATGCTCAGGCGCTCCGCGGGCTGGACTGCCTGCTAGAACTTCAGTTCATAGCACCGGTCAAACGAGTAGCCGCCCTCGCGGGCGTAGTCCTTGCCGAGCCGGATCACTTGTTTCTTCAGTTCATCCAGCCGCTGCCGCTCGCGCTGCCGCGCGCCCGCGTCGCCGGCCGACAACCGAAACGCCGCCGTCGCGATCAGGCGAATCTCCGAGCCGCGCCGCCGCAGCGTGCAATCCACGCCCTGCGATTTCAGATACTCCGCCGCCCGATCGGCCGCCGCGCTCTCGCTCTTTCGAAAGTGCTGAATCACGACGTAATACGCATCTTTCTCGAACTCGAACGCCGCGTCCGCCGGCTCTTCCTCCGCCGCCGGCTGCGGACCGACGGGCGTCTCGGCCCGCGCCGCTCCGGGAGGCTCAGCCCGCGCTGGCGACCCGGACGGCTGAACCCGCATCGACGCCGCGTCGCCGCTGCTCGTCGTCGGCGACGAGGGGGGTTCCGCTGCACCCACCGGCGTGGTCGCATTCGACCGCGGGGCGGCGGGAGGCTCGGCCAGGGCCGCGAGTCGCGCATCGTCGCCCGGCGTGCTCGGCTGCGCCGCGCGCGTCGCGACCAGCCGGGCGGATCGCACGCCGGCTTCAAAGGTCACAAACAGCACCAGCACCACCGCGATGCCGACGATCGCCGCCCCCAGCGGCGACACGGTCAACCGAAACCGCGCCTCGGTCAGCCAGTGTTTCCAGGAATCCAGCGTGCCCGCGCCGCGCCCCGCCGGTGCATCGGCCGACGCGTAGTCCTCCGCCGTGGTCTGCGGCGCGAGCGCGAACGGCTCGGCCGCGCGGCCGAGCAGCGCGCCCCCGCGCTCGCCGGCGGCACCCGTGCGGTCAACGGCTGCTCCCCCACGCTCGGCGGGTGCGCCGGTGCGGCCGGTGGTCGCGCCCGCGCGGTCGCGGGGGGCGCCGCCACGCGCGGCGGGCGAGGCGGCGCGGTCGGCGGGTGCGCCGCCGCGCTCGGGCGGAGCGCCCGCCGCGCCCGCCGGCGCGTCCCCGGGCCAAGGTCCGCCCGGCGCGGCGGGCGCGGCCGGGGGTGACGGCTTCCGCGCATCGCGCAGACCGGTCAGCTTGCTACGGCGAACGACTTCATAAAGAACGGGCCGGTGCTTACGGTTGGCCATGGTCGCCTCCTGCGCAGCGCCCACCAGCGCCCGCGCATCCTGCGCGACTCCAGAACAGCGGCCGCGCGCTCAGCACGGCGGCTGGAGGCCGCGCCGTCCGCGCGGCAACTCGCGGCCGCGCGTCCTGTGCGGCGCATCCCCCGTATCTTACGAACCGCAGCGGCTTTTTTCGACCGCGGTGCGGAGAGCCGGAGAGCGTCGCAGGGCAGGCCCATCACGTGCGTCATGGGGAACGACGGATAGACCTTCTGCGTGTCGGGCTTGAAGATCAGGCGGTAGAGCGATTCGAGCGTGTTGTCCTCGATGCCGCGGGCGAAGATGCAGAGGCAGCCGTGGCCGCGGATGGTGCTCAGAAACGAGAGGGGATCGGGCCGCTGTGTGCTGTGTGCCACTGGTCTTTGAGCTTGCTGTTACCCACATTGGGTTGCTTGATCTTCGACCCCGAAGGGGTCGCGGGTTGTAGCCACGGGTGGAGTCGCCGCGCCGCGGCGACGGAACCCGTGGTCGGCGACGCGAGGCGTCTTCGCCCCGGCAGGGGCGAAGGAGAGCGTACGATTCGTGCTCGCAGAGCAGCCCCGCTCCCGCCGCCCCTGCCGGGGCGGAGACCGCACATGACGCTCGATCCACGGGTTGCGCTTCGGCCTGCGGCCTGCGCTTCACCCGTGGCTACACTCCCGCGTCCCTTCGGGACTGAACGCAGGAAGCCGGACGCGCTCCGAAAAATGTGTGTAACAGCAAGCTCACAGAGCAGTGGCACACGCGTTGTCTTTGCCCGACCGACAGTGCCACCCGCCAGCAGCTTGTAGTCGGCTCCGCCCCTCAATCACCTTACCGGCTGGCCGCCCTCACAATTCCTGCCGCCAGACTCCCACCATCTGCGAATTCTAGCGACGCTCTGAGCACTCCAATCAAACTCAAGGCCGAAACAGTCAGCGATGGCCTGCGCGGCGCGCATCGATAGTCCTGGGTCACAAGAGTTCGGAGTGCCAGTAGGTAGATCATATAACGTTTCTCCCAGAAACGCGAGCCTGCTTCGGTCGCCGAGCTTCGCGAGTCCCCATGCGGCAATTACCTGATGTGTCTTTGCCATTTGTCGTTTCTGGTTCTCCTGAAACTCGCTCGCCTGGTCGTTTGCACGCGCAACTGGCTGATGAATCTGCTCCGTACATTCGTCAAATGCCGCCTGGAGGAGTGCTCGGCACTCCTCTCGCCGTAAATCTGCGAGCGCACGTATTACAGCCCCATTGACGCCTCGCTCGGCCGCTATGTCAAGTAGTTTCCTCAGACTGACAGCATCTGCGAGACGCCCCATCGCGACGATGATGCATTCGCGGACCACTTCGTCGCTCTCCCGGTCGAACATCTCGCTCAGATACGGTGCGAAGCGGTAAAGCTTGCGATTCGCAATAGTCTGAACAATCCAGTGTCGCGCGTCAGCGCCGACAGTGTAGTACATTCGCAACAAAGCGTCAGCAACTCCCGGGACGTCCGCTAGCTCCGCCAAAGCAAACGGCAAGGCCGCTTGTCGCTTGGCGGAGCCGGCGCCTGCGGTCTGTAGCGCTTCCAGAAGCCCCGCGCGCGGCAACTGTGACAATTCCGCCCGCACCGCCTCAATGGCCGCCTCCGCGGCGTCGCCCTGCTGCCGCCACGCACGACAAATGCGGTCCAGCAGCCTACCGAGCGTCCGATGTAGCGCATCACTGGACATGCGTTCTCGCCGATCCTTACCCCGACACCCATGATTCGGCAGCGCCGCAATCGCGACGACGGAGTCAGCAAGTCGCACGCTCGAAAATCCGCGAGGCCGGCCGCGTTCGAGCCCACGACAAACCTCCCCGCACGACCGACTCAGGCGTCGATGAATGCAAACCCCTCCCCAAGAACCGTGCGTTGATAGTCAATCACCGTACCCCGCAGTCGTCGCTTAATCGCCCTGGGAAACGCGATTCGAAGTCCCGCCGATTCGACGATTTCGTGATCGCCTGGTATCGCATCGGCCGAAATGTCGAGACTGTAAACATTCTCGTTGCCACCTACGCGAACATACCAGCCGCGGGGCAGCTTACTGTCGGCCGCGATCTTGCGGATGCACGCGGCGCACGAGGGTGTCACACTGACGACGGCGTCCGACGCGCCCGGGATAAGGTGATCCGCACGTAAGGGTTGATGCGGATTCCTGACCGCGTCCTCCTGGTCTTCGTCGATTGCCTCTTTCGAGACCGGCAGCGATTCGAATTCCTCGCAGTCCAAATACGGAAGCGACCCCGCGCGAAATCCGCGCGGCCAGCAGTCTTTGGGCGCCAGCATGCAACCTGCCACGGCGCGCGCGAGCGCGACGATGGGAACGACCGGAAAATCGAGCACCCTGCCGGGAAGCCAACTCCGATAGAGCAGGATCGAAGTCAAGTATACTTGATGTCCATTCGTCAGCACGTAGGGTAAGCGCCAATCGGACACGCAGTTATGCTCATCCGTTACGATCGCTGCCGCCTTTCGCAGGACGGGCTCTTCGGGGTAGGTATCTTTCAGCTTGAACAGCGAGCGGGCGATCCTGAACAGATGTTCGGGGTGAGAATCAAAATAGGCGCTTCGGCTAAAAACGAGATTCGCGGGCAGGTCGACCGTACCGACTTCGAACAGGTCGGGGTTTGCCTGAACAATCGCGCCCCAGTAAACTGTACCCTCGTCGATCAGCTTCGCGAAGTCGTCAATCTGCGACTCATCGGCGCCACGGCGACGCAGAACTGCGGAAGTCGCGTCCTTCCGCCTGCCCAGCAGTGTCCAGCGCCAGCCGAATCGACGCAGCCGCTGACGGCTCTCTTCGATCAGATTCTCGTACACCCTCGCGCCTCCACGCGTGACGCGGCCGGTGGCCCGGCCGCAGCTCGGCAGCCCCGTCTCGTCCATCTGTATTTTCGAGCACAACGCGGCCAGGACGCAACCGGCGGCGGAACCGCGCCCCGCCCAACTGCCGCAGGTTCCGAAACGCCCCCGCTTCGGCGGTCGGGGGCGACCCCCGCACGGGCGGGCCGCGGCGGGTCGCCGACGAGTCCGGGCGAGTATCCCGCGACTCCCGGCGAGTTTTCGTTGCCCCGCGGGCGTTCGCACGCGACTTCAGGGGAGTTTTTGACGGGTCCAGGTGAGTTCTCCGCGGCCCCAGCCCCCTCACCCCGACCCTCTGCCCGCGTGTGGCGAGAGGGGAATGCACGCGCAAGTTGTCCGCATGGCCTACAGGTGCTGCACCCGTCCGCGCATCTCCTCCGGCGTCAGTGTCTCGGCCATGAGGATCAGCGTGCGGATGATCTGCCCCAGCGAGCGGCGCTGGCGGTGGCAATACGCAATGCCGGGATGGTCCGGATGCTGCGCGGCAAGGGCAAGGAAGTCTGCGTCGTGAGTCACGATGACGCGGTTCTCGCGCTTCGCGAACGCGAGGTGCGCCTCGTCAGATTCCCCCAGCAGGCCGGCCTCTTGCGCCGTCGTCACGTCGAGTCCGTGGCGGCGCAGTCCGCGGGCGATGTCCGAATCGGCGCTCTCATCGACGGGGAAGCGGATGCGCTCAGCCACCGCGAAGCTTCCTCAGCTTCTCCTGCAGCGGGCCGGGGTTGTTCTGCTCGAAGGCGTCGGCGACGGCCTCATCGCTGCGGATCGACTCGTCGATGGCGCTGCGGTTGTCGTAGTAGTAGGCCATCGCAGCGTGGACGCCCGCCAGCGGCAGGTCGTACTTGCCGGCGATCTCCTCCAGCGACTGGCCCAGACGCAGGTGCATGACGACCACGTCGGCGACGGTGATCCGCCGGCCCGCCAGCCGCGGCCGGCCTCCGCGGGTTTCGGGGGAAATCTCGATGTGATGATCCAGGGCGATGGTCATGGTACACCTGCATCAATCATACCCGCGCGGCCGCGTTCCCCAATCAGCGTCAATCTGCGAAATCTGCGGATCATGCGCACGGGACAGAGGCCCATGCTACCCAAACCTCCCCCGCTCCTTCGCCGCCCCCGGCGGGTTCGCGAACAAGGGCGTCTGAAACGCCCCGATGTACCCAAGCTGCTGAAAGTGCCGCAGCGCCTCCTCCGTGCTGCGAAAGACGCGCGTGGCCGTCTCGGTGATGAACGGCGACGGCTCCGCCCGCGGCTTCCAAACCACGTACACCTCCTTCGTGGTCTCATACGCGTGGTGCAGCTCGCGCTCGACGCCCGACGACAACCCCGGCTTGCCGCTGGGAAGCTCCGGCACCAGGCTCACGATCATGTCCGACTGGTCGATCAGCTTGAAATCCCGCGCGTAAATCTGCGCGTCGATGTCCTTGGCCACGCTGCTGACCTCGGCCACGCTGAAGGTCAGGTCGCGGCCGTGCACGTGCACCTTTATCGTCTGCTCGCCGCGCTTCGTCGCCTCGCCCGCGTCGAAGAGCAGCCGCTTCTCGTCCAGGTCGCCGGGGTCGAAGGTGATGAAATGCTCGGACAGCGCGGCGCGAAAGGCGTCGATCTCCGCCAGCGTGTCCGGCAGGTCCATCACGTGCGTCATCGGAAACGACGGATAGACCTTCTTCGCCTCCGGGCGGAAGATCAGGCGATAAAGCGACTCGACGGCGCTGGCTTCGATCCCGCGGGCGAAGATGTAGAAGCTGCCGTGCCCGCGCACCGCGTTCGCCAGCACCTCCGTCGCGAACATCTCCTCCTCGCGCCACACCATGATGTCTTTCAGCGAATGCCGGACGTCGTGCTCGCGCATCAGCCGCTCATAAACCGCATCCAGATTGTCGACCAGCGTCACGTACAGATCGGCGTCCAGCCGCAGCATCTGGTCATGGTCGAACGCCGGAAACAGCCCGTGCTTCCAGCGAAACGCGACGTGCGTGTTGACGATGATCGTCTCGTCGCAGTCCACGCCCGCGAGCACGTCCTTGAACACCGCCCGCCGCAGCGAGTTCAGCCGCGCGATCGGCAGATCGAGAATCCGGCCGGGACGCACGTCGGGCGCCTCCGCGTACATCATGTCGCCGATGTTGAAGAGCTTCACCGGCTTGCGCCGCGACTCGGCCAGCGCGACGAGCTGCTGCAAGAACGGCTTCTTGTCGACCCCCACCTGCCCGGTGACGACCACGCGCGTGTTGTTGTGCCGCGGAGGTGAGAACAGCGTGCCGCCTTGCCCAGCGTCGTTCATGAGTCGCGTCTCCACGCTGGCGCGGGCCCGCGCGCTTCGCTGTGCGCGGCGCTCCAGCCGCCGGTCGCGGCGGTTTTTGCGAGAACGGGTTCTATTTCGCCGACCAGCCTGTCATTTTCGGGGCGGAGCGGCCCCGTGGCAATGTGCCCGCGCAGGTGGAGGTTCCGGCAATGATCGGCGGAGGGGTGCAGCTTGCCCGTCGACTCGGTGTCCCGCGACGCACGGAGTCGGTGTCCGCGCGCCACCCGGCGCGGCGCCCCGGCCCCCGCGCCGCCGTCCGCCCGGCGGGCGGGCGCGTCGCGGGCTACGCCGTTGCCGGCCGCGTCAGGATGCAGGCGTCCTGAACCGAATGCCCCGTGAGCCGCGCCACCGGTCCCTCGCGGCCGGCGGCCCCGCTGTGGGCGGCGTGCAGCACGATCAGTTTGTCGCGGCGGTCGCTCAGGCCCACGAGCAGATCGTCGGCGACCCACGCCCGCCGCAGCGGCGTCGCGCCGCCGTCCAGCAGCCGCGCGACCGAAGCCTCGTCGCCATACAGGCCGATGACGCCCTGAACGCCGCCGGCCAGGACCAGCTCGACCAGATCGTTCCAGCGGCGCACGGCGATGGACTCGATCGGCGCGGCGCTGCGATACGGCGACCAGATGTCGTCCGGGCTGGCAAGATCGAAACGCAGCAGCTTGCCGTCGATCTGACCCACGAAGACCTGGCTGCCCAGCGTCGCGAGGCACGTGATCTCCGCACCGGTGGCGGCCAGCACCGCGACGTTGCTCGTGGCCGGGTCGTAGGCGTGAACGCAATCAGCGGCGGCGAAGACGACCCGGCCGTCGGGCAGCGGCGCCACGCATCGCACCGATTGCGGCACACCGCCGACGGGCGCCAGCCGCGCCGTGCCCGCGCCGCCATCGGTCGTCCACTCCCAGAACCCGAGCTGCGAATGGGTCGCGTACACGCGCGAGCCGATCAGCGCGGCGTCGTTGAAGCCGCCGCGCGGCATCGCCGCCGCATCGGTGTCCAGCCGCATGACGGTCTGGCCGCTGTCCGCCTGCAAAACCCAAACGCCGCGAGCCGCCCCGACCAGCAGCCACTGCCGCTCGCAGACATACGCGACGCTACGCAGCCCGCCGAGAGATTCGTCGACCGTGATGCGCTGCGTGATGCGATCGGGCGACTGCGGGTCGAGCCACACGCACTGCGTGCCGGCGACAACGACGATCGACGTTGCGACGCGCGCGTCGGGCGTCACCCGCCAGAGATTGGCCAGTAACTGCCCGCGCTCCGCCGGAGAAAGTGCGGGCAGAAGATCGTGCCAACGGCCCTGTTCGCCGCCCGCGGCGGCCTTCAGCTTCGCAAAGATGCCCGAGAGGTTCTCCAGCCGACGGGCTGCGGCGGCCAGCGTCGCCTCCTGCACCATTTCGCGGGCTTGAATTCGCTGCATCTGCTGGGCGGCTTCGCGCTGCGCCGCCTCGGCGCGGGCCAGCGACTCGCTCGTGAGCGACACCGAAGCAACCCGGTCGAGGCTCAGCCCGGACTCGAACAGAAATCGCTTCAACTGCTCGCGCAGCCAGCTCGCAAGCGCCTCGCGCTGGTCGTCATGAACCAGCCCCGCCGCCGGCCGCTCGCGGATGAAGCGCTGCAACGCCACGCGCCCGCCGCTGCTCTCGACCGCCCGCGCCAAGCCGTCGCTCTTCAGCGCTCCGTCGGCCAGGAGCGTTCGGGCCGCCGCCGCCAGGTCATCCTCGCGCGGCGACCAGCGCAGCAGAATCTCGACGCGGCCGCTGATCGTGTTGTCGCAGGCGGCGGCGCACTCGTCGATCGCGAGCGGGACGGTCAAAGGTCGATTGCGAACGAGCAGCAGCCGATCGTCGCGCTCGACGCGCGGCACGTCGCCCGCAGGAACCAGCGAGCGCTTGCCGTCGCGCCGCATCGCAAGCGCCATCCAGGCGTCAGGAACCGGCGTGCTGCTCAGCAGGCTCCGCGGCCACTCGTCGCCCCCGCAGATGAAAGCCACCAGCGCCGCATCGGCGAGTCTCTGTTGCACCGGCACGTTCATGGCGGGCTACTCCTCACGGAATGCACACCGAAACTCCGAGCCTGTGAACTCCTGGGGTCGGGCGGACATTCTGCCCGCCCGACTCCTGTGGGGTGGGGCGGACGTTCTGCCCGCCCGACTCCTGGGGTGGGGCGGGCATTCTGCCCGTCCGACTCCTGGGGTGGGGCGGACATTCTGCCCGTCCGACTCCTGGGGTGGGGCGGACATTCTGCCCGCCCGACTCCTGGGGTGGGGCGGACATTCTGCCCGCCCGACTCCTGGGGTGGGGCGG
>CAZVWB010000030.1:33787-68009 GCA_964631045.1 uncultured Planctomycetales bacterium
CCGACTCCTGGGGTGGGGCGGACATTCTGCCCGCCCGACTCCTGGGGTGGGGCGGGCATTCTGCCCGCCCGCTGGTCTCGCAAACCGTTCCCGGAAGCGAGCGAAGCCAAAAAGCTCACAAAATCTACTGCCCGGAATGCCGCGCAATCGCGGCCATCACGGCGAACACCCCAATCCCCGCCGCCAGCGCCAGAACACCCACCAGCGTCTGTACTCCGCCGCTGCGGGCGGCCCAGGGCGTGGCGCGCGACAGCGGCGGTGGGTGGGTCGCGCCGCGGCCTCCGGCCCCCGCGCCGGTCTCCGCCACGGCGAGCGGCCGGCCGCAGCGCCGGCAGTTTCGCGCCCCGCGCGGGTTCGTCGCCCCGCACTTCGCGTGCGGGCACGCCAGTTGGTTCGGCATTCCGGCCTTGCTGCTCACACGCCCCCCCGTACACCCGAATCACGAGTGCCGCGCGCACTCCGCCGCAGCGTGGTGCGGGCATCCTGCCCGCCGGTTGCGCCCTGGGTGGGGCGGGCATCCTGCCTGCCGCCTGGGCCCACGGTGAGGCCGGCATCCTGCCCGCCCCGCAAGCGGCATGCCCGCCCCATCCGCGTGAGAAGCCCGCCTTGACCAACCACTAGTTCTCCGTCGCCCATTGATCGTACTTGGCCAGATCCTTGCGATTCACCGACGGCGGAATGTCCTCGATCACCGCGACACAGTCCGCCAGACAGATCTTACGCGGCGCCGCACCGGCGACCGATTCCAAAAACGGGCGAGTTGCCGCACGCCCGCAGATCGCCTTGATGTCCGCGCCGCTATAGCCGTCCGTGCGCTCCACCAGCGCGTTGAAGTCCATGTCGTCGTCCAGCGGACGCTTCCCCAGATAAATCTCGAACAGCTTGAAGCGGGCCGCGGCGTCGGGCAGCGGAATGTACACCTTCGCGTCCAGCCGCCCCGGCCGCATCATCGCCGGATCAAGGCTCCACGGCTCGTTGGTCGCCCCCAGAAACATCAGCGCCCGACCTGCCTTGCGGTCGAATCCTTCGATCTCCTGCAGAATCTGCGGCACCACGCGGGCCATCACCGTCGAATCCGTGTTGCGCCGCCGCGGAACCAGCGCCTCGACCTCGTCCATGAAGATCACGGCCTTGCTCTCCGACTTCGCAGCGTCGAAGAGCGCCTTCACGTTCTTCTCGGCTTCGCCCACCCACTTGCTCATCATCTGCGCCGGCGAGATGACAAACATTGTGGCGTCCAGCTCCGTCGCGATCGCCTTGGCGAACATCGTCTTGCCCGTTCCCGGCGGGCCGTAGAGCAGGATGCCCCCGCCAACATCGATCCCATAGTGCGCGGCCAGCTCGTTGTGGCTGAACGGATAAATCATCTTCAGGTAGATTTCCTGCTTGACCTCGTCCAGCCCCGCGATGTCGGCAAAGCGGACGTTGGGCTTCTCCTTCACGATCCAGTCGCTGGCGTCCGGCTTGTCCTCGTCATCGTCCTTGGCGCGGTCGCCCTTGCGCCCGCCGCCGCCGCCGGCCGCGGCCGTCTTTTTCGCCTTGCGATCGCAGTCCTTGGCCAGATCGAGCAGCTCGCGGGCGTACGACTCCTGCTCGGCCCGCGCCTTGGCGTCCTTGTTCTCTTCCGCGAGTTCGATCATGCACTCGGCGGCCTGGATCAGGTACGGCCGCGCCCCGACGTAGTCGCCCGACTTGAGCGCGGCGATGCCCTTGTCTTTCAGACGCTGAAACGTGGCGAAGGTGGCCGGCATGGCTGCATGCACTCCCGCGAGACCGCCGCCGCACTGCGGCGACGACTCATGGAACCATCGTACGGCGGAGTGCGGGGTCACGGCGAGTGTAATTGCCGCCGCGGATCGGAACGCGGGTAACTCGACATAACTCGGATTCAACAGGGTGGCCGGCATTCTGCCCACCCGCGCACGCGCACCGCGCGCGACATCCTCTGCACGAACCACGGACGCCCCCCGCAATCCGCGCGACCGACTGCCGCTTGGCAGGCACGACCACAAACGTCCGAATCTTCACGAACGTTTGCATCCAATCGACGCCGGCCGACGATACGCTCTTGCGCCCCGCGCAGCCGGGCAGCACTTGCGCGCCCCCATCGCCGCTGGAGAATTCGCCGCATGATCAACCCAACCGCCGTCGCCTCGCGATATCCCGCGTCACTGCTGTGCGCCGCCGCGCTGCTGGCCGCCGCCGCGCCGCCCGCGCCCGCGGCCGATCCGCCGCTGACATGGAATCAGTGGCGCGGTCCGACGCGCGACGGGTTCGTCGCCGCGGGCAGCCCCGCCTGGCCCGACTCGCTCGGCAAGCTGGCGCCGGTCTGGCGGATCGAACTCGGCGAGAGCTATTCCGGCCCGATCATCGCCGCCGATCGCGTGTTCGTTACCGAGACGATCGACAAGCAGCGCGAGTGCGTGCGGGCGCTTGACCGCGCCAGCGGCCGGGAGTTGTGGAAGGCCCAGTGGCCGGGAAGCATGAGTGTGCCGTTTTTCGCGAAGAAAAACGGCGACTGGATTCGCAGCACGCCGGCATATGACGGCGAGAGCCTGTTCGTCGCCGGAATGCGCGACGTGCTGGTCTGTCTCGACGCGGCCGATGGTCGCGAGCGCTGGCGGGTGGACTTCACGCAGCGCTACCAGACGCCGTTGCCCGAGTTCGGCTTCGTGTGCTCGCCCCTGGTCGACGCGGGCGCGGTGTACGTGCAGGCCGGCGCCGCAGTGTGCAAGCTCGACAAGCGCACCGGCGAAACCGTCTGGCGCAGTCTGGTCGACGGCGGCGGCATGTTCGGCAGCGCGTTCTCGTCGCCGCTGCTGGCGGACCTCGGCGGCCGGCGGCAGTTGCTGGTGCAGACCCGCGAGAAACTGTGCGGCCTGTGCCCGGAAAAGGGCGACGTGCTCTGGGAGCAGGAAGTGCCGAACTTCCGCGGGATGAACATCCTGACGCCCACCGTATGGCGCGACGCGGTCTTCACCAGCAGCTATCGCAACAAGAGCTTCCTGTATGCCCTGTCGCCGGCGACCGACGCCGGCCGCTTCGACGTCAGCGAGCGCTGGACGGCCAAACCCCAGGGCTATATGTCCAGCCCCGTGCTGATCGGCGATCATGCCTACCTGCACCTGCAGAACCGCCGCTTCGTCTGCCTGGAGCTGGCCACCGGCAAGGAGTGCTGGCGGTCGAACTCATTCGGCGAGTATTGGAGTCTGGTGGCGAGCGGCGACCGCCTGCTGGCGCTGGATGAGCGCGGCGAACTGCTGCTGATCCGCGCGACCCCCGAAAAATTCGAGCTGCTCGACAAGAAGAAGATCAGCGATCAGGAGACCTGGGCCCACCTCGCCGTCGCGGGCGACCTGATCGTCGTGCGCGAACTCAAGGCCGTAGCGGCATATCGCTGGCAGCCGTAGAGGGCCGCGACGCGCGGCTCGAGCGCGGATTGCACTTTGTCGCCAAACCAACCGCTGCAACAGTCGCGCGGCCAGGGCCTTGCGCGGTGCTCAGGCCATCCGCGCGTTCGCGTCGCCCAACTCGACGACGTACAGCCGCTCGGCGGAGACTTCAACCCAAACCGCACCTCCGGGTCGCCGTGCAAGGTATGAAACAACGAAGAGGCCGCTCCGGAAACCCGAAGCGGCCTCTCGCATTACGTGCGGTGAGCGTTCAGGAGACCTGAACGACTCGCGGCGAAACTAGCGGCGGCGGAAGAACGCGATGCCGCCGATCGCCAGCAGCGCCAGAGCGCTGGGCTCCGGCGTGACGGTGAACTTGAACCAGTTGATGTCGAACGCGCCGGCCTTGGTGTTCGCGACCTGCAGCGAAGCGCCGCCCGAGTCCGAGATCGTGAAGGCCATGTTCAGGTTAGCAGTGGTCGAGCTATTCAGCACGACGTCGTCGAAGTCCAGCAGCGTGCCGGTCTCGAAGTCGTCGGTGTCCGGGCTGGTCGCGCTGCTCGCCAGGTTGAAATTCGTCAGGGCGATGTAGTACGTGCCCGGAGCGTAGGTCCGGCGGAGCTGCGACTGCAGCGAGGCGCCAGTGCCGCCCTCATCGACCGACTCGTCGTCGTTGCCGTAGCCCGGGATGGCCTGCAGGGCGCCGTCGTAGACCCACATGTCGGTGTCGCTGCTGTGGCCCTGGCCGACGGTCGTGATCTGGATCAGACCCGGCGCGTACGAACCAATGTCGACCGGAGTGACCGGCTGTGACTCGAGCGTCCACTGATACGGAGCGGTCGTGGTCGTCGCGCCGGTGACGCGGAAGTACAGCGACTCCTGCTTGCCGAAGCCGTACCACTGCACGAAGCGCGGGGGCGTCGTGGCCGTGGACGTGCTCTGCGCCGTGCTGTCGGTCGTGCCGGCCACACCGCCGAAGCCGACGCCGGGGTCGGTCTGGTTCAGGCCGCGGATCGACGCGCCGTGCGTCGTGCCGCCGGTGTTGACCAGGCGGTGACGATAGATGCCGAGCGCGCCGCCGTTCATGTTCACGCGGAACGTGTCGGCCGACGCGGGGCCGGGCGCCGTGGTCGACGAGCCCGTGGACGAACCACTGAGCGTGTCGCCGGCGTTGAGGGCCGGAGTGACCGTGGCCTGCGCCTTGGTCTCGTTCGCCTCGACCTCCGGCACGTCGATCGCATACGCAGCCGATGTGCCGAACATCAGCGCGCTGCCCACCAAGAGCTTGGTGAGTCTGTTCATAGAGTTTTCTCCTCCTTCAGGAAGAAAGACGCCAAGGCCCCAGTTCGGAGGCCACGCATTCACGCACACACGGGCACAGCGCAAACACGCCGGTACCCGGACGCCGTCAGATGTACAAAGTGACTGCCTCAAACCCGCCGTGATGCACGAAGTGGCTGCACCCCGGCTATTCCTTCAACACACTTCCCGCAATCTACGGGAACGCGAACGGAAGTTCAAGGGAATTCTTCACGAAGTGCTTAAGAATCGTGACGCGCCCGCGCGGCGGCGCGGTCCGAGATGACATAAATAACCAAAAAATAATGACTTATGAATCGAGAAAGCCTTGGTCAGGCGACGTAGCCGCCGGGCCACACGTCTCGCGATTCGCCGTCGGGAATGTACGCGCCCACGCCGCGACGAGAGCCTCGCCGCGGCGCTGAGCGCACACCCTGAAATGCACTGCGTTCAATGAACGGGCGGACGCGGCCCTGAATGCGAGTCCTCACCGGTCCAAATCTCGGAGACGCTCTGAAGCAGCTCTTCGACCGTCGTCAGGCCGCGCAGCGCCGCCAGTTTGCCCGCGTCTTCGATCGTCACCATGTTGCGGCTCACCGCGTGGCGGTAGATCTCACGGGCCGGCGCTCCGCGGGCGCACAGCTCGCGGACCGACTCATCGGCGGAGAGCACCTCGAACAGCCCCACGCGACCGCGATAGCCGGTATGCCGGCAATGCGGGCATCCGCGGCCCATCGAAAGCGCCGGGCGCTCGTGCGGACCGATCAGCGGCCGCAGGTCTTCAAACAGCCGCGCGTCGCAGGTCTCCTCGATGCGGACCGTGCAGTACGGGCACAGCCGCCGCACCAGCGTCTGCGCCACCACGCCGCGCAGCGCCCGCGCCACGAAATACGGATTCGCCCCGAGCGCGATCAGACTCTCAACGGCGGCCCCCGAATGCAGCGCGTGCGAAGTCGCAAGCACCAGCCGACCGGAGTTCGCCGCGCGAAGCACCGCGTCGGCGGTGTCGGCGTCGCGCACCTCGCCGATCATCAGCACGTTGGGATCCTGCCGCAGGGCGCTGCGGATCAACGCGGCGAAGTCGTTGCCGATCCGCGGGTTGGTCTGCGACTGGCAGATTTCCGGCACGTCGAACTCGACCGGGTCTTCGATGCTCAGCACCTTCCGGCCGTCCTGCGCCAGCCGCCGCAGCAAGGCGTAGAGCGTCGTCGTCTTTCCCGCCCCCGTCGCGCCGGTAACCAGAATCAGCCCGCTCGGCGCTTCCAGCATGTGCAGCATCTCGCGCACCTGACGGTCATCCGCGCCGAGATCCTCGATGTCCAGCAGCGCCGCCTCGCGGTCCAGCACGCGGATGGCCAGGTCTTCGCCGTGGTTGCCCGGGAAGATCGACACGCGCAGGTCCACGCTGCGCCCGTCGATCGCCAGGCTGATGTGACCATCCTGCGGGCGGCGCTTCTCGCCCACGTCGAGCGTCGCGGCGATCTTGACGTGATTCGCCAGCCGCTGCGCGTAGTCCGCGGGCAGCACGCCCTGCGGCCACAGACGGCCGTCCAGCCGCAGCGCAACGTGCGCGCCGTCACGCTGATTGCTCAGGTGAATGTCGCTCGCTTCTTCGCGCACGGCGATCCTGCTGATGCGCTCCCACGCATCCTGCGCGGGGATATCCGCCAGCGCGAAGTCTTCCGCATTGAACAACTGGCCGGGAATCGCCGGCGGCTGCTTGCGCGCCGCCTGACGCGGTCGCGGTAGGGTCGTAACCATTGTCGCTCCTTGGTCTTACGTCTTCGCGCAGGTGCGGCCCAGCGGCGCCGCCGCCTCGCGCGAGTTGTGCTGCTCCGTCAGATCCTCGCGCTCCGAGCGCCCCGGAATCTCAGGACTCGATCGGCGCGAAGCTGGTTCGCAGCGGCGTCGCGGGCGGCTGCGGGCGCGTGTCGCGCAGCGCCGCCGGCGCGCTGCGCTGCAGCGACGCGAGCGCGGACTCGGTGCTCTCGAAGAACTCCGTCACCCGATCCAGGCCGACCGTCTGGAACAGCCGACCGAGCGTCGGTGGCACGCTGGCGAACGCCAGCCGCGCCTCGCGCGGCCGCAGGCGGCGAACGAGTTGGAACAAAGCGCCGAGTCCGGCGGAGTTCACGTACTGCGTCCGCGCGAAATCGACCACCAGCGCGCGGAAGTCCGACACCTCCGCCGTGTGATCCTCGACGCTGGCGGCCAGCGTGTCGCGGTCCTCCCACGACAGCCCGCCGTTGCAGCGCATGAGGAACAGACCCCCACCCTCGTTGGTAATGTCGAACTTGACGGTTTGCGTTTGCATGTCTTTCCCCCCTCAGAGCGTCGCGCGACCGGCGCGGCGCGTATCTCTCATTTCCACGCAAGCGCGAAGCGCTGTCGCGTGGCTGCGCGGATTTGGAATGCTGTCGAACTCAGCGCCTCGTGGCGCCGCTCTCGACCGGCAGCGGCGGCGCAGCTCCCGCGCCGGACTGAGCCGGCCGGGCGGCGGCCCGACTCGCGACGCCCGACGGATTGGGCTGAAACGCCGATGGCTGCGGCGTCGTCGCGGCCGGCGTATGCGTCGGCTCGGCGCTCGCGCGGCCCTGCGGACTGGGAACCAGGTGGCTGACGCCGGCGTGCGTGCGCCAATCTTCGTGCGCCGCGCTGCCGCGCCGCGCCCCGCCCGCGGTCGCGCCCGGTCGCAGCGATAACCAGCTCGTCACAACCACGCAGGTGCCGAACATCGGCAGGAACGAGGCCGACCCGCCGTTGCCGCTGAAGTGAATCGCCGGAATTGAGATCGCCACGAGCGCCAGCGAAAGCCCGAAAGCGGCCCACAGCCCCCAGCGCCGCCCGCGGCGCAAAACCAGCGCGATGGCCATGAACGTCGCACCGACGAAGCCCGCGGCGCTGCCGATGGCCAGCGTGCGCACTTGCGGCGCGTTCCCGGTGATCAGCCGTTCGATGATCGCCGGCGCCAGGCCCCACGCCAGGCACGCAATCCCGCAGCAGACGCACGCAGTCTGCGTCAGCGTCGTGCGAGCGGATGAATTCTCTCGGATGGCGTTCTGTCGTGTCATGGCGCGACTCCGGCGGCCCCCACCCGCTCCCGCCCGCAACCGGGGCGGCAACCGACGAGCGGACAAGATCGTCATCGGGAAGTTTGCGAAATGAACGCAGCCGCCGCGGCCGAAACTCGCCCAAATCCGCTTGCATTTATGTATAGCTGAGCTATACTATAGTTGTACAACCTGTTCAGCATCGCGGGCCGCCGGTCGCTGGGGCGGTTTGGCCGTCGGCGGCAGACAGCTACGGAGATTGGGAGTCGACCGTGTCATTCTCGCGCGACTTGTTGCGCGGCAGCCTCGACTTGATGGTCCTTTCGGACCTGCGAAGCGGCCCCCGCTACGGATATCAGATTCTCGCGTCGCTCCGCGAGCGCAGCGCCGGTCGCGTCGACCTCAAAGCCGGCACGCTCTATCCGATCTTGCACAAGCTCGAAGCCGACGGCTGCGTCCGATCCTGGTGGGACGATGCCAGCGGACGCGACCGCAAGTGGTACGCGCTGACCGACCGCGGCGCGGCCCGGGTCGAGGCCGACGCCGCTCAGTGGCGCGACTACGCCGCGTGCGTCTGGCAGATGCTCGGCGGCACGGCCGCCGCGCCGCCCCCCGCGCCCGCAGCGGCGATGGAGGGCGAAACGACATGACGCCCGATCCGGAATTCGAAGCGTATCTCAACCTGCTGGGGCGCTTTCTGCGGCTCAGCGGCCACCAGCGCCGCGAGATTCGGCGCGAGCTGGAAACCCACGTCGAGGACGCGGTCGAGGAGTACATCGCCCGCGGTCTCTCGCGGCACGACGCGATCATGCGGGTGCTTGACGATTTCGGCGATGCGGCCGAGTTGGCCGCGCGCTTTCGATCTGTGGGGCGGACGAGGAGATGGATCATGCGCGGAACGGCGACGGCGGCTGGACTCGGTATCGTGCTGATGGCCGGCAGTGCCTTCTTCTCCAATCCGGTCGCGCCGGTGCAGGCCGGCTTGCCGACCGACCTGTCGCGCGGCGCGCTGGCCGCCGCCGCGCCCGCGGGCGCAGCGGGATTGATGCCCGGCGGCGGCTTCGAAAGCGCCGAGAGCCAGGACCAACTGGCCGAGGAGCGCGCCGTGCTCGGGCGGCGGATCGCCGAGTTGAACGTGGCCGAAATGCCGCTGTGCGACCTGTTGGAATACATCTCCGAGCAGCACGACATCAATCTGGTGGTGCAGTGGCGCGCCCTCTCGGACGCCGGCATCGAGCGCGACCGACCGACGACCCTGCGTTTGAAGAACGTCCGGCTGGAGCAAGCCCTGATGGTGATCCTGCAGGACGCCGGGCACGATTCGGTCGCCCTGGGCTACGAACACCGCGACGGCATCCTGCTGATCACGACGCGCGAAGAGTTGTTCAAGCGGCAGGTCATGTGCGTCTACGACGTGCGCGACCTGCTGACGGCGGGACTCGATTGGCGCGCAATGAAGCTGCGCATCGCCGCCGCGCAACCGGCGCGGACGCCCGACCCTGCCGCCCAGCCGCCCAGCGCCGCAACCGTCGCCCCCGGCGCGAACGCCGCGCCTGCCGCGGCGACCGAGTCGGCGACGGATACCTCGGAATGTGCGTGGCCCGAACGCGAGCTCGTCAGCACGATTACCGAAGCCGTGATGCCGGATGTGTGGACGTGCAATGGCGGCAGCTCGGCGGTGCGGGTCTACAACGGCATCCTGATCGTCCGCGCGCCGCAGACGGTCCACCAGGACGTCGCGCGGCTGCTGGAGATGCTGCGCAAGGCGGACGCCGAGTCGGATCGCGAGTAGCCGTTGACCGCCTCGCGCCACGACGCCTGCGTACGGCGATCGCCGCTTATTCGTTGCTCGCGCTGGGCGGGCGCGTTGGCGGTCCGCTTATCATCTGAGCAATGGCGGACGCGCATCTCGTCCTCGATCACATCGGCAAGCGCTTCGGCGGCATCCGCGCGCTGGACGGCGTCTCTTTCGCCGTCGAGCGCGGCGCCTGCCACGCCCTGCTCGGCGAGAACGGCGCCGGCAAGAGCACTCTCGGCAAGATCGTCGCAGGCATTCACACCCACGACAGCGGACGCTGGGCGCTGAGCCCGTCGCCGGGCCGGCCGCCGGTCGGCCGCCGCTTCCGCTCCCCGCTCGATGCGGCCGCCGCCGGAGTGCGAATCGTGCACCAGGAGCCGGCGTTCTGTCGCAATCTCTCGATCGCGGAGAATCTCTTCCTCGGCCGCATGCCGGCGCGCGGCGGATTCGTGCGAAACGCGACGATGGCGCGTGCGACCGCCGACCTGCTGCGGCGCGTCGGCCTCGATCGCGGACCACACACGCCGATGGCCGCGCTCTCGACCGGCGAAGAGCAAATGGTGCAAATCGCCGCGGCCCTGGGCGGCGATGCGCAGTTGATCATCTTCGACGAGCCGACCAGTTCGCTGACCGACGTCGAAGCGGAGCGGCTTTTCGAGCGCATCGCCGAGCTGCGCCGCGCCGGCGTGACCATCCTCTATGTCTCGCATCGCCTCGAGGAAATTCGCCGGCTGTGCGACGCGTTCACGGTTCTGCGCGACGGGCGGCACGTCGCAACGCGACCGATGGCCGGCGCGACGGTCGATGCGCTGGTGCGACTGATGATCGGCCGGGAGGCGCCGACGGCCTCCGACATGCTCGTCGCGGCGAACCGGGGCGATATTCTGCTCGACGTGCGCGGGCTGGCCGCAGCGCCGCGCGTCGCCGATGTCTCGCTGCAAGTGCGCGGCGGCGAGGTGGTCGGCGTCGCCGGGCTGGTGGGCGCGGGCCGCAGCGAAGTGGCGCGGGCCATCTTCGGGATCGACCGCGCCACCGGCGGCGCGGTTCGGCTCGCCGGTCGCGATCTGGGCGGACTGTCGCCGGCGGAGCGGATCGCGGCCGGGCTGGGTTTCCTGCCGGAAGATCGCCAGCTTCAGGCGCTGATTCTGGAGATGAGCTGCGAAGAGAACCTGACGCTGGCGGCGCTGCCCCGGCTCAGCCGCGCCGGTTTCATCGCCCGCCGCGCGGTCGCCGAGGTCGCCGACCAGCACATCGCCGCGCTGCGGGTGCGAACGCCGTCGCGAAGCTTGCCGGTCGGGGCGCTCTCGGGCGGGAATCAGCAGAAGATCGCGCTGGCCCGCTGGCTGGCCTGCCGCAGCCGGGTGCTGATGCTCGACGAGCCGACCCGCGGCGTGGACGTGGCCGCGAAGGCGGAGATTCACGACATCATCCGCGGCCTCGCGGCCGAGGGGCGCGGCATTCTGCTTATCAGTTCGGAATTGCCCGAGTTGCTCGCACTGGCCACGCGAGTAATCGTGATGCGCGACGGGCGGTGCGCGGGCGAGCTGCCACGCCCGCAGGCCACGCCGGAGGCCGTGCTGCGGCTGATGGCCGGTGTCGAGCAGGGCGACGAGCTTGTGAATTTTTTGGGTGGGGCGGGCATTCTGCCCGCCCAAGGGCTCGCGAACCGCTCACGAGAGTAAGTGAAGCCAAAAAGTTCACAGGCTCGACGCCCCGGCCGCCGACGCGCTACATCGTGCCTCGTAAGCAGCATTCGATCGCGGTCCGCTTGCCTCTACCGGGATGGGCGCACGGCCCAGGCCCGGGCGGTGTGCGCGTCGCCGCGCCACGACTCATCGATGGACCGAATCTCCCAGCCTTCGAGCAGCGTCTGCAATTCTCCGGGCCTCAGAACGTGCGCATCGCGCGACGGCTTGCCATGCCGCCGGCGATGCAGCGTCGTAAACGTCTCGAAAACGAGGCTGCCGCCGGGAGCGAGCCAGTCGCGGAAGCGGCAAAACAGCGGGCGGTGCAGGTAACGAAAGACCGTGATGAGGTCGAACGGCGCCTCGAACACACCCGCGCCGTCGGCCGGCGCGCCATCCTGTTCGAGATCGATGCAGCGCCAGTCGATCGCGGCCCCGGGGGCGTAGCGCGCCGCCAGCCCCCGCCCCAGGTCGAGCGCATCGGGCAACCAGTCGACCGCCAGCACCTGCCATCCCTGAGCGGCGAGGAATACCGCGTCGCGCCCGCTGCCGCAGGCCACGTCGAGCGCGCGGCCCACACTCAGGTTCGGCAGAACGGTCTCCAACCAGGCGCTCGCCGACCACAGCCGCCCGCGAACCGCCCGCTCCTCCGCGCCAAGCGCACGCGGCGACGACTCGACGACGACGCCACGGCCAAGGCCGCGCAGCGCGGCGACCGCGCGATCGGTCCCCTCGTTGCCGCCGGCGACGCGCAGCGCCGCTCCGCGGGGCGGAAGCTCGGAAGTGCGGGCTTCAATCTCGTCCGCCGGGATATTGACGGCCCCGGCCAGCGGCCGCGCGGCGGCTTCGTACGGTGAGCGCGGATCGAGCAGGTCGAAATGCGGCAGACACGCCGCAATCATGGCTTCGGCGGCGAGCGCCGCAGCGCGCCACCCAGCGCCAGCAGCCGCTCCCAAAGCGGCGCCGCGACCGGCATGACCGAGAGCCGGCCGATTCGCACCAGCGCGAAATCGCGGAAAGCCGGCTCGGCCTTGATGGCGGCGAGCGTGACCGGCGTACTGAACCAGCGATCGAAGGCGATCGGCACGCCGACGAGCTTTCCGGCCGCGTCGCTCGCATCGGACTGCGGATCGCCGCTGACCTTGGCCGTGGCGACGACGGCGCGCTCCGCGCCGGTGTGATAAATCAGCAGCGCGTCGCCTTTGCGCATCGCCCGCATGTGAATCAGCGCGGCGGCGTTTTTCACACCATCCCAGGTCGTCGCGCCGTCCCGCTGCAGGTCCGCCGCGGAGTACTCATCCGGATCGCTCTTGAGCAGCCAGTGATTCACGCGGCGACTCCTGCACGAACGCAGCCGACGCTACGTAGCCGGCTCGCGCTGCAAGTCGCTTTCCGGCGCTGCGTCGGCGACCGGCGACGAATCGGGCGCTGCCGCCGCGGTCGCCGGTGCTTCGTCCGATGCGCCGTCCGGCGCGGCATCGACGGGCGCCGCGAGCTCGTCCGCAGCCGCGGCGGGGGCTTCGCCCTCCGTCGCGACAAAGGCGGAAGGCGGATCGGTGAACACCAGCCGCGGCTTGGGCGCTGCTGCCGCCGCGGCCCGCTCGGCGGCCTTGATCCTGTCGGTCTGCTCGCGCTCTTCCTCGATGCGGATGGCCTCTTCGCCGCAGAGCTCGACGAGCTTGTCGGCCAGGGACGCTTCGAGTTCGAGCGATTCGATCAGCGGCGTCGGTCCGATTTCGTCGACGTAGAGCACGCTGATGCAGCCCATCGCGATCAGTTTGTCGAGCAGCAGGTCGTCGGCCCCTTCGACCTTCTTGACCGTGGCTTCGAGCAGTTCGAGGTGCTTGTTGTATTCCGTGGGCGTCAGGATATCGATGTCCCACCCGGTGAGCCGCGCGGCGAGCCGCACGTTCTGACCGCGCTTGCCGATCGCCAGCGAGAGCTTGTCCTCGGGCACGACCACCGTGGCCTTGCCCAGCTCGAAGCACAGCGCGATCTCCTGCACGTCCGCCGGCTTCAGGGCGTTCTGGATCAGAATCTGGCTGGACTCGTTCCAGCGGATGATGTCGATCTTCTCGCCGCCCAGCTCGTCGACCACGTTCTTGATGCGGCTGCCGCGCACGCCGACGCAGGCGCCGACGGCGTCGACCTTGCTGTCGATGCTGCTGACGGCCACCTTGGTGCGATAGCCGGCCTCGCGGGCCAGGGCCTTGATCTCGATGACGCGCTCGGCGACTTCGGGAACTTCCAGTTCGAACAGGCGGATGATGAACTCGGGGTGCGAGCGGCTGAGGATGATCTTGATCTGGTTGGGCTGTTCGCGCACTTCGAGGATCAGCACGCGAATCCGCTCGCCGGGCTGGTGCGTCTCGCCGGGGATCTGCTCGCTCCGCGGCAGGAAGCCCTCGGTTTTGCCCAGATTGACCAGCAGGTTCCCCCCCTCGGCCTTCACGACCGTGCCGGTGACGATCGTCCCGCGCCGCTCGGTGAACTCCTCGAAGATGCTCGAGCGTTCGCGCTCGCGGGTCTTCTGGATGATGACCTGCTTGGCGGTCTGCGCCGCAATGCGGCCGAGCATGTGCATGTCGATCGGGTTGCCGTTGACCGTCGCGCTGATGCCGCCGCCGATCGGGTCGATCTTGACCGTGGCGACGGCCTCGTCGTCATAGGCCTTGCGGATCGCGCTGGCCATGGCGTCTTCAAGGTCGGCGAAGAAGCTCTCGCGCTCGATGTTCTTGTCGCGGCAGATCGCATCGGCGATCCGCAAAAGGTCCTGGTTCATCTTCAGTTGTCCTGCCTTTCCGTTTGTGCAAGCATCCGGTGTTGCACGCACCAAAGTTGTAGACGAATACAGAATGGCTAATTGCTAATGGCTAATACGATACAACAGACCACGGCTGCGCATCGCCGATTCACCTCTCCGGACCCAAAGTCCGTTCTCCGCCGATCCCGACCCGGCGGCTGGTGCGACTAACCATTCCGCTTCTATTAGCCATTAGCTGCTAGCTAATGGTTATTAGATATTAGCCATTAGCAATTAGCCATTAGCTATTGTTTCAAGCTGACGTTTCGCCCATCCGCCGAGTCCTCGAAGAAGTGTACGCGATCCATGTCCACCTGCATATCGATCGTCTGCCCCTCCGACACGGCCGTGCGGCCGTCAAGGCGGGCCGTGATCCGGGCGTGAGCGGTTGTGCTGATATGCGCGTCCAGCCGGTCGCCCAGCGGCTCCACCAGGCCCACCCTCACCCGCAGCAGCGCCGCGGCCCGACCGCCCGCCGCCGGACTCAGACACTCCGGCCGCACGCCCAGCACCAGCCGCTGGTCGCGGAAACGCGCCAGCCGCTCCTGAAGCCCGCTCGGCGCCGGCAGCTTGTTCTCCCCTTCGTCGAATACCAGCGCCCCGCCCGAGCTGACCAGCCGGCCCGTCAGGAAGTTCATCGGCGGCGTGCCGACGAACCCGGCCACGAAGCGATTCACCGGCCGCTCGTAGACCTCGAACGGCGAGCCGATCTGGTGGATGATCCCGTCCTTCATCACCACGACGCGGTCGCCCAGCGTCATGGCCTCTTCCTGATCGTGCGTCACATAGATCGTGGTCGTCTTCACGTCGCGGTGGATCCGCTTGATCTCCGCCCGCATCTCCACCCGCAGCTTCGCGTCGAGGTTCGACAGCGGCTCGTCGAACAAGTACGCCTTCGGCTCGCGGACGATCGCCCGGCCAACCGCGACGCGCTGCCGCTGCCCGCCCGAGAGCGCCCTGGGCCGCCGATCAAGCAGTTTCTCGATGTCCAGCATCCGCGCCGCCTTGCGGACGCGCTCGTCGATGTCCTGCGATTCCTGCGACGACTTCGTGCGATACGCCCCCGAAGCCGTCCACGCCAGCGGATTCCGCCAAAAACCGTACCGCCGCCGCAGGAGCAGCCCGAACGCCATGTTCTTGTACACCGTCATGTGCGGGTACAAGGCGTAGTTCTGAAACACCATCGCGATGTCGCGATCCTTGGGCGCGACCGCGTTGACGACCCGCTCGCCGATGCGGATCGTGCCGTCGCTGATGTCCTCCAGCCCGGCGACCATGCGCAGCGTGGTGCTCTTCCCGCAGCCGGAAGGGCCGACCAGCACGATGAATTCGCGGTCGGCAATCCGCAGGCTGACGTTGTCGACGGCCTTCACGCCGCCGGGATACACCTTCGAGACGTTTTCGAGAACAACCTCAGCCATGCGTGCCTCGGGGGCGATGCTCGCCGTTGGGCGGCCGGCGGGCTGGGAACGCCGCGGCCGGTCGCACCCGGAATATAGTCCCGCGCCGCCCCCGGCTCAAAGCCGGCCGCCGATTCGCACGTCCCGGCCGCGCACCCGCAACGCCAGCGGTCGATTGAGGGGCACGGGCGTCATGGGCCACACGTGCCCCACGTCGCCCGTCACTACCACCGGCGTCGCGCCGCCCCGCGGCAGGTGATAACGCAGACACTCCACCACCGCCGCCCGCTGACTCTCGGGGCCGGTGTGGAAGTCGCCCACCAGCACCCCAGCCACGCGCTCGAACCAGCCCATCAGCTTCAGCGTCGAAAGATGCCGGTCGATGCGATAGGGCGCTTCATTGATGTCCTCGATCAGCAACCACTTCCCCCGCGGGCTGAGCCGCCGCGCGAGCGGACCAGGCAACGTGGCCGCAAACACCGACAAACAGCCACCGACGATCCGAATCGACCCCGACCGCGCCCGACCGGCGACCAGCCGGCCGCGAATCGGGGCCTGCGCGGCGGCCGCGACCGGCCCCGCGCCGGTCGCACGCCCTTCAGACTTTTCAAGGCCCGTCGCCAGATCGGTCGCGGCGGTGCGTCTCGCCCGCCTGGCGGCCGCTTCGCTGCCCCGCTCGTCGCCGGCTCGCTCGTCGCCGGCTCGCGCACTGTCAGCATTCGAGCCGCCGGCCGGTGCATCGCCCATGATCTGGGGCAGCAGCCGCCAGAATTCCGCCAGCGCCGCCAGGCCGGCCTCGCGCGGCGTGACCTTCCAACCCAGGTAATGCGGCGCGAGCCAGTACAAGCCCAGCCCCGCCCGGCTCGCCGCCGCCCAGTTCACCAGCGACGTGATCTCGCTGAACCCCAAGAGCGCCAGCGGCGACGTCCGCCTCAGCAGCGGACCAAAATCCAGCTCCGCGACGACCCGCCCCAGCCACGCCCCGCCGCGGGCCGCCACGATCGCGCGGACCTGGGGGTCGCCGAGGGCGGATTGCAGCGCCGCCACCCGCCGGCGGTCATCATCGCGGCCGCCTTGGTCGGGCCGCTCGACGATCTCGAAGAAGCGGCGATCCGCCAGAAGTTTGTAGGGCGCAGGCAGATGCGCGCGGGCGAACTCGATCGCCGCGGCGGCCCCGGCGAAGCCGAACCGCTCCAGGTCGTCGCGGCACGGGCCCGCGGGGGCGATGTAGACGACGGCGGGGCGCGGGTTTGCGGGCATGCCGGCGTATCGTCGCCGCTGCCGGCGAGCCGTCAATATGGGCTTTTCGGCGGCGGCGCCGACGCTAAAATTCCTGCGCTACCGCCCGGGCCTCGGCCCGGCGCAGCGGTCACATGCACGGGGCGTGGGATGGTGTGCTTCGGTTTGCGGCCGAAGCGCAGCGGGTTGTGTCGCCGGGCCGTGATTGGTGGTTCAGCTCCGGGTGGGGCTGGGGCGGCTCGGCGAATCCTGTCAAGGGAGGAAGTCCGTGGACCCGAAGAAGCTGCTCGGAATTCTCGCCGTCGTCGGCATCGGCATCGCCATTTTCTGGTTCAAGTCGTCGCAGCGGCAGGAAGTCGAGAAGGACGCCGAGTCGTGCCACCAGCACCTGGTCGACGTGCTGCACAAAGCGCCGTTCTACGCCGCCAACGAAAAGTTCATCAAGCCGCACGAGCAGCGGGCGCACTCGGTGGCCTACGACGCGGCCTACGACGCCGGCGGCCGCCGCCGCTCGGCCACGTTCGACGAAGCGTTGTACGTCCAGGCGTTCTGCCAGGAACTGGTGCGCGCGGCGGAGCGGCTGGAGAAACGCGAGCTGAACCAGTCATTGCGACAGTTTCAGATCGACCTCGAGAGCAAGATCAAGGCAGGGAAGCGGTGGTAGCGCAGTCGCGAGGTGCGGCGGGAAAACGCCGGTAGCGCAGTCGCGACATGCGGCCAGGCGCGTCGCCGCCACCCACCCGCGCCGCCAGAAGTCTGCGATAGACTTGGCGACGAAGAACGTGAGCGCGCGGGCACCATCGCGACGGCTGCGCGCACCGCGATGGACGAAGAGCATGCCGACGCGAAAAGCCGTCGGCATGGCACCCGGCGCTTCGGTCACGGTCGCCGGTCGATCCGGGCCAACTGGAGTTTGTGGTTTTGGGCACACGCAACCTTCGTATGCGCAGTGCGGAAAGCCGACCCGCCCAGGCAGTCGTAAGCACGAGGATTCGGTGATGACAGCAAGCCCCTGGCTCGTACGAGCGAGTTTGTCGATTCTGTTCACGATCCGGGGCGCATCAGCATTGGCCCAGCGGTGCGGCGAAATGCAGGATTTAGGCACGCTCCTACTAGTTCCCAATTCGCAGGCACTTGGCGTTTCCGATGACGGTTCCGTCGTGGTGGGCTGGACCTCCACCGCAAACGGTCAGACATATCACGCGTTCCGTTGGACGGCGCCAGGAGGGATGCACGATCTGGGGACGCTCGGCGGCACCCAATCTGCTGCTACCGGAGTCTCCGCAGACGGCTCCGTTGTAGTCGGCCAAGCGCGCACTGCTGATGGAAACTATCACGCCTTCCGCTGGACTCTGACAGAGGGGATGCAGGATCTTGGCACACTCGGTGGTCCCACTTCCTACGCAGAGGGCGTTTCAGCCGACGGCTCCGTCGTCGTGGGTATGAGTTCCCCGCCCGGCGGTCTTGCCCGCGCGTTCCGTTGGACGGCTGCGGGTGGAATGCAAAACTTGGGAACGCTTGGCGGCACCGCTTGGTCCTGGGCTAATGGCGTTGCCGCTGACGGCTCTGTCGTGGTGGGCGAGGCCAATGGAGCCGCCGGTTCACGCGCGTTTCGTTGGACCGCAACCGGCGGGATGCAGGATCTAGGAACCCTCGACGGCACCGGGGCCCAGGCGTTGGACGTTTCCGGCGATGGCTCCGTCGTGGTTGGCAGGGCCTACCTGGCTGACGGTCGATATCGCGCGTTCCGTTGGATCGCGGCGGAAGGGATGCAGGATTTGGGAACGGGCGACCCTTCCGATGCATATGGCGTTTCTGCCGACGGCTCCGTCGTTGTGGGCACTGCCTTCAATTCCTCCCGCGGGTTCCGCTGGACTGCGACCGATGGGATGCAGGATCTCGGCACGCTAGGCGGCGTCTCATCCGCCGCCTACGCTGTTTCCCCCGACGGCTCCATCGTGGTTGGTTATTCCGATGTGGCAGGCAACTCAGCCAGTCATGCGTTCCGCTGGGGGCACGGCCCCGAACTTCTGTTCCGAGAATCTTGTGATGGCAGCTGGACGTTCGGGCCGGAACAGATTCCCGGGTGGGATCATGTTGGCCTCTTCACACATGATAGGGTCTATGAGTCCCATCCCGGATACGGATGCCACTTTGGATGCATGCAGGGCACGCCCGATTGTTCTGGCATGTATTGGGATCCCGAGTGTGACTGGCACGTTGGCATCGCCCAAGTCGATGGCGTACAGTGGCAGCACACGCGTGGCTCGTTCCGGCATGATTCAACCACTCTGGACTCGACCGCAGCCAACCTCTCGGTGCCGATTCCGGGCCACATCGCCGCAGAGATGGCCACGTTCATTGAGACGCAAGACTCGGCCCCATTCCTGTCCAGCAATTGCGGATCAGCGCTTAATTTTTCATGCATCCGCGACCAATTCTACCCGGATCGCCAAAAAGGCTACGTCGACGGGCAGTACACTTGTGTGGGACTTATTGAGCGCGCCGCAGAGCAAGGTGCGCGACTGAACGGCGGTGAGGGTTTTATTCCGAACTCGCGAGAGTCGTTTCCTGTGCCGTTCTTCGGCAGGATGCCAATTCTGTCGCCGTGGTTGCTGTCCCAGTATGCGGAGAACGGCTTTGATACCACGCTCGCCGGCTTTCTTGCGGGCATGTTTGACCCGGTGGACTTCATGCTGATCGACCCCGCGGGGCGCCGTCTTGGCCACACAGTAGCACTCGGGACAATCAACGAAATCCCTGGCGCGTTCTTCACCGGCAACGGCGCACTCGAACAATTCCTCATCCCGAACCCGATGCCGGGCCAATATCAGCTCCAACTCGTAGGAATCGGTGGTAGGGCCGGTGCGGCCGTCGGCGGTGTCATGGAAGGCCGGATGTTTGAAGATACACTTGCGATCGACGAGTCGCACGACATCAACTTTTTCGTGCCCTGCCCTGGTGATACGAATGGTGACGGCGCTATCGACCAGACAGATCTTGCGGTGGTGTTGGCACGCCTCGGCACACAAGACGATGCAACGCGTGAGTATGGTGACCACGACTGCGATTTCGACGTGGACATGCATGACTTCGCGAGATTTCAACTGAACTTTGGATCAGTTTGCCCGTAGGCCGGCGTTGCCGGCAACTTCGCTGAAGGCTGGGTGACCCTCCTACTCGGCGGGTGGCACTGACGGCGTGCCACTGCTCTGCGAGCAGTGTTTTCGATGGCGCACGCCGCGCTCGATCGAATCGCATCGTCGCCGGCGCACTACTCCAGCGCTGAAGAACGTGCAACAAACCCGCCCCGACTCTCTCTCCGTCGCTCCGTCGCTCCGTCGCTTCGTCGCGTCATCGCTTCTCTGAACTCGCTACTCGCTACTCCGACTCTCTCCGTCGCGTCTCCGGACTCGCTCTTCGCTCTTCGCACTTCGCACTTCTCACTTCCGCCCCCGCTTCGGCCGCAGCCGTCTGCAGGTCCGCCAGCCCGCCCCCTACGGGCAGTTCGGGCAAGTCGAAAACAGGCAGCCCAGGAACGGATCGATGTCGAAGAAATCGACCGCGCCCGAGCAGTCGATGTCCACGGCGCAGATCGAGCCGCCGCAATACGTCGCCGCGTACTGCGCCGGCTGGAAGAGCGACATCAGGAACGGATCGATGTCGAAGAAGTCGACGCCGCCGTCGCAGTTGCCGTCGCCGCGGTCGCCGGGGCACGTCGGCGTCTCGCACTGGTCGGCGGTGCCGTTCTGGTTCGCATCGTCGCAGTTCGTGCCGATGCCGCCCCACGTCGCGCCGGCCAGTGCACAATCCGCCTGGCTCAGCACCAGGCAGAAACCGGTCGAGAAGCAGCACGAGCCGACCGGATCGGGGCAATCGATCGTGCCGCAGTTCGTGTTGTTCCCCTGGAAAACGCCGTTGCTCGCGGTGCAGTCTTCCGGGCTGACCGGGCCCACGCACGAACCATCCGGCAGGCAGCAGGCGCCCCGCGGGAAGCAGACCGTCGTGGCGCAGGTGGTTCCGTTGCCCTGGAAGACGCCGCCGGCCGCGCCGCAATTCGCCAGCGACAGGTTCAGGCAGCCGCCGGTGGCCTGGAAGCAGCAGGCGCCGGTCGGCTGCGGGCAGTTGGTCGTCGCGCAGTTGGTGCCGTCGCCCTGATAGTTGCCGCCCGCCGTGCCGCATTCGCCCGAAGTCAGCACCTGGCACGAACCGTTCGGGAAGCAGCACGAACCGGTCGCCGGCACGCAATTCACCGACGACCACGTCGCCCGCATCACCCAGTCGCCCGATGGCCGGCAGAACGACGGCAGCGTCGAGAAACGCGACCAGCCGCCGTTGGCCGGGCAGCCGAACGGGCCGCAGTTGACGCCGAACAGCCAGTTGTTCGCCGGCTGCTGCAGGCCGCTGACGTCGGTGGTCGGAAACGCATTGCAGCAGTTCGGCGGCGCGACCAGGCACGGGTTCTGCGTCTGCTGGTGGTGCTGGTCGATGCGATAGCCGACTGAGAACGAGTTCGTGCCGTTTGAGTTGGTGACGAAGATCTGCTCCGGGTCGTTCGGGTCGACCAGGAACTGCAGGTTCGCTCCAGTCGTGCCGATGCCCAGCCGCAGGTGCGGCAGCAGCTCATCGTCCGAGCTGAACAGCGCTACCTGCGTGCCCGTCTGCGGCGTGCCGTCCCACACGCCGACGCTCCAGTGCGTCGTCGTGTTCTGCGTCGCGCCGCTGGTGGCAAAAATCGCCTCGATCAGCTCGATCTTGATCGGAAATGCCGACGCGGGCAGCGTGTACGTCGTCGCCAGCCACTCGCCTTCGGCGAAGCCGGCCTGCACGACGAACGAGCCGCCGGAGAAGTTCGCATCTGTGTGCGAAGCGACCGTCGGCGGACACGGACCGGCGATGCCGCCGCCGTCCACCTGGCCCAGCGAGCTGATGCGGATGGTCGGCACCTGGCCGAGCACGATTGGAATCTGCGGGCCGCGCGCCGCGGGACCGCCGCTCTCGCCGGGGTTCGTTTGCGCGCTGGCCGCGCTCGCAAGCCACAGCGACACCAGCCACGCGCCGCCAGCGGCAATGGCGATGTAGCGGCGGTTATGAAACGATGCATCAGGCGAGAAGCGGAAACGGATCACCGAACACCTCCTGTAGCGGCGCTCGTAGCGCGGGCTACGATGCGGGGCCGAGAGTCGACGAAGCAAGCCGGAGACAGGCGCCGGGCAGGTGCAGACGACGAGCAGAAACCGCTGCGCAACAGGAAGTCTGAGCGCGGATCCCGGTCGCGTCTACTATCAGGAAAGCCAGCGCGCACGTCGAGCCGGATACATATTCTTATCCGGCCGCGAATGCGAATTCAACGCGAACCCCGGATCGCCGGTGAATTCCGCGCCGCACGCGGCCGGCGAATCGCGACGGCGGTCGGATAACTCGCGCGGCCGGCGGCGCTGGGTTCCTACAGTCCGAGCAGCACCCGCGCGAAACCGTCCACGTCGAAAAAGTCGACAAACCCATCCCGATTCGCATCGCCGTTGCGGACGTTGCAGCCTGGGCGAGCGTTCTCATAGCCCGCGGGGTCCATCAGCGCCTGAACGAACGGCTCTACGTCGAGAAACGTGATCAGCCCGTCGCAGTCCAGATCCGCGAGCAGCGAAGTCGCGGCGACGCAGCCGCGATCCTCGATCGCGATAGCCAAGTCGGTCGCGTTGATGCAGCCGTCCTTGTTAAAGTCCGCGTCCGCGTTGTAACTCGGGTGCCCGCGGCAGTAGAGATACGAATCGAGCACGACCAGCACGTCGGAATCGTCGGTGACGCCGTCGACCGTGCTGTCGCCGATGCAACTGTTGAGCCAGTAGGCGACTTGAATCGTGCCGTTTGGCGATCCGCCGAACGGCGATGCCGCCGGCGTGGCGGCGAAACCCGCGAAAATCTCCGGCCCGCGATTCCCAAACACGTCTCCAACCGCCAGGTTGCGCGGCCGGAGAATCTCGTTGTCCAGCTCGTTCTCAAACCCGAGCGAAGACAGCGGCGGAGCGCTCGGCCGGCCCCAGTCGCCGCCGCTGGCGAGCGACACTTCGATTTGATGCACGTCATAGCGACCGCCGAGCCGCTGCTTGGTCACGAAGTCTTCGAGGCCATCGCCGTCTACATCCGCCGCGACAGCGCTCATGCCCCGACCGGTTGAAAGCCCGGAAAACCCGGTCCGCGCCCCGGCGCAGACGAAGTCCGGCGTGGCTCCGCCCGCGTTCAGCCAGTACTCGACCCGGTCGCCGTTGATACCGGCGAGAATCAGGTCCGGGGCGCTGGTGGGTGTGCTGCGCACGGCGACTACGTCGGCGCACACGGTGGTCGGATACTCGTTATGCACGGCGAATTGCCCGACGAGCGGGTCAAAGTCGTGCCAGATCGTCAGAATCGGCGTGTCTTCGTTCGGCGGATTGACCGAGCCGGTAAAGCACACGTCGGGCTTCCCGTCGCCGTCGAAGTCGTCCACGGCCAGTGCCCGCGTCCACTGCGTAAACACGCCGCCGACCAGCCCCTCCCAGTCAACCCGCTCCATCTGGCTGAGGCTGCCGCTGGTGCGCCAGAAGTGCAGCATGCGCCCGTCGATGTGCTGGATGGGATCGGCCACGTAAACCAGGTCGTCGCGGCCGTCCCCGTCGAAATCCGCCGACTCCATTTCTGGCGGCGTCAGGAACCCCGCCGGGCCATTGAAGCCGAACATGAATTTCAGCCGCGGCGAAAAGACCCCGTTGCCCATGTTCTCAACGAAATACAGCTCATCGCCGAAGAACGACGCCACGGCCAGGTCGGTGTCGCCATCCCCGTCGAAATCCCCGTGGCCTACGTCGGCGGTGCCGTTGCGGAAAATCGAGAGCGCCACGTACGCCGGATCGAGTGCGTAGAGTTCGATCGCGGCCTTGGGAACAAAGCCCGTGCCCTTGGCGAAGTAGATGGAAAGCACCCGGCGGTTGTTCGGCGACCCGTCCTGATACGTGGCGTACCAGGCGACGACCAGATCATCGCGGCCGTCGCCGCTCAGGTCGACCAGTTCGATGTCGGAGATGGTGGCTTCGAGCGCGTTCGGCTCGAGCATCGCGATGTCGAGCACCTCCGGGCTGGGCTTGAGCAGCAAGCTGCTTTTCCCGTCGCCCAACTGAACCGTGTCGCCGGGGTCGCAGCCCGGGACCGGGTTCTCGACCGGCGACGCGCCGTTGGCGGTCATTTCGTAAGTGATGTTTACATTGGCGATATCCGCCGCCGTCACCGTGAACGACATCAGGCCGTATGCGTCGGACACGGCGGCATTCACCGGGCGGTAGCCGAACGCCGGATCGACCTGGAACCCGGACGCGGTGCCGCCCGGGCCGACGGAGACCTGGTGCACAAGCGACGTAAACGTCGCCCCCGTGGGGGGGTTGCCGTTGTAGCGACCCTGGAACGAACCATCGCCCGGAGCGCCGGTGCTGCGCAGCAACGCACCGTCGAAGTTCGTATCACTGATGCCGAACGCGGCGCTCGCGCGGGCGTCGGCGTCGCTGGCCGGGATCGTGGGAAAAATGAGTTGCGCAGACTCGATGTCGAAGCGCGTCACAGCCACGCCGGCCTGCAGCGCCAAGTTCACGTCGATCTGGCGATCGTCGGAGATGCGCACCGTTCCCGATCGCAGCGTAGCAATAGTGATGCCGCCGGCCCGCAGCGCGATCGGCGTCGCCTGCGACCAGAGCAGATCGCCGTTGGGCTGCCACTGCGCGTCGCCAACGCGAAACTCGATCGCGGTCGATCCCTGAACGTTGCTGACCGCGATTCGCAGAATCACATTCGATACGCCGGCTTGACCGACCGTACCGGCCGCCGCCAGAAACAGGGTCAAACCGAGAAAGCGCGGCGCAGACATGCACCGCCCACGAGCACGAATCCGCACGATACCGCTCCTATCATCCGGATTTCGCGAACCAGGACTTCGAACCAACAACCGTGGTCGTCTGCCTCAGCGCACGCGGCAGACTCGATCGCAGCGCTGTCGCTCAAAGCGAATCTTCAGCCGCCCGATCGGAGACAGACTTGCAAAAAGCGCCGCCGCCAAACGGCCGGCGGCGCGTGAGATATCCAAACGGGGATCAGATGCGCCCATCAAAGCACGCGAGGCGCGCCTAGAATCGTGCACAACGCGAGGCATCGGGCCGTCCAGGCTACGATGCACGCGCCGGAGGACCGAGGGCAGCTACGACCGGCGTCGCGCCATGGCGATCACGCCGATGGCCAGGAGCAGCGCGCTGGCCGGCTCGGGCTTGACCGAGTAGTTGACCGTGCCGTTGCCGGAATCCAGCGACGAGACCGTGAACGACAATTGCGAATTCATGCTCGAAATGACGCCAGGGACGATCACCGGAGGCGGATTCTCGCCGCCGCCGGCGGAGTTGCCGGGCGCTGCGACGATCGGCCCAGTCTGTGTGTCGAAGGTGGTGCCGCCGTTGTATTGTGTGAGATAGGCGAGAGGCCCGGCATAGCCGCCGACCAGGGAGGCGCCGTTGTTGTTGCGGTCGGTCACGCCCAGCGACGAAGTCGCCGACACCTCGGGATTCGTGATCCCGGCAAAACTGACGAGGGCCGAGCTGATCGTGAACGTGGTGGGCGACGCGCCAGACGTTACGGCGAACGTGATGCCGATCACCGGATCGAGCACAATCGTCGTTCCCAGTTGATCGATGCGGCCGACAACAACATTATTGTCGGGATCGACGATGTCGCGATTGGCAGTATTGAAGATGTAGATGCCGGGGTCGGGGAAGAAAAAGACGCCCGGGTCATTCACATTCACAGAAAACGAACCCGAATCCCCGTTCTGGTTCGTTGCGGTGACCGTCAGCAACGGATCGGAAACTGTCACCGGACCCGCAAACGCGATCGACGCAACCGCCCCGACGGCGATGCCGGCGAGCGTGCGCGCAAATGCACGAATTCCCACGGACTCTCCTCCACCTCCGAGTTTTCACACGTCGGCAGGATATGCCTGCCTCTTTCACCCATATGGGATATTAGCCAGCCGGTCACCTGCGTGTCAAGTCCAATAAGCGGCCCGCCCGAAATCGGTGTCGATTCCGGGCGGGCGGGCGATTTTCAGGTTGACGCCTGAGCGAATACCGGGCGGGTCGCTCGCGGCGGAGAAGCGCCTAACGGCGGCGGCGAACCAGCGCCAGGCCGATCGGAGCGAGCAGCAGCATCGTGCCGGGTTCCGGCAGAATCTCGTAGTTCGTGGTGCCGCTGGCCAGATCGAAGGCCGACAGCGTGAACTTCGCCTTGACGCTCATGTCGGAGACGGTCGCGCCAACGGGGCGGTAGCCGACGCCGGGATCGTTGAACGGCGCGCTGTTGCTCAGGCCGCTCGGGGCGGTCACCGACAGAATCTGCTCGGTGAAGTCGCTTCCGCTCGGCACAAACCCGTTGTACTGCGCGAGATACGCGCCGCCATCAGGACCCTGACCGGTCAGCGTGGCGCCGCCCGGCAGGATGTCGGTAACGGTGTAGACGCCGTTGGCCAGGCCAACCGCACCCGGGATCGCCGGGAAGCTCAGCAACGCCGAGTCGATCTCGAACGTTGTCGCCGCGGGGCCCGCCTGCACGGCGAAACCGAGATTGATCTGCGGGTCGGTCACCACGCGGATCGCGGTGCGACGGCCACCGCCGGCATCGGCGACGAGCGTGCCGACCAACTCGCCGGTGGAAGTGCGCAGCTCAACATCCTGCGTCATTTCCCAGTTGTAGACCTCATTGTCGGCATCCCAGTAACCCTCGGCTTGCGTGAACACGGCCGTAGCGGTGCCCACGCTCGAGGTCGCGGTGATGCTGAACACCACGTCCGACACGTCTGCGGACGCGACCGCGGCGCCGAACAAGCCGGCGACGGCGGCACTCAGCTTGGAAATACGGCTCGTGAACTTACGCATGAAATCTCTCTCCTCCACACGGAAACATGAACCCAAGAAAGCGAAATGGATTGTAGGCAACGTACGAATAATAAATCAAGCGGAATCAACGCGGATTTTTTCGGGAGCGATTTAGGCTGGTGCGACCGGCGTCGCTTCGCCCGAACCCCACACATGACGCCGCACCGCATCGACGATCTGCGCCGCCAGCCGCACCGCCGCGACGCCGTCCTCGGCGCTTACCGGTGGGCGACTGCGCCGCTGGACGCAATCCAGGAAGATTTCGAGCTCGGTCGCGAGCGCGTCCTTCGCTTCGATCTGCAGCGGCTCGACGTGCACCATCTTGCCGAAATCCAGCCCGGCGACCTGGGACAGATCGGTGAGGTTCTTCTCGCGGGCCAGCTTCAGGATGTCGAGATTGCGGTCGCGGGTGATCGCGATGCCCATCTTCTTCTGATAATCGAGCGAGATGTAAGCCGTCTCGCCGAACGCCCGCAGCCGCCGCTCCGTCTTCAGCGCCAGCCGCGACGCCGTCAGGTTCGCAACCGCCCCGCCGGCGAACTGAACCCGCGCGTTGGCGATGTCCTCGTGCGGCCCAAGCACATTCACGCCCACCGCGTCCACCCGCTCGACCGGCGCGCGGATCATGCTCAGGACGATGTCGATGTCGTGGATCATCATGTCGAACACGACGCCGATGTCTGCGGAGCGGAACGTGAAGGGGCTGATGCGCTGCGTCTCGATGAAGCGCGGCTGGACGTTCAGCCGCGCCGCCGCGGCGACCGCGGGGTTGAAGCGCTCCGTGTGGCCGACCTGCACGATCGCGCCGTGCTTCCGCGCCAGCGCCGCAATCTCCTCCGCCGCCTCGGGCGTCTCCGCCAGCGGCTTCTCGATCAGCACGCCGATGCCGCGTTCGATCAACGGACGACTGACCCGCAGGTGATGGACGGTCGGAACGGCGATGGTGACCGCCGCCACGTCGCCCAGGTCCGGCGTCAGCTCCGTGCCCCAGCGGGCGCCCAGCGGCTCGGCCAGCGCGCGGGCCCGCTGCTCATCCGCGTCGATCACGGCGACCAGCCGCGCCTGCGGCAGTTGCGAGTACACGCGGACGTGGTGCCGCCCCATGTGCCCCGCGCCGATGACCGCGACCGGAATCCGCGGCGGCGAATCGGTGCTCATCGTGCGCCTCCGGGCGCCGCGGCCACGTCGCCCGCCGGCGGCGCGACGGGGTCGAGCGTTGCGTAAAAGTGCTGGCGGTCGGCGTGCGAGTCGTTTCGGAAGTGCTCGCGGGCCCGGCCGAACACGCCGATCTGCATTTTGACCCGGAGAAATCGCACCAGATACTGCACGTGGGCGTCCTGCAACAGCGCGCCGGCTTCGATTTCGTCGAGCGCCTCGACCATGCGCAGCGCGGAGTGCTCGCCGCGGCGTGCGTACAGCAGCCGGAACGCGCGCTTGATCGCGGCGATGCTCTCGGGCGAGAATCGCCAGCGTTTCAGCCCCTCGCTGTTGACCGCGCGAATCGCCGCGTTGTCGCCCTGCGCCTTCATGTAGGGCGGCACGTCGTGCGTCACGCGGGTCATGCCGCCGACGAAAGCATAGCGGCCGACCGTGACGAAATGGTGCATGCAGCTCGCGCCGCCGACGTTCACGCAGTCCTCGATGAGCACGTGGCCGGCGAGCTGCACCTGGTTGGCCAGGATGATGTTGTTGCGCAGCTCGGCGTCGTGGGCGACGTGCACGCCCACCATCAGCAGGTTGCGATCGCCGATCCGCGTGACGCCCCCGCTGCGGCGATCGACCTCCGTACCGCGATGCACGGTGACCAGCTCGCGGAAGATGTTGTCCGCGCCGATTTCGACGCGCGTCGGCCCGCCGCGGTACTTGAGGTCCTGCGGGGCGCTGCCGATGACGCACTGCGAGTAGAACGTGTTCCGCGGGCCGATGCGCGTCGGCCCCAGCACGGTCACGTGTGGGTGCAGCACGCAGTCGTCGCCGATCTCCACGTCGGGCCCGACGTGGCAGAACGGGCCGACGGAGACGTTGCGGCCCAGCCGGGCGGCCGGATCGATGCTCGCGAGCGGGTGAATCTGGGCCATTTTCTGTCCTGCGTCGCCGGGGGCGGCCGGCTGCGGTCGGCGCAGCGCTTCCCGCGCCTCAAACCGGATCGGCGTCCACGAGCATGAAGCGGATGGACGCCTCCGCCGCGAGTTCGCCGGCTACGTGCGCCCGGCAATACACCTGGGCGATCCGCGCCCGGGTGCGAATCGACTCGGCCTCGAGCAGCAACTGGTCGCCGGGGGTCACCGGCCGGCGGAACTTTACCTTATCCAGGCTCAGCAGCACGGCCACCTTGCCGGTGTGCTCCAGCTTGCGCGAGACCAGGATGCCGCCGAGCTGCGCGAGCGCCTCGATGATCAGCACGCCGGGCATGATCGGCTGCCGCGGGTAGTGCCCGGTGAAAAACGGTTCGTTGATCGTGCAGTTCTTTACGCCCACCGCGCGGCGGTCGCCGTCGATTTCGATCACACGGTCGACCAGCAGCATCGGGTAGCGATGCGGCAGGATGCGCTGCACGTTACGCACGTCCAGCGTGGGCGGCATGCTGAGCCGGGCGCGGTGCTCGGCCTGGCGCTCCTGCTCCAGCAGCCGGCGGGCCAGTTCGTGGTTCAGGCTGTGTCCGCTGCGCCGGGCGTAGATTCGCCCGTAGACAAACGCGCCGATCAGCATCAGATCGCCGAGCAGATCGAGGATCTTGTGCCGCACGCACTCGTCGGGATAGCGGAAGCTGTTCTCGATCGGCCCGTCCGGCCCGATCACGAGGATGTCCTGGTAGGTCAGATGCAGCCCCAGGCCCGCGGCGCGGAGCTGCTGCGCCTCGCTGTCGAGCACGAAGGTGCGGGCCGGCGCGATCTGCCGCACGAACCCGTCGCCCTCGAGCGAGAACGTGAAAATCTGGTGACCGACCGGCCCGTCGCCGTAGTCCAGTTCATAAATGATGACCAGCCGCTCATCCTCGGCGGGCCAGGCGACCAGCTCCGCCTCGCCATCGATCACGCGCACAGTCTCGCGGACGTGCAGCGGGCGGCGCTCGACTTCCTGCTCGACCGCGCCCGCGGCGCTGAGCGCCTCGACGAACGGCAGCGAGCTGCCATCGACCCCCGGCAGCTCCATGTTGTCGAGCTCGATGTCGAGATTATCCAGCGACAAGCCGCGCACCGCGGCCAGGCAGTGCTCGACCGTCTCGATCGAAACCGTGCCGTTGCGGAGGGACGTGCGGCGGGCGCGGCGCGTCAGGTTGTCGACGTGGGCGCTGATGCGGATGGGGCGTTCCTGGTCGCAGCGCACGAACGTGATGCCGCTGTCGGGCGGGGCCGGCTTGAAGCGCACGTTGACCGGGTAGCCCGTAAACAGGCCGCGGCCAGAGAGTTCAGCCTCCTGATTGATCGTCCGCTGGCGACTCAAGCTGCCGCACCCGCATTTCGAGCTTTCGAAGTCGTTCCAGCATCTCGGGAAGCTCGCCGAGATGCACCTGCTGCCGCAGAAACGTCCGGCTCTCGATCGCCGGGAAACCCATGTACTTCTTGCCGGCGTCCAGGTTGCGAAGCACGCCGGACTGTGCAGCCACCTGCGCGCCGTCGCCGACGTCGAGATGATCGATCACGCCGGACTGTCCGGCGAGCACCACATATCGCCCCAGCGTCGTCGAGCCTCCAATGCCGACCTGGGCGACGATCATGCAATGCTCGCCGATCGTCACATTGTGTGCAATCTGCACCAGGTTATCAATCTTCGTGCCCCGGCCGATGCGCGTCGCCCCGCTCCGCGCCCGGTCGATGCACGCGCCGGCCCCGATCTCGACGTCGTCCTCGACCACCACCGTGCCGACCTGCGGAACATGCACGTGCCGGCCGCCGCGCTGCAGATAGCCGAAGCCATCCGCGCCGATGGTCGCATTGGCATGTATCACTACGCGATCGCCGAGCGACACATCCTCGCGAATCACGACGCCGGGCCAGAGCACGCAGTTGCGGCCGATCCGGGCGCGATCTCCCACGTAGACGCCCGGGTGCAGTTGCGTGCCCTCGCCCACCCGCGCCCCGCTGCCCACATACACGCCCGCCGCGACGCACGCCCCGGCGATCTCCGCATCCGCCGCGACCACCGCCGTAGGGTGAACGCCCGGCGGCACGAGCGGCGGCGGCGGCGCGAAGCGCGGCAGCAGGGCACACAGCGCCAGGTCGGGATCGGCCACGATCACGAGGTTGCGCGCCGCGCCGGCCGCCAGCGAGCCGGTTCGCACCAGCACGGCGCCGGCCCGCGACTGCTCGAATTGCGGAATGTAGCGGTCGTGGCCCAGCCACGAGAGGGCGTCCGGGCCGGCCTCGTGCAGCGGCGCGACGTGCGTCACGCGCTGCGCGGCAGCGCCCCGCAGCTCGCCGCCGACGAGGGCGGCGACCTCCGCGAGCGTCAGGCTGAATTCCTGGGCCGGCACGATTCGCTCTGATGCCTGTCAAGTGGGGTCGCGGCACGTCGCCGCGCGGTCACGGCGTTGACGACGGCGGCGCAGCCGGCGGGGCCGACGGCATGTTCAGCATCTGGCGCGGCGGTTGCGCCTTGTAGTCGGCGTTCAGCTTCTCGACGAGTTTCTGCGTGAGGTCGGTGGAGTTGCGGGCGTAGAGCAGCTTGCGATTGCGAATCTGCTCGCGGATCTGCTGCGGATCGACCGTCTGCGGGTCGAACTCGTCGCGGTAGAAGACCATGTCGAAGTTTTCCTTCTCCGCGATTTCTGCGACGGCCTTCAGGATGTCCTTGTACAGCTCCGCGGTCCAGACGCCGACTTCGCGGGTCAGCGCCGCCTGGTTGATCTCCGCCCAGTTCTTGTAGTCGATCTGCAGCGCGAGCAGCTCGCGGGCCCGCATGTTGTAGTTCGGGTCGGTCGGCTGCATGGCGTCGACCTGCGCCTGAAGCTGCTCGATCTTCTGGCGGCGCTGGTCGTTCTCGGCCTGCAGCCGTTCCTGCACCGCTCGCAACTGGTCCTGCAGGTCGCGCTGCCGCTGATAGTCGTTGTACACCTTGACCACGTCCACGCTGGCGACGCGCATCTGCCCGAGCGCCGCGGACGACAGCAGACCGGCCGCAACGATCAGAAAACCAGCCCGGCGGCAGGCCCGGCGGGGGGCAAAACTCATGACAATCTCCCGATCCGATGAAACAACGCGGAATGTGGCGCCAACGCGGCCTCACAAAACACGGCGAAGGGGGCATTGTCGCGGTCCGGGTCGGAAGGGCAAGGGCGCACGCGGAGAACGGATTCGCGCGGCCGGCATCGCGACTGCAAGACGACTCTCTAGTTCGCGGCGCGCGACGTTCCAAACTCGGCACGAGTCTGTAACCCGCACTCGCGCGGCCGCGCGGCTATAGTTCTGATATCTCCGATCGCAGCGGGTTCCGCGCGCCGCCTGGGTGGACACGGGAGGGCCGACCCGCAGGCCGTGGAATGAGGCGGCGCATGAGCTGGCGACGCATGTTCGAGGGCCGCGACGCGGACCTCAGATACCTGATCGATCGCTGGAAGCTCGCAAAACAGGGCCAGCCGCAACTGGCCGTGATTCTCGGCGAGACCGGGCTGGGCAAGACCCGCCTGATGCACGCTTTCTACCAGTGGCTCAGCCAGAATGAGGACGCGGCCGGCGACGACGGCTACTGGCCTGACATCTTCGCCGAGGAACTCGACTCGGAGCTCGTGAACCCGCGCTTCACCCTCAGCGGCGATACGCTCCGCGCCATCCCGTATCTATGGTGGGGCATCCGCTTCAGCCCGCCCGACCTCCGCAACCCGCTCGGCAGTCGCTGCGGCCTGGAAGAATACGCCCGCGAGCTGCGCTTTCACCTGCCCGGCATCGACCTGGCGCAGCGCCAGAAGAAAGCGCTGAAGCGCGCCGCGCGCGAAGGCGCGGCGGACGTGGCCTGGGATCTGGCGCAGACCGCGGCAGAGGGAGTGTTCGCAGCGGCGGCGCTGCCGGTGTTCCTCGCGATGAAACTCGGCAAGCGCGGGTTCGAACTCTGGCGGAAGAACAAGCAAGCCGCCGAAGAGTCTCGTCGCGGTCCCGCCGAGATCGAGCAGCACAGCCAGCAGACGCTCGAAGGCGAAGCGGCGGCCGCGCTCGGCGGCATCCTGTCGCCGGCAGACAAGAAGACCCCGCGAATCCCGATCATCCTGCTGCTGGATGACGCTCAATGGGCCGACCCGATCACGCTCAGCTTCGTCGAGCAGGTGCTGCGCTCCGCGGCGCAGAATCGCAGCCCGCTGCTGCTGCTGGTCACGCACTGGGAGAAGGAATGGCACGAGGCCACGGCGCGGGCAACGACGCCGCACGTCTCCACCAGCACCGAAACGCCGCCGGCGGCACGGCCGCGCAGCTTCGCGGATGCGTGCGAGCGGCTGCGCCGCGCCAAAGCGCTGCCGACGATGAACTTACGCACGCTTGAAGTCATCCCAAGGCTCGATGCCATCGCCGCCGCCGCCCTGCCGGGCCTGACAAAGGACCAGCTCGACCTGCTGCTGCGTCGCGCCGGCGGCAACCCGCTGCTGCTGCGCGAGTTGATCGAATACCTGCTGATCAAGCCCGACTTCTTCGTCGGGCGGCAAACGCACGCCGCGCTGACGCCGGTCGGCGAGGAGAAGCTGCGCCGCGTCAGCACCAACCGCCGCAACCTGATTGACGAGCGCTTCAGTTCGCTGCCGGAGCGCGTCCGCCACGTGCTGGGCTGGAGCAGCTATCAGGGCGACCGCTTCCTGCGCGAGGTGACGCGCCGCGCCGCCCGCCTGCTGCGGCGCGATTGGGAAGCGGCCGATGTCAACGCGGCCTTCAAAGAAGCCGAGCGCCCGCATGCGCTAGTCGAGCACGCCGAGGCCAATCTGAGCCGCTTCCGGCAGAGCGTATTTCACGAGGTCGCCCGCGAGCAACTCGATCTGCAAGCGGATGACCTGGAAACCCTCCGCACCAGCGTCCGCGCCACGCTGGCCGAATGGGCCCACACCGGTCAGTTCGACCCGCTGCCGCCCGCCGAGCGTCGCGACGCCCTGCTGATCGCCGCCCGCGAGCTGCGACCGGATGCGCCGGCCGCCCCGCGCCGCCGCGACCACGCCGCCTGGGCCAGGTGCATCCACGCGCTGCTGGCCGGCTATCGCGAGGAATATCTCTGGGATCAGGCCCGGCTGGCCGCCCGCGACCTGGCCGATGCCGCCCCCACAACGGGTTGGCCGCTTGCGACGCTGGACTTCTGGCGGCAGGTGACGTGGATCGACACGCTCCGCGAGTTCCACGAGCTTCAGCGCGCCGGTCCGGCCGCTGAGGCCCTGGTCGCGGCCACCCGCGCCGCCGGCACCACCCCCAGCGCCGAGAGCCTGCGCGACCTGTCGGCCTCGCTGAACGGGGTCGGCGACGTGCGGCGGGCGGCGGGCGACCGCGGGGCGGCGCTGGCGGCGTATGAAGAGGGGCTGGAAATCCGCCGGCGCATCCTGCGCGACTACGGCCAGACGCCGCAGAGCCTGCGCGACCTGTCGGTCTCGCTGGACCGGGTCGGCGACGTGCGGCTGGCGGCGGGCGACCGCGGGGCGGCGCTGGCGGCGTAT
>CAZVWB010000031.1:0-59361 GCA_964631045.1 uncultured Planctomycetales bacterium
GCGGCCAGCTCTACCAGTTTCAATCCACGTGGAACACGCAGCAGGGCAGCGTGCAGCGCAACCTGGCGCACTTCCTGTCCGGCCGCGGGCTGGGCGGCGGCGTGGCGTTCCTGAACGCGATCTGCGATTTCGGGTCTGATTACGGCCTGTCCGCCAACCTGAACGGATCATTCCCGTACCCGATCCAGAACAACAACGGCGCGAATTGGGATCTGATGGTGGTGTCCCACGAGTTCGGCCACAACTTCGGCGCGCCGCACACGCACGGCATGTCCCCGCCGGTGGATTGCTGCGGTGGCGCGTATGGCGGCACCTGCGGCGGCGTGCAGGATTGCAGCGGTGCGAACGTCGGCACGATCATGAGCTATTGCCACATCTGCCCCGGCGGCATGGCGAACGTGCGGATGGAGTTCCATCCGCGCACCATCTCGGAACACATCGCGCCGTTCCTTGGCGATTCGTCCACGGATCTGTGCCTGGCCCGCGTGCCCGGTGCGACGATCACGGCCCAGCCGGCGTCGGTGCAGGCCCCGGCCGGTAGCAGCGTGAGCTTCACCGTGTCCGCGACCAGCCCCGCCGCGCTCCTTTATCAGTGGCGAAAGGGCGGTGCGAACATCTACAACGGCCCGCGCGTGAGCGGCACCGCGACGCCCACGCTGCAGATTACGGACATTGTCGCCGGCGACGCCGGGGCGTACGACTGCGTCGTGTCGAGCGAGTGCGGCGTAGTGGTGTCGAATGTCGCCAACCTGACGCTCGGGGCGGCGGGCTGCGCGGGCAACCGCGGGGATGCGAACTGCGACGGCATCGTCGATTTCTTCGACATCGACCCGCTCGTGCTGGCACTCTTCGATCGGCCGGCGTACCTGGCAGGCTATTGCGGCGGCGCGCTGTGCACGGTCGATGCCGACTGCAACGCCGCGGTCGACTTCTTCGACATCGACCCCTTCGTCGATTGCCTGTTCAGCGGTTGCGCGAACTGCCCGTAGCGCGGGCCGCGTGCTCCCGATCATCATTTCACGCCGCCGGACTGCCGTCGGAATGACCGCGGCGGCAGCCGCGCGGAGCGCTTCGTCGTCGCGCCGGGGCGCCAGTCGCGGCGCGCCGCAGCCTTGGCGCGTCGCGCGCTTCGCATCTACACTTATTGCGTCGTGCTTTCGCGCGGGTGGTGTAGTCGGCTCTCGTTCAGGGGTATACCGGTGAACGAATGGGTGCTTCTGGTCCTCTGGTTGCTGTCGCTGCCCGCGGCGGCATTGATCGGGATGGAGCGCGGCCGCTGGTGGGAGGCGACGCTTCTGGGCGTCGCGCTCGGGCCCTTCGGCGTCATCGCCGCCGGGCAGTTGCAGCCGTCGCTCGAGGTTCTCGCGCAGCGGCAGTATCAACTGGCCCGCGCGGTGGGCGAGCGGCACCGCCGTGCGGCGGAGGAGCGCCGCAAACGGCTGTCGGAGCGTGCTTCGCTGGATGCCTGGGCCGACGGTGTGTCGCAGACCGCCGAGCAGCAGGAGGCCACGTTTGCCGCACGGCTCGAGGAGCTCTCCGAAGAATTGGCGCGGATCGAAGCCGCGTCCAACGCCCCCGACGCGTCGCGCATTCGGGAGTGGAGTAACTGGCTGCGCTCGCGCGCCGGCGACATTCGCGGCACTCGCACCGACATCGCAGACCCGCGCGAAGATTTCCGATAGCCGGTTTCGCCGCCGCCGTGTGGCGCCGGCTTTCAACCGGTGTCTGTCTTTCCGGGTCTCCGACCCGGCCGTCTCGCTCGGCTGTTGATTCCGGGCCGCGAAACCACGTAGTCCCCAATGAATTCGCGCCGCCGCAACTTCTGCCGTCCAGACCGTTCCGCGAGCTCGGTCGCTCGCTTGGCCTTCAGGGAGCAAGGATGCCCACGCCCCACGCCGATCAACTACCAGAGAACACTGGGCCGGTATCGCCGCCGCAGAACGCCGCTGCCGCCGCGCCGGAATCCGCCAGAACATGCTTGTTCTGCGGCGCAGTCACGTACGGCGTGCACTGCAAGGTGATCTGCCCCAACTGTGGCTACCGCGAGGACTGCTCCGACCTCTTTCGCGCGGAGTAGCACCGCCCGCCTCGCACACTCGCTGCGTGCAGGATGCTCGACACCGACTCTATCGCCGACCGCTTGCCGCCCCCGCACCGATCGCCGAATGCAAGCGCAGCCCCTACGATTGTCGCGAGAAAGGAGCCTCAGATGTCGCCCGCGCCCCAACCGTTGTTCATCTCGCCGACACAAGGCCGGTCGCTGCGCGGTCCGGGCGATCTGAGCCTGGTGAAACTCTCGGCTGACGACACCGCCGATCAGCTCTCGCTCGCGGAATACGTCTGCGAACCGGGTGTCGGGCCGCCCCTGCACCGCCACACGCGCGAGGACGAGACGTTCTGGGTTCTGGATGGCGAGATCGCGTTCTTTGTGGACGGTGCGGTCCTGACCGCGGCGGCCGGCTCGTGCGTTTTCGCCCCGCGCGGCAAGCCGCACACCTTCAAGAACTGCACCGCCCGATCCGCTCGCATGCTGCTGATCGTCACGCCGCCGCGGAACTTCGAGGAGTTCTACGCGGGGTTCCTGAAGATCGTCGAACATCCCACCGCACCGGACGAGACCATGGAGCGGGTCGCGGCGCTTGGCGTGCGGCACGGCGTGGATCTCCTCGGACCCAATCCGTTGTAGCCGACCGTGCCGCCCGCATCGCGGGCGCATGCTGTGTGCGCGTTACCCCGGGTGAGTGGCTGGGGCGGATGCCGGCGCAGTCGCCGACGCAGCCCGCTTGCGATGGAAGTCGGCCAGCTCTTTGACCTCCTCCTGCAGCGTGCTGTACGCCCAGATGCGCTTGAACGCCTCAGCACACTCCTCCGACTCGCCCTTGCCCAGGATCCCCGACTCCACAAGTCCGTTCGCGATTTCAGTGCGCACTGGCCCGATCTCGGGCAGTTTTTCCAGCAGCTCCGCCAACAGGACCATTTCTTGCGGCCCTGCAATCCGGAAGTTAAACCGACTTTGATATTGCAGTCGTAGCGAGTCGTAGTACGCCGCCCGAACCCAGGGCGCGGCGTCGCATTCCACGAGCACTCGGAGCATCGCGAACAGGTCGGGATTCCGCTGCCACGCCCGCGGCGGCGGGTGCCACAGCGGCGGAAAGTCGCTCGGTTGATGGGCCGACAACACCCGCAGCGCGACCTCGAACTCCTCGCGATGCACTGCCTGTTCCACCTGGTACCGTCGCGCCTGCTCCGCCTGCGTCCAGGGAAGTGCGGCGAGCAGCACCGCCGACAGCGCACCGGTCGCAAACAGCGTCAAGCCTGGGCGCAATACCGGTGGCGGCAGGTCGCCCAGGCTCTCCGATTGCGGTTGCCGCCGCTGGATGGCCGTCAGCACCGAGAGCCCAACCCAGAGCGGCAGCGAGATGCACGAATACGTGAAGCCGCGCATGGTTGTGCCTTGGACAATCCGCTCAACCGCGGTCGTGCGGATGCCGCCCATCACCTGCACCGGCGGGACCGGCGCCACGGCCGTCGCCACCATCGTGGCGACACTCGCGAATAGCATCACCGGGCCGGCCGCCAGCCACCAGCGCCAACGGCAAAGCACCTGCACCACGCGGATCATCAGCGCCGCCCGCCACGCGGCGACAAGCGCCAGCGTCCAGAGATTCGCCCTCGTCGCGCCGAATTCGTCGAGAAATCGCTCGTAGGGAATCGCATACAGCCACGCCAGCGGAGCGCTCATCCAATAGCAGACCACCAGCGGCAGCCACCCGGGAACCCGCGGGGCGCCGCGCGCCGCGCTGATCCCCCGCAATCCGCCCCATAGCAGCGTCGCCATGCCCGTCGAAACGACCAGCGGCACCAGCAGATACCACGGCTCGGCGACCAGATACTCCCCGTCATATTCCCGCGCCAGACCCGCCGACAGCAGCAGCAGCACACCGATCGGCCATAGACGTCTGGCGCGGCCCGCCACGGCGATCACCGCCCAGCGCTGACCGACCAGAAATGCGCCAAGCACCACAATCGCGTCGCGCCGCTCCGCGTGCTGCGCCGGCCCGCCGGCATCCATGACACCGCCCATGTAATCCTCCCGCAGCGCCGGTGAACGATCTTGCCGCCATCGGGAATCTTAACACTCAATATCTTGTAGTACGATTGTACGCCGATCGCAAGTTCGGCTCGCTCCAGAGTTTGCGCAATTCTTGTTCAATTGGCCAAGATATTTTTGACGCCTACAATATCTTGTGCTATGTTGAAGATTGCCCCCCAAGATGCGGCTCCCTCCGGTGCTGCCTCGGGTGTGACACGTTTAGAACGCACTTCCGCGACCCCGCCGGCCGTCGAAGTGCCGTTTTGTGGTCCGATAAGTTTGAAAGTATACTTTACCGGGATGTCAGGGATGACCGCCATCAGCGCGCTGCGCAACACCGTGAACGCCAACTCCAACGCCGCCATCGTTTCCGAGGAGCCGATTCTCACGGAGAATGCGGTCAAGGTGCTTCAGGCCCGCTATCTGAAGAAGGACGAAGCCGGCGACTGCACCGAATCCGCCGGGCAGCTCTTCCGCCGGGTCGCCAAGACCATGGCGGACATCGAGCCGCTCTACGGCGCCACCGAGACGGAGCGGCGGCACTGGGAGGACCGCTTTTACCACCTGATGACCAGCGGCGCGTTCATGCCGAACTCGCCGACGCTCATGAACGCCGGCCGCGAGATGGGCATGCTCAGCGCGTGCTTCGTGCTGCCCGTGCGCGACAGCATCAACGACATTTTCGACAGCATCAAGCACACGGCGATGATCCAGAAGGCCGGCGGCGGCACCGGCTTCGCGTTCGACGAGCTGCGGCCGACGGGCGACTACATCCAGTCCAGCGGCGGCACGACCAGCGGGCCGATCAGCTTCTGGAAGGCGTTCAGCGAGGCGACCAACGCGATCCAGCAGGGCGCGTTCCGCCGCGGGGCGAACATGGGGATGATGTACGTGCATCACCCCGACATCCTGAAGTTCCTGCACGCCAAGCAGGACCTGAGCCAGTTCACGAACTACAACATCAGCATCAAGATCACCGATGCGTGGATGCAGGAGTTTCAGGCCGATCCGCACGGCCCGCACATCACCCGCAACCCGCGCAACGGCAAGGCGTTCGTCCTGCCGCGCGATCTCGACATCTGGAAGTACGACATCCGCAGCCTGGTGGAAGTCACCGACCTGGTCGAGGACGTGGCCGCGGGCGAGACCTACTTCCGCTCGCCGCGGCTGGTTCGGGTCGATGAGTTCGGTCGGCGCTTCGCGGACAGGAAGTTCTACACCCGCCAGGATATCTGGGACTTCATCGTCAACAACGCCTGGCAGACCGGCGAGCCGGGCGTGGTCTTCATCGACCGCATCAACGAGTCCAACCCGACGCCGCACGTCGGCCGGATGGAGTCGACCAACCCCTGCGGCGAGCAGCCGCTGCTGCCCTACGAGGCGTGCAACCTGGGCAGCATCAACCTGGGCGTGTTCATCACGAATCCCAACACCGCGGCCGCTGCGGTGGATTGGGAGACGCTGCGCGACGCGGTGCATCTGAGCACGCGCTTCCTCGACAACGTGATCGACGCGAACAACTACGTGCTCGATCAGATCGACGCGATTTGCAAGGGCAACCGCAAGATCGGCCTGGGAATCATGGGTTTTGCGGACGCGCTGTACAAGCTGGGCGTGCCCTACAACAGCGACGAGGGCGTGGCCTGGGGCGAGCGCTTCATGAAGTTCGTGAACGACGAGGCCCACAAGTGCAGCGAGCACCTGGCCCGCTGCCGCGGCTGCTTCCCCAACTGGAAGGGCAGCACGTGGCAGACGCGGCACAACCGCATGATGCGCAACGCGTGCAGCACCACCGTCGCGCCGACCGGCACGATCAGCATCATCGCGAACTGCTCCGGCGGCATCGAGCCGATGTTCTCGCTGGCGTTCATCCGCAACGTCCTGCGCGGCCAGAAGCAGGGCGAAAAGCCGCTGGTCGAGGTGAATGAGACGTTTCTGAAGATCGCTCGCGAGCGCGGCTTCCACAGCGACGCGCTGCTGGAGCGCATCGCCCGCGAGGGGACGCTCAGGCACGTCGACGAAGTGCCCGAAGATGTGAAGCGCGTCTTTGTCTGCGCCCACGACATCACGCCCGAGTGGCACATGAAGATGCAGGCCGCCTTCCAGCGGCACTGCGACTCGTCGATCAGCAAGACGATCAACTTCTCGCACGCCGCCAGCGTCGCGGATGTCGAGCAGATCTACCGCCTGGCGTTCGACATGCGCTGCAAGGGCGTCACCGTGTATCGCGACGGCTGCCGCGATTTTCAGCCGATGGCGCTGAAGAAGAAGAGCGACGGAGCCACGGAGCGACCGGGTGGGGCGGGCATTCTGCCCGCCAGCGACGGAGCGACGGAGCGACCGGGTGGGGCGGGCATTCTGCCCGCCGGGCCGAATCGCATCGCCGCGCATCTGCCGGACGAGTCCGCCGCCGCCCCGCGCATCGCCGCGCACCTGCCCCCCGAACCCGCCACGCCGGTGCCGGCCCAATCTGCCGCCGCACCGCCCCTCGCGCCGCCGCGCATGCTCGAACCCCAGGACCTGCCGGCGATCGTCTCCGGCCTGCGCATCCGCCAGGCCACGCCGTTCGGCAACATGCACGTGAAAATCACGGTCGACCCGCGGACGGATCGGGAGCTCGAAGTCTTCGCACAGCTCGGCAAAGGCGGCGACGTGGCCACCAGCGACCTCGAAGCCATCTGCCGCATGATCTCGCTCTGGCTCCGCGCCGGCGGCTCGCTCACGCACGTCATCAAGCAGCTTGAGGGCATCGGCTCCTCGCTGCAGATCCCGACCCGCAACGGCCGCATCATGTCCCTGGGCGACGGCCTGGCCTGCGCCCTGAAGAAGTACATGACCGCCAAGTCGCGCTTCGGCCTGCGGGCCCTGCTGCTGGGCGAGGTCGACCCGGCCGAGATCGACAACCCCCGCCCGGCCCCGCACCGCCCCGAAAGCACCGCCACCGATCGCGTCGTCCGGCCGCAAGGCCAGGCTCCCAACGGCGGCGCGGTCGGGCTCGGCGGCTCACAGCCCACGCACGCCGCCGGCGCGGCCCCGCCGCCGCCCGCGACCGCGGCGGGCAACGGAAACGGCCACCACGCCGCGACCCGCAACGGCAACAACAACAATCCCGGCGGCGCGGGCAACGGCAGCCACGGCGGCGGCACAGGCAACGGCAGCCCCGGCGGCGCGGGCAACGGCAGCCATGGCGGCGCGGGTAACGGCAGCCCCGCCGGCGGGATGGGTAACGCCGGTCCTGGCGGCGGTTCGGCAAACGGGAGCCATGCCGCCGCATCGGGTGAATGCAATGCCGCAGTCGGCACGAGCAACTACAGCGCCGCGGGCCGCGGGGCCGCAACGGCCCCGGTCGCCTCTCCGGCGGCAGTCGCCGTTCCGGTTGCGATCAGCGGACCGGCTGCGGTCAGCGCGCCGGTTGCGGTTAGCGCTCCGGCCGCGCGGTATGCCGCCGCGCTCCCCGCCGGCGGGTTTGCGTACACCGCCGCATACGCCGACCCGGAAGTTGGGGCCAGCGTGCTGCCCGCGGCCGAGGAGACGGCCGACCACCTCGACGTGCTGCTCGCGGAGCGGCTGGAGCTCTTGACGACGGTCGACGAAACCGCCCTCGACGAGCCGGCGGCCGCCTACGGGCACGCGACCCCGATGCACAACCACGACTCGGCAGCCCACTATCAAGTTAAGTGTCCGCAGTGCGAAAGCAAGTTGCTAATGTCGGAGGGTTGTCGAACTTGTTTGTCCTGCGGTTGGAGCGCCTGTTGACTTCCAGTGTAGACTGACGCGGGATGTTCGCTGCCGCGCGATTTCATTGTCGTCCGCGATCAGATGTTAGGGTAATAGCGGAGTTAGACACATGCTCTTGGTGTGTCGAACACGAACGGAGGATGATTCATGACTATGGCACTACTTGGTGTTGGATCTTCGGAAGACTTTCTTAACCGGATTTGCGAACACATCCAACCAACGGAGCAACAGTACGAGCTTGTCAAGCGCCGATATCGACGCGTTGGTGAACATCTGCTTATGAAAGACACCCCCCATGAGAGTCTCGCGCCCGACGTCAGACCGCAAGGCTCGCAGCTTACGCGCACAGCGACCCGCCCAATGCGGATCGATCGCGAGGTCGTCCCCTTCGACATGGACGTGCTCTGCATATGCGACATCGATGCGCACACAACGACCTCGGAGCGTCTATATGAAGTCCTGGGTAGCCGGCTCTCCGAGGATTCGGATTATCGAGGCCGCCTCTCCCGCGAGCCTCGTTGCCTCCGGTTGGATTACGAACGCGACGACTTCTACCTCGACATTGTTCCGGCATGCGTTGATCCGTGCGATCCGAATAGTACTAGATTGCTAATTCCGGACCGGAGATTGTGGCAAGAAAATGCAGCTCCAATTGCCACGTGGCGATCGACAGATCCGATTCGATACGCCGAATGGTTCGACTCGTGCTGTCGGAAGTCGCAGTGGGCGGCAAACGCAGAGTGCAGGAACAAAGTGCATCCAATGCCTCGACGCGAGCAAGTGGACCAAAAGGCGCCGCTTCGTTGCATTGTCCAGCTCTTGAAATGGAAGCGGAACTTGGATTTCTTAGGTCAAGAGTCACAGCCTTCGTCGATTTTCTTGGCAACGCTCGCGGCGAGATTCTACGAAGGTCAAACGGGTCTAGCCGATGCCCTCTACGCTGTACTTGAGAATGTAACAGCGGAGATCGAACGCAGCCCCGCGAGAATCGTAGTTCCAAGTCCCGTGGAACCGTGTGAAGATCTCGCAACGCCGATGTCGGACTCAGCATACGCGCGATTCTGCAAAATGCTCAGCGAAATGCAAGAATCGCTCTGCGAGCTTCGAAAGAGCGGCGAACCCGGAGGCTACGGCCGCGCTCTAACTCGGCTCGCCGGATCGCGACTCGCCCGGCGCATATCGGCTGATGTGCAGGACGACGTGTGCGACGCAAGCCGCTGCTGCCAGTTGATTGTCCCAAGCGAAACATCGCACCTCACCATTCTCACACGGCCGACACGTCCTGCGAAGACACAAGCTGTTCCGCGGCACAATTTCCATCTCGACGTGTGATGCCATGCGGAAGCTCTCCCTGTCTGCTCAAAAGCGAATGCTCCGCCGACGGTTTCCAAGTTGCCGCACGCGCTATTGTCATCATTGTGGGAAGACGTATCTATTGTGTGAAACGCGCGTGCGCCCTTCGCCGAGCGCATCGGAGTACCAAGTATTGATGGCGTACACGCTCGGCGAGCGACCTCTCGTTTGGGTGCAAGACCCGAAACCCGAGCGATTTCTAGGTGGCCGCCCCACCCCACATCTGAATCAAGATGGAACTCTCTGCCTATTTGATCAAGAAGGAAATGAATGGACTCCCGGCGATGCCATCTCCGATACAACAGTTCTGTGGACTATGCGCTGGTTGTTCCACTACGAGCATTGGGTTGCGTTTGGGGACTGGCGAGGCGACTCGGGTACGTGCAGCGAATCGGCACCTCAGCACACGCTCTAGGCAGAGGAGACCAGCGTGGCGAATAAGTTCCGGATCCTAAGCCTGAGCGGTGGGGGCGTTCGCGGCATCTATATTGCGAGCCTAATCGCAGAGATTGAGTCGACCGCAAGAATCCGAGTGCGCGACTACTTTGACCTGATTACGGGTACGTCCACGGGCGGCCTAATCGCAATTGCACTCGCTTTTGGCAAGTCAGGGAAAGAGATACTCGAAAACTACCGTACACACATTCCAAAGATATTTCCACGTACATACTTCGGAAAACCGTATAGGGTGCTCAGGCAGTACTGGTCGCACAAGTATCACCCAGGCCCTTTGGAGACTGCCATCCGCGAGTTGATTGGAGACAAATACAGTTTGTTTGATGCCCGCAACCGGTTGTGTATTCCAACTGTGTATTTTGATGACATGTGGCCAACTGTGCTCAAGACCCGGCATCATAAGAAGCTTGTACGCGACCACAAGCTCCCTGCGTGGCACGCTGCAATGGCTACAGCAGCTGCTCCAACCTACTTTCCCGCATTGCGTGCTGGAGATGGGCGGACGTTTTGGGACGGCGGCTTGTGGGCAAACAACCCTACGCTGGTTGGTGTCGTCGAGGCGGTTGGATTGCTCGGTGTCCCACCTTCCAACATCGAGGTTCTCTCTATTGGCACAACGGAAACTGTTGTTAATCCGGACCACAGAGTTGCCCGCTCTGGCGCTGGACGATTGCTGCGGCTAAGCAATCCTCTGCTACTGGAGTTCATGTGTCGGTTGTCCGAACGCGCCGCGAGCACTATGAGTGGAGGGCTCTGCGGCAGCGCTGGGGTATGTGTTGTCGACGATTTGGTGGGCGGTGGTGGTTTTCGGATGGACGACGCACACAAAGACACCCTTCGGGCGCTTGAAACCAGGGGGCGAGTGCGCGCTGGCGTGGCTCTTGAGGCAGTGTCGGCGCGATTCTTTGACACAGCGGCCGATGTATTTGAGTCCGTTCCGCTCGCGCATGGTGGTTCTCTCGGTGTAGGCGCTGTCACGACAGTTTCCACGAATGCCACGGTTGATGAATCTCGCCGCGCGTAGGCATAAGTGTGTTTGATCCGTAACCAGTTAGCCGGGCGCCATGCCGACGGCTTTTGGCGTCCGCATGTTCTCTCCCGGACATCATCGCGACGGGAACACTCGTGGCGATGAGGCGCGGTTCGGCGTGCTCGCGGCCGAGTACTCCTTCTTCGCTCGGTAGAGCGCGCGGGCGTTGCCGGCGACTTCAGTCGCCGCTCGAGGTTGCTCGAGTTTCTTCCGTCCGGAGGGCGGACGGAGAACTCGTCGGCCCTCCGGGCCGGAAGGTGGGGCCGGCCTTAATGCCAGGCGTTGAAACGCCTGGCAACGGTCGTGCGCCCTGCCGGGCGAAGGCGGGAGCGCGCGGGACGCTCGCACTCCCCGTCTCTTCGCCGCCCGGCGGCCGAGAACGCCCGCACCACCCATCGCTCCGTCGCTCCGTCGCTTCGTCGCTTCGTCCCTCCGTCGGCCCGTCGCTTAGTCGCTGGCCGGCATGCCGCCCTCACCACCCGTCACTCCGTCGCTGGTCCACTGGCCCGCGGGCCGCTCAAACTCCCAACGCGTTTCGGCCGCCCCAGCCGAAAATATCCCGCGCGGCGCCGCGAAACCCACTGTGCGGCCGCCGCCGGCCCGGGCCGCTGCTCACATTCACCGAAGGAGCTTCTCATGCGGACGCTGATCGGTTTAGGCGTGCTCGTTGTCGCGGTGCTCGCCGCGGTGTCACTGGCACAGAACCCGCCGTCGCCGCGTCCGGCGGACGGCCCGGCGGCACGGCCAGGGGCCGAGTCGCCGGCATCGCCTGCGGGAGAGCAATCGCAGCACCCGGCGGGCGAAGCGTCGCAACGGCCGGCGGGGGAACAATCGCCGCGTCCGGCGGAGCAGGCGGCGACCACGCGACCGGGGCGAAATCTCGGCACGACCCTGATGGAGGGGCTGAAGGCCACGCCCGGCTGCCTGGGTGTCGACTCGGCCATCACGCGGAGCGGAAAGAACGTTATCTTCGCCTGGTTCAAGGACAAAAAAGCCGTGATGGCTTGGTATGAGAGCGAGACCCACAACACGGCCAAGCGCATGTTCTTCCCGCAGGACACGCCCGACTACGTCCCCCTCGCGGGCGTGCCCGACGACGCCGGCCCGCTGCTGGTGATCGCATCCATGATGACGCCCAAAGGCGACGGCGATGCGGCGTCCCAGTTGCCGCACTTCAGCATCGACACCCTGACGCCCGTCACGCCCGGCATGGCCACTTCGGCCGAGGGCAGCTTTGCGCCGCCCGAGTTCCGCGCGTTGTTCGAGGCCCGGCGTGGCGAGGGATCGGGCAAGTAGCGGGGTGCTGGTGCGCCCGCATAGCTGTGCGGCGGGAGGCGGGCCGCCCGGCCGGGGGTTGGGGGCCACCCCGAATACCAGGCGTTGAAACGCCTGGCAACGGTCGTGCGCCCTGCCGGGCGAAGGCGGGAGCGCGCGGGACGCTCGCACTCCCCGTCTCTTCGTCGCCCCGCGTCGCTCGCTGCCCGGCGCCGCTCGGCACCCGGTGCGTCTCGCGGCCCTGCGCCACTCGTCGCCCTGTGCCGCTCGCCGCCCGGCGGCGCTCGTCGCCCCGCGCCTCTCGACGCCCGCCGCGATGCTCGCTACGCTGCCCGTCCCGACGTTGAAAGGACGCTGCCGTGGCTGTCGAAAAGCTCGTTGTGATCGGCTCCGGACCGGCCGGACTCACCGCCGCCATCTATGCGGCCCGCGCGGCTCTAAGCCCGCTGGTGTTCGAGGGCTTCAACGCGGGCGGGCTGATCCCCGGCGGGCAGCTCATGTTCACCACCGACGTTGAAAACTATCCGGGCTTCCCGGAGGGCGTGCTCGGCCCGACGATGATGAAGGCGTTTCGGGCGCAGGCGGCGCGGTTCGGCACGCGGTTCATCACTGATGACGTGGTGTCCGTCGATTTCCGCAGCCGGCCGTTTACGATCCGCAGTGCGGAGCAGGAAGCCCGCGCCCACGCCGTCATCATCGCGACCGGCGCGCGGGCCAACTGGCTGAATCTGCCGAACGAACAGCGCTTGGCGCAGAACAGCGGCGGCGTGTCGGCCTGCGCGGTTTGCGACGGCGCGCTGCCGGTTTTTCGCAATCAGGACCTGGTGGTGGTCGGCGGGGGCGATTCTGCGATCGAAGAAGGCAGCTACCTGACGAAGTTCGCGAAGAAGGTCTACCTGGTCCACCGCCGCGACAGCCTGCGGGCCAGCAAGGCGATGCAGGAGCGCTTCTTCCGCCTCGTTCACGAAGGCAAAATGGAGCCGGTCTGGAACGCGACGATCGTCGACGTGCTGGGCGAGAACCTGATCAGCGGGGTGCGGCTGCGCGACGTGAATTCGGGCGCGGAGCGCGAGCTGCCGTGTCGCGGCATGTTTCTGGCGATCGGCCACACGCCGAACACCGAGTTGTTCGAGGGTGTGATCGAGCTGGATGAGAAGCGCTACATTCGCCTGGTCAGGCCCGGCAGCACATACACCAGCGTCGAAGGCGTGTTCGCCGGCGGCGACGTGGCCGACCATGTCTATCGCCAGGCGGTGACCGCCGCGGGCACGGGCTGCATGGCGGCGCTGGACGCCGAGCGCTGGCTCGCGGCCCAGGGAATCGAGTAGCCCCGCACGCAAGCGCAAGGACTGGGGCGGCCCCAGCCGCCGCTCCGCGAGTGCAACGAGAGCCGACCATGACCAACGATATCCTGATCTTCGCCGAGCAACGCAACGACCGCCTGAATCCGGTCGCCCTGCAAGCTGTCACCGCCGCCCGCGCGCTGGCGCAAAGCACCGGCGGCAAAGTCGTCGCGTGTCTGATCGGCGACCCGGTGAACGCCGCCGCCGCGGCGATCGATGCGGCGGGCGTCGACCGCATCGTGATCCTCAGCGATCCGTCCCTCGGCCTGTACTCCGCGCTGCGGTATCGCTCGGCGCTGGCCGCGGCCGTCGCGCATGTGCAGCCGCGCGTGCTGCTTCTTCCGGCGACGTTCATGGGGCGCGATCTCGCGCCGCGCGTCGCGGCCCGCGTGCGCGCCGCGGTCGCCACGGATGTGATCGAGTTGAAGATCAGGCCCGACGGCGCGCTGGACGTTCGCCGCCCGGTGTTTAACGGCAAGGCGTTCTGCCACGTCGTCTTTCCCAAGGACCGCATCGCGATCGCGTCGATCCGGCCGAACACGTTTGCCGCGCCCGCGAACGGCGCAGGCGGCGCGGCCCGCGAGAATCTGCCGTTCGCACCCAGCCCGGGCGACGAGCGCATCGCGATCAAAGAGGTGCAGAAGACCGGCGGCAGCATCAAGGACGTGACCGAGGCGGACATCATCGTCAGCGGCGGCCGCTCGCTGAAGAGCGAGGAGAACTTCAACAAGCTGATCTACCCGCTGGCCGAAGCGCTGGACGGGGCGGTGGGCGCGTCGCGGGCCGCGTGCGACGCCGGGTATCAGCCGCACAGTCGCCAGGTCGGGCTGACGGGCAAGACGGTGACGCCCAAGCTGTACATCGCATGCGGCGTAAGCGGCGCGATCCAGCACCTGGCCGGCATGCGCGGCAGCAAAGTGATCGTCGCGATCAACACGGACAAAGAGGCGCCGATGCTGAAGGTGGCCGACTACGCCATCATCGACGATCTGTTCAAGGTCGTGCCGGCGCTCACTGAAGAAATCGCGAAATTGCGGGCGCACTAGGCACGCCCGTCCCCACGCGCCGCGTCGCGGTCGTGCGGGTACGCGGGCGGCGGCCAGGGTGAAACGGGTATTCTGCCGGCTTGGAGTGGAGCGCGCATGCTACCCGCTCAGGGTGCAGCGCGTATTCTGCCGGCTTGGAGTGGAGCGCGCAGTCTGCCGGCTTGGGGTGGAGCGGGCATTCTGCCCGCTTGGGGTGGAGCGGGCATTCTGCCCGCTCAACGTCCGCGTGCCTGCGGTGATGCGGCCAGCCCCCACAGCGTCCGACCGGCGGCTGCGATTCAGCAGGCGACGTTACACCTTTGCCGCGCCACCCACCGTCCACCTGTCCGCTACAATTCAGCACCCGCCGCGAGGGTCCGCGCGGCGCCGGAATTCCACAACAGTCAAAGGGCGCTCGATGTTCTCCGAAGAAATCGAACTCGAAGGTCACTTTATCGACTCCTTCATGCTGCAGCGCGTGCTGGACGACATCGTGTCGCTCGGCGGCGATTTTCGCATTCATGAGATTCACATCGGCCCGCAGCGCACCGATCGCAGCCATGCGCGGATCGAGGTCAGCGCGGCGACCCGCGAAGACCTGAAGGAGATCCTGCACGCCGCCGCGCGGCATGGAGCGCTGGTGCGCACCGCGGTCGACGTGCACCTGGTTCCGGCCGACATGGACGGCGCGTTTCCGACGGAGTTCTACTCGACGACCAATCAGCAGACCTTCGTGCGGCACAACGGCGACTGGCAGGAAGTGCTGGACCAGGAAATGGACTGCGGGCTGGTCTATCGGCCGGAGCGCCGCGCGTTTTTCTGCGTGCCGGTCGCGAACGTGCGCAAGGGCGACGCGGTGGTTTGCAGCCAGCGCGGCGTGAAGGTCGTCTATCAGAGCCAGCAGAAGCACAAAGGCGCGTTCGAGTTCATGACCTCGGACGTGTCCACCGAAAAACCCAAGAACACGCTGATCCGCTCGTGCGCGAAGCTGATGGTCGCCTGCAAGCGCGACGGTAAGAAGCAGTTGCTCGTCGCCGGGCCGGCGATCGTGCACACCGGCGCCGGGCCGCTGGTCGAGCAGCTCATCGCCCGCGGCTATTTCAACGTGCTCTTCGCCGGGAACGCCCTGGCGACGCACGACATCGAGCACAACCTGTACGGCACCAGCCTGGGCGTCTACATCGATCGCAACACGCTGGCCGACGCCGGGCACGAGCATCACCTGCGGGCGATCAACGCGATTCGCCGGCTGGGCGGCATATCCCAGGCGGTCAGCAGCGGGAAGCTCACCGGCGGCATCATGCACGCCTGCGTGAAGCACAACGTCGCATACGTGCTGGCCGGGTCGGTGCGCGACGATGGGCCGCTGCCCGACGTGATCACCGACGTGCTCGTCGCGCAGGACCGCATGCGGGCGGCGATCAAGGACGTCGGATTCGTGCTGATGGTGGCCACGGCGCTGCACTCGATCGCCACCGGAAACATCCTGCCCGCGGCGATTCCCGTGGTGTGCATCGACATCTCGCAGGGCACGATCACCAAGCTGGCCGACCGCGGCTCGTCGCAGACGATCGGCGTCGTAACGGACGTGGAGCCGTTCTTCCGCGAACTCATTCACGAGATCGACGCGGCCGAGAAAGCGTAGCGCGGCGACATCGACATGACGGCGACGGCCGCGCCAAACGCACTGCCCGCCGACAGCAGCCGCCACCGGCTGGAGCTCGCCGCCGTGGTGTTGCTCTCGGCTGCGGTTTCGCTCTGCTATCTCGGGCACTTCGTCAAGCCCCAGAGCGACTTCCACGAGTTCTCCGCGACGGGCGAATCGCTGCTGCGCGGCGAGTTGCCGCGGACCTTTAAGCGCGCGCCGCTTTACCCGTTGCTGATCGCCGGGGGCGGCGCGCTGCTGGAGCGCGGCGCCGCGATCGAAGCGCCGATCAAGGCCTTCGCCGAGGGCTTCAACGCCGCGATGGCGCCGCTGAGCGCCGCACTGGCGTACGCGATCGCCCGACGGCTGCTGGGCGGCGGCGCCGCGTGGATTGCGGCGTGGGTGGCGCTCGTACCGCTGGGGGTGCATTGCACCGCGCACGCGATCGTCGAGGCGCCGCTTGTCGCCGCGGTGCTGCTGACGATCTACCTCGCACAACGCGGTTCGGCGTGGGTCTACCTCGCGGCGGCGGCGGCGATGGCGCTGCGCTATGACGTGGCCGGGCTGCTGCCGGCCGTCATCCTGGCCGACTGGTTCCGCGGCCGCCGCGCGTGGCGTGCGTTGCTGTATGGATCGCTTGCCGCGCTGCCCATCGCGCTGTGGCTGCTGCTGACCGCGCTTTACTGGAATCCGGCGGACGGCGAGCACTACGTCGCGCAGATTCGCGCGAACCCGCGCGTGCAGCTCTACTGGGCCGTGCTGGTGAGCTTCGACGCGATCCTCGAACCGCTTCGCATCCTGCTGCCGGCCCTGCTGGGCGAGTTGATCGCACCGCTGGAGTTTGTCGCGCGCTGCGGTTTGCTCGCCGCGGCGGCGGTGGGGGGGCTGGGCCTGCTGCGTCGGGCTGCTCCGGGCGGATGGGTGATTCTGGGCGTGTTCGCGGGTTACGTGGCGGTGCACGCCGTGTTCCCATTCCGAGAGTACCGGTTTGCGTGGCCGATGGCGCCGCTGGTGCAGATCGCCGCGGGGTATGGCGTGTCGATGGTGTTTGCCGCACTGCGCCGCCGGCCGGCGCTGCGGCCTGCGGCGACGCCGGCGCTGCTGATCGGCGGGCTGCTGCTGGCGCTGCTGCTGGTCGGTGAGGCGGGCAACCTGCCGTGGCCCGGCGCGGGCGCGACGACGCTTACGCTGCTGATCGTCGCCGGCTGGGTGCTGGTGTGGGCGGCGGCGCACGTTCCGCGTGCCGCGCTGCTGCGCGGGGGGGTGCTGCTGCTCGCGGCGCTGTGGCTGGGGCGGCTGCACGCCCGCGGCATCGCGGCGACGATGGGGACCGGCCGCGAGATGGAGAACCTGGTCCACGCGGCGCGCTGGGTTCGGGACAACACGACGGCCGATCAGCGCGTCGTCAGCACGTTCCCCGGACTACTGCAGATGTACGCCGGGCGCGAGCCGCGCGGCCGCTTCGTCGGATATCAGCGGCTTGCGGCGCAGGCGTGGCCGGAGATTCTGAGCGAGTGCCGCGCGAGCGGGATCACGCACATGATCTGGTTCGACGGCGTCTACCAGGAGGCCGGCAGCCACTACATCGCGGCGTGGGGGCTGCAGCGCTTCGAGCGCCTCAATGACCCCAGCAGCGCTCCGGGCGTGCGCATCGAGCGGATTTTTGTCGATCGCCCGAATCTGTGGATTCTGAGAATCAAGGACGCGCCGGGCGCGGCGCGGCCCGCGACGCAGGCGACATCGCGGGCAGCGCCCGGCGGCTCGTAGTGCGGGCGGTTCTCGCCCCGCGCGACCGCGGCTATCATCGCGCAGCATGCAAGACCGGCTTGAGCGCGAGCGGATGTGCGAAATCGGGCGGCGCTGCTACGCGCGCGGGCTGGTTGCCGCCAGCGAGGGGAATTTCTCCGTCCGACTCGACGCGGATCGCGTGCTCTGTACGCCCAGCGGCATCTGCAAGGGAGTTCTGACGGCCGATGATCTCTGCATCGTCGGGCTGGACGCGCAGCCGCTCGCGGCGACCCGGCGTCCCAGCAGCGAGATACTCGTTCATCTGGCGGTCTACGCCGCGGATGAAGCGGTGCGAGCCGTCGTTCACACCCATCCGCCATTCGCGACCACCTTCGCGCTGCTGGGCGAGAGCGTGCCGCGCGGCTATCTGCCCGAAGCCGAGATGTTCCTGGGCGAAGTGCCCGTCGTGCCCTATGCGACCACCGGAACTCCGGAACTCGCCGCAGGCGTGCGAGCGCAGGTTCCGGGGCGGGCGGCGGTGCTGCTTCAGAACCACGGCGCGGTTACGTGGGGGGCGCATCTCGAGCAGGCGTATGCACGTACGGAGATGCTGGAAGCGGTCTGCCGCGTGCTGTTCCAAGCGCGGCAGATCGGGCAGCCGCGGCCGATACCTACCGACAAGCTCGCGGCGCTTCGCCAGGCCGCCGAGCGTTACACGCGCGGCGCGTAGCGGCGCGCGACGCCCGCCGGTTGCTAGACTGGCTCGCCGACCGCGGCGGGGGATGTGAATGCGCTGTCCAGCTCCGCAGCACGCACCAGCGAGCTGCGCCGCGCGAACGGGTTACGCAGCATCGCGCCCAGGCCGATGACGGCCACGGCGGCGAAGGCGCACGCGCCCGCGATCGCGGCATTTCGCTCGCGCTGCGCCCCGGCGGCTACGGCTAGCTGAACAGGTTTCACTTCCGCGATCCGATCCGGGCGCTCGCCGGCGCGGCGCGCCTCTGCGATCGCCGCATCGAGTGCGGCGATTTGTGCGACAAGCCGGCCTTCATCCGCGTCGGCCGCCTTGATGCGGTCCTCCAGCCGCCGACGTTGCAGCACCGCGTCCTCCAGCCCGCGCAGCCCGTCGAGCGCGTCGGTCAGCCGCAGGAGCGCCGCCTCGCGCTGCGCGTCGAGTTGCTCGACGCGCTCGCGAGTGCGCTGCAAGTACGCCTCGAAATCGCTGCGGGCCGCGCGCTGCGCCGCCTGCGAGAGTTCCGCGGCGATGCGCTCGCGCCGCTGGCGAATCCGCACCTGCAAGCCCCGCAACTGCCGGGCGGCCGAGTCGAGCTCTACGTTCGAACGCGCGTCGATCCGTTCCGCCGCCGCCTGCAACGCGCGCTGCGTCTCCGGCAGCGCGTCGAGCTTGGCACGCACGGCGTTGGCCGCGACCACTTCGCGCGGACCGCCCGAGGTCGTCTCGGTGATCTTCGAGACCTGTCCGCGTTCCGCGCTCACCGCGGCGCGATCGCCGCCAATCGCCCGGGTCAGCCGGTCTTCGATCGCCGCGAGCTGGTCGAAGAGCGCCGCGACTTCCTCGGCGGCGTCTAGCACCGCGATCTCCTGACCGCGCTGCGTCAGTTCCGCCGCCACCTCGCGGAGCTGCCGCGCGTGCTCCTCGGCCAGCATCATCACCGCCTCAAGGGCCTCCGCCGCTTCGGGCGATGAGCGCGTCTGGTGCTGCGCGTGGGCCGCGTCGCGCACGCTGTCCACCGCGGCGGCGTGTGCATTGAATGCGACGATCAGCGCGGGCAGCGCCCCGGTCAGCTCCGCCTTATGGCGTTCGGCCGCCGCCGCGTACTCCTGGCGATCCTGCACCAGGGTCTCGTCGGCTTCGCAGGCGGCGTCGATCTCCGCTTCGTCTACGCTTCCGCCGGGCGCGTCGCCGCGAAGCGCCGCGGTCAGTTCGTCGCGTCGTCGCGTCAGCTCGCCCGCGGCCCGCGCATGTTCGCTGCGGGCCTGCAAGCTCGCTTCGAGCAGTCGGTCCCGATCCGCCGCCGGCGGCAGCGATGCCAACACGGCGCGGCACTCGTCGCGCGCCGCGCGGGCGGTCCGCAGCTCCTCTTCCGCCGCGATCCGCCGTCCGGTCAGGTCCGCGTATGCGGCGGGGTCGCGTTCGCCGGCGGGTCGGGCGTTCAGCCGCGTCGCATACGCCGCGGCCGCCAGCGCGGCCAGTCGCTGCGCGCGCGGCGCATCCGCATCGACGACTGAGAGCTCGACGGTCGGTCCGGCGGCGGCGGGGCGGGCGCTGACACGAGCTGCATCAAGCGCCGCGGTCCACAGAGTCGCCACCCCGGAATCGGAAGGGTCGATCGGAAGCTCGGGATCCAGCAGCGCTGCGGCGTGAGTCGCGGCGACGCTCCGCGGCGATTCGGACGCCGTGTCGACTCGCAGCTCGACCGTGGCCCGGTGCAGCGGCGCCTCGAACCGCAGCCAGAGCGCCGCCGCCGCGGCGGCCGCAACCGCCCCCAGCACCCCCACGCGCAGCCACCAGCGACGCGGTCCGGCCATCCACGCGCGCTCGGCGGCCGCCAGTTCTGCGGCCCGCAGGCGCAGCTCCGTGCGAGTCTGATCGAGCACTGCGGCGCTGACGGTCCGGTCGCGATCCGCATCGGCGATGCGGGCCTCAAGCAACGCCCGCTCGCGCTGCGTGTCCTGCCGTTCGAGTTCCGCGGACAGCGCCGCCTGCCGGGTTTCCGCATCGCGGGCCTCGGCCAGCTCGCGGAGCTGCGCCGCCTCCTCCGCGATCGCGTGGGCGGTCTGCTCCACTTCGACCGCGGCGGCCAGGCGCGTTTCCAGGTCGGAGATGCGCCGCGCCAGATCGCGCTCGGCGGCCTGGCGATCGGCCTCGAGCCGGGCGGTGGCGGCGGTCAGGCGCTGGGCGCTCTCGCGGGCGGTTTGCTCGTCGGCCCGCAGTGCCTCCGTCCGCGCTGCCAGCGCCTCGGATTGCCTTTGCAGCGCTTCGCGATCGGTCTCCAGCCGGGCGCGACGCGCCTTGTACGCCTCGAGCTCGCGCAGCAGCTTCTGACGCTGTGCGACGGTCGTTCGCGCGTGCGCTTCGATCTCGCGCTGGCGGGCGTCATTCGCCGCGACTTTCTGCGCGACGTCCGAGCGGCGGCGATCCAGTTCCTGTCGGGCGGTGTCGATCTGCGACCGGTCGGCGGCCAGCGCCGTTCGGGCGCGCTGCGCCTCGTCCGCCGCGGCGCGCAGGGCCGACTGCCGCGCGGCGAAATCGGCGTCCAACGCCGCGAGCTCGGCGCGACGGTCGTGCAGCGCGGCGTCGAGCTGCTCGCGTTCCTGACGCAGCTCCGCAGCCAGTGCTTGGCGCTTCTGGTGGAATTCCGCGCCCAGCGCTTCGCGTTCGCGGCGAATCTGCTGCGCCGCCTGATCGCGCTGCTGCCGCAGGTCGGCCGCACCAAGTTCCCGCTGTTTCTTCAGATCGGCGTCGGCGGCGGTCCGCCGCTGTGCGGCGGCGCGCTCTTCGCGCGACAGCGCTTCGCGATCGGCGTGCAGGGCCGCGCGCTGCGCCGCAATCTCGTCGCGCGCCTTCTGCATGCGCGATTCGAGCTCGCGCTCCTGCCGCCGCACGACCTCGATTCGCGCGCGGATCGACTGCCGCTCGCGCTGCAACTCGTCCACGCCGCGGGAGCTGTCGGCGCTGAGCGCGTCGCGGGCGCTGTGCAGATCGGCCCGTTCGCGCTCGACGATCCGCTCGCGCTCCGCCGCTTCCTCGACAGCGGCTTCGAGCGCCAACCGTCGTCGCTCCAGCTCGTCGGCGCGGGCTTCGAGCTGTGCCGCGCGGGTCTCGTGGTCCGCCTGCCGCGCGTCCAGCTCCGCGCCGCGCTCGGCGAGCGCGATCCGCTCGGCCCGCAGCGCCTCGCCGGCTTCGTCGGCCAGGAACTGCTGCATCAGGCGGTATTGCTGTTCCAGCTCCGCCTCGCGCAGCGCCAGCGCCGCCTCGCGGCGCTCCACTTCCGCCTGACGCTCGCGCAGCGCGGCCACGTACGGACTAACCGGTGCGGCCGGTCCGAGCAGCGGCGATTCGGGTTGTGATGGCGTGTCGTGGGGTTCCATCGGCGGTCGCGGTGCAGGAGCCCTCTCGGCGTCGCCCCGGCGGCGGGGACGGTCCAGCTTACCCCCAGTCTCGCTCGGCGTGAGTGTAACCCCAGACGCCGTATGTGCCTACAAAAATCCGGCGGACGTCGCGGTGGCGGGTGCAGCTCCGAGCGGTTGCAGTTGGCGGGGTGAGGTGGGCAAACTGGCCGTCCGCTGAGCGTGCGGCCGGGCAATTCGCCGGTGCGGCGCGGGGTGGGGTAGACGTTCTGCGGGCCGCGCGGCTTCCGCGGCCGGGCATGATGCCTACCCCACCCCGTTCATCGTCTGAGCGGCCGAACAAAACTAACCGTCGAGGAACAGGCAATCCAGGAACGGATCGATGTCGAAGAAGTCGATGTTGCAGTCGCCGCTCGCATCGGCGTTCCGCGGGTCGCACTCCGGATAGAGCTCTGCATAGCGGGCCCGGTCGAAGAGCGCCAGCAGGAACGGGTCGATGTCGAAGAAATCGACTGTGCCGTCGCAGTTCATGTCGCAGCGGCAGCCGGGCCGAATCTCGTTCTGCGTGACGCAGCCCACACCCTGCTGACAGAATGTGACGCACTCCGGATCGAAGCAGCCGATGATCCGCACGAAGTCGCCGACCTCGAAGTTTCCGAGATTCTGCACCACCACCTCGCCGATCGGCGTGGCTACCAGCGTGCACTCCGCGCCGCGCACGAGCACGCCGCAGGCGTCCAGGCACTGGCCGACCGTGTTGTTTCGCAGGCAGGGAATCGCGTCGAAGCACGGCTGGTTGCACAGGCGATCGACGCAGCCCGTGACCCAGCGGCGATTCTCGCGGCCGATCGGCCCGGTGTTCTCCAACACGAACCGCTCGCCGCAATCCGAGATGAACAACACGCACTCCGGAATCGGCGTCGGCTCCAGGCGTCCGCAGCCGGCGAAGCACTCGGCGATCGTGTTTCGTTCGATGCCCGGCGCAGTGAACGGCAGGCACAGCCGCGACTGCGGGTTCAGGCAGCCCTCCACCCACACGCGGTCCCCGCCGCCGAACGTGCCGATGTTCTCGATGAAGTAAAACGCGTTGCTGCCCAGCGGTCGGAAGACCGGGCAACCCTGCGGGCCGGGGCCGATCGTGCCGCACTCGCTGAAGCACGCCGCGATTGTGTTATCCTCCAAACCCGGAGCGGTGAACGGCGCGCACAACGTCGATTGCGGGTTCACGCAGCCGCTGACCCACACCGAGTCGCCGATGCCGAATCCGTCGGTGTTCTCGATGAAGAACGAGGCGTTGCCGTCGTTCGCGCGGAACACGGTGCAGCCCTGGGGGCCGAATTCGAGCGTGCCGCAACCCTCGAAGCAGCGGCCGATGGTGTTGTTCCGCAGGCAGAGCAGCGACTGATCGCAGATGTTCGCACAATCCACGTCGACGCAGCCCGTTACCCAGACGCGATCGCCCGGCAGAAAATTGCCGATGTCGTCCAGGATGAACCGCTCGCCGCTGTCGGCCTGGAATGTCAGCGGGCACTCGGGGATCGGCGTGGCCACCAGCGTGCCGCATCCGCTGAAGCAGCGACCGATTTCGTTGTCCTCGATCGCCGGGTTGAACGGCGGGAAGCAGATCACCGAATTGAAGTTCAGGCAGCCGCGCACCCAGACGCGGTCGCCGAAGGTAAATGAACCGGTATTCTCGATGGCGTAGAGCTCGCCATCGTCGGCCAGGAACACCGCGTTGCAGCCGTGCGGGCCGAACGCCAGCGTGCCGCAGCCTTCGAAACACTCGCCGATGGTGTTGTTCTCGATCCCCGGCGCCTGGAACGGTCCGCAGATCTGCGAAACCGGATTCAGAATCCCGCTGACCCACACGCGATCGCCCGGTTGGAACGGTGCGACGTTTTCGATGAACGCCGAGGCGCCGTCGTCGCGGATGAAGACCTCGCAGCCCTGCGGGCCGATCGCCAATACCCCGCAGCCGGAGAACGGACCCGCCGGCCCCGGGCCGGGCCCGCCGGCGAGCGCCGGCGCGGCGATGGCGGTAAACAACAGCAGCCCGGCGGCGCTGCGAAGCAGACGAGCGCTCCGCTCGCGCCCGGTACGACAACACGCGTGCAACATCGTCGATCTCCCTTTTGCGCAGCGTGGCGGACGCAAACGTGCTCGCCCGGCGAAGTGCCCCGAATCTGCGCACCGCCGACCGTACCCGCCCGCGTGGTTCGCTTTTCGGAGTATCGCCAATACCGGAACCGCATGCTTTTGCGGCAATGGCGTGCCATTTGGCATTCCCTTCGCGCGAAACGCCGGGCCGGGCCTTCACCGGCGTACAATACGCTCACATGGCCAAGCGTAAGCCCAAGGGACAGAAGCGTCGCGTGGAGTTTCGGCAGAACCGCTCGGCCCGCCGCCGCGATTCCGACTGGACCGGCCAGTATGCACGCGACGCCGACGAAGTATCGGACGCGACCCGCGTCGAATCGGTGCGGCCGAAAGGGGAGTTATCCCGCAAGCGAACGATCATCGTCGGCGATGATGAGGCTCCGCTGAGCGATGGGGCGGCGCAGCGCTGCGGGACGGTGACGGTCGTTCACGGCTTGTATTGCCGGGTGCTCGACGACGCCGGCGTCGCGTACGAATGCACGGTGCGGCGCGTACTGCGAACACTGTTCATCTCGCAACGATCAGCCGTGACGGTGGGGGATCGCGTCTGGTTTTCGCCGGTCGCATCGACCGCGACCGGCAGCGCCGGCGTCATCGAGCGGGTCGAGCCGCGCCGCGCGCTTCTTTCCCGCCGTGTGCGAACGGGACACGACACGCATCGCGAGGCGGCCGGACGGGAGCATCTGATCGTCGCCAACGCCGATCAGCTTCTGATCGTCGCCAGCGCCGCGCAGCCCGCGCTCAAGCCGCACCTGATCGACCGCTACCTGGTGGCGGCGATGAAGGGCGGGCTGCGGCCCGTGATCTGTCTTAACAAAGTCGACCTCGTCGATAGCGAGTCAGCCGGTGCGGTCGCGTCGGAGGACGCGGGCAGCACAGCGGAAGTCATGGCGGAGTTCGAGCGACTGGGCTTCATCTGTGTGCGGACCTGCGCGATTGCGGGCGTCGGCGTGGAGGCGCTGCGCGCGGTGCTGCGTGATCGCATCACGGTGCTCTCGGGGCAGAGCGGCGTCGGAAAGAGCTCGCTGCTGAACGCCGTCCAGCCCGGGCTGGGACTGCGGACGCGCGAGGTCAGTCAGTCCAACGACAAGGGCCGGCACACCACGACTCACGCGGAGCTGTTTCGACTCGATTTCGGCGGGTTTGTCGCGGACACGCCGGGTATCCGGCAGTTCGACATCTGGCGAGTGGAGGCGGGCGAACTCGAAGCGTACTTTGTCGAGTTCGCACCGTATCTCTCGCAGTGCCGGTTTCATAGCTGCTCGCACCGCATGGAGTCCGGCTGCGCCGTGATGGCGGCGGTGCAGCGCGGCGAGGTCGGGTCGCGACGCTATGCCAGTTATCTGAAGCTGGTTGCGGAGGCCGCGGCCGGCGGATGAGCCGCCCACGGCGGCTAGATCGGCACCGGCGGCAAAGAGCGAGCCGTGCCGCACGCCGAAAATGAGAGCGATTTCAAGAGGCAAAATTGCGAACAGCCAGGCGAGTCTGGTTGTCGGCAATGTACAATTCCGGTTAGTGAGTTCGCGGTACACTTCCGACGTCGCGGCAGCGACCGAGTGCGAAGGCGCGGCAGGCCCCTTGTCCGCGCCACAACGGGAGGTGCATCGGCCATGGTCGATTCCAGAATCTCGGTGGTGCTCGCAGACGATCATCAGATGGTTTGCGCCGCGCTGCACGCTTGGCTCAGCACACAGCCGGACTTGCGCGTCGCGCAGTGCGTGCAGGACGGCAGCGCCGCGGTTGACGCGGTCATGGCGCACCAACCCGATGTCGCGGTGCTCGACATCGACATGCCGGGGCTCTTCGCGTTTGAGGCGGCGCGGCGGATTCAGGTGATCAGCCCCAAGACGCGCGTGCTTTTCCTGAGCGCGTTCGTCAGCGACGTCTACGTCGAGCAGGCCCTCGCCGCGGGGGCGGTCGGATATCTGACGAAGGGGGACAGTCCGGCGGTGCTCGCCGACGCGATCCGCGGCGTCACCAGCGGACAGACGGCGTTCTCCGCCGCCATTCAGGCGCGGATTGTCGTGCGCGAGGACGGGCTGCACCTCGCGAGCGAGGCGACCGAACGCAACGCGCACCTCACGGCCCGCGAGCTGGAGGTGTTGCGCTATCTCGCCCAGGGGCTGGCGAAGAAGCAGATCGCGCGGCAGCTCGCGCTCTCGGTCGGCACCGTGAACAATCACGCCGCCAATCTCATGCGCAAGCTGCACATTCACGACCGGGTGGAGCTGACGCGCTACGCGATTCGCGAGGGAATCGTGACGGCGAGCTGACCGCAGCGCGGCGAGCTGCTGCGCGCTCGTGCGCGCGGCGGCGAGTCGGCTGTGCGCCACGCCCCCGGCCGTTATGATTCCCCGCAGTCCGCTCTCCCGCACCGGTTGGGTGCTCAGCGCCGGCGGCGGGCGCGTCCGTACTCCGCAGCGCCGCCGCCCAGACAGCGAGGTCTGGCATGTCCGATTCGCAGGTCGTCCAGGTTCAGGCAAGCGAGAAGGCCGTTGTGGTCTCCGTTCTGAAGCGGATGCTCGACGGCGCCTCGGTCAACAAGCTGCGCGACGAAGTGAACGCCGCCGCCGCGGCCTCTCCGGGATTGCCGCTGGTGCTCGACTTGTCGAAGGTCGAGTTCGCGCCCAGCGTGGCGCTGGGCACTCTGGTCAACGTCGCGCAGGATTTGAAGTGGTCGGGCCGGCGGCTGATTTTGTGCGGCATGACGCGCCAGGTCCGCGGCACGTTCGCCGTCACGCGGCTGGACAAAATCTTCGAGGCGCATGCCACGCTGGCGGACGCGCTCGCCTCGCTCGGCGCGTCATAAGCGCGCCCTTTCGCCGCATCTCGCAGCGCGGAACCCGTCTCGCGACAACTCTCATAGAACAATCGGGCGGGCGGTCCGTCACGGCGCCGCGAGCGCCGTTCGCATTTCGTCCGCGCGCTCGGCCCTCATTTCGCGATACCCGCCGCCCACGAACCGCGCATGACAAGTCGGCGGCGGACCGATCCGACCGCGTAGATCGCCTCCGGCCCGTGCCCGCCGCGCAGCGCCGCACGCAGCCGCCGGCGATCGCGCGCCCGATCCACCGTGAACTGAACCCGAGCCGATTGGAAAGCACAATGAGAAATGGTTTTCGAGCGGCGATTTGCGCGTTTGCGGGGCTGTCCGCAGCGACGCGGACCGCGGGCCAGCCGGTCGCGTTTCGCGGGTTGGGATTCCTGCCGGGCGGGAGCGACATCAGCCGGGTGATGGGCATGAGCGGCAACGCGGAGCGGATCGTCGGGTTCAGTTACGGACCCGACGGGCTGGTCAGCGTGACGTGGGGCGTCGCGGCGAGCCTGGATTGCCTGCGGCTTGAATCGGGCGCCTGCACCACAGAGTCGATCTCCGCCGTGTCGGCCGGCGGCGCCGCACTGGCAGGCTGGACGTCAGAAACTTCCGCCTTCGTGTGGACGCCGCAGGGCGGTGCGCAACCGCTGGCGCCCTTTACGCCCGGCATGGATGCGTTGCTGATTCCGGCGGCGATCTCCGCAGACGGCACGGTCGTCGCCGGCGTCGCATTCGGACAAGGGGCAATGCGTGGCTTTCGCTGGACTTCGGCGTCCGGCGTGATCGACCTGGGCGGCGAACCCGGCGAGGCCGTCTTCGCCACGGCGATGTCGGATGACGGCGCGGTGATCGTCGGTTCGCTGGAATCGGGCGACGCGCCGCAGGCGATGCGCTGGACCGCGGCGGACGGCTTGGAGACGTTTGCGGTCGGTGCGGCACTGGGGGCCAGAGCGCTGGCCGTCTCGGGTGACGGCGGCACGATCGCCGGACTCGCGACGCAGACGCAGGACGGACTTTCGCTCGCGTTCCGCTGGACGCGCGCCGGCGGCGCCGAGTTTCTGCCGCGCCCGCCCGGCGCGACCGAGACGCTGATTCCCACCGACGTCTCGAGCGACGGCGGCGTCATCGTCGGCGACGCGCTGTTGCCGAGCGGGGCGCTGGAGCCGTTCGTCTGGGATGCGCGCCGCGGATCGCGCTTGCTGCGCGACCTGCTGCTGGAGCGCGGCGTCGCGGCGGTAGAGCCGTGGGTGCTGCAGAACGCGGTGGCGATCTCGACCGACGGCCGCCTGATCGCGGGCGACGGAATCAGCCCGGCCGGCGCGGAGGCGTGGCTGGCGCGGATTCCGCCGGTCGCGGCCACCGGCGACGGGAACTGCGACGGCCGGCTCGACTTCTTCGACATCGACGCCTTCGTGCTCGCACTCTTCGCACCGGCGGACTATCGCGCCGCGTTTCCGGATTGCGAAACCGCGACCATCGACATGAACGACGACGGCGGCATCGACTTCTTCGACATCGATCCCTTCGTCGCCGCTCTGTTCGATTAACGCGGCGACCGGCGGCCCCGCAGCGGAGCGGCGTGCGGGGCCGCCACCCACCCGCACGGCGCGCGGCGCGGTACGATGCGGGCATGACCACCGTGGCAATCGTGGGCGCGACCGGCGCCGTCGGGCACGAGTTCCGTGCGATTCTGAAAGAGCGTCGCTTTCCGGCTCGCGCATTTCGCCTGCTGGCGTCGCCGCGCTCGGCCGGGCAGATGCTGGACTGGGTCGATGGGCCGCTGCTCGTCGAAGCGCTCACGCCGGGAGCGTTTGATGGCGCGGAGTTGGCGCTTTTCTCGGCGGGCGCCGCCGTCAGCCGCGAGTTCGCCCCGCTGGCCGTGCGCGCCGGGGCCGTCGTGGTCGACAACTCTTCCGCGTTTCGCATGTCGCCGGAGGTGCCGCTGGTCGTGCCCGAGGTGAACGCGGCGGCGCTGCGCGGCCACCGCGGGCTGATCGCGAACCCGAATTGCTCGACGATCATCCTGGTCGTGCCGCTCTGGCCGCTGCACCGCGCGAATCCGGTGCGGCGCGTGGTCGTCGCGACCTATCAGGCTGCAAGCGGCGCGGGCGCGCGCGCCCTGGCCGAGCTCGAATCACAAACGCGGGCGGTTCTGGCCGGGCAGGCCGCCCGCCCGGAAGTGTTTCACGTTCCGTGTGCGTTCAACGTCTTCAGCCACAACAGCGCGGTCGGTCCCGACGGTTACAACGGCGAAGAGTCGAAGATGATCGCCGAGACGCAGAAGATCTTCGGCGACGCCGCGATCGGCGTCGCGCCGACCTGCATGCGCGTTCCGGTCATGCGGGCGCACACCGAGGCGGTCGCCGTCGAGTTCGCCCGCGCGTTCGATCCGGACGAAGCCCGCGAGATACTCCAGCGGTCGCCGGGCGTGCGCGTGGTGGACGACCGCGACGCGAATCGATTTCCGATGCCGCTGGACGCGAGCGGGCAGGACGATGTGCTGGTCGGCCGCATCCGTCGCGATCCGAGTGTTCCCGAGGGGCGCGGGTTGCAATTCGTGTGCTGCGGCGACCAGTTGCGCAAGGGCGCGGCGACCAATGCGGTGCAGATCGCCGAGCTTCTGCTGGGCGAGGGCGTCCGCTCGTAGCCCCGCGGTCCGCCCCTGGAATGGGCGCACCGGCTGCGGATGGATGGGCGAGACGGCGCGGATGCGGACCGCGCACGGAGTCCTCGCGTTCGCCGGACAGCGGAAGGTCGGCGCCTCCGCCGGTCAAACGAACACTCGGTTTGTCCGCGGGGCGCACGAAGCGACGGCGCGCGTGCTCAACGCGGCTTGAGTCCGCGCGTCCGCCGGGCGCACGAAGCCACGGCGACTTCTCGGGAGAAGCGAACGGATGTTCATGCGACTCCGGAGAATCCTGGCGGTGCTCTGCCTTGCCGCGGCTGCGGGGCAGATTCTCTGGCTCTGGGCGGAGACCGGGCGGGCAGGGCTGACGCGCTATCACGATCCACTGCGGGCGCGGCAGGAGCGGCACACGATCGCACTCAACGCGCTGCTGGATGGACCCGATGCGGCGGCCGCCGCCCCGCCGGTGCCGGAGTCGCCGAACGAATTCGCGCTCGGGCTGCTGCCCTTTGGAATGAGCCGGCACGCCATCTCGGTGCTGACGCTGCTGACGCCGTTGCTGGTGGCGGCGATTCTGGCGGTGTGGCCTGCGGCGCGGCCGCGCGCTGCGCGCAGCGGCACGTCGCCCGTCGGAGGTTGAACTGTGGCCGGACTCAGATTCCGACGTCGCATTCGGACCACGTGAACGTCAGACGCTGACCAGTGACGCGGCTGTCAGGGCGTATCGCTTCTTTGGGGGTGGCGGTGGGGGGAGGAAGGGTTGGGGGCGCCGGGTACCTTGTGCGCCCGCCAATCTCGCGCGGTGCTCACGAGATCGAGGGCAGTTGAGAAAGAACCACTCGGGCTGCGAATCGGCAGAACGTGCGGTAACGCGCCGTTCGGGCGAGCGCCGGCCGGCGGCGAATCAGCCGCTTCCGCGGGCCGACCGCAGCGCCCGCAGCCGTCGCTCCGCCGTTCGGCGGGCGGCCATGGCCGCGGTCGTCTGACCGGTGTGCTCGCGCGCGGCCCGCTCGGCGGCGGTGACGCGCTCCGGCGTCACCTCGTCGGCCCGCAGCGCGCTGGCGCTGAGCACCGTGACGTGGTTATCGTGCACCTGCGCGAAACCGCTGTCGATGAACACGCGCTGCGTAGCGTTGCCGCGGCGGTAGCGCAGCACGCCGACGCCCAGCTCGCACATCAGCGGAGCACGGTCCTGGAGAATCCCGAGTTCGCCGTCATGCGCGGGAATCACGACCTCGTCGCACGCCTCCTCAAGCACCTGCCGCTCGGGCGTGATCACGACCAGCTTTACGTCAGTCTTTTTCGCCATGTTCCTGTCGTTCTCTCATGCACAGCCGGGCTGCCGCGGTTCGGGGTGGCGACGTCGCAGTTTCACTACGCGACCGCACTTTCGGCAGGCCGCGGCTATGTGCCAGCCCCCGGCACTCGATGAAAGACCGTAGTAGAAGGTGCCGCGAGCGTCAAGGGGCGCGGGGAAGGGTGCGAAAGCGAACGCGACCGGCTCAAATGTCAGTACTCAACGCGAGGGCGGCGCCCCCGGATGGAACCGCGGCCAAGCGCTTGCCGATGGAGAAGCTGTCGGATAACCAACCGGGAAACCGCAGCGAGACGCGCGGCCGCGGGTGCGCCTGCCACTCGCGGAGAGACCCTCCACGCCGGCCGAACCGACGAGTCTGCCGGCCGTCCGGTCAAGCGGAGTACGGCGAAAGCATGCCCACCCGCCGCCACGCGCCGACTCAGCATGCGATTGGGTCGGCCGCAAAGGCTCGCATGGCTTCGCGCGACGTTTTCCACTGCGAGATCGGGTTGCCATCATCCGTTCGGTCTTGATACTGCCGTAGAACGCTATGCAAATCATCGACTCTCATGGCCACTAAGGCTTCGTTTATCATAAGAAGCCTGTTCTGTACAAGGACTTCGATACCATGTCCGTAAAACAGCCAGAGAAGGACAAAATTAGCGCAGCGGAGGTCGGCGGCGGTCGCAACACAATATTCAAAGTCGGAACCATTCGCCATCCGAGACGCGGATTCGCGCCATTGAGTGAGATATTGCGATCTGCTCCAGTAACTTAGTGGTACTTCGAACTCTTCCCGGAATTGACCGATAACTATCTCGGCCCATGCGGTGTGCGCGTTCGGATTACGCGGTGGGTGAGTTGTCTCCACAAATCGGATGGAAAACATTAGTTCAGGGTCCTATGTAGTTGAGATTCTCGTCGTACGTTCCAATTCGGTTGCCCCGGCGATCAAACATCTTCCAAGTTCCCCCGGAGTGTCTGTCTACATCGCGCGTGATATAGCGGTTTCCGTCAGTGTACACTGGCTGGCCATGCGAGTTGAACGGGGCCTTCTGCGGTGGAATTCGTTTCTCAAAGCCAAGCTTCTTCGCTTTCTTGGCAAGACCCGCCTTCGTGAGGCGTGGGTCGAAGGAGCCGCGCTGGTCCTTTAGCTTCTTTAGCAGCCGCGCTAACCGCGACTCGACCGCGGGGGCCGCTTTCTTCGCGATCCCACGCGCTGCAGTCGCCAAACGTCCAGCCGCCCATCGTCCTGCGATCAACGCACCGCGCGCCGCGGCTGCGCCGATCATCAGTAGATCGAGTGGATCCAGCAGCGGACTCTCAAGACCGACTTCAGCGGGCGGTTCGCGCTTTTCTTTGGGTTGAGCGGGTGGGGGCGGAACGGCGGCCGGCCCGCCGCCACCCTGACGCTCGTCGGTATCTGGCCAGTCGTAGCTCTGCTCGAGTTCGCGATGTTCCGCGAAAAGGGCGTCGAGTCGCTGCCTGTTTGCTTCTGTCGCAGCGCGATACTCACCTTCGGTGATGCTCCCAAAGTCGCGGAGGCGTGCGTTTTGCTCGTTGTCGAAATCGATGCTGCTGATTTCTCGGCGGATCTGCCCCACGCGGTCCCGCTGTTCCGCAGAAGGCGCAGGTTTTGGATGGCCCGCTGAATTGGGTTCGCCTGGCTGCTCCACCGGACTGCTACCCGATTCCTCTCTACCATCAGCTTCGATCGACGCGGATTCGTCCTGCTGTTGATTCTCAGCAGACGGATCGCATCCGGCATCTCCTTGGGACCCGCTGGGCTTTGATCCCGAAGAACTTGGACTCTCGCCCCCCGCGTCGCCCGCATCCCCTCCCCCGGAGGCGGCCGGCCCAGAAGTGCTATCGGCCGGCGCCTCAGATGGCTCCTCCTCTGGAATGACTGTAACAGTCTTGGAGCCCATGAGCACGTCCGGATGCACCAGCTCGACTTCGGCGATGCACTTCTCGCCGAGCACACCATGCCCAAAGCCCGCGGCCTCCAAGCCCCCGATCAGAATCGTCGGGTTGCCTTCGACAACGATCCCCTTATCTGCTTCGCTCGGGATCAGCGTTGGATCAGTTCTCCGCACCGCATACTTATGAGGCTCGCCTGCCTTCTCGAACTGGACCGAGGAGCCGCTGTCGTCACCGCGCGCGAATGCGATCGAAGCGCTGGACTTCACGCCGTTGAACAGCAAGTCCATCTTCTTCATGAACTCGTCTGGGTTATCGATCGCCGCCTTAATGTCCGCGCCGAACTGGCTCGCCAGGTGCTTGCCGATCGCCAGCGCCATCGGGTCGCTGTCCTTGACCGCCAGAAGCTGGCCCATCGCCGCCGATGCGAGCGAGTTGAGGGCGCCGCTGGCCATGCCGCCCAGGTCGCCGGCGCCGCCGCCCCAGCAGCCGTCGCCCAGCATCCCGCCGGCGGCGCCGCCGAGCTGGCCGCCGACCGCGCTGCCGATGGCCGCACCGATAGCTCCGCCGACCGCCCCGCCAATGACGCCGCCCGCCGCACCGCCGATGCCGGCACCGATGCCGCCGGCGGAAATGCCGCCGGGGGTTTGGGACGAACCCCCAGACGAGCCGCCTGTCGGGAAGCAGCCCCCCGGCGTCCCGCTCCCGGGTGATCCGGGGCTGCCACCGCCGGGGGAGTTTCCGCCCGGCCCGCCGCCCATGCCTGTGCAACCGCCGGGGAGCACGGTCAGACCTTCCTTCCGTCGTCGGGCGGGGCGGCTCGACGGCTCGCCGCGCCGGAGCGACCGACCGGGGTTGTCGGCGGAGCGGGGTCCGCCTTGCTTTTGTCGAGCACCGGCGGAGCGGCGTCCGCGTTGCTATGGTCGAGCACTGGTGGCGCGGCGTCGGCCCTATCACCCGCGAGCATTGCCGGCATCGTCGGTATCGCGGCTTCGCTCGCGCTTGCTTGACGAAGCGCGACATTTCCGGCGACAGCGTTCGCGCCGTCGGCCGCCGGATCGCCTGCACGTGTGTCCGCAGCGTCGGTCGCGTCGTCGTCGTCATCCGGCGAACTCATCGCCTGTGCCGCGCGAATCTGCGACCGCGCGTCGCTCAAATCCGCGAGCGTTTCGAGCTGCTCGCCGAGGAACGTCTGGATGTAGCTTTGCAGGTAGGCTGGGTCGGACGACTTCACGAACGTGAGCATCGGCCCGGCAAGCTCGCCGAAGACGTTGGCCTGTGCCAGGAATTCGGCGACGCCGGCGGTCGGCGGCACGAGGCCGATTGGCCCGGCAGTCGCATCGCGAGAGGGCGTCGGCGGGGCGGGCGTAGTTGCCGCTTCGCGCGGCGTCGGTGCGATTCTGGCCGCCGCTTCGCCCGGGAGCGGCGGCGGCGCGGCGGCGCCTACGAACGGCGGCACGTCCTGCTTGATTTCCTTGAATGCCTCGTTTTGCTGCTCGAAGCGCTTCCGCGTCGCCGCGAAATGCGATTGGTGATATTCGTCGAACGCGCCGTCGGGCGTCTGGGTCCAGCTCTTGTCTTTCGCAAAAAACCCACTGCCCAGCGGCCGGGCGTGGCCGGATTCGTACGTCGGGTTTCGCTCGCCGGCGGCGGCGCGGACGCGGTCGAAGTGGCCGCGGCGCCACTCGTCGTCCTCCGACCGCGGCTTATCTTTTACGAGGGCCCGCAATGCCGCCGACTGCGCCTCCCAGCGGGCGTTCTTCGCGTTCAGCGCAGCGCTGTGCGGAAGCTGGTCGCTGAACGCGGCCATCCACCGGGCCGGATCGCCGAGCACGCCGGGCGGCGGCCCGTCGAGCTTCATGAAGCCGCCGACGCCGAGCGCATCGACGCCGATTTCCGCGTCGTACGGCGGCTTGTAGCGCTGCGCGATCGGCCGGGCGGCCGGCTTGAGGCGCGACAGAAGCTCGCTGCGCTTCGCCGCCAAATCGCGGACGGCCTTGAAGCGACGCTGCCCCCACTCGTCATCGGTGTTTCGCGCGTCGGCGCGCAGCAGCGCCTGTTGCTGCTCGGCCGCGGCCTGCAGCTCGGCATCGACGATGCGCGGGTCGCGGGGCGGGTCGTTCAGCACGAACCGTTGTCCGGCCGCATCCTCATACACCGGCACGAACTTGGGCGGCGGCGGCGGGATGTTCACATCCTGCGGCGGCCTGGTTTCAAGCTCGTGCATCGCATGATCCTGCACCCGTTTCTGAAAATCCGCGTACGGGTCGTCCGGGATAATAAATACCCCGACGAGTTTCAGCTTCTGCGGTGGTGTTGACACGGTGCTCACCTCAACGACCGATCATACGCCTGACCGGCAAATGAGCGCACGCGGCTCGACTCGCAACGAACGCACACGGTCAGGCTCGCCTGTTTGGTCAGCTCGCAAACTGTCACGGCCGCCATTGCGCGAACACGCGCTCACTCGCTCTTCGCACTTCGCACTTTCCTAATTGATTTTCACCGTCTTGCCCTGGATGACGTTATCGCCGTCGGCCACCACGTCGACCTTGCCGCCCTTCAGGCTGGCGAGCTTCGCGCCGCCGACGTGCGTCGCGCCGCCCTGAATCTGAATCAGTCCGCCCACCTCGGCCAGCATCGCCGCACCGACGACCTGCGTCAGGGGCGCGACCATGCTGTTGTTGATCGCCGCGGCGCTGGTGATGACCGTCCCGGTGATGGTGATGAAGCCGGCCTGATTCATGTGAATCCGCGACGCCCCGCATTGCAGCGTGATCGACGTGCCGGCCTTGATGAGCATCGTATCGCAGGTGACGTTGTAGGCGTTGGTCACGTCGGTGGACTTGTTGTTGCCGACCATCTGGGCGTCGTTGTTGCCCACCAGTTCGGTAGAGTCGACGCCGACCGACGTGTTGCGGTTGTTCCCGACTTCCTCGGTTTTGTCATATTGCGACTTCATGTAGAAGTGCTCTTTGCCGGCGGTGTCGTCCATCGTGATCTCGTTGAACCCCTTGCCCTTGTAGGTGTTCGAACGGATCGACGTGCGCACCTTGTTGGCCGGCAGCGACTGCGGGGCGGGGTTGTCGCCGTTGTACACGCGGCCGACCACAATTGGGCGATCCGGGTCGCCTTCCAGGAAGTCGACGATCACTTCCTGGCCGATGCGCGGAATGGCCAGGCCGCCATAACCGAGGCCGGCCCACGGCTGGCTGACGCGAATCCAGCAGGTCGGGTCGGAGCGGCGGTTCGGCTCCAACTTCGGATTGCGGCCTTCGCGGTCCCAGTGAAACAGCACCTTGACGCAGCCCAGACCGGGCTTCTTGTCGCCATCCGTGTAGATTTCCTCGTCGTTCGGGCCGACCACGATCGCCGTCTGCGCGCCGCGCATCAGCGGCTTGGGCGTGAGCCGCGGCGGACGGAATGCGATGTCGTGCGGGATGCACTCGAATTCGCACTCATAGACCGGTGCGTCGCTGGCCGCCGCGTGCAGGCCGGGGAGGCGGCCGTGGCCGCTGGCGGCGCCCAGCCAGTCGCCCGGGTCGCCGCCGCGTGCGGCGGCGATGGCGATCGGGTCGGCGGCGATCTGACCCGCGTGGCACTGCCAGGCGCTGAGTACGCGCGTATCCAGCGAGCGCGGCGGGTTAAGCGCTGCGGCGACCTGCAGAAGGGCGGCCGCCAGATCGCGCACGGCCGGCTCTCCGCCGCCCGCCAGCGCCCGCAACGAGGTTTGCAGATTGGGGTTGAGCAGATTCGATGCGCGCGGGTCGGAGAACGTGCGCATCACCGCCTGCTGTCCACGGTGGGTCACGCGCGTGATCGCCAGCTCGCCGTTGGCGTGCGGATTGGTGTGCTCGCACAACCGGAACGTGCGGGCCGGGACGAGGCTCGGGCAGTTCGAGCGCCCGAACGCCGTGTGACGTCGGCACGCCAGCTCCTCGGAGCGAATTCGCGCGCGGCGCTGCCCGTCGGACTGGGATTGGTGGTTGCCGGGAAAGTCGCTGACTTCCAGCGGCGTCGCGAAGCCGCGTTCGTGCGCCCCGCGCTCGCCGCGCTGCAGATCGAGCTGCGGATTGTCATGGTTGAAGTCGCGCAAGGTGACCAGGTTGGGGCGAACTTCGAGACTCTGCTGATACTCGAAGATGTGCGCCGCGCTTACGTTGAGGCCGGATGCCGGGCGGAAGGGCAGGTCCACGTCATCCGCCCGGATCGGCGCCCAGCGCGGCGCGTCGCCCAGCACCATCGTGCAGCCCGCATCGCCGTGTTCGAAGTAGTAGCTGATGCCCTCTTCCTCCATCAGGCGCGAGATGAAGTTGAAATCGGTCTCGCGGTATTGCACGCAGTACTCGCGTTTCGGATAGCGGTCGATCAGGCGGCGTTCGTCGAGCAGGAAGGCGGCGCTCAGCACGCCCGCGCGGTGCAGCACTTCGCGCACCAGTTGCGGGACGGTCTTGTTCTGAAAGATGCGCGAGTCGTAGCGATGCGTCAGCAGCCATGCCGCCGGCATCAGCTCGACCCGGTAGTACACGGCGTCGTGACCCTCGCCCATGTATGTCGTTCGGCTGATGACGCCGTGGAAGGCGCGGCCGCCGTGCGGCGTCGCGAAGCGGAAGGTCGCGGATCGTCCGACCCACGCATCCGCCTGTGCCAGCGGCGTGGCGCGAGCGAGGTCGATCGTAAAGCGGGTCATCTGCGACAGGCCCTCCACGCCCTCGAAGCGCAGCACCTGCGACTCGGGTGCGGCCGCGCCGGAGACCTCCAGCAACATGTGGCCGCGACTCAGATCAAACGCCTGACTGTTCGGAGCGAGTTGCATCATGCTTCACCTGAGCGATAGACCGGGCGCCGCCGGGAGCCTGCACTTGAAGTGGCGTTTTTTCTTGGCGCGCAGAGGGGAATCGCTGATCTGAATTTCCCCGTAGCCCGTGATTGTGGCGAAGCGCCCCGAGTTTTCAAGGGAAGCGTGACGAATGATGCGTTGGCGGACGGTCTGCCCGCCGCGGGCGGCAGGTCACGCCGCTGGCGGGGGGCGCGTCACATGCAGACCGCCGCGCCGGAATCTTCCCGGCGCGGCGGCGAAAAACTGATGGCGGAAGCGCAGTACATCCCGCCGCGCGGGCGCGGCGTGCACCGCCCGCGCGGCGGCTCAGACCGGTGAAAGCGTCACGCTACGCCGAGCGCGAGAGTTCGGGCTGCGCAATCATCGGCGAGCGGACGTGAGCGCGCACGCAGTTCTGATACGCATCCATCAGCTCGCGGGTGGTCGCGCCGACCTTGCCGTCGCCCACCGGACGCTTGTCGATGCTCGTGACCGGGACGACTTCCGCGCCGGTGCCGGTCAGGAACACTTCGTCGGCGACGTAAAGGTCCGCCCGCAGCAGGTCCTTCTCGATCACTTCGTAACCGCGTTCGCGCGCCAGGCGGATGATGGTCGCCCGCGTCACACCTTCGAGGATTCCGGCGGAAGTCGGGGGCGTCTGAACCTGGCCGTTGCGGACGATGAACACGTTGTCGCCCGTGGCTTCCGCCACGTTGCCCAGGTGATTGAGCATGATCGCCTCGGGCACTCCGGCGTCGTGCGCCTCCAGCTTGGCGAGGATGTTGTTCAGGTAGTTCAGCGACTTGATCCGCGGCGGCATGGCGTTGTTGTGGTTGCGCGTCACCGAGCTGACGATCACCGGCATGCCGTTGTCGTACATCTCGCGCGGGTACATCTTGATGGTGTGGGCGATGATGTACACCTGCGGCTTCCAGGCCCGCAGCGGCGAGATGCCCAGCAGTCCGACGCCGCGCGTCGCCACCATGCGGATGTACGAGTCCACGTCCGGCCGCAGGCGACCGTTGGCTTCCAGCGCATCGTTCATGGCCTGGTCGAGCTGTTCGGAGCTGAACGGCAGCGTCAGGCGAATCGCCTTGGCCGAGTCGTAGAAGCGGCGCAGATGCGCCTCGCACTCGAAGATGCGCCCGTTGTACGCGCGGATGCCCTCGAAGATGCCGTCGCCGTAGAGCAGACCGTGGTCGAAGACGCTGATCATCGCCTGCTGGACGGGCACGATCTTGCCGTCGAGCCAGATTTTCAGGTTCGGTTCCGGGTCGTAATTCTCGGTGCCGTGCAAGGTTGCGGTCGACATGCGAACCTCCTGTCTGCGGGGCGTCATGAAGCGCCGGCCGGGAGCGGCGCGGAGAGCCCGCGTCGCCACCAAGTGAGGATAGACCCGCGCCACATTCGGGACAAGTCGCCACGATCGATCGCCGCGTGAGGCGGATAATCGCGCGGTCGCTGCAATGCGAGCGGGGTCAATATGTTATAGTGTACGTGCGGACGTGGGCCAGGTTCCCCGGATTCCGACACGATTTTCCACCGCTGCTGGAGATTGCGCATGGCTGGGACTCGACGTATTCTCGCTCTCACCGCGCTATTATGCCTGCTGCCCGGCGCGATCGCGCAGGTCGAGCGCTTCGACGGCCACGCGGTCGTGCGCGTCGACTTGCAGACGCAGGCCGAACTCGACCTGCTGCTGACGATGACGGACGACGTCTGGAGCGAAAACACCGGCGTCGGCCCGCTCGACGTGCGCGTCTCGCCCGAGCAGTTGGCCGTGCTGGAGGTTTCCGGCCTGCCTTTCGAAGTGCTGATCGATGACATTCAACCGCTGATCGGGACCCAACTACAGCCGAGCGGAATCGCCGGCCTCGCGCCCTGGGACGCCTATATGACGTATGCCGAGGTGCTGGCCTACATCGACTCGCTCGTCGCGTTGCGGCCCGATCTGGCCACGCGGATCGTGATCGGCCAGACGCTGGAAGGCCGCGACATCGTCGGACTGCGGATCACCGGTCCGGGCAGCAACAAGCCGGGCATGCTCTATCACGCCTGCCAGCACGCCCGCGAGTGGATCACCGTTCCCGTCGCCTTGTACTTCGCCGATCAACTGCTGCGCACGTACGACAGCGATCCGAACGTGCGGGCGCTGGTCGATCGCGTCGAGTGGTACGTGGTTCCCGTTTTTAACGTGGACGGCTATCTGTACTCCTGGAGCACCAACCGCTTGTGGCGGAAGAACCGCCGCGACAACGGCGATGGCACCTTCGGGGTGGACCTCAACCGCAATTGGGGCTTTCAATGGGGCGGCGAGGGCGCCAGCGCGAACACGAACAACGAGACCTACCGCGGGCCGGCGGCGTTCTCCGAGCCGGAGACGACCGCGATGAGCCAGTTCCTGGCGGCCAACCCCCACATCCGCGGCTACAACGACATTCACAGCTACTCGCAGTTGATCCTGCACCCCTGGGGCTACCAGACCAGCCCGCCGGCTAACGAGTCTGCGGTCGCGTTTCTTTCGACGCAGATGGCCGAGCGCATTCGCGAAACCTCCGGGTACATCTACCAGCCCGGTCAGATTTACAACATCCTGTACGCTGCTTCGGGCACGTCAGTGGATTACGTCTACGGCGACCTCGGCCGCGAAGCGGTGTCGTACGAACTGCGCGACACGGGCCAGTTCGGCTTCCTGCTGCCCGCCGACCAGATATACGCCAACTGTCTCGAGATTTTCCCCTCGCTGCTGTATCAGGGCGATGCGACCACGGCGCCGCTGCGAATCGGTCTCGTCGGCGGATTGCCCGCAGCGTTTGCACCCGGCGTGCCGAACCAGGTCGTGCTGCAGGTGATCGGAAACACCGCCACGGTCCCGCAGGGCGGCGGGCTGACGGTCTATTACCGCATCGGCGACACCGGCGCGTTTCAGACGCTCTCTACGACCGGCAGCGGCGCGGATCAGTTCATCGCCACGTTCCCGCCGCGGGCTTGCGGGCCGGCGACTGAGTTCTACATCGAAGCCCGCGGCACACAGGATGAAGCGGCCTATAGCCCGCCGGGAGCGCCGCTGGCGGTGCACCGTGTATCGGTGGCGACGCCGGTGGTGATTTTCGCGGACGACTTCGAAACCGATCAGGGTTGGACAGCGAGCGCGGGCGGCGCGTTTGGCGGGCTCTGGGTGCGCGACGACCCGGTCCTGGCGACGCAGGGTACGCGCGTTTCGCAGCCGGACGATGACAACACGCCGTCGCCGGGCGTCGCGTGCTGGTTGACCGGGCAGGGCGCGCCGGGCGGCGCCGCCGGCGCGGCGGACGTGGACCTGGGTCCGGTCTATCTGACCTCCCCGGCGATCGATCTGGGCGGCGCGGCGGCGACGCTGAGCTTCTCGCGCTGGTTCTACAACGACGATCGCGACGACCGGCTGACCGTCGAGCTGTCTTCCGACGACGGCGCGACGTGGACGCCCGCCGCGACGATCGCGCACCAGCCGTCGTGGCAGCCGACGACGATTCAGATCGCCGATTTCGTCGCGCCCACCAGCACGGTTCGCGTGCGGTTTCTGACCGTCGATGATCCGAACAACTCGGTCACGGAGGCGCTGATCGACGATGTGACGATCACGCAGTTGGGCTGTGCCACCGGCGTGCTGCGCGGCGACGCCAATTGCGACGGCTCGGTCGACTTCTTCGACATCGACCCGTTCGTGCTGGCGCTGTTCGATCCCGCGGCGTACCTCGCCGCGTTTCCGAACTGCGATCTGGATCACTGCGACGCGAACGCCGACGGCGACGTGAACTTCTTCGACATCGACCCGTTTGTGGATCTGCTCTTCTGAACCACGCGACCCCCTTACCGGTGAGCACCGGCCCGGCGGCCCAGCCGACCGCAGGCGATGCGCGCGTGCATTTGCCCGGCGTGACGCGTGATGAGCTGCGCCCCTGGCTTGCGGGCCTGGGCGAGCAGGGTTTTCGGGCCGATCAGGTCTGCAAATGGGTCTTCGGTCGCGGCGTCGACTCGTTCGACGCGATGACCGATCTCAGCAAGTCGCTCCGCGCCAAGCTCGACGCCGCCGCGGTGTTGCGCTGCGCCAAGATCTCGCGCGAGTCGCTCGCCACCGACGGGACGCGCAAGCTGCTGCTCACCTGGCCCGACGCCCAGTCGGTCGAGACCGTGTGGATCCCCGATGGCGGCCGCCACACCGTCTGCCTCTCATCGCAGGTAGGCTGCCCGGTGGGGTGCAAGTTCTGCGCGAGCGGCGTCGGCGGGGTGGTTCGGAACCTGTCCGCCGGAGAGATCGTCGAGCAGGCGCTGCACGTTCGCGGGCTGGTCGAGGCCCACGCGGCGCCCGCGACCGGCGAGTCGGCGGGAGACGAGCGGCTGTCGAACGTCGTGTTCATGGGCATGGGCGAGCCGCTGGCGAACTACGACGCGGTGATCCGCGCGATCCGCATACTCAACGCGCCGTGGGGGCTGGGGATCGGCGCGCGAAAGATCACGGTCAGCACCGTCGGGTTGCCCAAGCAGATTCGGCGGCTGGCCGAGGAAGATTTGCAGCTCAATCTGGCGCTGTCGCTGCACGCGCCCGACGATCGTCTCCGCCACGAGCTCATTCCCTGGGGCAAGATACCGATCGACGAGTTGCTCGACGCATGCCGCTACTACTTCGACCGGACCGGCCGGGAAATCACGCTTGAGTACGTACTGCTCGAAGGCGTGAACATGCACGCCGAGCACGCCGACCGCCTCGCGGCGATCGCGTCGCGGCTGCGCGGCAATGTGAACCTGTTGCGGTACAACCCCGTGCCGGGGCTGCCATATGTGCGGCCGACTTCCGAGACCGCCCACGCTTTTCAGCAGAGGCTGCGCGGCCGCGGCTGCAACGCACACATCCGCACCAGCCGCGGCAAGGACATCGACGCCGCGTGCGGTCAGTTGCGCCGCTCCGCGGAGAGCGGCGCGCCGCCGTCGTTGACCGGGCCGCGCGCGTCGCCGCCAGCCGACCGATCATGAAGCCGCGAGTCCTGCTGGCGCAGCCGCTCGACGCCGAGGCCGAAGCGCGGCTCGCGGCGGGTGCGGAGGTGGTTCGTCCGGCGGACACCGCGGAGGCGACGCTGTGCGCGGCCATCGGCGACTGCGACGCGCTGATCGCCCGGACGAACCTGCCCGTCTCGGCGGCGCTGATCGCCGCCGGGCGTCGCCTGCGGGTCGTGGGCGTGGCCGGCGTCGGAATCGACAACGTGGATTCCTCGGCGGCGGCGGAACGGGGCGTTCGAATATTGCACACGCCGGGGGCGTCTTCGGACGCGGTCGCGGAATTGAGCATCTCGCTGATGCTCCAGTTGTTGCGCCCGACGCCGGCGCTGGCCGCGGCGTATCGCACGGGGGGCTTCCACGCGGCGCGCGCGGCGGCGCACGGGCGCGAGTTGCGCGAGCTGACGGTCGGCGTGCTGGGGCTGGGGCGGATCGGGCGGCGCGTCGGTCGAATTGTGGCGGCGGGGTTCGGGGGCCGCGTGCTGTACAACGACATCGTGGATGTCGGCCCGCTCGACTTTCCGGTGTCACCCGTGGACAAGCCGACTTTGTGGCGCGAATCCGACATTCTGACGCTGCATGTTCCGCTCACGCCGCAGACGCGGGGCCTGATCGACACGGCGGTTTTCGCGCGGATGAAGCCGGGCGCCGCACTCGTCAACACGGCGCGCGGCGCGATCGTGGACACCGCGGCGCTGCTCGCGGTGCTGAGCGCCCCTGCGGCGAGCGGTCTGGCGGGCGCGGCGCTGGACGTGACCGACCCCGAGCCGCTGCCGCCGGAGCACCCGCTGCTGCACCATCCGCGCTGCATCGTCACGCCGCACATCGCGGCGCGGACGGCGAGCGGGCTGCGGCGGATGTTCGGAATCGTGGACGAGGTGCTGGCGTGTCTCGGTTGCAGTGAACCCACGGCAGGTTGAGCTCTTCGCGCGACGCCGGGCCGTGCCTCGGCGGTGCGAAGGGCGGTTTCAAATCGGGGCCTACCGCGCCTAAGCGTCCTTCGTCAGCGAAAAGCGACGAGTGCGGGGCAGCTTGGTTCATTCTCCAGCGGCCGCAGCGCGACGCGCATAGCGATCGCGCTCGCGCACGGCGTGTGGATCGCCTGATGGATGCTCTACGGTCGCCGCGTGCCGCGAAAACCGATTGCCGACGGCAACCACAGAGGGAAAAGAACTACGGAGAGGAGGGGATTCGAACCCCTGGTGCCCTTGCGGGCACACCGGTTTTCGAAACCGGCCCGATCAACCGCTCCGGCACCTCTCCGAGCGAACGCGGCAGTATAGCAGCCGCCGGGCGGCTCGCAAGGCGGCGCTGGGGATCGCCCGGTGCGCGCTGTGCCGCCCGCGCACCTCGCGAGCGGTGGTGTCTATCAGGGTGGCGCGGGCATTCTGCCCGCGCGCGTGGACACGCGCCACTCCGCGGCGCAGATTGCCGGGCCCATCCGGCGAATCCTGAGCGGGCAGGATGCCCGCTCCACCCTGCGATCAAGAAGCGGGCGTTTGCCGGGCCCGTCCGGCGAATCCTGAGCGGGCCAAATGCCCGCTCCACCCTGCGCGGTGCGGCCCGCCTTTCTTGACGGCCGCGCTGCGAAGTTCGGATAATGCCGGGCTGCGCGGCGGCGCGCCGCGCGACACCCGGTTTCGCATCTGCTGGAATCGCAATGCAGCCAGCGCTCTCCGCCGTGCGCAGCAGTGCGGCCGTACCGCTCGCGGCCTACTTGAATCCGCTGGCGATGCTGGCGAATCTCAGCCGACACTCCTACCTCACGTGGCAGCTCGCCCGCCGCGAGCTGCATGCCCGCTATCGCGGCACGCATCTCGGACTGCTTTGGGCCGTGCTGACCCCGCTGCTGATGCTCGCGATCTACACATTCATCTTCGCGATCATCTTCAAGACCCGCTGGAACGCCGCCGGGGAGGAGACACGCGGCGAATTCGCGCTGACGCTTTTCTGCGGGCTGCTGCTCTATAACGTCTTCGCGGAGGTGGTGAACCGATCCGCCGGCATGATCGTCTCCGTGCCGAATTACGTGAAGAAGCTGGTCTTCCCCGTAGAGATTTTCGTCGTCGCCGGGCTGCTCTCGGCGTTGATCAACATGCTGCTGAGCCTGGGCGTCTGGCTGCTGGGCTGGCTGCTGCTGAAGTGGTCGCTCCCGCACGCCACGCTGTTGTACGTCCCGCTGATCGTGCTGCCGGTCGCGCTGACGGCGCTGGGCATCGGCTGGACGCTGGCGTCGCTGGGCGTGTTCGTGCGCGACGTGGGGCACGCGGTCGGCATCGCCGTGCAGATGCTCTTTTTCCTGACGCCGATTTTCTACCAGCTTGAGGCCGTGCCGCAGCCGTATCGCGCCCTGGTGGCGCTGAACCCGCTGGCGCACGCGGTCGAGAACATGCGGCGGATCATGATGTTCGGTCAGCCGCCGATGTGGGTGGGCTGGTCGCTGGCGCTCGCCGGTTCGCTGCTGCTGGCGCTGGGCGGATATGCCTTTTTCATGAAGAGCAAACGCGCGTTTGCGGATGTTCTCTAGTAGCGGCGGCGGCATGAACCCTGCGGGAAACGAAGCGATCGCGGTGCACGGCGTCGGCAAGTGCTATCGCATCTACGAGCGGCCGCAGGACCGGCTGAAGGAGGCGTTGCTGCGCTTCCGCGGCTGCCATTTTCACCGCGATTTCTGGGCGCTGCGCAACGTGAGCTTCAGCGTGCAGCGCGGCGAGTCGATCGGCATCGTGGGTCGCAACGGGTGCGGCAAGAGCACGCTGCTGCAGATCATCGCCGGCACGATGACGCCCAGCGAAGGCGAGGCGCGCGTCAGCGGCCGCATCTCCGCGCTGCTGGAGCTCGGCAGCGGCTTCAACCCGGAGTTCTCAGGCCGCGAAAACGTCTACCTGAACGCCGCCATCCTGGGCGTGCCGCGGCGCGAGATGGAGCAGCGCTTCGATCAGATCGCCGCCTTCGCCGACATCGGCGAGTTTCTCGATCGCCCGGTGAAGACCTACAGCAGCGGCATGCACGCGCGGCTGGCGTTCTCGGTCGCCGTCGCGGTCGATCCCGACATTCTGATCGTCGACGAAATCCTGGCTGTCGGCGACGTCGGGTTTCAGCAGAAGTGCGTCGCCCGCCTGCGCCGGCTGCGCGAGGCGGGCATGACGCTGCTGTTCGTCAGTCACTCGCCCGATGCGATTCGCAGCGTCTGCCAGAAGGCGCTGTTCCTCGTCGATGGCCAGGCGCTTTACTTCGGCCCGGCGGACCGCGCCGTCGACCAATACCTGAGCCGCGTGCGCGAAGAGAGCAATCGCGAGATGCTGGCGACCGACCGCGAGTACCGCCGGCCGGTCGCGTTTCAGACGCGGATTCAGGCCGAGACGCGCTATGGCGCCGGCCACGTCCAGATCGAACGCGTCGAGCTGCTGGACGAGCGCGGCGAGCCGCGGCGCGCCTTTCGATTCGGCGAGACGATCACGCTCGAGGCCACGCTGCGGGCCGTGGTCGACGCCCGCGACCTGTCGGTCTCGTTCCTCATCCGCGACCAGACCGGGGTCGATCTGCTCGGCACGACCACGTTCGACGAGCGCGTCGCCGCGCCGCCGCTGCCCGCCGGCGCCGCAGCGCGGATTCGCTTTCGTTTCGAGAATCGGCTGCGGGCGGGAAGTTTCGGCGTTTCGCTGGCCGTCAATCGCGTCAGCAGCCGCGACTATTCGGATAACATCCTCTTCGATCAGGCCGATGCGTGCATCGCGTTCGCGGTCATCGCCGATCCGCAGCGACCGGTGCATTACAAGTTCCATCAGCCGATCGACATTGACTGGGAAGTGCAGGGCGATGGCCGGTAGCGACGCGCACGCGGCTCCAACAACGTCACACGCGGCCGCCGAAGCCGGCGTCGCGGCCAACTATCTCTATTGGCAGGAGCACGGCGGCGAGTGGGGCGGCGAGTATGACCAGCGCAAGACCTGGAGCGTCAAGTACCACGCCGCCGAGATCATGCTCAGCGAGTACATGCGCAACCACGCCCCGGCGCGCGTGCTGGAATTCGGCTGCGGCGTCGGCCGCCATCTGCGGCACCTGGCGCTGCTCGACGGCGTCGAAATCCACGGCTACGACCAGAGCCCGACGATGGTCGAGCAGTGCGCCCGCTGGGCCGACCCGGCCTGGTTTGCGGAGCGCGTGCGCGTCGGCCCGCCCACCGGGCGGCTGCCGTACGAAGACGCCCGCTTCGACGTGGTGTACACCAGCGAAGTGCTTGTGCACGTGCGGCCGGAGGATCTGCGGGGCATCCTCGGAGAGCTGACCCGCATCTGCCGCGGACACGTCTTGCACCTGGAGCCTGCGCCGCACACCGCGATCTGCGCCGAAGCCCATGACGGCTGCTGGAATCACGATCTGGTTGCGGCGTACGCCGCCATCGGGCGGACGTGCGAGCGGCTCGACGCGGGTTACGACGAGCACGCGCCCTATCGCGTCGCGGTGGCCGCCGCGCCGCGCTACACGTGGCCCGCGGCGCTGCTCGCGCTGCTCCGGCGGATGGAGAGCGATCTGCGGCCGACGCTGGCCGCCGGCCGCGAGGCCCCGCGGCTGCGCGAGCAGTTGGGCGACGCCGAGCGCGCGTTGGACACGGCCCGCACCGCAAACCGCGCTGCGCACTACGAATACGCCGTGCTCTTCGGCAAGCTCGAAGCCGTCGAACGCGAGCTGGCCGCGGCCCGCGACGCGCACCAGACCGCGACCGGCCGCGTGGCGGCGGCCGAAGCGGCCGTCGCCGCCGCCGCCGCCCGCGAAGCGGAGTTCGCCGCGGCTCTCGCCCACGAGCAGACCGAGCGGGCGGCGGCCCGCGCGGATCGGGACGCGCTGGCCGCCGAGTGCGAGAGGCTGCGCTCCACCGCCGCAGAGGTCGCGCGGCTGACGTGCGAGCGCGACGAGTTCATCCGGCGGGCGCACGAGTTGCTGGGGTAATCACCGCACGAGTTCCCGCTGTCGGCGAGACGAGAAATGAGCGACATACCCTCCGGCTACGAACCGCTGCTGCGGCGCATCGCCGACACCGCCGCCGAGTTGCGCTACGTCAAGCAGCATGGCAGCTACCGGCTGGCGGCGCGGCTGCGGCGTTCGCGCGCGTGGAACGCGCTGCGCTGGCTCAAGACGCGCAACCGCCGAATGGTCACCGTGCGGGCGCTCGGCCGCGGCAGCGCCGAATCCAGGGGCGACGAAGTCTGGTTGCTGGCCGCGCGGCCCAATGCAGGAGAGTTCGCCGTCCCCTGGGAGTTCTGCGAGTTCGACGCGGGCTGGTCGCTGCGTCCGCAGGAGAACTGCCCGTTCGGCCGCTGCCTGATCGGCAATCGCGGCCGCGTGCGGCTGCCCGTGGACGTCGATCCGGAGCTGCGCTTCCAGATGCACCCGTGGAGCGGCCGGATCGAAGTGCGCTTCAACGGCCGCCGCCAGGTGCTCGATCTGTACTCCGCCGCGGGCGGCGAACTGATCGTGCACCCGGCCCGCGCGCCGATGGCCGCGGCTGCGCCGCGACCGATCGCGCCGGCGGCGAGCGCTGCGGTCGACGACGGCCCCGCGGCGGCGGTTCGGTCGCCCGGCGTTCGCAGCGCGGTCGCCGCCGCGTTTCTGAAAGACGCGGCGCAGCGCCGTCCGCGGGCGGTCGCGGTGCACTGCCCGCGCTGGCTGGGCGTGACCAGCTCGACGCGCGTGCTGTTCGACTGCTGCTATCCCGTGCCCGAGACGGCCGACCGCGAGCCATACCCCTATGACGACGCCCAGGTGGCCTATCACGCGGACGTGTTGTGCGAGTCCGGCGTCGATCGCCTGATCTTCAGCGGCGGAGACGAACTGCACTTCCGCATCATGCAGGCGGTCAAGCTGCGCCGGCCGCAGGTTCGCTGCGACATGCTGTGGCACGGCGGCTTTTTCTTCTTCAGCAAGGACTACGACTGGCGGATCCTCACGCTGTGGCTCGACGCGGCCCGCGCCGGGCACGTGCACACCATCGGCACGGTCAAGAAGGGCATGGAGGAGTTCCTGGCCGCCGCGGGCATTCGCTCGAAGCTGGTGCTCAACTACATCCCCGGCGATCCGGAGACGGCGGCGCCGCCGCAGGACGGCCAGCGACACGTCGGCATGTGGTTCAGCGGCACGATCTGGAAAGTGCCGCATGCGATGATCGCCGCGCTGCGGATGCTGCCGCGCATCGTGCTGCATGCCGCCGGCCTGGGCCCGCGGGCCCGCGAGGTGGCCCAGCACTTCGGCGTGCCGATCGGCGAGTTCAGCGACCGCACGGTGCCGCAGGCGCAGTTGCACGATGCGCTGCGGCGCACGCACCTGACGCTCTATGTCACCTACACCGAGTGCTGCCCGATGATGCCGCTGGAGAGCATCGCCGCGGGCGTGCCATGCCTGATCGGTCCGGCCAGCCACCTGTTCGAGGACAATCGCTATCTCTTCGACCGGCTGGTGGTGCCGTTCCCCGACCGGGCCGACGTCATCGCCCGCTTCGCCGCGCGGGCGCTGGACGAAAGCGACGCGATCATGGCGGAGTGCCGCCGCTACATTCCGGCATACAACGCGGCGGCGCAGCGCAGCGTGGCGGAGTTTCTGGACTAGCGCGGCGACGAAGCGAGTCGAAGTAGCGAGTGGGGAGAAGCGACGAAGCGACGAAGCGACGGAGGGAGTAGCGAGGAGCGAGTAGCGAGTAGCGAGTGGGGAAAAGCGACGCAGCGACGGAGGGAGTAGCGAGTAGCGAGTGGGGAGAAGCGACGAAGCGACGGAGCGAATCCGAGTCGCGATGTTATCGAGCGGCGTGCGCGCAGTCGAAGACACTGCTCGCAGAGCAGTGGCACACCGTCAGTGCCACCCGCCGGAGCGTCCGTTCACCCGCAGTAAACAAACGTCGTACTTGCCCGCACGCGGTCACTGTGATACCCTCACCTCACCGATATGGGCTATGACCCGTCTTGGGGAGCATCGACGTGCCCATGCGACTGAGCGAGTTGTTTGGTGTATCACCCGCTCGACTTGGCAAGCTGGGGGTCTTCGACCGATTCGTTGACATCGACTCCGCCCTTCATGTCGATCCGCATCTCGTGCGCCGAAGCCGCGTTCCGGAGATGGGCGCGGCGAAGCAGGCGCTAAACCGGCACTTCGAGAGTGTCGTGAAGCTGCTCCGGAGCATGAAGCAAGAAGGTGATGTATTCTGGCGACGGTCCGTGAGGTTGCTCACATTTCGCGAAGTCCCCGCCGCCGGGCTTGGATACGCTGTCGGGCACAGCAGTGGTAGCGGTATCGGGGCGGAGCTGGCCGAGTCGATTGCTCGAACGGGCAAGCAGATTGTGGACGCTGGCATTACAGATCCGGAAGTATTCGAGCTAGTAGGATTGCTTGAGGAAGGCATCGGTCCGGACCGAATCAGCGACATGGTAGTAGCGATCGCGATAAAGTCCTTCGCCGCGTATACGCAACGAGTTTGCAAGAAGTGCGGCATCCCGACGCTGCCGGTGACGTTGTTGGATCAACGGCTGATGCTTCCCCAGGTACCGAATACTAAGCGGCCTGTCATTTTCTTCCCGAGGGCGGTTCTGAGAGATTTGCCCGTCGCTTTCGACTGGGACGGCGTTCACGCCGTGTGTAGTTACAACGAGCAGCTTCGTCGGCGGGTCAACGCACAGATCGGCCGGACGTGGAAGAGGGCGGCGGAGCGCCTAAGAAAGCGAGACCTTCGCGACGCACTGCTCGACACTCCGGGCGCGCTCGAGCAGCTGCTGGCCGAGTATCAGGCAACACAGTCCCGGAGCTACGACTTCTCAACCGACCCGAAAGCTGAGTTCCTTTGGCACGAACAGGGGCGACTGTTCGCCAAACGGTTTCCGCTGAATCTGTCGGCTTTTCAAGGTAGGAAAAACGTAGATGTCGTTGCAGCCGTTCGCGAGATCATCACGCAGTTCCGGCGGCTTGTTGAGCAGAACGGTCTTGACGCGGTGTTAAGGGGACGAAATGAGAAGATGTCGCAATTAACGTTCTTCGCTGTGGCATCAAGCTATTGCGACGCGAACAATCTCGACCTGAGTGCCGAACCGAACGCTGGGCGCGGCCCCGTCGACTTCAAATTCAGTCAGGGGGCAATCCAAAAGATCCTAGTAGAGATCAAGCTTTCGTCTAACACGAAACTGTGGCACGGGTTCGAGACTCAACTTCCGGTATACGCAAAAGCGGAGGATTCCCGCTTCGATTTCTTGCTGATCGTGCGAAACACACAGTCCGACGCGACAATTCGGCGAATCGTGAGGACCGCAAACGCTCATGCAAGACAACGGCGCCGGGTTCCCGAAGTCGTAGTGGTGGACGCAAGAAGAAAACGTTCGGCAAGCAAGGCGTAGGTGTCCCCGAAGCCTTGTTCCGGGGGCGATCCATCACGCACCCGTACGTCGCGTTGGCGGCACGGCGCGCGCGGCGGACGACCTCGGCGAAGTTTGGGGCTCAATGTCGGTCGGTCGATCAACGCGGGCGATGCGGCATCCGTGCCGGTGACGTGCTCCAGGATTTCCAGGGCATCCTTCGTCTTACGCATCGGCAACCTCCGCACCGGCTGCTACATCATCGCCAGCAGCTTCGCGTACTCATCATGCGGCCCGATCCAGAACCAGACGATTTCCGGGCCATCCAGCACGCCTACGGCCCGGTAGTCGCGGTTGATGCGGGCGGAGTAGATCGGGTCGCGGTCGTGGATGCGCTTGAAACGCAGACCGGGATGGTGCGGGTTGTCGCGGAAGCGGCGGTAGGCGTCGCGGGCCTGGGCCTGCACGTCGGCGGGCAGCCGGGCGAAGGCGTCGCGGAAGGCCTGCGTCGTGCGCGAGGTCACAACCGGTCCGGGTCGAGCGGGCGGGTGCGGCCGGCGCGGTGCTCGGCGAGGGCTTCCTCGGCCAGGCGGCTGAGCTGCGGCTGCGAGCGCGCCAGCAACTCATCCCAGCGGCGCTGCGACGCCAGCTCTTCGAGCAGCCACCGGCCGAGGGCCTCCTGCTCTTCCTGATCGAGCTGCTGGGCCTGGTCAAAGGCCTGTTGAAGGATCTTTGTCATCGCTGCGCTACCTTGTCAGCCCGTCGATCTGCGCGATGCCGCGCCAGTCGGCGACCCGAATCGCGGCCGTGATGTCGGCGTCCTCGAGGTCGGGGTAGTCCGCGAGGATTTCAGCCCGCGTCATGCCGCTGGCGACGCAGCGGATGATCGTCGCGACCGGAATTCGCAGGCCGCGGATGCAGGCCTGGCCGGAGAGCTTCGCCGGGTCGAAGGTGATCCGCGTGCGCAGGGCCTCGTCGATGGGTTGGCCAGTGTTCATACCGACAGTATAGCGAGTTGAGCCGCCTTCAACTCGATCCTCGCTACTCGCTACTCCGCGAGCGCCTACCCGCAGCCGCACCCGCCACCGCCGCCGCAGCCGCCGCTACCGCCCAGGATGCGCGCCCCCTGCGGCAGGGGGGCGGACTGGCCGGCGATTTTCAGTTTGATGCCGGCGCGGCGCTCCTGGTCGGCGGCGACGCCCTGGCGGTCGCCGGCGGTGCTGCCGACCCACTCCTCGGCTTCGTCGTCCTGGATGCCGTGGCGGCCGGCCCAGGGCATGACCGCGTTGGGGTGGCTGCTGGGCCGCAGGGCCATGTGCGGGTTGTCGCGCTGCCACTCGGGGTTGGCCTGGCTGTACATCTTCTCGATGTAGGGGCGGTACGTCGGGCCGCTGTTGATCGTGCAGAAGGGGTAGACGCCGTCGGGCGTGCTGTACTGGATGATGCAGCGGCGGACGCGCTCGATGTCGTAGTTGTAGCGGTCCATGAAGTGCATGCCCGCGGCCATCAGGGTGCGATAGGGCTTCTTGCCGCCGTCGCCGCGGCCGACGTGCTTGTCGGTCAGGCCCTGCAGCGCGGTGATGAACGTGAACGGGTTGATGCGCTTGTCGAACTCGCTCCAGCGGTAGCTCTTGAAGAAGTTCCAGAGCAGCGCGAGCTTGTCCACCCAGTTGGCGCGGCCGTGCTCGCGCGTCCGGGCGATGCGGGCGTGGAGCTCGTTCATGCCGCCGAAGAGCCTGGCGACGTCGAAGAGCTTGGGAATCGGAATCGCCTCGCGCTCCGGCGTGATGAAGAAATAGGTGCCGAAGGCGCAGTCGCTGTGGCAGCTCGGGCGGATTTTGGGCTTGCCGTCGAGCGTCTGCAGGATGCGCGACAGGGGGGTGATGAAGCTCAGCGGCGTGAAGTCGCGGTGCGGGTCGGCCCCGCTGCAGCGGGCCAGGTCGTGGGCCAGATCGCCGAGCGTGTAGCGCTTCTTCGCCAGTTCGCGGCGGTTGATGCGGCCGGTGAAGACCACCGGCTGATAGCTGATGGCGCTGATCACGTCCGCGTTCTGCACCGCGAAGTTGAAGATGACCGGAACCTGGTGATCGTTGAAGTTCTTGATGATCGTCGGGACCAGGCAGATCTTCATGCCGGTTTTGCGGCAATTCTCGATGCACTGCAGCTTCTTCTCGAGCAGCGGCTCGGCGCGGACCTTCTTGTAGACGTGGTCGTCGAGTCCGTCGAACTGCAGATAGAGCGTGTGCAGGCCGGCCTCGGCGCTGCGCTCCGCGAATTCGAGGTTGGCGTGCGTGATGCCGTTGGTGGCGATCTGCACGTGGGAGAAGCCCATTTCGTTGGACTTCCGGACCACCTTGTGGAAATCGGGGTGGATCGTCGGCTCGCCGCCGGTGAACTGGATGGCGGTCGCGGGGTAGGGGTGCTGGTTGCGCAGGGCCTGGAGCATTTCTACGATCATCTCGTAGGTCGGCTCGCTGACATAGCCGGCGGTGTTGCTGTTGGCGAAGCAGACGGGGCAGGTCAGATTGCAGCGGTTGGTCAGGTCGAGCTGGGCCAGGCAGGAGGCGCTGATGTGCTGGTTGCACAGGCCGCAATCGGACGGGCAGCTATAGGCCTTCTCGACCTGCGGCTCGAAGACGCCCTGCTCGTCCTGAAAGGCGCTGCGCGTGCTCTTCAGGTACAGATAGGCGTCGCTGCTGATCTTGTCGCGGAAGTAGCCGTGCTCCGGGCAGGTTTTGTCGATCAGAACCTCGTCGCCCTTCAGGTAGTAGCGGCCGAGGATGTTGCAGCCGCACTCGGGGCAGAGCGTTTCGACCGTCTTGGGGAGGTTGCGCACGATCGGGCGGATGACGAAGCCCTTGTGCGTCTTGCGCGGCTGCTTCGGGTCGTCATAGCCCGGGCGGTTCTTTACGAACAGCACGTCGTGGTAGTGTTCGCGATATTGACCGCACGATCCGCAGTCGAACTCCAGGAACATCTTGTCTTCGGCGGCTTCGTAGAGGAAGCGGCCGGGCACGGTGCCGTCGCACTTGACGCAGTGGAACTGGCCCGCCCACGGCAGACCCTTCACACCCTTCTGCACGGGGGCGTATTTGCGGAGCGAGAGCTTGTACTTCTCCAGTTCGGTGATCGCGTCGCCCTCGACCACTGCGCGGCGCTTGACCTCGTGGATCGGCCGGTGCAGGACGCCGGAACGCTGCTTGCTGTCGGTCAGTTTCTTCGGATCGTCGAGTTCGATGCCGGCGCCGGAGTCGTCCGCCGTGGCGGGGTCGGCCCGGCCGGCGTCCTCGTCGACGATGTGCTCGTGGCAGAGGTGCGTCATGTCGCCGACGGCGCGCGCGTCCCGAACGCTGGCCGCCGACAGGCCGGGGCTGACGTGGCGGGCGTCGAAGCGCTCGGCGCACTCAGCGGCGTCAACGTCCAGATCGACCTCGGACGGTACGTGCGACTCAGACCGCGCCATGCGCATCTCCTGTTGGTGCGGGTACAGCGGGCGGGCGGGGCCCGCGGCTGCACCGATCTCCCATCCGAACTTACGCCAGGTGGCCCGAAAGTTCGTTCTCGATGGCGGCGGGCGAAAGCGCCTCGCCGCGGTTCAGCCGCTGGAGCAGGGCCCGGATGTCGTCGCGGGCCGGCTGGCTGCCTGCGGCGATGTATCCGTCGAAGACGTGTTCGCCTTCCATGGCCCGCTCGATCTCGCCATCGCGTTCGTGCGATTCCAGCTCGGTGAAATAGATCACGCGATACTCGCGCGCCGCGCCCGCGTCGCGATAGATTTCGAACATTGTACGCGCCGCCGCCGTCTTCATGGGCCGATCGTCCATCGCTTGCGTGACCCGCGCGTGGCTTTCACGAGGAGTCGGCCCGGCCCGCCGGCCTGAAAGGCGAGCGGCAGAACGGCGCTCGCCAGCCAGCCGCGCAGGGCCGCGACGGGCGCGAACTCGCCGCGTTCGAGCCGGTAGAGCAGCGGGGCGCGGCCGGGGTGGTCGAGAATCAGATACTCGCGCACGCCGACCGCCGCATAGAAGCCGAACTTTTGCCGGGCACGATCGCCCTGGCTCTCGACCTCGACGACCAGATCGGGACCGCCGTAGTAGTGCGTGTCGCGATCCTGGCAGCGGGCGTTGCCGGGGAGAACGACGACGACGTCCGGGGTGCGGAAGTTTTTCGACCAGTCGCGCGGCTGATCGCTGATGTTCGCGCCGGGGAGCACCCTTGCCGCATCGCCTGCCGCCTCAGAGAAAACTTGAGCAACTCGGAAGACGAAGTGCTGGTGCTCATTCCGCGCGATCGGCGACAAGACATATACCCCGTTCCAGACTTCGTCGTAGCGGTCGATGCGCCGCTCGCGGCGGTCCTCGTACCACGCGGCGAGGTCGGCCGGGGCCGCGCCATCGACGGTGTGCACCACGCCGATGTCGAACGGGCCGCCGTCGGCGGCGCGGCGCGCCCGCCCCGGGCGAAGCGGTCGGCGAAGGGAGCGGAGCGTCATGGCAGGCCCTGGGGTGCGGGAACGCACGTCACACCATCATTACCGCGCCGGATTCTACCGCGGCCGGCGGCGGTTCGGCGCGGGGATTGCGAAGCGACGACTCGAACTCGGCCAGTCGCGCGTCGATCTCCCGCAGCTTTGCGCGGCGCAGCACCAGCCGCTCGCGGTAGCGTTCGAGGAAGTATCCGATGGTTTCGATCCGGATTTTGATCGATCCGGTCGGTTTGTTCTCGTCGATATCCTTGAAACAGAAGTATGGGGTGCCGCTGTTCTCGACGACCTCCTCGACGACGGTGTAGATCGGCGCATCGTGGCCGCACTTGAAGCTGGACAATTCCAGCGCCACCAGGTTGGGGTGGCGAGCGGCGAACTTGGCGGCCCAGACCTTGCGGCTGGTGTTTTCGCTGTAGCTGTTCTTCCAGGCGTCCTCGATCGAGAGCGGGCTCTTGAAGTCGCCGGCCCGCACCTCGTCGCCGAACAGGCGTTCGAGCATGTCCGCGTCGATCGGCAACCAGTCCTGAGCGAAGACCGGGTAGCCCAGTTTTTGAAGTTCGTCGCAGATTTCGTGGTTCAGACCCGGGTCGTTGTGATAGGGGCGGGCCAGCACGACCACGCCGATGCGGTCTTCCCGTTCAAGCTGATCGAGCGTCTGGCGCGCTGCGCGACGCATGCGATCATCGAAGGCCCGTTGGGCGCGGAAGCCCTCTTCGACCGCCCGGCGGCTCTCTTCCTCCGTGACGCCCAGTTCGTCGCGGAAGGCCTCGTACATCATGCGAGCGGCCAATAGCGGTTTGCAGAGGTCGATCAGCGGATTGATGTACTTCACGCCGCGGGCCGCGAACAGATCGCCTTCCTTGATGAACGCGGCCTTGACCGCTTCGGGCGTGATGGCGACCGTCGGGCAGGCGCGGTGCGACTGGCAGTTTTCGAGCGGGCTGGGCAAGGCGTCGATCATGGGGAAGAAGATGCAGTCGAGCGACGAGGGCGACGGAGCGACGGGGCTATTGAGCGACGGAGCGACGGAGCGACGGAGCGACGAAGGGTCAGAGTCCGGCGCGTTGCCAGCGTCCTTGGTTTTTTCTTCCGCTTCGTCGCTTCGTCGCTTCGTCGCTTCGTCGCTCCGTCTCACCGGCGGTGCATGCTTCTTGTAAAGCAAGTTATGCACATGCGGAATTCCGATCTTGCTCGGGAAGCACGGGTCGATCGCGCCGCGCTTGGCGCCCTCCTTGTAGAGTTCCTCGCTGGTGTAGTCGCTCCAGACGATGTTGCGCTGCGGGACGCCCAGCGCCTCGAACCAACCCAGGAAGAACGGCGCGCAACTGTACATGTTCAGCAAGCGCGGGATGCCGATGCGGTACTCGCTGCGGCGGCGCATCCGGGCCGCCCGCTCGGCGGAGACCGCCGGCGGCGCCGTGGAGCCGCCGCGCTCGGTCAGGCGCTTCAGCCACTTCACGCCGGTTGCGAGCGCGCGCGAGACGCCGGCGCTCGCCGCCGGCGGATCGATCGCGCTCGGCGCCGGATCAGCGACATTGCCGGCATTTACCGGGCGGAACACTTCCTCCGAGGCGATGTGCACGAAGTTCGGGTTGGCCTTTTTCACGGCGTCCAGGCCGGCTTTGATGTCGCGCATGTCGCTGACGTCTTCGACCGTCCCCTTTTCGCACGTCGCGATGATCAAGCGCTGCTCGCCGACCGCCAGCGGCACCTTCGATTTGCTCTTTTTCGCCGAGGCCTCTGTGCCGCGCTTGATGCGGCTGGGCAACCCCTCTTCGCCCGCGACGCGCGACGTGTGCGTTGTCAGGTCGATCGCCGCCGGCGGCGGCTGAGGGGCGGCGAGCACGGGCAACCCGATCGCGGCGGGGGTCGGCCGGGATGCGTGCGCTTCGTCGCCGGGCTGCTGCGTCGCTCCGTCGCTTCCGGCGACGCGCGGATCGGCGCCGGCCTTCACGTCGATGAACGTGCGCAGGCACTTGTTCTTGCAGAAGTAGCAGCGCGTCTCTTCGCTGCGCGTGGTGCGATAGCTGATCTGCGCGACGCGATCGAGGCCGATGAACGCCGTGCGGCGGCCCAACTCGGTGAACAGCCGATGCGCCTCGATCGCGCAGCCGATCGCTCCGCTCTCGCCGCAGTGCTGGTGCACGACCACGTTCGCCGGAGTGTCGCCGCCGACGAAGCGGCTCTCGATGAAGTCCACCTGGGCCTTGACGGCGGCGAGGTTGTGCTGCGTTCCGCCCTGAAGCACAAAGTTCGTACCCAGCTTCGCCAGATTCGGGATCTGCGAGACGTAGAGCCAGATGTTCTTCGGCAGCACCGCCGCGAGGCCCGCCATGATCTCGTTGGCCTGCCAGCCCTGGCGCTGAAAGTCGACGATGTCGGACTGCATGAAGACGGCGCAGCCGTAGCCGAACTCCGGCATGGCCTGCGCGGAGAACGCCAGGTCGGCGAAGGCTTCGACGGGATGGCCAAAGGTCTGTGCGGTCGACTGCAGGAAGTAGCCGTTGCCCGCGGAGCACTGCGTATTGAGTTTGAAGTCCTTTACCTGGCCGTGCTTCAGGATGATCAGCTTGATGTCCTGGCCGCCCACGTCGACGATCACGTCCGTCTGCGGGTAGTAGTGCAGGCAGGCCTGCGTGTGCGCCACGGTCTCGACCAGCGCCGTGTCGCCGCCGATGACGTCCTTCAGGATGTCCTTGGCGTATCCCGTTGTGCCGACGCCGAGGATTTCGAGCGTACAGCCCTGCTCCTCGATCTGCGCGCGAAGCTGCCCGACGATTTCGATCGTGTCCTCGATCGGGTTGCCCTTCGAGAGTTGATACGCCTTGGCGATCAGCTTCTTGTCGCGGTCGAGCAGCACGCCCTTGGTGCTGGTCGAGCCGCCGTCCACGCCCAGAAACGCCGCGACGCGCGTTCCGGCGGCGAACTTCGCCGGCGACCACGGCTGCTTGCGGAAGCGCTGCTTGAAGCGCTCCAGCTCGTCGGCCGACCTGGACAGGCCGCGCCCGCCGCGGGCGGCCTTCTCCTCGACGCGACCGTGCTCCAGGTACCAGGCGAGGTCGTCGCGGCCCTGGTAGACGGCGGTTTGCGGATCGTCGGCGACTTCGATCTTGCCGAACTCCACCGCGCCGATCGCGGCGAAGTACTGCGCGTTTTCGGGCACGAGAATCAGGTCGCGCGCCGCGCGTTCGAGCTCCGCCGGCGGGGCATCGGCGGCGACGGTGTAGCCTTCGGGCAGTTGCACGTTTCGCTCGCGCCAGATGAGCGGGATGTTGTGCCGCCAGCACTCCAGCATGCCGCGAATGTAGGTGTTCGGCCCGCCCAGCAGCAGGACTTTGGGTCGTAGCGTGTGTCCGCGGGTGAGTACGGCGAGGTTTTGCTGGATGATCGATTCGAAGAGCGACGCCATGAGTTCGGGTGCGGGAACGCCGCTCTTCTGCAGGCCGTTGATGTCGGTTTCGGCGAAGACGCCGCACTTGCCGGCGACGGGGTGCAGCCGCAGGCCCTCGTAGCCCATCTCGCACAAGCGATCGGCGGGGATTTTGAGCTTGGCGTTGATCTTGTCGATGACGGCGCCGGTGCCGCCGGCGCATTTGTCGTTCATCGACGGGATTTTCTTTTTCTTGCCGCTGCTCTCATCGGTCTTGAAGACGATGATCTTGGCGTCCTGCCCGCCGAGCTCGACCACCGACTGCACGTCCGGGTAGAGCTTTTCGACGGCGAGGGAGACTGCGTTTACTTCCTGCACGAAGCGGCCGCCGATGCGTGGAGCGATAGCCGACGCGCCGGAGCCGGTGAGGAAGATGCGGAAGGAGGAGAGCGACGGAGCGACGGAAGGGGCAAGCGACGAAGCGACGGAAGGGTCAAGCGACGAAGCGACGGAAGGGGCAAGCGACGAAGCGACGGAGCGACGGAGCGACGAAGGGTCAGAGGGGGGAAGCGACGAAGGGTCGGACGGGGAAAGCGACGAAGCGACTGAGCGACTGAGCGACGGAGGGGCGGAGTCCGGCGCGTTGCGGGCTTCCGCAGCATTTTCTTCTACTTCGTCGCTTCGTCGCTCCGTCGCTTCGTCGCCGAGTTCTACTTCGTCGCTTCGTCGCTC
>CAZVWB010000031.1:59461-61821 GCA_964631045.1 uncultured Planctomycetales bacterium
CGTCGCTCCGTCGCTTCGTCGCTGAGTTCTACTTCGTCGCTTCGTCGCTCCGTCGCTTCGTCGCCGAGTTCTACTTCGTCGCTTCGTCGCTCCGTCGCTTCGTCGCTGAGTTCTACTTCGTCGCTCAGCGCCTCTGGCGCTGCAGCGTTACTGCCAAAAAACGCTTCGATCCGCTCCAGGAACTCCAGCACCTTTTCCGGCTGCTTGGTCTCGTGCCGCTGATAGTCCTTCCAGAGAATCTCATCGGTCAAAGGGTCGATCACTACCGCCTTGACGGTCGTCGAACCGATGTCGAGGCCGACGAAGAGTCCCTGGGGGTAGCGCGCGCTGGGCTTGAACTCGCGCCGCTCGCGCTGCCGGCGGGGCGACGCCGGGACGCGCGGCTTGGCGTTGATCGTCAGCTTCACTACTGGCGCCGGTTGGGCAATCCCCGCCGGTTGCTTCGTTCCGCAGCCGCCGGCATGGAATAGTCGCCGGAAGAACAATGTCGGGGTCATCAGGCATTTCCCTGGAGCCAGAGTGTGTTGTGCGCTGCGTTCGATATAATGACCGGAATGCCGACGAAACCGACGAGCACGCGAGCGGTTCGCGCATCCCGAAGTGCTGAAACGGCGAAGTTGCGCGCCGCGCTCCGAGCCCGAATCGATGGTTGGGAACGCGCCCGACAAGTTATGTTGGATGAAGCGAGAACGGCGACGATCGACGAGCGCTTTCGCGATTTGGATGAACTCGGTCGGTGGGGCCAGCTATGCGGGTGGGGCGCTGACACCGAAGAAGTTGCTGCCGTGCGCGCGCGTTGGATCGTCTTGAAAGGAGCGGCTGGTGCCCGATAGCCCGGTCGTTTCGCTTGGACCGACCCTCGCCGATTTGACCCGCTGGTTCTCTGCGACTCGAACTCCGTATGTCGTAATCGGCGGGGCGGCCGTTTCCCTGCTCGCGCGTCCCCGCACGACCAAGGATGTCGATGCGGTCGCGATCGTCGATTCCGAGGAACTGCTGCAGTTTGTGGAGAGCGGCGCTGCATTTAACTTCCGTCCACGCATACCGAACGTTGTTGAATTCGCAACACAGTCGCGAGTTCTCTTGCTGGCTCATCAGCCGGACGGCACGGGTCTTGACATTTCCATTGCCGGGATGGCGTTCGAGATCGAAGCGATCGAGAATGCGGTTACGGTGCGACCGGCAGGCATCGAGTTGCGATTGCCGCGCGTGGAAGACCTGATTGTGATGAAGGCAATCGCGTCGCGCCCGGCCGACCTGGCCGACATACAAAATCTGCTGGAGATTCGGCCCAACATCGATCGCCGGCGGGTGCGCCGCCTGGTCGCCGAGTTCGCCGAGCTGATGGATCGCGTGGACATCATCGCACCGATAGACCGGTTGCTGGCACCGAAAACGCGAAAGTCCCGCGGCGCTCGAAAGCCGCGAGATTGACCTTCCCCTAAGAAGTGCACACTACTTCGCGATCCGCTCGCGGCCGCCTATCCGCGCAGTGCGGCCGCATGCACTCGCCCACATACCGCACGAACTTCGCCGCCCGCCCGGTCAGGTCCGCATAGTGCGGCGTCAGCTGCATCGCCTTGATGGGGCGGCGCAGGTCGCGGTTCTCGGGCCGCGCCACGAACGCGCGAATCTCGTCGATCGTGAAGCCGGTTTTCTCGACTTCGGCGTTGAACTCGGTGCGGCACTTCACCTTGGCCTCGCCCAGCGCCATCTGTACGCGGCTGTGGGCGTTCACGTCGCCTTCGCCGCTGGTTTCGATCGGGATGTAGATCAGGTCGCTGAAGTGGCTCACCACCGCGGCCTGGGCCCCGTCGCTCTGCGTGCTGGGCATGCAGCCGAACGGCTTGAGGCTGAGCACCATGTGCGCGTACTTTTTCGAGGAATAGTAGATCGCCTTCGCGACCTCCAGATGGCCCTCGCCGCCGCCGAGGCGCGAGTTGTAGTAGGGGTGCCCCAGGCGCTCCATGTGTTTCTGGCACGCCAGCTCGTGGGCCGTGCCGCCCAGCGCGGTGCGGATGCGCTCGTACTCGCGCCGCAGGATCGTCGCGGCCAGCTCCAGCTTGAAGACCTTGGAGCGATACTGCCATTCGCGCCGGGCCCGCCCGAGCACGTCCCACGCGGCCGGCGTCGCCTCGCCCTCCTTGAGTCCGCGCGCGTCGTGCGTGCGATAGACGACCTGGTGCAGCAGATACGCGATCCAGGTTGCGATGGGCTCGACGAGCACCTCGGCCCCCTCGCGCTCCAGGAACGGGAACATGTTGAAGTTCCCGTCGCCCTCGGTGGTCTGCGCCCAGAATTCTCCGGTGACCTTCACGACCGGCCTGGCCCGCGTGTAATCGACCTCGATCTCGTCGTCG
>CAZVWB010000032.1:0-59949 GCA_964631045.1 uncultured Planctomycetales bacterium
CCGGCGCCGGCGCCGGGGCCGCGGCCCCGCGGCCCCGCGGCCCGCGCGCGCAGCGCGGCTCACTTCGCCGCGTGGCCGTTGCGTCTGGCGTGGCCGTTGCCGTTGCGGGCGGCTGCCTTGTCGCCGCCGGTGTACGGCTTGCCCTGCAGCACCGTCTGTCCGCCGCGGCGGGTCGCCACGGGGTAGTCGTTGCCCGCCAGCGTCAGTCCCGGCCCCCCGGCCTCCGCCGTTGCGAAGTTCCCGATCGCCCCGGCCAGGACCTGCATCCCGCCGCCGCCGGTGCCGAACAGGACCGTGAACGTGCCCGGGTTGCCGCGGGCGGTCGAGCGCGTCGCGGTGATGATGTACGTCACCTGCGGCGAACCGCCCGGCAGCGTCTCGTCGATGAACAGCTTCTTGCCGCTGGCCCCGATGAACGTCGCCTCGGGGCTGCTGCCGATCTTCCGCTGCACTTCATAGATCGTCCCGCCCGTGCCGCTGGGGTTGTTGCACTTCCAGGTCAGCTTCAGCGCCCCGGTCTCCAGCAGCTCGACGCGATAGTTGAACGGCGTGCCCGGCGGCGGCGCGGGCGCGGGCGGGGCCGGCGGCGGGATCTGGGCGAGGACGTACACGTTCGGGTCGCCGCTGCTGAGCGCCTTGTTCTTGATCGCCCGGATCAGGTCGGCCCCGGTCGCGTGCATCGCGGTGGTGTCAAGATAGAACTTGTTGGTGGCCGCCTTGGCCGCCTCGCGGGCGGCCTGCTGGTCGCCATACGCCCCGCGGGCGCTCTCGACCAGCGTCGTAAAGGCCGTGACCTGCGCCGCGGTCAGCCCGATCGCCACGGCGTTGGTCGCCCACGGCGCGAGATGCGCCTCGTAAAACTCGATCTGGCCGATGCGATTCTCGGGCACGATGGGCATGGTGCGCTCCTTGGCACAAGAAGAGATCGAAGCCGGGGAGCATCGGCCCGCGGCCGATGCGGACCCGGCGGACTCTTTTGCCGGCATCGTCGCGCTACGCCCGCGGCTTCAATACGGCGGCCGGAAAATGCAACCGCGGTGGCGCAGCGGCCCAGAGAGTACGGAGAGTTCCGAGAAGATGTCGCGCGCTTGCGCGGTGCGGCCGGTGGACGTCGGATAAGTGACATCGGCGGTCGTTGCCGGGGTGCCGACAACTGCTTCCGGGGCACCGACACACAGCGTCGGGGCAGCGACGCGCGCTGCCGAGTCGCCGATCGCCGTTGTCGGGCCGCCGGCAGCGGCTGTCCGGGCACCAACAGAAGGGCGGGTGGGGTGGTCGAAGTATTTGGCGGGCGGAATGGTCGAAGGATGTGCCACTCCTCCGTGAGCGGGCGGGTATCCATACTTCGTGACAACCGTGTTCTGGGTAAGAACCGAAGGTCTCTCTCGACCCTCCCGGAGTGTCGCCCCGCGTTTTCAGGGCGCCAGTGGCGGCTTTCCGGGATGTAGTGCCAGCAAACTCAAGAGCAGTGGCACACCCGGTAGTGCCCCCATCGTAGCCTCGCGCTTCCATCCACGGCCGGCACGGTGCGCCGAAGTATGCCGCACGGACCATACGGGGCTCCGGTCCTCCCGCCGAACTTGCGGAAAGCACGGACCGGGAGTAGGCTTAACGCTCGATTAGCGGACATTGGGGGATCATCATAGATTCCCCTACCAACCGGTCGCGGGAGAATGTTCGTGTTCCACGACGGGCTCATGGATGCCAACGAATTCGAGCGCTTGCACGATCTCTACCGCCGCCTCGGAGATACGGTCGACATGTCTTTGAGGAAGTTCCTTGAAGTTGTAAAGGAGGCCCAAGCTGCGTTCTACCGAACTGGCAAAGACATCCACGTAACAGCGTTGATGCTTATGCTCGACTTTGCCGAGGCGATCGATGGCGTGACAATTCTGATCTCGAAGGGGTCGGCCAGGAATTGTCCGCAATTGCTACGTACTGCATTCGAAATCATGATGTCCCTCAGGTACATCCTGGACGACGCAGACAAGTACGAGCAGCGCTCGTTGGCCTACGAGTACTTTCATCTTCAAGACGCGCTGAGATGGGTGCAGAGATTCGATGCGCAGGACGATCTCTGCAAGCGTCTCAAACAGGAACTAGAAGGGGAGGAGGCCGCAGATGTCTTCGACACTCCCGCCGGCGTGGACATCGCAACAGAGATCGACAAGTGGAAACGTTGCGTGTCGTCCGACCGGTATGCGATGGTTCGCGAAGAGATCGAACGAATGACGGAGCTGAAGCGCTCGAAAAGACGCGGGGCCGCACCGGAGAAGTGGTTTAACTTATGGAACGGACCGAGTCACCTCAGAGACTTAGCAGCGCGACTAAAGTTGCTGACGCTCTATGAGGTATTCTATCGGAGCTGGTCCAAGGTAACGCACGGTAACGCCGCGATAAAGCGTGGTCTATTGCCTGCAGGCGAGGGAGTGGTTAAACACGACCCGATTCGCAGCCCGCGAGGCCTGCAGGGAAGATGCACTGACGCGTGTGTGCTGACACAGCTGCTGACGTGGGCGCTGATCGAGAGAGTGGTTCCTCGACTGAAAGAAGAGTATAAAGTCTGGTGGCGCGGGAAGATGGAACCGGCACTCGGGTTCGCTAACGGTGTCGAAAGGCGGGGCTAACTCAGCCTAGTAGGAGCACGACTTACGGTGTGGTTCAGGCGTCTGGCGGGTGGCGGCGGCGTGGTTGAAGGATGTGCCGCTGCTTTGTGAGCGATCCTTTTGCCGCGGGGGGCTGAGTGCCGCGCGAAGACATGGCTCACAGAAAGGGGCACACTGGCGGCGCGCTGCACGATCTCGTTCGAGAGGCCTTTGGCTGCTCATACGCGGCGATGCGGGCTTGCGGCGCTCCCGGCGGCGCTGAACGAAGGCTCGCGATGAGATCCCGCCGCGTGCGCTCGCCCCTCGGATCGACTGCGATCCCGCTTCGACTACGATTCCCGCATGGACACGCCGGCCGGGACGTATGAGCTCTTCGACCATACCGCCGACCTGGGCATCCGGGTGCGGGCCGCGTCGCGCGACGCCGTCGTGCCCGCCGCCGTCGCGGGGCTGTATGCGGCGATCGGCGACGTGTCCGCGGCGGCCGAGGACGCCGGCCGGCCGCTGCGGCTGGAGTTCGCGGGCGGCGACGGGCCCGAGCTGCTGCGCGATCTGCTGGCGGAGGTGCTGCGGCGCTTCGAGAGCGAAGCCGCGGTGCTGAGCGACGTGGCGGTCGAGTGTTTTGAAGAGAATCGCCTGGTTGTCCGGGCGCGGCGGCACGCGCTCAGCCCCGCCAGCACCCCCAGCCGCGAAGTGAAGGCCGTGACGTATCACGACCTGGCGCTGCAGCCCACGCCGGCCGGCTGGGAGTTCTGCTGCATCGTCGATATCTGAGGTTCCGCCGGGAGGCTTTCGTGTCCGAGCGATTTTCCGGTCCGCTGGAGCGTGTCGATGCTTGCCGCTGGCGCATTCGGCGGAGCTACAAGCCGGGCATGCACGTCGACGGCCTGATCTACGCCGATGATGCGCTGATCGCGGCCGTGAAGGAGGACAAGTCTCCGGAGCAGGTCGCCAACGTGGCGTGCCTGCCCGGCATCGTCCGCTACTCGCTGGCGATGCCCGACATCCACTGGGGCTACGGCTTCTGCATCGGCGGCGTCGCCGCGACCGACCCCGAGGTCGGCGGCGTCATCAGCCCGGGCGGCGTCGGCTACGACATCAACTGCGGCGTGCGGCTGATCCGCACGAACATTCCGCTGAAGCGCGGCGAGCGCCGCATGGAGACGCTGGTCGATCGGCTCTTCGAGACGATCCCCGCGGGCGTGGGCAAGGGCGGGCGGGTGCGCTTCGACAAGCACGAGATCAGCGACCTGCTGGAGCGCGGCGCGGCCTACGTCATCGAGCGCGGCTTCGGCTGGCCGTCCGATCTGGCCGTCACCGAGGCCGGCGGCCGCCTCGACGACCCGCGGCCCGACTTCGTCAGCGACACCGCCAAGCAGCGCGGCGGCCCGCAGTGCGGCACGCTCGGCAGCGGCAACCACTTCATGGAAGTGCAGGTGGTCGACGAGATCTTCGCCGCGCGCGAGGCGGAGGTGATGGGCCTGGAGCCGGGCCACCTGGTGGTGATGATCCACTCCGGTTCGCGCGGCCTGGGTTACCAGGTGTGCGAAGACGCGCTGCGCGAGCTGCGCGGCGCGCCGGCCCGTTTCGGCATCGAACTGCCCGACCGGCAACTGGTGTGCGCCCCGGTGAACTCGGCGGAGGGCCAGCGCTACCTCGGAGCGATGCGGGCCGCCGCCAATTTCGCCTGGGCCAATCGGCAGGTCATGACGCACCTGGCCCGCGAAGTGTTCCAGGAGGTCTTCGAGCGCCCGGCCGAAGAGCTGGGCATGTCGCTGGTGTACGACGTGGCCCACAACATCGCCAAGATGGAGCCGTACCACGTCGGCCAGCCGCCGCGGACGCCGGCGACGAGCGCTGCCGCGCCCGAAACAGGCCTACCGGGTATCGACGCCGCGGGTATCCCGCTGATGGGCCAGCCCGGCGTCAAGATGCTCTGCGTGCATCGCAAGGGCGCGACCCGCGCGTTCCCGCCCGGCCACCCCGAGCTGCCGCCGCAATACCGGGAGATCGGCCAGCCCGTGCTGGTCCCCGGCGACATGGGCCGCTGCAGCTACGTGCTCGTGGGTCAGCCCGGTTCGATGCAGCACACGTTCGGCAGCTCCTGCCACGGCGCGGGACGCCGGCTGTCGCGCAGCGCGGCGATTCGCGCCGCCGTCGGCCGCTCGATTCGCAATGAGCTGCGCAGCCGCGGCGTGTACGCCCGCGCGCATGGCCGCAGCGGCCTCGACGAGGAGCAACCGGACGCCTACAAGGATGTCTCGCAGGTGGTAAATGTGCTGCACGCGGCGGAGATCAGCCGGAAGGTGGCGCGGCTGCGGCCGGTGGGGGTGATTAAGGGGTGAAGTGCGAAGAGCGAAGTGCGAAGAGCGAGTAGCGAGTTGCGAGTAGCGAGTAGCGAATGGCGAGTAGCGAATGGCGCATCGTCAAGGACGAATAGTGAATGGCGAAGAGCGAAGAGCGAATGGCAAAGGGGGTGTAGACGCTTGCGCCGTGTTCGGGGCGCGGCTGGGCTGTGCGGGTGAAGCACGCGCGAGTTGCTTGATTCCCGTGTGCCGCGGTTAGTCGATCTCGCCCAGTCGCCCCGGCATGTCGGCCAGGACGTACGCGACAATCGCCATCGCCGCGATGTTCTTGCGGAGATTCTCCGGGTCGATCTTGTCGAGCGTGTCGGCGTGGGTGTGGTGAATGTCGAAGTAGTGCGTCATGTCCACGTCGTGACCCAGCAGCGGCACGCCGGCCGGCCGCATCGGGCTGATGTCCGCCCCGCCGCCGCCTGGCTCCGCCCGATCCGCGCCGATCGGCGCCAAGAGCCGCACGATGTCCGCGAGTTGCTCGGCGGCGCACGCCGCAATGTCGTCGTCCTTGTGCGAAACGCCGAAGCCCAGCGGCGCGCCCATGCCCGCGTCCGACTCGATCGCGGCGACGTGGCCGGGCAGCTCGCCGGCGAACCCGGCCGCGTACGCCCGACCGCCGGCCAGACCGTTCTCCTCGTTCGTGAACAGCACCACGCGGATCGTCCGCCGCGGCCGCAGCCCCAGCCGCCGCAAAACGCTGAGCGCCTCCATGCAGATCACGCAGCCGCCGGCGTCGTCCTGGGCCCCCGTGCCCACATCCCATGAATCCAGATGTCCGCCGATGACCACGACCTCGTCGGGCCGCTCGCGACCGGTCAACTCCGCAATGACGTTCGCGGAAGGCGACAACCCTTCGTCGCGGGCCTCCATCTTGAGCGTGACCACGACGCGCTGGCCGCGTGCGAGCATGCGCGTCAGCAGTTCGGCGTCCTCGACGGACACCGCCGCCGCGGGAATGCGGGTGCCCGCCTCGAAGTAGTTCATGCCGCCGGTGTGGGGCGAGCGCAGGCTGCGGGCGGTCACCGAACGCACCAGCGCCGCGACTGCGCCGTGCTGCGCGGCCATCCGCGCCCCGGCGACGCGATACTGCACCGCCGCCCCATATCCGCCGCCGCTGCCGCGGCCGTCCGGCGGCGACATCGGCGAGTTGAACAGCACGATTCGCCCGGCGGCCTCGGCGGAGCGGGCGCTGAGTTCCTCGGAAGATGCGACGGAAATCACTTCCGCCGTGATGCCCTCCGGCGGCGTCGAGATCGAGCCGCCCAGGCCGAGCATCGCGAGTTCCTTGGCGCGAGGCTCGACCAGGTGCAGCGACTCGTTGCCCCGCACCCACTTTGGAACCATGACGGGCTGTGTGCGTACGTTCTCGTGTCCGTCAGCCGCGAGCCGCCACACAGCCCAGTCGATCGCGCGCTCGAGCCCCTCCGACCCGCTGAGACGGTGGCCGATGTCGTCGCACAGCTCCTCGAGCTTGCGATAGCCGTCGTGCCCCTGCGCGACGGATTGCAGGATGCGCTCGGCGACATCGGCGTAGACGGCGGAGGGCGGCGGCGCCTGGGCGGATGCCGTTTGAAGCGCGATGACGATCGCGCACGCACGTCCGATGAAAGCGCGCGTGATGCGGCGCGCGGGCCGCGTTCGAGGAAGCGCTGTGCGCCGCGAAAGCGATGCAGGCGCTGATGTGTCGAGTCTGAGACAGGTCACGAAACGCCGCTCCAGGCCGACCGCCGATTTCCTTCGATCGTAGCGGCCGCCGTCGCCGCGTGAAAGTCGCGCGAACCAGGCCGCGCGCGGTGCAGCGTCCCTACCGCGCCGCGTTCAGCGCCCAGTCATACTCGATCCACCGTATTTCGAGCTTTTCGCCCGCGTCCAGCGCCGCTTTCAGCTCCGCGTTGTAGCGCGCCGCGAACGCCAGCCGCTGACCCTCATCCGCCCCGAAGTCCGCCCCGTACCACTCGTACAGCTTCGTCAGGTGCACCACGCCCGCCTTGCGATCCACGCGCAGCCAGCGCGGATCGGCGTGAACGCGCCGCGCGGCGGCGGCGAGCTGCTCGTCGAGCCGGTCGCCCGTGTAGGCCTCCGCGGCCAGCGGCGGGCAGCCGATGCTGGCGCAGTTCACCGCGAAGTGAATCCGCGGCTCGGTAAACCGCGGCCGGATCAGCTCGTTCTCGATCTGGTTCAGGCTGAAAACGCCCATCGGCAGCTTCCACCGGCGGTCGTCCCAGCGGCGCTCCGCGGGGATGTCCATGATCGACTGGAGCGGATAGCGCTCGACGATCAGTTGCAACGTAAAGGCGTTGTAGGCGTTGATCAGCAGGGCGAGCTGCGCCTCCCGCGGCAGGCGTTCATAGTCGGCCTGCGCCAGGCTCGCCGCGTACGCATCCAGCGCCGCGCGCCGCTCGCGCAGCCGCTCGTAGCGCACGTTGCCGTCGCTCGCCACGATCTGCCCCAGAAGCGCCGTGAAAGCCGAGTGGTCGAACGCCGCGGCGGCGCTTGCGGCGGGCTTCGCCGCGGCGCGGCTTGCGGCGGGTTGCGCCGCAGCCCGGTTCGCGGCGGGCTGCGCTGTGGCGCCGGCGGCGCAGCACACCGCCAGCGACACGAGGGTGAACAGTCTGCGTGCAGCGCGATCTGCTGTAGTCATCGTTCGCTCCTGAAAACGCAGCCCACGCCGACGGCTACGCGTGCGCGACGGTCACCAGCAGCGGCGCCAGCACGTTCATCTTCCGCTGTGCGACGCGGCCGAAGCCGGCCTCCAGCGCCATCCGCCGCACCGCCGACCACGCCGCGTGATGCACGCCGCCCTCGGCCAGCGAAACGCACACGTCGAAGATGAACCAGCCGACGACGTTGTCGCGAAAGCCGTCGATCAGCACCAGCTTGCCGCCGGGGCGCAGCACGCGGCGAAACTCGCGGACGACGCCGCCCTGCCGCGGATAGTGGTGGAACGAGTTGCAGCAGGTGATCACGTCGAACACGGCGTCGGCGAAGGGCAGGTGCTCCGAATCGCCCTGCACCGCGAACGTGCTGCACGCGGCGGGGTTGGCGGCGATCTTCGCGGCCAGCGCCCGCGTCATGGCTGTGGAATAGTCCAGCCCGACCAGCATCTCCGCCGCGACGTCGCCGCGCAGGCGTCCGATCAGGTTGCCCGTGCCGCAACCCACGTCCAGCAAGCGGTAGCTCCGCCCCGGCCGCTCGAGCTTCCAGCGCTCGATCTCTTCCTGACACGCGCGGATGCTGGGGTAGAACACGAACTCATTAAGTAACGAGCGGTCGTAAGAGCGGGCCCACTGATCGAACTGCTGCCGGGCGCGCTGCTTGGTCGCGCCCGCCTGCGGCGACTCAAAAGGCGACGATACCGACAAGCCTGGCTCCTGTGTCAACGATGCGGCCGCGCTGCGCAGACGCCGCGGGGTTCGCGCGACGCATCGTACACGGCCGCCCCGGTCGGCGTCTGGTCGTCCGGCTCGGGAGCGAGCTCGAACTTCGGCCGCGTCGTTCGCGCTTGCGAAGCGCCGGTCGCAAGCCGCCGCGGAGGCCTCTCACAGTCGGTGGCGACGCAGCGGGTGGCGCGGCCGCTCTGCCCGCATTTGCGGAGAAACAGCCAAGGGTCAGGCAGAATGCCCGCCACACCATTCAAACCGCAACTCATTCAAGATGAACGCCGCTGGACCGAGCGCCGGCCAACTCCGTTGACGCGGGCCGCCGGCGATTTGATAATCCCGATCAAGAGTAAACCGTCCGCGGCGCGGGGGACCGCCGCGCCGCACTTCGAACTCGCCACCGCCGGCCGCCGTGCCGGACAGGAGTCTTACGTATGCCGTACGAACTGCCCCCGCTGCCGTATCCGCACGATGCGCTGGAGCCGCACATCGACGCCCGGACGATGGAAATCCATCACGGCAAACATCACAACGCGTACGTAACGAATCTGAACAAGGCGCTCGAAGGCCACGCGGCGCTGGCGGCCAAGCCGATCGAGAAGCTGCTCCGCGAAATCAGCGACGTGCCCGACAACATCCGCCAGACCGTGATCAACAACGGCGGCGGGCACGCCAACCACTCGCTGTTCTGGCAGGTCATGGGCAAGGGCAAGGGCGGCGAGCCGCGCGGGCCGCTGGCGGACGAGATCAACGCCGTCTTCGGCGGGTTCGCCGCGTTCAAGGAGAAGTTCGCCGCCGCCGCCACGATGCGCTTCGGAAGCGGCTGGGCCTGGCTGGGACTGGATCAGCACGGGAAACTGCACGTCGGCAGCACGCCCAACCAGGATTCGCCCTACATGATGGGCCATACGCCAATTCTGGGCCTGGACGTGTGGGAGCACGCGTACTACCTGCACTACCAGAATCGACGGCCGGACTACGTGTCGGCGTGGTGGAACGTGGTGAACTGGGACAAGGTCGGCGAACTGTACGCGGCGGCGAAGAAGTAGTAATGCGGCGGGCGCCCGAATCCGCGCGTCAGTCTTGTCGCGCGGGTCGCTCGAGCTATTGAGCTCGCGGCGCGCGAGAGGGGGAGCATGGGCTTCCAGCCCGTGCGACCCGCGCGCACTCTTGCAGAACCGAGCGACACGCATGATCGCGTCGCGGACGAGTTTGCTGCGCTGGTTTTTCGTTGTGCCGACCGACGCGGGCCGTTGGGGGCGGCCAGACGGATCATAGCGCAAGACGTCTCGGGCAATCCAAGTGCTTCGATTCATTCACCGCGCCGATCGCGGCGGACGAAACGGCGTTTGCACCTGAACCTCGCCGCCCCGTGCGACGCGCAGCACGATCGCCCCGGTCTCGCGGGTGGTCAGCACGGCACATTGCGGTCCCACCGCGTTCCTGACCAGTTCAACGAGCGCGCCGCGCTGCTTCGCGGTCGAGGCGATCACCCAGCGCGGGCACACCGCGCGATAAAAGTCGGCCGAAACCCCGCCGTCTGCCGGCGCTGCGCCATGGTGCGGCGCGATCAGCACGTCGGCGCTCAGGTCCACCGCTCCGTCGCGGGCCGCGGCGAGCAGGTGCGCCATCGCCGCCGTCTCGATGTCGCCCGTCATCAAAACCCGCGCCGTTCCCAGCTCGAGCCGCAGCACCAGCGACCGGTCGTTCGCCCGCCATCCGTGCAACTCGTCCGGCGGCCAGAGCACCTCATACGCAACACCGCCAATCTGGCCGCGATCGCCGGGTGCGGCCGTGCACACCGGCGGCAGCGCGTCGCCGATCGCCTCGGCGAGTTGCCGTGGCCCGGCGTCCGACGCAAGCGCCGCCGGCAGATAGACGCTGCCGAGCAGCCGCTCGCACGGCGTCGTCGACAGCAGGCCGGCGAAGCCGCTGAAGTGGTCGATGTTCTCATGCGAAATTGCCGCGAGCGCGAGCCGCCGCACGCCGGCCGCCCGTAGCACGCTCTGCGCGGCGCGGCCGACATCGACGTTGGCGAGCGTGCCCAGGTCGAACACCGCGGCGGGGCCGGCGGCGGTCGTCAGCACGCAGCCGCTGCCGTTTCCCACGTCGAGGATCGTGAGCGTGGCGTGATCCGGCACGTCACGGGCCCCCGCCAGCCACCAGGACGCCGCGGCGGCGAGCGAGGCCGTAGGGCAATAGAGCGTCGCGAAGCGGGTCGATGCTGTGCGGAGGTCGAGCAACGACCCGAACAGCGTGTTCCGCCTCCGCGTGGTGCGCCAGACCAGGCGGACTTCGAACGCCAGGATGAGCAGCAAGCCGTAGTAGGCCAGCACCAGCCCGACCGGCGGCTGCGGCATCGGATGGCTCGAACCGGGCAGCGTGCCGAGCCACTCAACCAGTACAAATGCGGCATCCGCGCTCTGCGCCGTCAACACCGCCAGCAGATCGCCCAGCAGCGGCGCCCACGAAAGAGCGAGCGAAACGAAGCCAAGCACGATGACCACGGTAAACACGGGCGCCAGGACGCTCGACTGCAGGATAGCCCACGGCGAGATCGTCTCGAAGTGAAACGCGACCAGCGGCGCCGCGGCCAGCCACGCGATCGCGGCAGTCGCCAGAAGCAGGCCGAGGAAGTGCAGCAGCCGCTGGCGAATCCACGAGGGCCACGTGTCGGCGTCGCGCCGCGGTGCGCCGCCGCGGTCGCGATGCGCCTGCCACGCGGCCGAGTGAAACCGACTGAGCGCGACGAGTGCGGCCACCTGCACGAACGACAACTGAAACCCCGCGCGGAAGAGCTCCTGCGGATTCCAAAGCAACACGCACGCCGCCGATAGCGCCAGCCAGTTCCACCCCGCCAGCGGCCGGCCGGTCAGGCGGACGATGCAGGCCAGCGAGGCCATCAGCGTGGCGCGCATGATCGGCGCATTGGGCTCCGCGATCGCCAGATACGCCAACATGACCAGCAGCGTGCCCGCCGCGGCATGACGCACGCCGCCGCCCATCAGCCGCCGCAACCCCAGCCAGCTCGCCCCGGCCAGAATCGCCACGTGAAAGCCGCTGACCGACAGCACGTGGCTGGCGCCGACGCGCTGAAAGGCCTCATCCACCCGTTGCAGCGTGGCGGATCGCTGCCCGAGGATCATCGCTTCAATCAGTCCGGGAGCTGGGTCGTCGAGGTCGGCCCCTGCCAGCGGATCCAGCAGCGTCGCGCGGCCCCAGCCGCGCAGCGCTTCTCTCGCGCGCAGCAGCGGATCGCCCGATTCCGGCAGTCGCCGCAGGTGCGCGGCCGCCGGCACGCTGAGGCCCGCGAAGATTCCCTCGCGCTTCAGCACGGCGGACCAATCCGTCTCGCCCGGGTTGCGCCGGGCGGGGGGCGCGTAGAGCGTGCCGGTCAGATCGACCCGATCGCCGACCCGCAGGGATCGCGCCGGGGCCAGTTCCTCCGGCTGATCGCCAGAAATCGAAACGGTCAGCAGCCCGGATAGCGGCGTCGGCGGCGCGGTTGTCAGCAGAGAATCCGCCGCGATCACCAGCCGCACCCGCGGCCGCGGCGGGATCGGCGCCAGCAGGTTGCGGCGCGTCGCCGGAATCGCCGCCGGCGCCGCGGCCACGCGCCCCGCGACACGCGTCAGGAGCGGCTCGTCGCTGACGAGATGCGCGACGTGGTCCGGCGGCAGCGCCGTCGCCGATCGGTGCCGCACGAAGCCGGCCGCCGCGGCCGCGCCGATCAGCAGGAGCGTAATCAGCCCGGCGGCCGTCGCGCTGCGCAGCGCGACCAGGGCGGCTGCGGCGATGACGCCCAGCGCCAGGATCAACATCGCCGGTTGAAACGCCGCCTCCGGCGAGCTGCCGAACGCCTCCGCGGCGATCACGCCGCCGATCAGGGCGATCGTCGGCGCCAGCAGCGGCGACGGCGGCGGCCCCGGAATGTCGCCGGGTGGCAGGCGCGACGGCCGGACCGCTTGGTGCACAGCGAACATCTCCCGCGACCCGGAAAGGACGACCGCGAAAGATATCCGTTTGCTTCGCGCCGTGCAGCCCAGTGGCGCAGCGCGTGCCGCACAAAGCAGCCGCGGCACGCGGGGGCATGAAGCCCGCGCGTGCCGCGCACCGTCTCAACTCGTTTCGTTCGTGTCCGCGCTAACCGCGCGCCGGCGCGACCGGCGTCGCCGGGCGCTGCAGCTCCGCCAGAATCTCGACCGCGGCCTGCTCGATCGTCCGCGTCGGCTGCCAGCTCAGCCCCTGCCGCAGCTTGCCGTTGTCGCCGACCAGCGTCTGAATCTGCCCGGCCTGCGGCGTGCTCTCCTGCGGCTGCACGCTTAGCGGCAGATTCGCCGCCCGCACCAGCAGCTCGACGGTCTCGCGCACCGTGCGCGCCGTCCCCGAGCAGACGTTGTAAATCTCGTTGGGCTTGCCGTCGGTCAGCAGCCGCTCATAGGCCGAGACGACGTCCGCCACGTGCAGCAGGTCGCGCTTGAAATTCAGGTCCGGCAGCGACAGCGTCGTGCCGCTGGCGGCGATGTTCCACTCCGCCAGCCGCCGCGCGATCGACCCGAAGAAAAACTGATTCGACTGCCCCGGGCCGATGTGGTGGAACGGCCGGGCGATCGTGATGTTCAGGTGGTAGTTGCGGAAGAACGTGTGCGCGATGGTCTCGGCCGCCGACTTCAGCGATCCGAACGTGCTGACGGGCGCGCACGGCGTCGTCTCGGACAGCGGCTGCCCGCTTCCGCCGGCGGCGCCATACACGTCGCACGCACTGATCAACAGCACCCGCGCCCGCGGCGTCGCCCGTCGCACGCCGTCGAGCAGGTTGGCCCAGGCGCTGACGATCGACTGATACGCGCCGAGCGGCTCGTCGGTGGCGTCTGCGGTGCGGGTGGTTCCCGCCAGGTGGATGATCCCGTCGGGCTTGGCGCTGGCGACGGCGCGGGCGACGTTAATGGCGTCGCTGACGTCGCAGACCAGCGCCTTCCCGTTTCGGCGTTCCATCGCCAGTTTGCGGGCGCGGTTACGCACGCCGCCCACCACGTCATACCCGCGCTGCCGCAGGTGTTGAACGAGGTGGGTTCCGACGAATCCTTCCGCGCCGGTGACAAAGATGGTTCGCACGATCGGGTTCCTCCAGGCGGAACGGTGCGGCGGCGGGCGCGCGAATGCGGCGGACCCGATCGCCGGCACAATCAGCGGTGCAGCGCGCCTCCAGGCGGCTCGCGCGGTCGTGATGCACGCGGGTCGATCGCGCGGGCGCGGTCGATCCGCGGGTGCGTTCGCGAACCTCGTCAAGCGCGGCGGCTGGCTGAGCAAGCCCGGCCGCCGCCGTACATCCGCTACGCAGGTAGGTATCGGCAACGCCTTGCGGTGGGTTTGGTTAGGGCCGCCGCCGCGCGGGCGAGAAAATCGCGGCAGCGCCGCGCAGCTTCTGCGTTTTGCGGCCGACTTGAGCGGCTTGTCGCGGGTCGCTATCTTCGCGGCGTAATCCCGCGACCCGATGGAGAGCCGTGATGCCGCTCGATGAAATTGTCTTCGCCGCCGAAGAGCAGATGGAAAAGTGCGTCGAGTTCCTGCGCGGCGAGCTCCGCACGGTGCGAACCGGCCGCGCCACGCCCGGGCTGGTCGACGGCCTGCGGGTCGAGGTGGCGGCCTACGGCTCGGCGATGGGGATGAAGGAGCTGGCCAACATCGGCGTGGCGGATGGAAACACGATCGTCATCAAGCCCTATGACCCCAGCACGCTGAAGGACATTCAGCGGGCGATCGAGACCAGCGGAATCGGCATCAACCCCCAGAACGACGGCAAGGTCATCCGCCTGCCCGTCCCCCCGCTGTCCACGCAGCGCCGCACGCAGCTCGCCAACCAGATCAAGGACATGGCCGAGAAGCAGAAAGTCGCGGTCCGCAACATCCGCCGCGATGCCAACAAGGCGCTCGACGGCGAGAAGAAAGCCAAAACGCTGACCGAGGACGACGCCGAACGCGGCGAGGAACAGGTGCAGAAGCTGACGGACGACTACGTCGCGCAACTCGACAAACTGCTGGCGGACAAGTCGAAAGAGATCATGGAGACGTAGCGGCGGGCGTTCTTCGCACCCGCTTGCCGGGCTATTCGCTACGGCGGCGGCCATCGCTTCAAGGCGGTTGCTGCGGCGATCTCACAAGTTATACAATCCAGCAGTCTATCGAAACTCTCTTATCTCGTGACGGCAGGTTGGGGGCTGCCGGAGGACTGTGTGTCCACGTCACCGGAAATGGGGAATGCATGCACACGCGCACTCGATCGACGCTGGTTTGCTGCGGGTTCGTGACCGTGGTGGGGGCGCTGGAGACCGCAACCGCGAGGGCTCAATGCCCGCCAGGATGGCGAAGCGCGGGCGCTCACGGACTCGATGGCGCGGGCCACGCCGCGGTGCGTTGGGATCCGGACGACGAAGGGCCGCAACCCGCACAGTTGGTCATCGGCGGCGTCTTCCATGTCGCCGGCACCGTGCGTTCAACGGCGGTAGCCGCGTGGGATGGGGTGGATTGGATCTCGCTTCAGGGGGGCGTGAGCGGCTCCTCGGCGACGACGGTCAACGCGCTCGCGGTGTTCGATGACGGCAGTGGTCCGGCGGTCTATGTCGGCGGCCATTTTTTCTTCGCCGGCAACACACCCGTGAACTGCATCGCCAAATGGGACGGCGCGAACTGGTCGCCTTTGGGCAGCGGACTCAACGACGCGGTTTATTCTCTGGCCGTTTATGACGACGGCTCCGGTCCTGCTCTGATCGCGGGTGGTCGATTCACCCAGGCTGGCGGAAATCCGGCCAGCCGCATTGCGAAGTGGACCGGCACGGCTTGGTCCGCGCTGGGCGCGGGTGTGAACAACGACGTGTTGGCGATCTACAGCTTTAACCCGGGCGACCGAAGCTACCTCTACGTCGGCGGGCGGTTCTCGTTTGCCGGAACGCTCGCGGCACGGCGCTTCGTTCGCTGGGACGGCGCCGCCTGGTCCTATCCCGGAATGGAGTTCGAGAATGGAGAGGTTCGGGCGATCACAGCCTTCGATGACGGCGAGGGCGCTGCACTCTACGTTGGCGGCAGTTTTACCGCGATGGCTAGCGGCCCCGCGCGCTACGTGGTTCGCTCGAATGGTGCTGCGTGGCTCAATCTTGGTGGCGGTCCGAACGCACCCGTGGACGCGCTCCTACCCTACGCCGGCGCCGACGGCGATTGTCTTGTCGTAGGCGGTGAGTTTTTTGGAGTCGACGGGATCGCCGCTGAGGGGGTCGCGCGTTGGAGCGGCACGCAGTGGTCGCCGGCCGCCGACGGTATCAACGGCCGTGTGCGCGCGCTGGCCGCCGTCGAGATTGACGGTCCGAACGGCGCCGCGGCATTGTGCGCGGTCGGCTCTTTCTCGACGCACGCGTTGCCGAACTCGGACAACGTGGCGCGACTGGGTCCCGACACCTGGAGCGGGTTCAGTTCGGCGTATCGGTGGGCGCCAATCAACGCGCTGGCTGCGTTCGACGCCGGGTCTGGCCCGGCGCTCTACGCCGGCGGCGACTTCCGCGCGATTCGCGGAGCCCCCGGCGACCACATCGCCCGGTTGACGCCCAATGGCTGGGAGGCCGTCTCCGGAGGCTGCGACGGACCCGTCCACACGATGATGCGCTACGATGACGGCCTCGAGCCGGCGCTCATCGTCGGCGGGCGCTTTCTTAATGCCGGCGGCGTTGATGTCAATCGCCTGGCCCGCTGGAACGGGACCAATTGGTCGCGCCTCGGCGTCGGTGCGACCAGTTCTACGACCGCCATCTACGCGCTCGCCGCATTCGATGACGGAATCAGCCAAAAGATCTACGTAGGCGGCGCGTTCAGCGGCGTCGGCGGCAGCGGCGGGAACAACATCGCCAGGCTAGACGGCACGCTTTGGCAAGCGCTCCCCGGCGGCGGAACTAACGGCGTCGTGTACGCCATCGCGGAGTTCGATGAGGGAAGCGGCCCGGCGCTGTATGTCGGCGGCAGTTTCAGCGCGCCGGGAGCCAACATCGCGCGCTGGAACGGCGCGACCTGGTCGAACGTAGGCCTGGGCTGCGATGCCGCAGTCCACGCTCTCACGGTGTTCGACGACGGCGCCGGCCCGGCACTGTACGTCGGCGGTACGTTCGCAACCGCGGGCGGCGGCCCGCACACCGGTGTCGCGCGATGGAATGGACGTGGGTGGCGGTCGGCCGGCGCAGGACTGGAGGGCGGCGGCGTCTATTGCTTCACAACCTACGACGACGGTGCCGGGATCGCGCTCTACGCCGGCGGTAGCTTCTTCGTCAGCGGCGGGGTCCCGGTGAATTGCATCGCCCGGTGGAACGGCGTGCGCTGGGCGGCGCTAGCAGAGGGCATCAGCGGACTGTCACCCGGCGACATCGTCAGGGTGCGCGCGTTGGCTGAATGGAACGACGGACCGAATCCCGCTCTCTGTGCCGGGGGCTCTTTCTCCGCAGCCGGCACGCTCGGAGCAAACAACCTCGCGTGGTGGCAACGCGTCTGTCCGCGCGGCGATCTGGATTGCGACGCCGCCGTTACGCTGTTCGACATCGATCCGTTCATCCAAGCATTGCTCGACCCGTCCGGCTATGACAATAGCCACCCGGAATGCGACCGCATGAACGCCGATATGAATGCGGACGACGCGGTGAACTTCTTCGATATCGATCCGTTCGTCGCCTGCGTGCTGGGAGCATGCTCGTAGGCGGCGCCCAGGGCGGCGGTGTGCACCACGACCGCAGCGCCGCCCCAGATCGGCGTCACCCCGCCCCCGTCAGCGCCTTCGCCGCCTGCACGAACGGGTCCGCATCCGCCACCGCCACCGCCGCCAGCGACTCCAGGCTCGGGCACGCGCAGCTATCGCCGTTGCTGCTCCCGCTGACCAGGCCGAGTGATTCGTAGCTCGCGCTGCCGTTGCGTCGCCCGCCCGCATCGAGCCGCTGCGTCGCCCAGCTCTCGTCCGGATAGTCCCACGCCTTCGACGACGGATCGTTGAAATCGGCGAAGCGCGGCACCGCCCGGCGGCGCTTGCGATAGTAGTGTTTGATTCCCTGCCAGATCGCCAGGTTCGCCACCCACGCCCGCGCCTTCAGCGGATACAGCCCCAGCCGCCGCAGCGCCGAACGCGGCGAATAGAACTCGGCGAACGCCGCCATCTGGGCGTGGCGGAGCTGCTTGGTGCTCATCTGCCGCGGCTGGAAGACGACCGACGCGCCGTTGTAGCGCTCCCACTCGCGCGTGCGCAGGCGGCCTTCGCGCTCGTACTGCTTGAAGAACTCGGTGCCGGGGTAGGGCGTCAGGATGGGGTAGCACGACATCGCCAGGTTCATGCGCTGCGCCCAGCGCGTCGTGTACATCAGGTCCTGCCACGTGTCGCTGTCCAGCCCGAAGATGAACGCGCCCCACAGGCTGATGCCGTGGCTCTGAATCGCGCGGATGCGCCACTCATACGACTCGGCCTTCACGAAGCGCTTGCCCGCCTCGTTCAGCGTGTTCTGCCGGCGGCTCTCCAGCCCGAGGATCAGCCCGGCGCAGCCGCTCTCGCGCATCGCCTTCAGCAACTCCGGCTTGTTGCTGATGAGAATGTCGCACTGGCTGGCCCACGAGACCTTCAGCGGCTTGAGCGCGTTGCACATCTCCAGCGCCCATTTGTGATTCCCGCCGAAATCGTCGTCGGCGAAGATGTAGCACCAGCTCTTATGCCGCTCCTTGGCCTCCCGGATCTCCTCCACGATGTCCTTGATCTCGCGCATGCGGAACTTGCGGCCGAAGACGCCCGGCGTCGTGCAGAAGCTGCACGTGTGCGGACAGCCGCGCGTGGTCTGAATCGGGTTGGCGATCAGATACTCCGCCGGGTTCAGCAGATCCTTGCGCGGCGTGGCGATGCCGGCGTCGGGGAACTTCGACCAGTCGTAAATCCGCTGCAAGCCGCTCTGCGGGGCGGCGCCGCCGGCGGCCGCCTTCTCCCAGTCGGCGATCAGGTGCGGCAGGGTGCTCTCGGCGTCGCCTTTGCAGACGCTGTCGCAATGCGGCAGCGCGTCTTCGGGCATGGCGCTGGGGTGGATGCCGCCCATCACAACGGTCACGCCCAGCCTGCGATAGGCATCGGCGATTTCGTACGCCCGCCGGGCCTGAGTGGTCATCGCGGTGATGCCGACCACATCCACGTCGGCGGCGGCCTTGTGCGGCTGCTCCATCGTGCATTCGTCGACGACTTCGCTGTCCCAGCCGTCGGGCATGATCGCGGCGCAGATCGTGAGCCCGGTCGGGGCGAAAATCGCCTTGCGCGAGAACGTCATCTTACGGATGAGTTCCGGCATGGTGATGTTCGTAAGCGCGGCGTTGGGATTGATGAAGCGGATGCGACGACGGCTGCGCGGGACGGCGGCGACCATGATGTCCTTCCACTCAGCGCGATGAGAACAAGCCCGAAACGCTTGGACACGTATTTTGGACGGATGTGAGAGGGCAGTCCAGAAGAATCCGCACGTATCCCGCCGCTCCGCGGCCCGATCTGCCGTGGCGCCGGTCTGCAGACCGGTGTCCTGTGCCGCCGGTCTGAAGACCGGCGCACGTCTTGCCGTGTGTGGCACCGGCCTGCAGACCGGTGGTTGTCTTGCCGGGTCTCCGACCCGGCCGGCTGGATCGATTCGCGGTGATCAACGCCCGCGAACAGCAGCCCGCCCTACCTCACAGGAAAAAACCGGCACCCCGGAATCCCACGCTGGAACGCAACGCGCCGCGTTCAGGGTCCGCCGCGCCCCGCCGGGCTTTGCCCATCCTCACTGCCGAGCAGCGCGTCGAGCTCCGCCTGATCGTGCGAACCGGTGACAGTGAATCCGGTCGCGCCAATCGCAGTGCGGGACCGCGCCTCGGTCCAGTGCGCCAATGCGTATGCCGCAGTGATCGCCGTAGGATCGATGTCCCATTCGGCGATCGCGTCCGCGATAGCCGCGGGTCCGTCGAGTGCGGCTTGCGCGGCGACCGCTGCACGGCGTCTCGCGAGGCTCCAGTCGTCCGGCGTCAGAACCCCGCCTGCATGCCGCCCGGCCCGGTCCAGCAACGGACGGAGCGCCCGGGCGCGCGGCCAAAGACACTGAATCACTTCGTACGAGCGCGAGCAGCGGGGCGACGGCCAGAGGGCACGGCGCACGATCGGCGGATTCGGCGGTGCGATAAGCACCGGATCGAATATCAGGGTTCTCGCCAGTTCATACTCAATCCGACTGAGTCCGCCGGGATCGCCCGCCGTGGTCACAGCCGTTGAACTCTCCAGCGTAAGGCTGCTCATGCTCCCGGCTCGGTACACGTACACGGTAAGCCCGAAAGTCGGCGCCGGCGGTGTACTCGCGCCATGAGTCTGAGCCCCGTCGCGGGGCGCACTGGCCGCCGCACGCCCTGTTTCGACAGCGGTCGCCCCCATCGACCGCAAAACATCGACAGCGAGCGCGTTTGCGAGCGTCTCAGCATCGACATCGCCGACCACGACAATTCGGCGACGCCGATCATTTCGCAGCGCGTCGCGGCCGCGCACGATCGCCGGCCAGGCAACCACGGGGTGTGCGGTCGCGCCGAGCGGAATCTCGCTGGGAGCCGTGGATGTGCAAGACTCAAGTACGTAGTCCGAGGACTCCGCATCGGCGAATGCCGACGCACCGCGCAGCGCGTCGGTAACCTCCGCCGGCGAGTTCAGAGTATCCAGCATCATCTCGATCGTCTGCGGTACGCGTTCCGGCGGGCAGCGCGCCGCGATGCACCCGGTGCGCGCACGAACCTGCGCCGCGATCTCGATTCCGTGCTGCTGCGCGTAGTCCAGCACGAGCGGCAGCGGGCTTTGCGACGAACCCAGGACCATCGCCGCAGCTGCGGCATCGTGGCTGCGCGGCCCATCAAGAACCACGCGCACGCTGACCTGCGCAGCGCCGGGCACGCGAAGGACCTGCAGTCGCGTTTCCTCGGACAGCAATCGCTCAACCAGGCGCGACGGCGGCAATTGATCGTCCGATGGCGTCCAGTCGAGGTCAGGCGCAAGAGTCCGGATCGTCCCCAACACGCCAGCGGGCACGGTCGTCGGAGGCGGCATGCTCAACGCGAGACTCGGGGGATGCCCGGGCAGCTCGACGGCGCCCGCAAGCGGCGCGTTGGTCGCCAGGATGCAGCGCGGTCCCCCGGCCAGAAACTGCGCCGCGCGGACTACGTCGCGGCTGGCCGCACGTCGCACACAGGCGGCTTCGTACGGTTCCAGAAGCACATCGCCGCCCAGCACCTCGAAAGCAGCGAAACTCTCCGACCGCGCAGCCAATCCGTCCACGGACCGCCGAATCGCCGCCAGCGCGCGGCTGCGCGCGGCGAGCAACGCCGGCGGCGACGGCATCTCAGTTGCCGCTCTCTCGAACACCTGGAGCACCACGTCCAGCACGCGATCCGTCGGCGTCGCGCCGCGCCACGTGATCGCCAGCCACAGCAGCCCCCCATCGCGCCACGGCGTCTGCCGCCACTCGACCCGCGCGTCCTGAACCTCAGCCAGAGCGGTGCGCAACAAGCCCCCGCTCGGCGGCAGCAGATGATGCATCAGCACGTCGATCGCGGCTCGGTCGAGGTCGCCGTAAGCCGGCGCGGGCATCACCATTTCGATGCGCGTCTCGCCGCCCGCGTTGTCCGCCGCAAACAGCGACTGGCCCGCCGGCGGTTCCGGCCGCGCGTCCGATGTGCGCAGCGGATCGCGGTAGGGAAGCCCGGCAAACGTGCGCTTGAACTCGTCGATCACCTCGACCGCCGAGACCGCGCCGGTGACAAACAGCGTCGCCTGCGCCGCGGCGAACCACCGGTCGTGATGACCGGCGACTTCGTCGGCGGTCGCCGCCGCGAGTTGCGCGCCCGCGAACTCCGGCGGGCGGGCGTAGCGGTGATTCCCAAACAAGACGGCGACCAGCGCATCCGGCGGGCCGTCCGGCGGCAACGCCGCGCGCAGCGCCCACTCGCCCGCCACGCGATCGAGCCCGGCGGCGAGCTCCGTCGTCGTCGGGCGCAGCGGCTCCAGGCGCGTTCGCTCGACGCGCAGCAGGAAGCGCCAGGCCTCCGCCGGGGCAGTGGACGAGAACGCGCAGGCGTCGCGCAGCGTCCGAGCTTCATAGCGCACGCCGCAGCGATAGAGGGCCGTCGCGGCGGGTTCGCGCTGCGCCAGCAACGTCCGCACCAGGTGCGTCATGCCGGGCCGGTCCGGAGGATCGGCCGCGGAGCCGTTGCGAAACCAGAGCTGCACCGACACGAGCGGCAGCGAATCGTCCTCAATCACGCACAGGCGAATGCCGCTGGGGAGCTGCTCGAAGCGCGGCTCGGGCCCGTGCGGCAGCGCAGCGGGCGGCGCGGCCGAGGGTTGCTCGGGAACTGGCGCGAACTGCGCTGCGCCGGTCGCGGTGCAGATCATCGCCACGACGAGCGCTCCACAGCGGGAGACCTGCCATCGGGGCATACTCATTCGAGCAAAGGGGCGGCGAGGTCGCATCGCCCGATTATAAGTACTCGCGCCGGCGACGCCCGTCGGTTCTCGCAGGCCCGACGCCGGCTTGTGAACGATGCGCGAAGCGACGTACACTACTGCCCGTGCGGCGGCGCGGTGTTCGGCGCTGCCGGTGTGGTGCAGGGGGTCAGGGACTTCGAACGGAGCTGTTTTCATGATCTTCGGCGAGGATGAGTCGCGGCAGCCGCCGCAGCCGCAACAGCAGCAGCAGATCACGCTCGATGCGTCGCAGATGGAGACGGCGTACGCGAACTTCTTCGCGCTGGCGGGCTCGCCGGACGAAGTGACGATCTATCTGGGCGCGAACTCGCCCATGCCCGGCGCCAAGGCGCCGGCGGTCAGGATTTCGCACCGGCTGATCCTGCTGCCGCAGAACGCGAAGCGGCTGATGATCGCGTTGCAGCAGACGGTGAAGGCCCACGAAGATCGCTTCGGCCCCATCGAGATCGCGCCGCAGCGCCCGCCCGAGGGGCCGCGCGCGTAGCGCCGCTGCGTCTCCCGCGAACGCCGGAGCTGAGCCATGCATCTGATCCGCACGCTGTTCTCTCGCGAGCTGGTGGCGGTCGGCGTGCGCTCGCTCCGCGCCCACAAACTGCGGTCGTTTCTGACGGCGCTGGGCATGATCTTCGGCGTCGGCGCGGTGATCTGCATGCTGAGCATCGGCGAGGGCGCGAAAGAGGCCGAGCTCGCGAGCCTGCGGCTGCTGGGCAGCGAAAACATCATCCTGCGAAGCATCGAGCCGCAGGCGTCGCAGCGCACCAGTGACGCCGAAACCAGCGTGCGCAAGTTCGGGCTGACCCACAATGACGTGGAGCGCATCCGCCTGCTGCCGAATGTCGCCGATCTGGTGCTGATGCGCGACGTGGCCGATTCGATGATCTACGGATCGAAGAAGATCACAGGCAGCGTGCTGGGCACTACCGCCAATTTTTTCGAGACGATTCATCTTGAAGTGGCCCGCGGCCGGGCGCTCGCCGACCTGGACGAGCAGGTGGCCGACAAGGTGTGCGTCATCGGCGCGGACGTGGCCCGCGAGCTGTTCCCCCAGGAAGACCCGCTCGAGCAGCAGGTAACCGTCGTGTCGCCCTCCACCAATCCGATGCCCTACCGCGTCATCGGCGTGCTGGCCGACGTAATCACCGCCGGCGCACCCGCCCGCGGCGCCGGCCAGCGCAACATCAACCGCGAGATGTTCATCCCCTACTCGACCGCGGCGCTGCGCTACGGCGAGATGCGCGTGAAGATGCGCGGCCGCTCGAACCGCGAAATGAAAAAAGTCGAGATCAGCGACATTTACGTCCGCGCCACGCACGAAGACGACGTCGCCGGTCTGGCGAAGGACGTCCAGCGGGCGCTGGAGCACGCCCGCAGCGACGGCGCGCTCGACTTCGAGATCACCGTGCCCCTGGAGCTGCTGCGCCAGGCCGAGCAGACCAAGCGCACGTTCCAGATCGTCCTCGGCAGCATCGCCGGAATCTCGCTGCTGGTCGGCGGCATCGGCATCATGAACATCATGCTGGCGTCCGTCACCGAGCGGACCCGCGAGATCGGCATCCGCCGGGCGCTGGGCGCCAAGCGTTATCAGATCACCGCCCAGTTTCTGGTCGAGACGGTCATTCTGAGCGTGGCCGGCGGCCTGATCGGCATCGTCGCGGGCATCGGGTTCGCGGGTCTGGTCGCGGCCTCGGCGGGCTGGGAGACGATTGTGCCGTGGTGGGCGGTGATTCTGAGCTTCGCGGTGTCCGTTTTTGTCGGCATCTCGTTCGGCCTGTACCCGGCGCGGGCGGCGGCTCGACTCGATCCGATCGAGGCGCTAAGATACGAGTAACATAGGAACTTACGGAAAAATCCCGCGGCCGCGCTTGACTTCGTGGCCGCATGCGCGGATTTCGCTTGCTTCCCCACCCAAGTTAGGTTATACTTCCTACTAGTTGGCTCCCCTAGTTGCCGCGTCCAGCGCAACTCTCAGGCTCCCCCCTGCTGGACACGCGGCTCCGGTGTGTTGGTTTTGTTCCGGTGTGGACCGGTCTGCGGTCATGCTCCGTTCGCGGCTGCGTTGGCTTGGCTCGCCTACGCACGGTCCCGCTTCGGCGCGCTTCCGCAGAAGGCTGAGGGCTCTGCCTGCGCGCAGAGCAGAAGGGATTTTGTGGACATGACGCCCACGAGTGTGCCAACCCCAAAGTCTTCGCTGCGGAAGCTGCAGCCGAAGGCCAAGCCGCCGGTGGCGAGCGTCCTGGGAGCGCTCGACCCCGCCGACGTGCGAATTCTCGAACGCCGATTGCTGGAACCCGCCGAGTGCGTGCTCGATCCGGCCTTCCGCCGGGCCGACGCCCAGACACTCTTCGGGGGCCCGCTGCCCCTGCGCCCGGCCGACGCGGCGGCTCGCGCCAAATACGCGAATGATGACAGCGGCGTTGATCTGCTCGGCGTGCCGGTTACGCCGCTGACGGCCGCCGAGATCGAGCCGCTGCTGTTCCTGCGGCTGAATTACAGCCGCTTTCGGGTCATGAAGGTGCTCAAGGCCTTCGAGGACAAGCGCCTGACCGCCGAAGCGACCCGCCGGCTGCTCCGCTGGGAGAAGGCCGCGATCGAGACCCGCGAGGAGATCGTGCGCTGCAACGTCCCGCTGGTGCTGGCGATGGCGAAGCGCACCAAGATCACCGGCGTGGACTTCGCCGACCTGATCAGCGAGGGCAACCTGGCCCTGCTGCGGGCGGCGGACAAGTTCGACTGCGCGCGCGGTTTCAAGTTCAGCACGTACGCCTGCCGCGCGATCCTCAAGAGCTTCTCGCGGGTGGCGACGCGCACGTCGCGCTACCGCGGGTACTTCCCGACCGAGTTCGATCCGACGCTCGAAAAGAGCGACTTTGTCGAGCAGCGCCGCGAGGGCGTGGAGATGGACTGCGTGGACGAGCTCAAGAGCATCCTGGTGCGTAACCTGGCGAACCTCAACGACGTCGAAGAGCGGGTCATCCGGGCGCGGTTCGCGCTGGATGAGCCGCGCGAGGGCGTCGACACCGGCCGCGCCAAGACGCTCGAGCAGGTCGGCGAGATGATCGGCGTAACCAAGGAGCGCGTCCGCCAAATCCAGAACAAGGCGCTCGGAAAGCTGCGCGGCATTCTGGAAGAAGGCGTGCTTTCGAAGTGATCTGACACAACCCGGCCACGGAGCGATGCGGCGACGCCTCGCGCCTAACCGGACAAGACGCATTCCGGGCGGCTGACGACTCCGCCTCTCCTCCCGTCAGCCGCTCGGCCTGTTTTCTCGTCTCGCGCGGGTGCGTCCCGACCACGCGCGAGCGGCGCGGCCATCACCGGCGGCGCCGCCCCGGCCATGCCACACGCTTCACGCGTTTGCCCGTTGCACGCGGCGGTTTGGCCGCGTGGTGCCGGGGTGCGCCGCTAGCGCTTGATGATGAAACACTGCCCCGTGGCGACGACGATTGGCTTCTCCGGCCGCTTGTCGAAGAACTCATCCACCGCGAGCTTGGCCGAACGCTCGTACGCCGGGAAGCCGTAGTCATCGCACAACATGACGCCGCCGGGCGTCATGCGATCGTAAAAGAACGCGAACGAGTCGCGCGTCGACGCGTAGAGGTCGACGTCGACGTGGACGAACGCGAAGCGCCGCTCGGCCACCGGCGGCAGCGTGTCGGGTATGACGCCGGGATGCAGTTTGACGAACGGATCATCGCGAAACAGCGCGGCCACAGCGTCGGCCGAGGTCTGGTTGAGATCGCCGACGAGGTGGGTGCTGGCGTCGTCACGGGCCACGTCGGGCATGCCCGCGAACGTGTCGAACAGGTGCACTTCCTTGTTCGTGACGCCCGCTTCGCGCAGGGCCCGCACGGCCAGCCAGGCCGTACCGCCGCGAAACACGCCGCACTCCGCGAAGTCGCCGGGCAGGTGGGCGCAGTGCTGTGCAAAGCGATACAGCGTGTAGCAGCGGTCGTCGCGGCTGGAGACCAGCGGCTTGGCGGGGGCGAAAACCTCCTGAAACCACGGCTCGAACCACGGCGAGTAGGTGGCATAGCCAAACGCCGGGGAGAGCGTATACGGTCCGCCCTGGCCCTTGCGCGTGATGTGCACGCCGAATGCGTCACCGAGGTTCTTGATGATCGTCTTCAGCGTTCGCATGCGTTTCGTCCTTGCAGCGCGGGGGGCGAATCGTCGGCGGTCCACATAGTAGCGGTGGTCCGCCGCCCGGCAAATCGCGGAGCGGCGCCGTCGGCGCAGCGCGCGAAGCGCTTGGGAAGCTTCGGGGCAGCGGACATTCTGCCGGTCGAAAGGGCGTTGCCCGGCCGGCGAGCTTGTGAACTTCTGGGCTTCATTCTCTTTTGCGAGCGGTTCGGGAGTCCCGTGGTCGGGAAAAATGCCGCCCCACGCGAAGAGTCACACGCTCGGCATGCCGCCGCCGCTCAACGATTTCCGGATTCCGCATCGCCGGCGTGAGCCTGATAACCTCGGGGATTGGCCGGCTGCCCGGCCGGTCCAGGTTCCCCGGGGGTTGGGTTCTAACCCGGATGCGGACGCACGATCGCGACAAAGATGATCGCCAATCGCGCAACACCCACCCGTTTTTGGTCGAATTTTGTTGACACGCGCGTAGCAGGCGATATCCTATAACGTGTGCAGAGTGCGCGGCGCTCGGCGGCTGCGCAATGGGAACGAACGGTTAATATTATCGATACGATTCAGTCATCATCAGAGTCGTACTTTTTCGGCTCGCTCGTGTTCGTTCGCTAGTTCATCGACGCTATTAACCTCCCGTTCTTTCCCGACAATCGCTGATACTCGCCTTGCGACGGGCCTTTTGCGGCTCTGCGCTGCCGTTCTGGCCGCGCGGGTCTGCGAAACGGTGGGTCGCTCGGCTGTGGTTTCGCGTACGTCGGGAAAACACCTGCGTGAGTGCGTTCCCCATACATCGGCTTACTGGTCCGCGCCAGCCCCCTTTGTCCGTGCAGGGTCTGGCCAATCGATGCCTTCAGCGTGAAGGGGTCGAGGGTAACGCGGCGGTCACGGCGAATCGACGGGCGCGCGAGAGCCTTTGCACCGTGCCACAGGTGGCCGGGTGCAGCTATTGTTATCGTCCTAAACGTCCGTCGGCGGTTCGAGCCGCCCAGTGGTTCGTCAGGATCGATTGGTTTCGGAGAGGCACGGGTCAATGCTTGGAGGTACGACTGTGAAGAAGAGGAGAACGGGTTTCACACTCATCGAGCTGCTGGTCGTGGTCGCGATCATCGCACTGCTGATCTCGATCCTGCTGCCCAGCCTCTCGCGCGCCCGTGAGTTGGCGAAGCGCGCGGTCTGCCTGTCGAACCTGCGCGGTATCGGGCAGTCGATGAACATCTACTCGAACGACAACAGCGAGTGGTTCCCGATCGAGGCGAGCGCCCCGCTCCCGACCTCGTCGGACGACTCGGCCCACTCGGTCACGTACGTCGCGGCGGTGGCGAACAATATCCTGTCGCCGGTGTCGTCGGCCAACACGATCCTGTCGCAGCAGAACCCGCTGCGCTCGCTGTTCATGCTGGTCGTCGGCGGTCAATCGACGCCGAAGCAGTTCATCTGCCCCAGCTCCGGCGACCAGGAAGACAACCTGCGCAACGTCGTCGGTTCGGCCGAGCGCGCCGCCCAGCCGGGCGTCGATCGCTTCGACTTCAAGGGCTACACGGCGTCGAGCTACGGCTACCAGATTCCGTTCGGCCGCAAGGGCCGCCCGCGTCAGGGTCTCGATTCGCGCATGCCGATCGTCGCGGACAAGGGTCCGTTCTTCGACGCCGGCACCGCGACCAGCACCGGCACCACGCCGGACCGCTACTCGAGCGTGACGACGCTGCCGAACTTCGGCAACGCCGACCAGATCCTGCGCACCGACGCCGACCGTTGGCGGCCGTACAACAGCCGCAATCACAACGGCGAAGGTCAGCAGCTCATGTTCACGGACGCCAGCGCCCGCTTCGAGAAGAAGCCGATCAGCGGCGTGAACAGCGACAACATCTACACCTACAACGATCCGGGTTACACGTTTGAGAACTCGCTGATCGGCGCCCGCCCGGCCAACGGCCAGGGCCCCCAGACCGACACGGACACCGTCATCGTTCCGTAGTCGGCCCTGAGTTTTGCGGTTACGCGCGCTAGCGCTTGACGAACGGGGCGTGTCGCACGGCGGCACGCTCCGTTCGCGTTTTGTTCCACCCCCTCAGTCGCTTCAACCGCTCGTTCTCCGCCGGCTCGCGGGCTTGTTTCCCGAACCGCGGGCCGTACACTGCGCCCCATCGGCGGTCTGGCGCGGTCGCCGGGCTTTGTGTCGATCATTTCATTGCGAACAGGAGAACACTCATGCTGCGTTCGTGGATGCTGGCTGCGCTGGCGACGGCGGGACTGCTGGTCACCGGCTGCGGCGTCAACGGCAAATGGACTCTCGACAGCGTCACCCCGGACAGCGCCAAGGGTCACTTCCGCCTGGCGGCCGTCACGTTGAACTCGGACGGCTCCTACGTGGCCGAGTCGGAGTATGAGGGCAAGAAGGAAACCTCCACGGGCAAGTACGAGTACAAGGACGGCAAGCTGACGTTCATGCCGGACAAGGGCGAGCAGCGCAGCTACGACGCCGAACTGATCGACATGGGCACGCACCTGCGCGTAAAGACCGCCAGCGAACACGGAGACGTGGTCGCAGTCATGAAGCGCGGGTAGGCCGCGCCGTTGGACGTTCCGACGCCGCCGACGATTGATGCACAAACGCTGCAGGAGGGCGTCGTGGTGGTCGTTTGCCGCGACGGACGCATGCTGCTGATCCGCCGGGCGGCGCACCTGATCGCCGGCGGCGCGTGGTGCTTCGTCGGCGGCGGGCTGCACGCCGGCGAGACGCAGGAAGCCGCAGTGCGTCGCGAGTTTTGTGAGGAAGTCGGCGGCGTCGTCCGGCCGCGGGCGCGCATTTGGGAGTACACCCGGCCGGATGGCGGGCTGCTGCTGCACTGGTGGTCGGCCGAATGGATCGGCGGCGAGCTGGTTGCGAATCCGCAGGAAGTTGCGGAGATGCGCTGGTGTACGCTCGCCGAGGCGGAAGGGCTCGACCCGCTGCTGGACAGCAATCGTGAGTTTCTGAGGCTGGCGCGGACCGGATTGCTAGATGTCGGGCTGGGCGCGGCCCGCTGACGCCCGCGTACGCACCGTTTGGCGGCGCGCCGTGCGCCGGAAAACGGAGTCCGGGTGCAACGCGGCCGCGGCCGCGACACACAGCCATCGAGGGTTGACGTGCTCGGCTGGATGATCCTCGACTTTCTGGCGCACAACTGGGCGATCGTCTCCTTCCTGGTGACGTTGCTCTGCCTGATCGTCGTCCCTGCGCTGATCATCCTGAAATACGTCCGCATCTCGCTCAACATCATGCGGAACACCAAGCCGCCGCTGGCCCGCAACCCGCTCGACTTCGAGCGCGTGCATGGCGAGGTCGTGATGTTTCCGGCGTATGACGGGCTGCCGCTGACCGGCATGATTATCGCGGCGGAACCGAGCGTGCCGCGGCGCGGGCTGGTGGTCTTCGCGCACGAGTTCTGCGCCGACATGTACTCGTGCGCCCGCTACTGCCGCCCGCTGCAACAGGTGGGCTACGACATCTTCACGTTCGATTTCCGCGGACACGGACAGTCGCTCTGCGGCGGCGACTACTCGCCGCGGCAGTGGGTCAGCGATCGCGAAGTGGACGACATGCGCGGCGCGGTGGCCTTCATCGGCACGTGGCTGGCGGAGCGCGGGCTGCCGCGCGAGATCGGCGTCTTCGGCATCTCGCGCGGGGCGTGCGCCGCGATCCTGGTGGCTGCGGAAAACCCGGATGTCCGCGTGATCGTCTCCGACGGCGCGTTCAGCACGGACACCACCATCGAGTATTTCATGAAGCGCTGGGCGTACATCTTCGCGAGTGTGCGCGTCGTGTACGAAAACCACCCGCCGGCGTTCTGGCGCTTCCTGCGCTGGTGCATGATGTTCTTCGCGCGGCGCGAGTTCCGCTGTCGGTTTCCGTCGGTGCGCAAGGCGATCCAGCGCATGACGCCGCGGCCGATCCTGCTGATTCACGGCGAGAAGGATTCGTATCTGCCCGTCGAGCAGAGCCGCCGGCTCTACGCGCTGGCCGGCCAGCCCAAGTCGCTGTGGGTGGCGCCGGGCGCGCGGCACAACCAGGCGGCAATTCTGCACCCGGAGCGCTACGCGCGGCTGACGACGGCGTTCTTTGACCGGTATCTGTGGCGCGGTGCGGGGCGCGGCGCGCGTGATCTCGATGAGACTGCGGTTCCGGAACGCGTCGCGGAGTCGCCGGCGGCGTTGCGACGCGGTTGAGACCGCCGGCCGGGCCGGAGTCGCCCCCCCCCCCGACGGTCGCATGACCATGAGCAAACATCGCGCCGCGCGACCCGGGTCGTAATCCCGGCGCGCTCATGCCGCGGGCCTTCTCGTGAACGCGCGGTGCGCCGGACGCGCCCGACCGACGGCGGTTCCGCTCGGAGACTAGCATTCCAGCCCGTCGCGATCCTCCCATCCCCGTCGGCGGCAGAGGACTGCGGTTCGTCGCGCTTGCGGCGCTTGCGTACTCCGCAATCACGCTCGCGCTGTTTGCGCCGGTGTTGCCGCGGCTGACGACCGCGTTCATCGGCGACGGCGGGGACAACTGGATGTTCGCGTGGAACGGCTGGTGGGTGGGGCATGCCGTCGCGCACGGCAAGGATCCGCTTTACTGCGACATGCAACTGACGCCGGGCGGCGCTCCGCTGGTGTATCACACGCTGGTTCTGCCCGCGTCGGCGGCGATGGCGGCGCTGCAGCCGCTGCTGGGCGGCGCCCTGGCGTTTAATGTCGTGGTGCTGGCGCTGTTTCCCTTCGCCGGCGTCAGCATGTTCGCGCTCGCGCTGCGCGTCCTGCGATCCGGCCCCGGAGCGTTTGTCGCCGGGCTGGTGTTCATGCTGTGCCCGTTCATGTCCAGCAAGGCGCTGGGGCATGTCAATCTGCTGTGCGGCGGGCTGGCGCCGCTCTTCATGCTGTGCCTGATCGCCGCGGTGCATCGGCCGCGGCGAGCGGCGACCCTCGCGCTGGCGGTCGTAGCCGCCTTGACGATCGCGACCGATCTGCCGCTCACGGCCTTCATCGTCAATGTCGCGCTGTGGTACTGGCTGTGGCATTGCCGGCGCGGCCGCTGGCGGCGGCACACGCTCCGGTTCTGGCGGGCGCTGCTTCCGACGGGTGTGGCTGGGCTGGCATTCGCCGGCGTCATCGTGGCATACTCGCTGAAGTACGGCGCGCGGCCGGAACTGCGGTCGGGCGTGGCCTATGCGCCGGAGCCGCTGTGCTACGTTCTGCCGCTCCAGAGTGCGTCGTGGTGGTCCGCGCGCTGGGCGGCCGGCTTCGACTGGCGGCTGGGGAACCTCGAACTGGCGGTCTACCTGGGCTGGGCCGTGTTGCCGCTGGCCGTCGCCGGATGGTGGCTCTCGCGGCGGCAGCGCCGCCTGCGCTGGTCGCTGTGGTTTTTCATCGCGGCGACGGTCCTGTCGCTCGGGCCGAAGCTGCTCTGGGAGCGCGAGATCGTCCGCGTCGGCGGGTGGCAGGTGCGCTTGCCGTTCTCGGTTTACCGCTACCTGCCGGTGGTCGGCGCAGTCGGGCAGACTGGGCGCTACATGGTGATCGGCTACATGGGGCTGGCGGTCGGCGCGGGGGCGCTGGCCGCCGCGCTGGCACGGCGCCGCGGCTCGGGCGCGAAGTGCGCGATCACCGCCGCCGCCGCATTGCTCGTGGTGGCTGACTTCGGGTTTACTTCGGTCGCGGTCACCGCTCCGCCGCAGCCGATCGAGCCCGGCGCGGGGCGCGTGCTGGACGCCCGCTTTCAGGCGTGGCACTCGGGCATCGGTTTGTACTATCAGATGCGGCACCAGCGGCCGCTGATCGGCGGCTACATCGCGCGGATTCCCGCGGGCGTGCTGCGCGACTACGCGGCAGACCCCGTGCTGGCGTGGCTCTTCGCGCTCGCAAAGGATGCACCGGCCCCGGATTGCGCCCAACTGACCGATTGCCTGCAACGCCTCGACGTGCGATATGTCACCGTGAACGCCGGGAGCCCGCAGGACGCACTGCTCGAGTCATGCGGCTGGCGGCGGGTGCATGCGGACGAGTGGGGCGCGACGTGGTCGCCGCAGTAGGTGTGCGCGGGGCGCGGGGCGCCTTCGATTCTCTCGGTTTCGCAGGGGCTCGCGCCGGTTCGCACGGGCTCGTTCGGGTTCGCACGGGCTGGAATCCCATGCTCCCCGCGCGGCGGCTCATCGCACGTCGGTCAACCCGCCCATTCCGCTGCGCCGAACGCGAACGCCCACGCCGCCTGCACCAGCAGGAGCAGGGCGATCAGCACGGTGGTCACCGCCGCGGGCCGCCGGGCGGTCAGCAGCGCGAGCACGACGAAAGCCGGCACGGAGACCGCGGTGTAGCGGGCGATCGGCTCGACGCCCCAGGTCGCGCCGCCGGAGGCCAGGTACGATTGCGCGAAGATCAGGGGCCCGACCAGCAGGAACGGCCGGAAGGATGGCTCGACGCGCCGCCAGCCCACCAGGCTGAGAATGACGATCGCGAAATTGCAGGGCATGTTCCAGGTCTGCGGGCTCAGCAGGTTCAAGAGGCCCGTGGGAAACTCGCGCACAGCCCGCCCGAAGTATTTGAACTGATCCCAAACCCGCGCCAGGGTGAGGTACTGGAACCAATCGGACCGCAGTTCGTCGCCGACCCAGCCTTCCTTGAAGTTCTCGAAGTAGACCAGCGGCGTGCCGTAGTGATACGCCAGGTATCCGGCGTACGCCGCCAGCCCCGAAGCACCCACCACGGCGATAAAGGCCAGCCGCAATAGGCGCGGGGCGAGCGGCAGTGCGGAGCGCAGGACGTACGTCAGCATCAACACCGCCGGAATCGCCGCTGCGGTCGGTCGCGTGGCGCTCGCCAACCCGCTCAGCAGTGCGGCCGGGCCGAACGCGTTGCGATCGGCGAGTTGAAACACTGCGACCAGCAGCAGCAGCGTGAGCGCCTCGGCATAGCCGAAGCTGTAGAAGCATGCCGTCGGCCAGCAGAGCAGAAACGCCACAGTGCGGACCGCCACGCCGCGGTCGAAGCGCCCCGCGATCCAGAAGTACGTCAGAAAGCACGCCAGCAAGCACCACAGGTGCACGCTGGCGATCATCGCGACGGGCACGGCAACAACGCGCGCCAGGGCCGCGCAGAGCAGCGGATGCAGCGGGAAAAACGCGATCAGGCGCTGCACCGGACGGCGCGAACCGTCGGCGGGCGGCGGATCGGGGTGGTATCCCAGTTCGACGATCGTGCGATAGCAGCGCCCATCCCAGAGCAGCAACGGCTCCAGGTTGTGCATGTGCGCGGCGAGCGACTTCATGACCGCGTCGCGCTGCTCTGGCGGCATCTCGCGCAGCACGCGGGCCTGTTTCATCATCGGTTCGGTCAGGCCCGACTCGATGCGGAAGTGGTAGAACGCGCCGCCGTAAGCCGCCGTCCAGACCACGAGCCGAGTCGCGAGGTAGATGCCGACGATCGCCGCCAGGCTGCGGCCGTGTGCACCGAAAAATGATGGCCGGACCGTGGTCAAGCGTGGTTCGCAGCGGGTGGCAGGGGCGGCGCGCCGCGGCCAAAGGGCCGGCTACAGACTCTGCGCGCCAGGTTCGTCGCACGTTATCCGGGGGCGGTCGGCAAGCGTCAAGGGACGTGAAACGCGGGGGTGCGGGGCGATGCATCGCACTCGCACCGGCCGCGGCGCAGCGCATGGCACTGGCGGCCGCTGCTTTCCGGGGCGATTCGTATGACTATTTCGATCGCGGCAGAATCTCGATGACGCCCGCCGTCGCACGCGACCAGACCAGCGGATCTTGGATCAACCCGTTAACGGAGTAGAAGCCGGGCTTGACCGCGGCCGTGTCGAACGTCAGGGTGCGCTGCGCGACGTCATCTTCCGCTACGTCAACGGCCAGGATGATCTCATCACCGCTGACCGACTCGTCCGGGTCGAGCCAGATTGACACGCGAGCGTCGTCATCATCATCGCGGCCGGCCCACCCGACGTGCAGCGGGTCGCCCTGGACCAGCACCGCGCCGGGCGTGGGACTGTCGAAGATCAAGTCCGGCTGCGCGTTGATCCGAACCGCCGTCGGCTGCGGCCCCACACGCTGCAGTTGCCCGTCGACCACGCGATCGACGTAGAACCAGTAAACCCCCGGCTCGGCCGTCGTCGGATCCCAGCGGACCGGGTCTTCGCGACCGTCGGTCTGCAACGGATAGATGCTCTCGTTGCCGTTCGTGGGATCCAGATCGACATCCACGACGACCGCAATGTCGTTGGGATCAACGGGAGCGCCCGGCGTGTCGCCGGCATCGGGTTCGTCTGGGTCGCCGCTTCCGTTGCCCGGGGGCTGGCCGGCGCCACCGCCCGGCCACCCGGGGATCGTCGTGACGCCTCCCGGCGGCGGCGGGGTCAGGCCGCCGGGGAAATCGCCGCCAAAGCCGCCCGGCGGGATCGCGCCGGTGGGGCCGCTCACACCGCCCGGCGGGGGCAGCTCGGGCGGAAGCGGCAGCTCGCCGCCGGTGTGCGGGTCGATGTCCAGAAACTGAATCGGGTCGATGCGGATGATGTCCACGCCGGCGCCGAGGTCGATCACAACCACCACCGGCGGCAGCACCGGCGGCGGCTCCACCGGGGGCGGGTCTATGGGCGGCGGCTCGACCGGGGGCGTCACGACCGGCGGATCGCCCTCGATGCGGACAATGACGGTCTGCCCGGGGGAGAAATCCAGTCCCAGGAAGAATGCCCGGGAGGGCAACGTGCGCGGCTCCAGCTTCAATTGCGTGATTTCGACCAGAATCGAATCGGCTTGATCGGGACCGACGACGACGGAGTTGCTGCTCGCGGCCACGCGGCGCGACGAGCGATGCACGACGATCCCCGCGGTCCGCAGGGTAGTTCGCACGTCGGCGGCGATCGCGGCCTCATTCACAATGCGGACGCGCACCGCACCGGTGTTGATGCCCGGCGCGTCGAACGCAGAAGTGATGTCGTCTACGTCGGTTAGAGCGGCGCCGGGCGCCGGGTTGCGCGCGGCAATCACGTCCGATACGAACTCGCACCCCGGCAGCAGCGGCAGACACGCGATCAATGCGCAGAACGTGAGTCGAGTCATCGCCGACCGCTCCGCCAACAGGTTTTCGTGTTACGTGGGCGCCCTTGCGGTCGACACGTGCGGCATTACCGCACCCGCGACTGCTACGATCGTACTAAACCCTAGCTCTCGAATCGAGACCGGTCAACGGACGCCCCAACGCGACTCCCGCGTTGCTCGGGTCGCCGCCGATGATATCATAGTCTGTTGCGAGTTCGTAGAGTCGTCGCGCTGAGGAGATTCGAAATGCGTTCGCCCGGGCTGGTTCCGATCGCCGGCCTGTGTCTGTGCCTGGCGGTCTGCGCGGTGGATTTGCGTGCACAGGCTTCGACCGCATCAGGCGTCAGTCGCCCCTCGGATCAGGGGCCGTCCGGTCGCGTCGGCCGCACCGGCGGGCAGTACACGCGCGAGGCGAGCGCCCCGGCTGCGGGCCGTTCGTTCAGCGGCGCACCGGGCGCTTCGGTATCGCTCCCGAACCTCCCCAGCCGCGCCGGCCGCTCGGACCCATTGCCCGCGGAAGTGCTGGCGGGGCGTTCGCGGCGGTTGTTCACGCGGTCCACGTCGAGTCTGCTGCGACCTTTCCCGGGAGTCTCGATAACGGCGATCGAGCGCATGTCGGGCTTCACCGCCGCGATCGACTTGTCTGCGCCGGTTGACGGATGGAAGTACTACACGCCGCCGGAGCTTGAGACGGTCGCCACGCCGCAGACCAGCGGGGACTCATTCAACGACTTCTTCGGACTGCGGCCCGCCGCCGCGGCCGAGCAGCAAGCGAAGGACGAGGAGTTCGATCGGCTGCTGCACGGCCTGGAGCGCGACCAGCAACAGCGCAAGCAGGAGCGCGAGCAGATGGCCCGCGACCTGTTCAAGGCGGGAACGACGCCGACGAACGAGAATCGCATGGAGCTGCTCGCGCAGGCCGAGCGCATGGCGATCTCGGCCCGCGACATGGACGAGAGGGCGGTCATTCCCTGCCTGATCGTGGCGCATGCAGCGCTGGAGCGCGAGCAGATGGTGCTGGCGCTGAACAACATCATGATGGCGGCGCGGCGCGACCCGGCCATCTTCCGCGACCGGGTGGACGTCGCCGGCCTGTTCGGCGATCCGAACCTGCTGGATCAGCAGATGCGGCGGTTCGTCCGCACGGCGGAGTTCAACTCGGAAGCGATCCAGGCGCATCTGCTGACGGCCTATTGCGCGTGGATGCTCCGCGACGAATCGCGGCTGCGGCCGGCGCTGAAGACGCTGGGCGAAGTGCCGATCGACGTAGCGGGGCAGGAGGAGATTCAGCGCTTCGTCCGCGCCATGCAGGCGAGCCTGACCGCGCGGTGACGCAACTGAGCCGGGGAGTGGAGAGGCCCAGCCGGGCAGCCGATAAGCGCTTCGGTTGCCTGGCGGATCAACATGGTTGAGACCGGAAACACCGAACGCGCGCCGCGCGGCGGCGGCTGGACGGAGTGGTCGCGCAGAAACCGCGCCGCGCTGAGCGTGGCGGCGCACGCGATGCTCTTCGCGCTGGCGTGGCTGCTGGCGTTCGGGCTGGCGTACAACTTCCAGTACTACGAGCGCTGGTTCGTTCCCTTCTTCCTGCAACTGCTCGTCCCCGTCGTGGTCATCAAGCTCTCGGTCTTCGTGGTGATGGGGCTGCACCGCGGCTGGTGGCAGTACGTCGGTCTGCGCGACGTGTGGAGCGTGACGCAGGCGACGTGGATCAGCTTCTTCCTGACATTCCTGCTTTACTACGGCCTGCTGTACGCACGCAATTTCGGCGTGATCATCGAGGCGCTGCAGGCCGCCGATTTCCCCGATTCGGTGTTCATTCTGGATTTCGCCGGAACCATTGCGCTGGTGGTCGGCGTCCGCATGGCGGTGCGCCTGTATCACGAGGAAGTGCGCCCCGGCATCGAAGGCGTCTCGCCCAAACTGCTGATTCTGGGCGCGGGCAACGCGGCTGAGAACGCCGTGCGCGAAATCCTGCGCATGCCGGTCGAGCGCTATCGCGTGATCGGATTCCTGGACGACGATCCGGTCAAGCACGGGGCACAGATCCACGGAATCGAGGTGCTCGGCCCGATCGATCGCGTCAAGGCGGTGTGCGACGAATACGCCATCGACGAAATCCTGATCGCGATGCCCTCGGCCACCAAGGCGCAGGTCCGCCGCGTGGTCGAATTGTGCCAGGGCACGAGCCTGCGATTCAAAACACTGCCGGCGATGGCGGACCTGATCGAAGGCCGCGCGACGGTCTCGCAACTGCGCGACGTGGACATCAACGACCTGCTGGGCCGCGCCCCGGTCACGCTCGACAGCGACCGCATCGGCGCGTTCCTGCGCGACCGCGTCATCATGATCACCGGCGCCGGCGGGTCGATCGGCTCGGAGATGTGCCGGCAGATCGCGCGGTTCGACCCGCGCCGCATGGTGCTGATCGAGCAGGCCGAGCATCCGCTCTTCGAGATCGATCGCGAACTGCGGGCGGCGTTTCCGGCGATCGACGTCGTACCGTGCATCGCGGACATCGGCGACGCGACGCGCATCCGCCGGCTGTTCGAGGCGCAGCGGCCCAGCGCCGTGTTCCACGCCGCCGCCCACAAGCACGTGCCGATGATGGAGTACAACCCGGGGGAGGCGATCAAGAACAACGTCCACGGCACGCGCGTCGTGGCGGATGCGGCCGCCGCGCTAGGCTGCGAAAAGTTCGTAATGATCTCGACCGACAAGGCGGTAAACCCGACCAGCATCATGGGGGCGTCCAAGCGCATCGCCGAGATGTACATCCAGGGCCTGAGCGCGCGCTGCGACACGCACTTTGTCACCGTGCGCTTCGGAAACGTGCTGGGCAGCAGCGGCAGCGTCATCCCGATCTTCAAGGAGCAGATCGCCCGCGGCGGGCCGGTGACGGTGACGCACCCCGAAATGGTGCGTTACTTCATGACGATCCCGGAAGCGGCGCAGCTCGTGCTGCAATCGGCGTCGATGGGCGCCGGCGGCGAGATTTTCGTGCTCGACATGGGCGAACCGGTGAAGATCGTCGATCTGGCGCGCGATCTGATCACGCTCTCGGGCTTCCGCCCCGGCGAAGACATCGAGATCAAATTCGTCGGTATCCGCCCGGGCGAAAAGCTCTACGAGGAGCTGGCGATCGACGGCGAAAACGTCTCGCCGACCAAACACCCGAAGATCGGCGTGTGGCAGAACCGGCTCGTCGATTGGGACAACCTGCAGGCGGCGATTCGTTCGCTGCTCGAGGCGGCCGATGGGCTGTCGCGCGAACAGGCCCGCGAGCGCATCAAGCAGATCGTCCCGGAGTTCCACATCGAAGCGCCTCCGCCGCGACCGCCGGTGGTTGCCGCACCGCTGCTGGCGGCCGCCGCCGCGGATGGCAAGGTCGCGACGGCGTAGGGCGGCGGGCCCGCGGATTGCCTTGCGATTGGGAATGGGGCTGGGGGCCTGCTCGGTTGTTTGGAATTCCTGGTGCGAGGCGCCGACGCGATTTTGAGTGTTCTGGCGCTGCGCACGTATCGGCCAGCGGTTCGCACGGGCCGGAGGCCCATGCTCCGCGCTCACACGCCGACGGCCCATGCTGCCCGCTGATTGGGCGAGCAGGATTCAGAAGATTCGTGCGGTCTAACGGGGCTTCTTCAGCCAGCGCATGCCCTGGATCGGCCAGGTATCCGGCGCGAGATCGGGAAAACCGTCGCCCGGCCACTCGCCGAAAATGCCGACGCCGGGGGCGGGGTGACTATCGATCATCCAGCGCTCGCCGCGGAGCAGCAGTGCGGCCGACTCCGGCGTGAGGTCGTCGAATTTCAGGGCGTCGCCGGTCTGGATGGCAAGCTTCTGCAGGTTGCGCGCCGATCCATCCGCGATCAGCACGTTGGCCCCCGTGCCGCCGCCGTGCCAGGCCTTCAGCGTGGGTTCGCCGCCGTCCGCTCGCGCGGCGAGCGCCATGTCCATGAACGGCGCCTCGAAGTACGCGACAGTGTCGGCCGGTCGCAGGACCGTTGAGAGCCGCTGCGCCCACAAGCCCAGCGAGAGCGCCTCGCCATTCTCGCGATAGAGCGCGTAGACGTTCATTCGATAGCTGTTTCCCAGCGTGTCGTAGCAGGCGCGGCCGGCGTTGGCGCGCGGCGACTGCGTGACCGCCGGATCGTCCGGATAGCCGGCGTCCGCCGGACACTCGAAGTGGTCCTTCAGCTCCTTCTCCGCGGTGCGGCCTTCCTTCTCGACGGCGATCAGGTAGGGGTTCAGCGGTCGGGTATTCGCGGCGTAGGCCGCGCCGGGCGTTCCGCCGCCCTGGTTGTTCCGGTCGTTCAGATAGACCTTGCTGTCCGGGCCGTACTGAAACGGCTTGGCGGCGGAAGCGCCTCCCCACGTAAAAGCGTGGACGGTTCGCCAGAACCAGGTTTCGCTGGGACGCAGCATGCGGGCGTGGATCGGCGTGAGCAGCTCGCGGGAATCGTCCGCTGCGTAGCTGTGAACCGCGACGCCGATCCGCTTCAGATTCGCCAGGCATTTCGTGGCGCTGCGTTTGCCGCCGGCCTGCGCCACGAGCATCAGCAGCATGCTCGCCAGCAGCGATGCGGCCACGGCGACCGTGACGAACTCGATGAGCGTCACGGCCCGACGCTGAGTGTGTACGAACTTCATGGCAGTCTCTCCGTTGCGGCCGTGCGCGGGCGGTGCGCGCTACTTCACGTCGCCAACGTCGCCCACGCGATATTCGACTTGCAGCACGCCGCGCGCGTCGATGCTGACTCCGGCGTAGCCGCCGGCGGGCACACGGTCGAGCGTTGGCCGCAGCCGCTCCTCCGGCGGCTCGGGGTCGCGCAGGTGCGGCCAGCGCTCCAGCAACCGCGCAAGCCCGGCGGAGAGCCAGGCGTAGGCCTGTTGCACGTCCCTCTCGCCGTCGTATGCGTTCAGCTCGGCGCGTAGCGCGCGGATCGCGTCGAACGGGCCGGCCTCCGCGAGATTGCCGCGCTTCAGATCGATCTCGCCGCGCAACAGGAACGCAACGTCGCTGCGAAAGCCAAAATCGCGCACGCGGTGCGTGGTCATCAGCTTGGCGTATACGCGGCGGTCGGCCGTCAGCAGCAGCACGATGGCGTCGGTTCGGCCCAGCCTGTCGGCATGCAGATAGCTCAGGCCCAGATCGGTGCGGCGGGTGTTTTCGGCGGGCAGCTTGCGGTCATACGCCGCGGGGCCATCGCCCAGGGCGACCTGCTGATAGGAATACGTGGCGCACCCCGGCAGCAGCAGGCCGGCCAGCAGAGCGATGCCGCCGCCGCATCCCAGACGGCGATCGCAAGGGGCCGTCGCCGCGGTCCGGCGCGACACCGAGATGCGTCCGATCCGCCGGGCGGGGCTGATGCTCATGAGGGGAATCGTGAACCAATCCGCGGCGGCCCGCAAGCGGCGGCGGCGCTAGCCGAAGGTCTGCGGCCAGGACCAGCCGCGGACCGCGTCTAGCGCGGCGTGATTGGTCATGTCGAAGCGCAGCGGGGTGATGGAAACAAAGCGCTCGCGGACGGCGGTCAGATCGGAGTCGGCGTTGCCGGCGATTTCCGGGAAGCCGCCATCGAGCCAGTAGAGGCCGTTGCCCTGGCTGTCGATGCGCTTCTCGTAGCGGTCGTTCATCGGAGTGTTGTCCTGCGGGCAGACGCGCACTCCGCGGGGCCAGCCGGCATCGAGCGCCGGGATGTTGATGCTCAGACAGGTACCGGCCTGCGGCCGCGCGGCGACGAACTGCTGGAAGAGCGTTCGTGCGATCCGGCCGGCGCGGTGAAAGTCGAGCTCGGCCGAGAGCTCAAGCGAAAACGCGATCGACGGGACGCCGAAAAACGCGCCCTCGGCCGCGCCCGCAACCGTTCCGCTGTAGAGCACGTTGATGCCCGTGTTCACGCCCGCGTTGATGCCGCTGAGCACGAAATCCGGCCGTTGCGGCAGCAGATCGACCATGGCGAGCTTGACGCAATCGGCCGGGCGGCCGTCCACGCTCCAGCCGTAGAAGACGCCGTTGACGTGCACGCGGCGCACGTTCATCGGGGCCTTTACGGTAATGGCGTGCCCCATTGCGGACTGCGTCGTTTCGGGCGCCACGACTTCAACTTCGCCGAGATCGGCGACGGCGGTGTAAAGCGCCTCGATGCCGGGCGCCAGGATGCCGTCGTCGTTGGTAATCAGGATTCGCATGCGCGCGATTGTACGCGATGGGCGGCGGGCTTGCGGCTAAGCCGTGAGCGCGGCGGCGGGCTCGAACCGGGCGGCTGGGTCGCTCTCGCCGACGTACCACACCTGGTTGCGCCCGCCGTTTTTCGCACGGTACAGGAGTTCATCGGCGCGGGTGAGCATTGCTTGCGGCGTAGCGTCGTCGAGGCGGCGGTCGGCGACGCCGACGCTGATCGCGACGGAGACGCGTTTGCCGTCGGGCAGGCTGACCGGCTCCGCGGCGATGGCCAGCCGCAAGCGCTCGGCGAGGTTCGCCGCGCCGGCGGCCTCGGCGCTCGGGCAGACGACGACGAACTCCTCGCCGCCGAAGCGGCCGCACACGTCGTAGCGCCGCAGCATGCGCATCATGGTCGTCGCGACGTGTTTGAGTACGATGTCGCCGGCGGCGTGGCCGTAGGTGTCGTTGATGCTCTTGAAGCGATCGATGTCCATCATCAGGCAACTGAGCGGCGTGCCGCTGCGCTCCGCCAGGGCCCAGGCCTCGTCCGCCCGCGCGAGCAGGTAACGGCGGCTGTAGAGCCCAGTCAGGGCGTCGGTGTTGGCCATGCGTTCGAGGCGGGCGTTGAGCACGGCGAGCTGCGAGTTGGCCTTGTTCACCTCGAAGCGGCCGCGGATCAGTTCTTCCTGCAAGTTGAGGATGCGCTGACCGGCGCGGATCCGCGCGACGACCTCCTCGAAGTGATAGGGCTTGCAGAGATAGTCGTCCGCGCCGGCTTCCAGGCCCTGCACAACGTGCGTTTTTTCCGTATGCGCCGAGAGCAGGATGTAGTACACCAGGCCCAGTGCCTTCATCTCGCATTGCTCGCGGATCATGCGGCACAGCGCGAGTCCGTCGATCTCCGGCATTTCCCAGTCGGCGATGACGATGCCGCTGCCTTCGTGACGCAGCGCATCGATCGCGGCGCGGCCGTTGGCGCAGGCGATCACGTCGTAGCCGGCCCGCGCGAGCTGGCCGCCCAACAACGTGCGCAGGGCCTGCTCATCGTCGGCGAGAATCAGTTTTGCGCGTGAGACGCTTTCCATTCGAGCTCGCTTGCGACAATAAGCCGCTACACAACGGATTTGTGCTCACATACGTATCGGTGCGGCGACGATGCGTCTTCGCACGGTGTGAGGGGTTTAGGTATATTTTCTGTGGTATTTGTCCTAGGCGCTTATTATCCGACGCTGAGCGCGCTCGCTGCGCGGCACTCGGAAGTCGGCGCGACGCCGTTGGCGCGCGGCGCCGCGTTTGGCCGTCATGGAAACACGATCAGGAGTCGCAACAGTGCTCCGAGCAATGTGCGTTGGTCACGCAGCGGCGATGCGGAGGAATGCCGCGCGCGGGGTGCTGCGCGCGCTGATCGCAGCGAGCGTCATCACGATCGCGCTGTCGCCGGTCGGCTGCTCCTCGCCCGCGTACGAGGCGGCGAATGTGCGACTGGAACGCTCACGGCTGGTTTTTCTGACGCCGGAGAGCTACGACATCTTCCGGCCGCCGCTGTTTGGAAGCCCCGGCGAGTATGACGGACACGTGCGAGGCGTCAGCGACGCTTATGAACGGCGGTTCCGTCGGGCGTTTCCGGCCGCACAGGAACAGTGGTTCGCTCGCTTTCAACCGCTCCCGACGCTGAGCGACGCGCTGCGGCGCAGCGCCGCGCCCGATGGCGACGCCGGGATCACCTACTATCTCGTCCCGCTGGAGGGCGTTTCGCCCGACGTGGTGGGCAACGCCGAGCAGATCGTGAAAGACGCCGGCTTCGCGTGCGTGGCGAACCAACCGGGCGACGCCACGCAGTTGCCGATGCCGCCGCGCGGCGCGGTGATGGCCAGCGGTCCGGGCGGGGCGACGAGCGCGCCGCCGCGCCGCGACGGACCGCGCTAGCCCTGGGCGGTCAACCCGGCGCGGGGGCGAACGCGCGTTCGATGACCGCGCGGCGATAGTCGAAGATGGCGTGAACGTCTCTTCGAATGCCGACCGCGTGTATGCAGCGTCCGAGCGCGCCGAGCGGCAGCGCGTATCGCACGCGATCGGTCATCCATACGCCGCCGGGGGTTCCTTCGAAGGTGTGCGTATGATGCCAGAGGGCGTAGGGGCCGCGCTCCTGCACGTCAACGAATCCGTGCGGCGGGTTCCACTCGGCGATTCGCGTCCGCCAGCGCAGCGGAACCGACTTCCAGCGGATGCGATAGTCGATCAGCGCGCCAACCTTCATATGGATTGGCGACGGCGTGAGGATGCGGAAACGCAGCCACGGCGGCGTGATCCGCTCGAGATTGGCCGCGTCGGCGAAGAAGGCGAACACTTCGTCGAGGGGGCGCGGAAGGAACTGCCGCCGTTCGAGCAGGTGATGTCTCCCGGGCGCGAGGGTGGCGGCGCATTTCGCCACGCCGCGCTCCGATGACGCGGTTACCTCTACGCCGACGGCGGCGCGCGGGTTAGTGCTGCGCGGCATCGGTCAGTCCGCGGTCGGCTGCAGCGTGCGGTTCAGGCGGCTGGGGTCGTAACCAAGGGCGGGAAGGTCGGCGAGGATCTGCTCATAGACGGCGCCGTCCATCTGCGGGGTGCGGCTGAGGATCCACAGAAACGAGCGCGTCGGCTCGCCGACGACTGCGTACTGGTAATCCGGATCGAGCATAAGAATCCAGTATGGGCCTTCGAAGAAGAACCCGAAGTTGACGGCGAGCTTGGCGTTGGTCTCCGCGTCGACCACGCGGGCGGTTCCGATGATCGTGTCTTCCGGACCGGTGAGGTCGCCCTTCAGGCAGCGGTTGAACACCTGCACGGTCCCGTCGTCGCGCAGCGTGTACTCCGCCGTGGTGCCGGTGCAGTCGCGCTGAAATGGGGCGGGGTAGCTGGCGATCTCGTACCACTTTCCGGCGTAGCGCTGCAGGTCGACGCTCTCGACCGTCGCAAGCGGCGGTCCGCTGATGCAGCCGACGAGCAGCGCAAGTGGCAGGACGGCGAGCGAGATGGGGGCGTGATTCACGTGTAAGCTCCTGTTTTGAATATAGATACACGCGATCCACCGCGGTTCAAGATGCGCGGGTTGCGGCTGCGCGATTTGAACGTTTCGGGGTGAGCATGCGGGCTGGGTTCCGACCGAAAACGTGACGCCCGCGGTGTTGATCGGCGGCACTACCCGGACGCAGGTGGGCGGAGGCCCGGGCCGGGGCCGCACGAAAATCCGGGGGCGACTCCCTTCTCAGCCCGAACGATTCCAGTACATTAACCGTCCCTCTGACCGCCCCGGCTCGGCGCGGGTGGGTGGTCTGTCTGGGCGCATTGTCTGACTTAGCGTGTTTCCTGGAGTGCCGGTGCGAGCGGTGGATGCCGCTTGATCGGGAGAGACCGCCGCGGCATGACGCCGGGCGGAAGCGAGGTTCTGGTCCATATGCACGTGCAATCGCAGCTTGCCCGCCACCTGATTCGCGGCACGATCGTGCTTGGTCTTGGGGCGATCGCGCTTCAAGGCCTGTTCGCGCCTGACTTGTTCGCACAGGATCGGGGCGCTGAGTCGCCGCAACCCGAGTCGCAGCCGGCCGAGACCGATGCGCCGAAGAAGAAGCACGTCGGCGGCGAGGCGAGCCTGGTGCTGCCCGATCTCGAGAAGGTCTCGTTCTTCACCGGCACGCACGGCGAGGGCGGGCTTACGGGGCACACGCTGCTGATCGGCGGGCTGGTGATTTGCGCGGCCGGGCTGCTGTTCGGCGCTTCGACGTACGGCAGTCTGAAGCGCATGCCCGTGCATCGCTCGATGCTGGAAGTCTCGGAGCTGATCTACGAGACCTGCAAGGCGTACCTCGTGCAGCAGGGCAAGTTCCTGCTGATTCTGTGGGTGTTCATCACGGCGGCGATGCTCTACTACTTCGGGTGGCTCTCGCCCCACCCCAATGCGGACGGCTCGACGTCCACCGGGTATCCGGCCTACAAGCTGGCGACCATCGTCTTCTTCAGCCTGGTCGGCATGGCCGGCAGCTATGGCGTGGCGTGGTTCGGCATCCGCGTAAACACCTTCGCCAACAGCCGCACGGCGTTCGCCAGCCTGCGCGGCAAGCCGTTCCCCTGCTACAGCATTCCGCTGAAGGCCGGCATGAGCATCGGCATGGCGCTGATCAGCGTCGAACTGCTCATCATGCTCATCATCCTGCTGTTCGTTCCCGGCGACCTGGCCGGGCCGTGCTTCATCGGCTTTGCGATCGGCGAGTCGCTGGGCGCGGCGGCGCTGCGAATCGCCGGCGGCATCTTCACCAAGATCGCCGACATCGGCTCGGACCTGATGAAGATCGTCTTCAAGATCAAGGAAGACGACGCCCGCAATCCGGGCGTGATCGCCGACTGCGTGGGCGACAACGCCGGCGACTCGGTCGGGCCGTCCGCGGACGGTTTCGAGACGTATGGCGTGACGGGCGTGGCGCTGATCTCGTTCATCCTGCTGGCCGTGTCCGATCCGATCGTGCAGGTCAAGCTGCTGGTGTGGATCTTCGCGATGCGCATCATCATGGTCGTGGCCAGCGGCCTGTCGTATCAGATCAACGAGTGGATGGCGATCGGCCGCTATCGCGATGCGGACAAGATGAACTTCGAGACGCCGCTGACGATCCTGGTGTGGCTGACGTCGGTCGTGTCGATCGCGCTGACCTACGGCGCTTCGTACCTGCTGATTCCGAAGATCGGCGGGGATACGACCCTGTGGTGGAAGCTGTCGACGGTGATCACGTGCGGCACGCTGGCCGGGGCGGTGATTCCGGAACTGGTGAAGATATTCACGTCCACCAGCTCGCGGCACGTTCGCGAGGTTGTGACGAGTTCGAAAGAGGGCGGCGCATCGCTGAACATCCTGTCGGGCCTCGTGGCCGGCAACTTCAGCGCTTACTGGCTGGGGATGGCGATCATCGTTCTGATGGCGGTCGCGTACTACATCAGCGGTCTGGGATTCGAGCAGTTCATGCTCGCGCCCGCGGTGTTCGCATTCGGCCTGGTGGCCTTCGGGTTCCTGGGCATGGGTCCGGTGACGATCGCGGTCGACTCGTACGGTCCGGTGACGGACAACGCGCAGTCGGTGTATGAGTTGTCGACCATCGAGCAGATCCCGGGGGTGAAGGACGAGATTCAGAAGGACTTCGGCTTCACGCCGGACTTCCACAAGTCCAAGGAGTTCCTCGAGGAGAACGACGGCGCCGGCAACACGTTCAAGGCCACCGCCAAGCCGGTGCTGATCGGCACGGCGGTCGTGGGCGCGACCACGATGATCTTCTCGATCATCATGATCCTGACGCACGGCTTGCAGGCGGAGTTCCTGAAGAATCTCTCGATCATGCACGCGCCGTTCCTGCTGGGGCTGATCGCCGGCGGCGCGATGATCTACTGGTTCACGGGCGCTTCGACGCAGGCGGTGACGACCGGGGCCTATCGGGCCGTCGAGTTCATCAAGGCCAATATCCGGCTGGAGGGCGCGACCAAGGCGAGCGTGGAGGACAGCCGCAAGGTTGTGCAGATCTGCACGCAGTACGCCCAGAAGGGCATGTTCAACATCTTCCTGAGCGTCTTCTTCGGTACGCTCGCGTTTGCGTTCGTCGAGCCGTTCTTCTTCATCGGCTACCTGGTCTCGATCGCGCTCTTCGGCCTGTTCCAGGCGATCTTCATGGCGAACGCCGGCGGCGCCTGGGACAATGCCAAGAAGATCGTCGAGACCGACCCGGCCTTCAAGAAAGCGGGACTGGGCAAGGGCTCGGACCTGCACGCGGCGACCGTCGTGGGCGACACCGTCGGCGACCCGTTCAAGGACACCAGCTCGGTGGCGATGAACCCGGTGATCAAGTTCACGACGCTGTTCGGACTGCTGGCGGTCGAGCTGGCGATCCACCTGAAAACCGTGAACGAGGAGACCGGCACGTACGGGCACACGAATCTGACGATGGTGCTGGCCGGCGCGTTCTTCCTCGTGTCGGCGTTCTTCGTGTATCGGAGCTTCTACGGCATGCAGATCGGCGCGCATGGCATGAAGGCGTAGACGCCGCGTTCGCGCGGGCTTGGGTCCGGACAATACATGAACCGTCGCGGGCGACCTCTGCGGGTCGCCCGTCGTCGTTTTCTCCGGTGATAACGCACACCCGCCGGCCGGCGACGCGTTTCGCTACCCCACGGGTACCCGGACCAGCGCCGCCTGTTCCGCAATCTTAAGCGCCTTGAGACGCTGCAGCGCCTTGTCCGGGGGCCACCCAATCACGTTGGCGTGGTTGGGATTGTCCGGTAGCGCCGGGTGATCGCGCACCGGCGCTGCTCGCACCGCGAGTTGCTGCGGAATGAAAGCGAATGCCGCCACGTCGCCCCGGCCGTGCAGCGTTCGCGGCTGGCGCTGCGCGGCCACGACCGCGCGGCCGGCCTCCCAGAGCTCGGCTTCGGATGCGTCCCGGTGGCGCGTGACGGAGAGTTCGAGGTGCGGATGCGGAATGAACGCGTCCGGCTTGATCGTCTGATCGCTCGCGCGGATATGTGCGCTGGAGAGGATGAACCGCGCCAGCAGCTCGCTTGCGTCTACGGCCGGAACCCGCCCCGGATCGATCACGCGAGAACCCCGCGCACCAGCGTGGTTATCGTCGCCGGGATTTCGCGGAACAAGGGCAGCGAGCCGTATTGAGTGCCCGGGCCGAGCAACGCCGCGTAGTACAGCATGCGCTCCGCGGTGACGCTGACGGAGACGACTCGCCGCGGCGACCGGCGCCACTCGGCGGACAAGCAGCCCTGCGCATCGGCGGCGAGACTGGGCGGGGGAAAACCGGGCGGGAGCGCCTCCAGAAAATCCCGCATGTTCTCGAGTGTTTCGCGCGCGACCGGGAGTGCGTCGTAGCCATCCCATCCCGGCGACTGCGCTTCCTGCCAGACCTCGAGCAACTCGCCGATCAGCAACTGACCCGAACCCAGAGATGGCGCGGCGCGCAGGCGCTGATCGTCTTCGGCTCTCTCGCGCGCGAGATACTCCGCGACATCGCTGACGCCGTGTTCCGCAAGGGCATTGCTCATGCGGGCGACTCCTGAAAGCGCTCGACCGCTTCGTCGGTAAGCAGCGCGTAGAAAGCCTTGTTCTTCAGCCAGCGCAGATTCTCCAGATGCTCGCGAATCGTCGCCTCTTCGACATCCATCGCTCCGGCGGCGAACGCATCGACGTCCACGATGAGGCCGGGCCGCCCATCGGCCGGCGTCGGCGGCTGGCTGGCCTGGATGATGCTGACGCGATAGGGTGTGTGCGGTACACAGAATGTGTCGCGGTGAAGGAAGTCCTCGATCGGCAAGGACAACGCCTGCGGCGCCGCCGGCGGCATTCGAAGAACTCCGGCGAGGTCGAACGGTGCGGCGGGCGCGATTCGATTGATGAAGCGCACCCCGAGGCGCTCGATCTCGCGGACGCCGAGGGCTTCCGCGTGAACGCGCCACAAACGCAGCGCCTCCCCGGCGAATCGACTCCAGTTTTCATAGGGAGCGAGCCGGCTGAAGACGAAGCCGTCGCGCGTGAACTGGGCGATGTAGCGCCCGTCGCGCGAATCCAGCCGCAAGCCGAGCCACTGGGCGGTCGGCGGGTGCGCGACCGCATCGGGGCCCAGATCCAGTTTTCCGTGCAACTGCTGCAGGCGTCGCGAAGCTGGGTAGTCCGGCAAGGCGGCTTGCAGGTGATCGCGGAGCGCGCCCTCGGCAATGCCCGGCTGGCACCGCCCGCGCCAGTGAATGACCGCCTCGACAATCGGGGCGTGCGCCAGTTGTGGGAAGCGCTCCGTCGGTCGGATGTCGAATTGCCGTAGACTGCTCATGGGACCGTGCGCACGCTCCATGTCCATCGGGTAATCTTACACTCGGAATCGGCGATCCTGCCGGAGATTCGCCGGTTCGGCGGTCGATCGCCGCGTGGCGAGCGCGAGGTTCCGGCGGGCCACGGTACGAACCGGGGAACGATCATGCCGCGCTGTCCGAAGTGCAAGACGCAGGCCGAGCCGGTCGAGTATGAGGGCGTGCAGGTCTACAACTGCGGCGGATGCGGGGGGTACTGGATGTCTCCGCAGCGGCTGAAGGTGATCGTCGAGCGCCGCGACCAGGTGCTGCCCGAGCCGGTGCGGCAGGCGATGATGGACATGGCCGATGCGCACAACACCGTCGAGCCGCTCACGTGCTTCGCCTGCGCGCGTCCGATGAAGCGCCAGCAGTTCCGCGGCTGGAACGACATTCAGCTCGACTTCTGCGAGCGCTGCAACGGCATCTGGCTCGATCGCGGCGAACTGGAGAAGTGCCAGATTTACTGGGAGTACGCGCAGGACAATCCATCGACTGCGCACGACGCGCTGCAGGAAAAGCGCGCCAGGATCGAACTGGAACTGGCGAAACGCAAACAGGCGCGAGCCGATCAGGACGCACTGAACGAAGCCGTGCCCCTGCCGTTTCGCGGGCTGGCGGCGAAAGGGATCGCGCGGCTGCTCGCGTCGCTGTTCTGGCGATAGCGCCACGGTTCTCGCAGGCGCCCGACGTGGCGCTGCGACGCCGCGCGCCGAGCGCCGCCGGTACTGTCCCGCGCGCAGCGTCATCGGACGCTCGCGCGAGGCGGCGCCGGCTTGCCGCCCGCGCCCCAATCGCCATTACCGGCTTCCGCCAGCCGAAGCACCCGCACGTCCGTTTTGTGTAGCGACTCGGAGATGTCTGTGTTTATCGATTCGTCGTCGGGAGTGGTTCGCGCGCCCCTCGGGCGGGCAGGATGCCCACCCCACCCAAAAAAGACGCACAGGCCGGAGGCCTATGCTACCCATGCAGAAACCGGCGGTTCGTCTGGATCGCTGTACCATTACGAAGCGCTGCACCCGTGCGCTGCGCTACACGCGTGCGCTGCGCTACACCCGTGCGCTGCGCTACATCCGTGCGCCGCGCTACACGCGTGCGCTGCGCTACACCCGTGCGCCGCGCTACACGCGTGCGCTGCGCTGCACCCGTGTGCTGCGCTACACCGTCGGAACGAATGCCCGCTGGGGACCGGTGCAGAACACGTTGTCCGCCCCCGCCAGCGACTTCGCCCCACGCAGGAACTCCTCGGTCGGATCGACGAAGACGCCCTCGCGCCCTTTGACGGTCGCGACCCAGCCGGCGGAGGACTGCACCTCGACATACACCGGGCAGCGGCCGCGGTGGCGGGCGCATAGCGCACGCAGCTCGCCCAGCCGATCGTAGCGACCGCCGACGGCGCTGACCCGCACGACGATCTTCCGCGCGAGCTGTCGAATCGCCGCGTCCATCGGAATGATCCGCTCGATCCGCACGCACGGCTCTTCGCGGCGGCGATCGACGTCGCCCTCGATAAACGCCACGGCGTCGGGCTTGAGCAGCGGCGCGATCTCGGCGACCTGATCCGGAAACGCGATCGCCTCGACCGAGCCGACGAAGTCCTCGAGCGTGGCGATCAGCATCTTCTTCCCGGCGCTGCGGCCCTGCTTGATCGGCACGGCCCGCACCTTGGAGATCAGGCCGCCGAGCGTGACGGTCGCGCCGTCGGCGTACTGCCGCAGGCTGAGCGTGGTTCCGCTGCTGAACGCCCGCACCACGGCCTCGTACTGCGCCAGCGGATGTTTGGTGATGTAGAAGCCCAGCGTGGCCTTCTCGTGCGCCAGCATCTCGGCATCGGACCACTCGCGGGCTGCGATCGGCGGCGGCGGGGGCGGCGCCGAGGCGCTGAACGCGCCGAACATGTCCATCTGGCCGCCGCGCTTGTCGCGCTGGGCTTGCGCGCCGAGTTCGATGGTCGCCTCGAGCACCTCGCACATGGCGCGGCGCATCGCGCCCGTGCTGTCGAACGCGCCGGCCTTGATGAGCGCCTCCACCACGCCCTTGTTGACCACCTGCAAGTCCACGCGCTCGCAGAAGTCGTACAGATCGCGGAACCGGCCGCCGGAGAGTCGCGCCTCGCGGATCGCCTGCACAGCCTTGTGGCCGACGCCGTTGATCGCGCCCAACCCGAAGCGGATGCGGCCGCGCCGCGCTACGCCGCCGGTAGCGCGCTCCGCCGCGAGCGGAGGCCGCGCCGCGCCGTTCCCGCCGGGGCCGGGCGCGCGAGGGGCGGCCGAGCCGCCGGCCCCCGGCGGCGCCTCGGCGCCGGCGTAGACGACCGTGAAGCCCTCGTCGCTCTCGTCTACGTCCGGCGGCAGGACCGGGATGCCGATCGAGCCGTCGGCTTGCCGGACGCGGCGGCATTCGTCGATGTACTCGGCCACCTTGTCCTTGCTGCCGGCTTCGTAGGTGAGCAGCGCCGCCATGAACTCCGCGGGGTAATAGGTCTTCAGATATGCGGTCTGGAACGCGACCAGTGCGTAGCCGGTGCTGTGGGCCTTGTTGAACGCGTAGCCGCCGAACTTGAGGATGTCGGAGAAGATCTGCTCGCCGACCGGGCGCGGCACGCCGTTCTTCTCCGCGCCCGCGAGGAACGGCTCGCGCTCCGCGTTGATCATCGACTCTTTTTTCTTGCTGATGGCCTTCGCCAGCCGGAAGGCGCGGCGCAGCGGCACGTCGCCCAGGCGATTGACCAGCCGCGAGACCTGCTCCTGGTAGACCATGATGCCGTAGGTCTCCGCGAGCACCTGCGTCATGATGGGGTGCGGGGTGGTCCAGTGCGTGCGGCCGTGCTTGCGGGCGACGTAGTCGTCGATGTAGGCCATCGGGCCGGGGCGGAAGAGCGCGTTGGCGGCGATCAGATCCTCGATGCGGTTGGGCTTCATCTTCATCAGCACGTCGCGCATGCCGCCGGACTCGAACTGGAACACGCCGCGGGTCTCGCCGCGCTGCAGGATTTCGTAGACGCGCTGATCGGTCAGGTCGAGGGATTCGAGGTCGATCCGCACGCCGTGGTTGCGCTGCACGAGCTTGCAGGTGAGGTGGATCATCGAGAGCGTGCGCAGGCCCAGGAAGTCCATCTTCAGCAGGCCGACTTTTTCGACCGTCGGCCCTTCGAACTGCGTGGTGACGTCGCCGGCGTCGGCGGGCTTGTGCAGCGGAATGAGCGTGTCGAGCGGCTGATCGGCGATGACGACGCCGGCGGCGTGTACGCTCGCGTGCCGCGCCAGGCCCTCCAGCCGCCGGCCGATGTCGAGCACCTTGCGGATGGCCGGGTCTTCGTCGCGCATTTTCCGCAGCTCGGGCTCGCGCTCGACGGCCTTGTCGATGGTCATCTTGAGTTCTTCGGGCACGAGCTTGGCGACGCGGTCGGCCCGCGCCAGCGGCACGTCGAGCGCCCGGCAGATGTCGCGGATGGCGGCTTTGGCCTTGAGGCGGCCGAACGTGATGATCTGTGCGACATGGCCGTATTTGCGGCGGACGTACTCGATCACCTCGCCGCGGCGATCCTGGCACATGTCGATGTCGATGTCGGGCATCTCGTCGCGCTCCGGGTCCATGAAGCGCTCGAAATAGAGCTCGTAGCGGAGCGGATCGGCGCTGCTGATGCGCAGGCAGTAGCCGACGACCGTGCTGCAGCCGCTGCCGCGGGCGTTGCAGGGGATGTCGTTCTCGGCGCAGAAGCGCACCACATCCCATACGATCAGGAAGTAGCCGCTGAAGCCCTTGCTGGAGATGACCGAGAGTTCGTATTCGATGCGCTCGATCAATTCGGAAGAGAGCGACGGAGCGACGGAGCGACGGAGCGACGAAGGGCGGGCAAGCGACGTAGCGACGGAGCGACGAAGCGACGGAGCGACGGGGGCACGCGACGGAGCAACGGAGCGATGGAGCGACGAAGGGGGCGGAGAGAGCGACGATGGGGAATTCGACGGCGGCGGCTCGGCGGCGGAATCGTGCAGCGCCGGCGGGAGGCCGGTGGAGGCAGCGCTCGCGCCTGACTCGTCACCTACGGCCTCTCGCGGAGTTCCTTCGCTTCCAGACTGCGGATCAACGCTTGAAGGACGCGGTCCGACTCCGTCAGGAGCGCTGTGAGTTCCGGCGAGGGACGGATCATCCTGAGTTCCTGCGCCAGGAGCGCCTGGGTCTGTAATTCCGCGAGCGACCCCCGCGCCATCCGCAGGAACCGCAGGTAGTCCGGCCGTGCCTGCCGTGCGTGGCCCTCGGCGATATTGGACGCGACCGACACCGCCGCGCGGCGCATCTGCATCGTCAGCCCGAAGCGCTCGGAGGCCGGCATCTGGGCGGTCTCCTGATACACCCGTCGCGCCAACTGCATCGCTTTCTGCCACGCGATCAGATCGCGGAACGTCCTGACTGGCGCCACGCTCGGCTCCCTGTTCTACGAACGTAGGTTGCCAGGCGGTCTCGCCCGGCGCATCTGCTCCTGGGTCGCTTCGTCGCTTCGTCGCTCCGTCGCTCCCTGCCTCCCCGTCGCTCCGTCGCTCCGTCGCTCCGTCGCTTTCCCCCGCTTCGTCGCTCCGTCGCTTCGTCGCTCCGTCGCTCCCTGCCTCCCCGTCGCTCCGTCGCTCCGTCGCTCCGTCGCTTTCCCCCGCTTCGTCGCTTCGTCGCTCCGTCGCTACGTCGCTTGCCCCCGCTTCGTCGCTTCGTCGCTTCGTCGCTCCGTCGCTCTCTGCCTCCTCGTTGCTACGCCCGCGCCCGTAGCGCTCCAAGGCCCCTGCATACACCAACTGGCGCAGATACTCATCCGCGCTCGTGTCCCCCGGCGTCCGGAACGTCGGCGAATAGCGCTTCGAGAAATCGAACCCCACGTCGCACAGGTCGGCGACGCGCAACGTGTTCTCGAGCGCTTCGCGATACGCGGGCAGCGCCGCCGCCATTTCCGCCGGCGACTTGAGGTAGAACTGGTCGCTGTCGAACTTGAAGCGGTTTTCCTCGCTGACTTTGGCGCGGGTGGAGATGCAGCAGAGCACGTCGTGGGCCTCGACGTCGTCATGCGTGAGGTAGTGCACGTCGTTGGTGGCGATCAGGCCGACGCCGATTTTGGCCGCCAGGTCCGCCAGTTCCGGGTTGGTCTGGGCCTGCTCGGGCAGGTTGTGGTTCTGCAGCTCGATGAAGAAGCGGTCCGGACCGAAGATCGCCAGGAACTGCTCGGCGATCTGCCGGGCGGCGCGCGTGTCCTGCTTGAGCAGCGCCTGCGGGATCATGCCGCCCAGGCACGTGCTGGTGCAGATCAAGCCGGCGCTGTGCTCGCGGAGCACGCCCAGGTCGATGCGCGGCTTGTAGTAAAACCCCTCGACGTAGCCGATGCTGCTGAGCTTGATGAGGTTGCGGTAGCCTTCGAGGTTCATCGCCAGCAGCAACTGGTGAAACGCGGTCTCGCGGCCGTTGGCGGCCGTCTTCTCGCGGCGGTCGCCGGGGGCCAGGTAGGTCTCGCAGCCGATGATCGGCTTGACGCCGGCGTCCCGGGCGGCGGCGTAGAACTCGATCGCGCCGAACATGTTGCCGTGGTCGGTGATCGCGAGGGCCGGCATTTCCATGCGCTTGGCGGCGGCGACCAGGTCTTTGATGCGGCAGGCGCCGTCGAGCAGCGAGTACTCGGTGTGGACGTGCAGGTGTACGAATCGCGGCGGCGCGTCGCCCGCGCTGCGCGCTCCGTTCTCGCCGTGCTTCCCGTTGGTGGCCGTGGTCGGGCCGTCCATGGCGTTGCCCTCGCTGCTGAAAAAGCTCGCTGCCGGTGCGTCTTCGCGCTGGCGGTGATGCGAACGATGCTACGAACGCGATCGGCGGGATGCAACGCGCGCCCGCCGCGGCGGCCGCGCGATTCCGTTGACAGGCTGTCGCGAGTGTGCGATGTTCGGTTCAGCCGGTTGTGCTATGTCCTTCGGCGTGTGCTCGGCTTCCGCGATCGCGCTAGTCGCGAGCCAGGCTGATTCAGTGGGATAATCTGGGAATGGAGAACTACTGGGCGCAGTTCTGGGCGCAGGTTCCGCTCCAGGCACGAGCTCGGCGGACCCCAGGGGCATACGAGTACCGCCCCGTTCAGTCGCGACTGGATGCTGTTGCGAAGGCCGCGATCCCCGTGATCGTGTGCGCCGAGATGAGCGGCGTTGTCCCGGGCGTCGCGTCTGTGCTTCTGCTGTCGACGGAGTCAAGCCTTCTCGCACCGCTCGTTTTGCTGCCACTACTGGCGTGGGTGTGTTTTGTTATCTGGTTTTCTCGGGCGATCTACAGGTATCTGCGCTGGGAGATTGTCGTTCGCGCGAGCGCATGCCTGGCGTGCGGCTATGACCTGCGTGGGAGCACTTCCGGGCGCTGCTCGGAGTGCGGTGCGGATACTCGGCCGCCAGGCGTGGAGAGCCGTCCGTGCGAGATCGATGAATCGGAGCCGCCGCGTCGCCTGGATTCTTAGATCATGCGCGAAGCGAAGCAACCTGGCTCCGTAGATCGGACGTTCGCGGACCGGAAGTTCTTGCGAACGAACCGCAATCGTGAAGGCGGCGCCGGGCGCCACGACTACGCCGGCCGCACCGGGAACCCGCGTTGCGGCTTTTCGCCCTTCGACCACCAGCCGCAGCCGACCGCGAACAGGATCGCGACGAGCGCGAGGAAGCACAGGATCGTAGGCCCGTCGCCCGCACCCCAAAGGCTCTTCGCGAAGCCGCCGAGGTTCAACTGTTCGACCAGACTCTTGTTCAGATTCAGGAACGCATAAATCACGCCTGCGATCGTCGCACCCGCCACATAGCCTGATGCCAGCAGCACGCCCGAGCTGCTCTCGGTTTTGGCGATCGCCTCTGCTTCGCTCAAGCCGCCGGCGGCACTGCGGGCCCGCGTGATGCGATCGACCGCGTAGCGCACCAGGCCGCCGACGAAGATCGGGGCCGAGACGCCCATCGGCACGTAGACGCCCACCGCGAACGGCAGCGACGCGACGCCGCACAACTCGAGCGTCAGCGCGATCATGACGCCCAGCAGCACCAGGCCCCAGTTCATGGTCTGGCCCAGCACGCCGTCGACCACGATGCCCATGACGCGCGTCTTGGGGGCTTCGAACTTCATGGGCACGGCGGCGCCGTCGTCGGTCTTCGTGAGCCGCCCGGTGATGCCCGGGTCGACCAGGTAGGCGATCCTGCCGCTGTCCTCGACCAGGTACTTGCCCTTCTCGATCTCCGGGAAGTCCGCGCGATTGGCCGAGGTGACGCGCAGCACGCGATACGTCTTACCTTCGTGACTCTCCGTCTCATTCAGCTTCGACACGTGGGCGCTGACGTTTACGTCCGGCGCGTTCTTCTGGCTGTAGATCGTGCCGACGGAGTTGAACACCAGCAGCGTGGCGCCCATGCACAGCGCCGATGAAACCGCGCCGATGATGATCGCGAACTGCTGGTAACGCGGCGTACCGCCGACCAGAAAGCCGGTCTTCAAGTCCTGCGACGTGGTGCCGCCGTTCGACGCCGCGACGCACACGATCGCGCCGACCGACAGCGCCAGCACCTGCTCCATCGGGCTGGTCATGCCCAGCGACAGAAAAATCAGGCAGGTCAGCAGCAGCGTGGCGATCGTCATGCCCGAGATCGGATTGGAAGACGACCCGATCTCGCCGGTCAGCCGCGATGAGACCATCACGAACAGAAACCCGAACAGGATGATCAGCAGGCCGCCGAGCAACGCCGCCGGCACGCCCACGTCGCGCATCAGGAACAGCGCGATCACGCCGACGAGCACCAGGCTGCCGAAGAGCGTTACCTTCAGCGACATGTCGCGATCCGTGCGCAGCACTTCCGCGGCCGCAGCCCGTCCGCCGTTCGCGCCATTCCCGCCGTTGCCGCGCAGCGAGCCGAACCCGGCGCTGATCGAACGGATGATGAGCGGCAGCATCTTGAACATGCTGATGATCCCGGCGGCGGCGACGCAGCCGGCGCCGATGTAGAGCAGGTAGTGCGTCCGCAGCTCCCCAGTGCTCATGTCGCGGATCAGGCCCTTGCTGGCCGGCGCGAGCACGGTCTCGAGGCCCTGACCGAAGGTGTAAATCGTGGGCGCGATGACCAGATAGCCCATCACCGCGCCGCCCATCATGATCGCGGCGGTACGCAGGCCGATGATGTAGCCGACGCCGACGAGCTCCGCCGCCATGTCGCAAGAGACCGCCGCCGCCTTCGAGAAGAAGCTCAGCGGATAGGACAACCCTTCGTGAATCAGTCGGAGCGTTTCGGTGAAGAACTTGTGGGCGAAGGCGATTCCAAAGCCGATGAACACCGTCGCGCCGCTGGTCGAGCCGGCTTCGCCGCTCTTGAGCACCGCCGCGCAGGCCGTGCCTTCCGGATAGAGCAGCTTGCCCGGCTCGCCCGGCCGGCCGTGCAGCCGCACGATGAATGCCCGCCGCAGCGGGATCATCATCAGGATGCCCAGCACGCCGCCGAGCGTGCCGACCACCATGATGCGCGACAGCTCCATCTCGAAGCCCAGCATCAGGATGGCCGGCATGGTCACGCCGATGCCGAAGGAGATCGACTCGCCGGCCGATCCGCCGGTCTGAACGATGTTGTTCTCGAGGATCGTCGTCCGCCGCAGACCGAAGACCCGCGAAAAGACGCGGAAGAGCGTGATCGACAGCACGGCGACGGGAATCGACGCGGAGACGGTCAGCCCGACCTTCAGCACCAGATAGAGCGAGGACATGCCGAAGAGGATGCCCAGCAGCGCTCCGGCGATGATCGCCTGCCAGGTGAACTCCGGCATGGTGTGATTACCGGCGGGTACGTGCGGCTCATGGGCGACGCCGCCATCTGCCGCCGGCGCATCGGCTCCGCGCGCTGCTGCGCTCATCGAACTCTCCAGGTTTCAAGTCGGGGTCGGCAGCGGTGGAAAGGCGCCGCTCGCGGTGCAGTGTGCCGCGCCGGCCGCGGCGACGCAACCGGGCGGCGCGGGGCGGGCGGGCAGCGCACCGTCTGACGGGCGTGCGCGGCGTGGCGGCCGCGAGCCGGGGGTGTTAGGCTGCGTTGACCGGCCGACGGCCAAAAGGCACCAGGGAGACCCGGCGTTCGGCAGGCCGGCACATGAGCCGCGAGCAGGTCCGCGAGTCGCCACGGCGGAAGTAGCGCAGTTCGGCTCATGCCCGCTTGCCGCGTGGATGCGCGGCGGGCGAGCGTCGGCCGCGGCATCGGCGCGGCTGTTGTCGTGGATCGCCGCCGCGCCGCCGAAAGCGCGGGGTGACGCCCGCACGGCTCGCGATGCGACGCCTCGCACTCGACGACAGCGGCATGATGCGGAATGTCCGTCTCGGATGAGATCGCAGCCGGGGATGCCGCTGCGATATCGAACACGGTGCACGGCTGTGGAGAGATTGATGCAGAAGTTCACGCTCCTCTGCCTCACGACCCTGCTGGTTGCGTCGCTCGGCTGCGCTTCCTCCGATCGCCGCAAACCGGAGACGCAGCCGGCTCCAGCGCCGCCGGCGCAATCACTATCGGGACCGTCGGCGACGCTGACCGTACACGGACTCGCCTGTCCACTTTGCGCGCATAACATAGACAAGCAGCTCTTAAAGGTGAGGGGCGTGCAGATCGTGAATGTCGATCTGGGGTCGGGGCTCGTCAGAGTCCGCTTCGCGGACGGAACACAACCCAGTGATAGCGAACTGGCAGCGGCGGTTGAGGCAGGCGGTTTCACGCTGCACAAAATCGAACGCCCCTGAACACGAGCAGCTCGGCGGCTCGCAGCCGCCAACGGAGGCTGGTCGAATGCTGAAAGTGACACGCCGCTTCGTCTGCACCCTGGCGGCAATCACAATCGGCGCCGTGGGGGCCAGCGCCCAGGAGCCTCCGAACGCCTATGAATCTGCGACTCAGCCGGGTCCCGCCACATTCATCTTCAAGCCGCAGCTTCGCTACTTCTACCTCGATGAGGCTCGCGCTTCGCCCCGGGGCGAGACGCATCAGTTGAACTTGTCGAACACGCTGAACTTCGGCATCGCGCGGGACTGGTCCGCGAGCCTCCGGTTTCCGCTGGAGCAGCGCTGGCAGTCCGATGGCGCCGGCGCCGGCAACGAAGAGTCCTTCGGGATCGGCGACCTGACGACGCTGCTGAAGTGGCGCGTCTGGCGCAACGACACCAGCCCACTCGACACGCAGCGCCTGGCCGTATTCGGCGGGTTGGAATGGCCGCTGGGGCAGAGCGAATTTTCGAGCTACTCGTTCGATCCGATCCTCGGCCTCGCGTACACGCAGGTGACGGGCCGACACGGCGTCAATCTTTCGGGCGCATGGAAATTCACCACCGACGGCGAGGACGCGCCGCTGCTGGCCGGCGAAGGCCAGGCGGACCTCTTCCGCTACGACGCCGCATATCTCTTCCGGATCGACCCCGAGCGATACACGGCGGAAACGAAGGGCGCCTGGTACGCGGCGTTCGAACTCAACGGCGTCTATGAGACCAATGGCGACCACGAGGTGTTTCTATCGCCCGGCATCATGTACGAAGCGCAGTCCTGGGTGCTGGAACTGTCCGTGCAACTGCCGGCGATCCAGCGGCTCGACTCGCGCCCGGAGACAGATTTCGCGCTGGTCGTGGGACTGCGATTCCTCTTTTGAGCGTCGTGCGGCCGGCGGCACGAGCGGTGGTCATCACATGTGAGCGGGTGCACTCTAAGCCGGGCGCCCTCGCGACGGTTGTGCGCATCGCGAAGCGGCTGGCCGCGGGCGGTCGCCGGCAGCGCCTTCGGACGCGCGCGTATCGCGGCGCATTCGCACGGAACGCAGTGCGACTTTTTTGTTGACTTCTCGCCG
>CAZVWB010000033.1:0-30218 GCA_964631045.1 uncultured Planctomycetales bacterium
GAGACGTGGGAGTACGTCGATTGTGTCGAAATTGTTTCAGACCCTGGCGACACGGTGGTGTGCATCGACTCGCCTGCGGTACTTCATGTCGTTGCCTTCGGATCGCCGCCGATTACCTATCAGTGGTATCGCGATGATATGGCGTTGTACGACGATGCGAGGCTCACGGGAGCGACAACACCTACATTAACAGTCTGGAGCCCGGTCGCGGGTGATTCAGGTAGCTACCACTGTGTGGTTGGGGGCGCTTGCGGGGGCGCCAGTAGTGCATCAGCAGCACTGGTGGTGACAGACACGCCCCAGTTGTCTACAGATCTGAGTGCTTTGCAAGCGATTACGGGCGAGACAGTCGCGTTTGAGGCTATGGCAAGCAGTGCTGCAGTGGTGTCTTATCAGTGGCAGCGAGACAACGTTGATCTGATCGATGGCCCGACTCCAGCTGGAAGCGATATCGCGGGCGCAACTACGTCGATGTTGCAGATTAGCAACGTGCAAACGGACGACGCCGGATTGTACAGAGTTCGTGCGGCCAACGTGTGTGGCGCGAGCACGAGCAGTTCGGCACTGCTCACGGTCGTTCCGCCTCCGTGCCCAGGCGATCTGAACTGCGACGGCGTATTCGACTTCTTCGACATCGATCCATTCGTGGTCGCACTGTTCCAACGCAGTAACTACGCACTGCTTTATCCAGATTGCGATGTGACCCTTGCCGACTTGACCGGAGACGGATTTGTCGATTTCTTCGACATTGACGCCTTCGTCTTGTGCTTGTTCGGCTCGTGCCCGCCGTGCCCGTGAGTAACTCCGGAACGGAGTTCACCTTTGGTCACGAAGCGGATATGGTGAAGTATTAACGAAACGGCAGCCTTCATGTGGCAGCTCGGCATGGCCGACGGCTCGCCGCAGTAACGCCGCGCGCGAATCGCGCAGCGCGTTATCATGATTCTCGCCGGGGGCCGGCAGAAGGAGCCCCCGATGAGCCTGCGCGCATCGACCTGGTCGCCAGTCCACGGCACAATCGCACTCGTCCTCGTCGGCGGTTTGTGCCAACCGCTGGCGGCCGATCCCTGCCCGACGATCGCGACGTTCGCCGACGGCCGGGCCACGTCGCGCGAGCTTCACGTCGCCGTCGGCGGCAGTAACTCAAACGGCGACGGCTCACCGGCCGCTCCCTACGCCACCATCGCCTTCGCCGCGGCGCGAGCGACGCCCGGTACGGCGGTCGTCGTTCACTCCGGCACGTACGCGGGCGGCGGGTTTGTAAATGACTTGCGCGGCGCTGCCGACGCGCCGATCTGGATCGGCGGGGCGGCCGGCGAGGCGCGACCGCTCATCAGCGGCGGCAGCGAAGGGCTGCACTTCGTCCGCGGACGCTACCTGGTGATTCATGATCTGGAAGTCGCCGGCGCCGCCAACAACGGCATCAACTTCGACGACGGCGGCGACTACGACGATCCGCAGGCCGCCAACTTCGTCGTCTTCCGCAATCTATCGATTCATGACATCGGCGGCAGCGGCAATCAGGACGGGTTGAAGCTCTCCGGGCTGCGCGACTTCGTGGTGGTGGACTGCGAGATCGCACGCTGCGGCGGGGCGAACTCCGGCAGCGCGATCGACATGGTCGGCTGCCACCGCGGCGTCATCGCGCGCTGCCATCTCCACGATCTGTCGGCCAACGCCGTGCAGTGCAAAGGCGGCAGCAGCGACGTGCTGATCCGCAATTGCCGCATGATCGAATGCGGGCAGCGCGGGGTGAACATCGGCGGCTCGACCGGCTTTGAGTTCTTCCGCCCGCCGCTGACCGCGGCGGAGCCCAACGCGGAGGCGCGGCGCATCACCGTCGCATCGAATCTCATCATCGGGTCGCAGGCGAGCGTCGCGTTTGTCGGCTGCGTCGATTCGCGCGTCTCCAACAACACCATCGTCACGCCGCACAACTGGATCTTTCGCATCCTTCAGGAGACGACCACCGGCGGCGGCTTCGTCTTCGAGCCGTGCCGGAACAACCGCTTCGACAACAACCTGGTCTACTTCGACCGCAGCGACCTCTCGACGTACGTGAACATCGGGCCGAACACGTCGCCGGCGACGTTCGTGTTCGATCACAATCTCTGGTACGCCTACGACAACCCGGCGGCGTCGACGCCCGGCCTGCCGAGCACCGAAGCGGCCGGGTTGTACGGCCTTCCGCCGCTGCTGCTGGACCCGGCTGCGGGCGACTATCGCATCCCCGCGGGCAGTCCGGCGGCCGGGTCCGGCTTGGGGCCGACCGTCGTTCGTGCCGATCGGCTGGGAACGTGCTATCGGGCCGCGCCGGCGCGCGGTGCGTACGAAGTGTTCCTGCGCGGCGACGCCAACTGCGACGGCGGCGTGGATTTCTTCGACATCGATCCGTTCGTGTTGGCGCTGCTCGAACCGGCGGCGCACGCGGCGGCACATGGCGGTTGCGACCGGCTGCACGCGGACATGAACGGCGACGGCGGGGTGAATTTCTTCGACATCGACGGATTCGTCGATTGCGTGGTCGGCGCGGAGTGTCCGTGAACGCCCCGGACTGCGGCAGGACGGAAACTCGACCGGGTGCAGCGCGTCAGAGCTACCCGTGACAATCTCGTCGTCGGCGCGAGCGGTTCGCACAGGGCTCGGGCCTGTGCGAACCGCTCGCGAACACCAGCCAAACACCGACGACTCTGGCCCGCTCAACTAGCCGCCGCGCGAGGCGCGGAAGCAATCGCGGCAGAGCACCGGACGATCGCCCGAGGGCTTGAACGGCACTTCGGTCTGCTTGCCGCACTCGGCGCAGACGGCCGGGAACATCTGGCGCGGGCCGCGCGGGCGATCGCCGAAGTTCCCGCGTCCGCCGCCGCCGCCGCCGAAGTCGCGGCGCGGTCCGCCGCCGCCAAATCCGCGACCACCACCGCCGCCGCCGAAGTCCCGACGCGGTCCGCCGCCCATGCCGCCGCCGATCGGCTGTCGCGGCGGGCGCGGGGCCGGGGCCTGTCCGCCGCCGCCGCCACCACCGGCGGGCGCTCCCTGCTTGGCCTTGCGGGCCTCGCGGCAGGGACGGCAGCGCTTCGGCTCGTTGGTGAAGCCGCGTTCCGCATAACGGGCCTGATCCTCCGCGGTGTGAACGAACTCCTGCTTGCAGTCAACGCACACAATCGTCTTGTCTTCAGCGGCCATGGCGAATCCTCGACTGCTCAGTCATGAAAGGGGGTGTGGGGAATAAGGGGTGTCGCATTCGTTGGCTGCACGCCGGGCCAGGTCAGTACGCGGTGGGAAGCCGACGAGAGGCTAACCTCCAACAGGAACCTTTTCGCCGCCCCGATGCGGGCAGCGGGCGGCATTCACGCAGCTATCCGGAAGTTGCAGCCGGGCGACCGGCTGGCCCGCGGCCAGATGCGAAGCGGCGATCTCCGCGGCGTCGGCCGTGCCGACGAATCCGTACCAGACCTGCTCCGGATAGACCACGACCGTCAAACCATGCTCACACTGATCCAGGCACCCGGACTTGTTGATGCGGACGCGCGCGCCCAATCCCAGCCGCCGGACTTCGGCCTTGAGCGCGTCGATCAGCGCTTTCGACCCCTTGTCTGAGCAGCAGCCGCGAGGGTGTCCGCTTTCCCGTTCGTTGCAGCAGACAAAGACGTGTCGTTCGTACCTGGGCATGCCTCTCCCGCGACAATAGGGCGGGAACATTCGTTGCGATCAGGATTCGCGCCTCCGAACCCGCTACTTAGGATAGGCGACGGCCCCGCCGCTTGCAAGCTTCCTGACCAGAACGGGCATCCGAGCTTCTCCCGACGCGTCCGGCGGATGGCCGCCGCCCCGCCGGCTGATTAGCATGCCGTTTCCGCGACGGCGAACCATCCGACGCCGTCGTCTGAGAGGAGGCGGCAAATGCCAACCGAAACGCTTGAACACGCGCAACCCGCTGCGGCCGCTCCGGCCGAACTCCCGCAAATCCTGCACGACCTGCTCGCCTTGCCGACCGCGGCCTTCGTCGAAGACGCGATCGTCGCTCACGTCCGGGCGCTGTGCGCCGCCTTGCCCGGCGTGACCGTCAGCCGCGATCGCTGGGGCAACGTGCTGGCGCGCTACCGGCACGAGCCGCGCGACGTGCCCGCTGTCGTCTTCACCGCGCACATGGATCATCCCGGTTTTTGCGCCCTGCGAATGGAGCCGGGCGGAACGCTGCTGGCGGCGTTTCGCGGCTGGGTGGAGCCGGAGTACTTCGTCGGCACAAAGGTGCGCTTCTGGAGCGGTGAGCGCTGGGTGAAGGGCAAGGTCACGGAGATCGTCAAATCCGCGCCGGTGTACGGGTTCATCGGACGCACCGGGCGACCGGAGGAAGTGCGCGTCGAGGTGTCTCGATCGGTCGAGCCGCAGTCTCCCGGCATGTGGGACTTGCCCGATCCGACCCTCAAGACCGGCCGCGTCCACGCCCGTGGCTGCGACGACCTGGCGGGGTGCGCGGCGATGCTGGCGCTGCTGGAGCGGCTCAGCCAGAACCAGGCGCGGGCCGACGTCTTTTGCCTCTTCACGCGGGCCGAGGAGGTCGGTTTCATCGGCGCGATCGGCGCGGCAAAGGCCGGAACGATTCCGCCGGGGCTGCCGATCATCGCGATCGAGACCAGCAAGGAGCTGCCCGGCGCGGCGATGGGGGCCGGGCCGATCCTGCGGGTCGGCGACAAGAGCACGATCTTCACCCCCGGCGTGACCGCGTTCTGCGAGCGGGTCGCCAAGGAGCTGTCGCAGAAGCGGCCGGATTTTGCGTGGCAGCGCAAGCTGATGGACGGCGGCACCTGCGAGTCGACCGCCTATCTGAGCTACGGTTATCCGACCACCGGCATGTGCGTCGCCCTTGGCAACTACCACAACATGGACACCCGTCGCAAAAAAATCGCCAGCGAGTACATCAGCCTCAGCGACTGGCGGCACATGGTCGACTGGTTCGAGGCGATTGCGCTGGACGAGCGGGGCTACGGCGGCGAGTCGGATGCGATGCACCAAAACCTGGAGAAACGTTTCGCGGAGTACGAGCCGCTGCTTGGAAAGCACTGACCGCATGACCCGGGCGACGCGCCGGCATGCGCCGTCACGGTGCGAGGTGTGCCCGGCGCGGATGCGACGACCGGGTCGGCGTGTTTCCAACCAGAAGATTCCTCGACATCGGGAAAAAACCGCCGCGCCGCGGGAACTCGCCGACGGCCGCGGGGTCCAATTCGGGGCCAGCGCAGTCGGCCGCCGGGGCCGCTGCACTGCCCGAGGCGCGGCCGCGACGGCGACAGCAGCACGAGCCTTGCACCGCCGCGGCGCGAAGCCTGCCCTCAGCCCCAATGGAGCACCACGATGTCCTGCGACTCCACGCCTATGGGTCCGATCCGCGCTGCATTGTCCCGGCCGGTGTCACGCGGCAACAGGAGCGCTGCCCGCCGGTCTACTCTCGCCCTGTTCGTGGTCGGGCTGATCGCACCGATACTCGCTGCGGCCCAGGAGAGCGCTCCGCGAATGCTGGCGACACGCCTTCCCGAGATTCAGTTTGCCGATGCGCCGCTCGAGATCGTCATCGACTGGCTGGCGGACCTGACACAGAGCAACATCGTCGTTCGCTGGGAGCGGCTCGACGAACTCGGCATCGAGCGCGACCAGCCGGTATCGCTGCGGGCGCGGAACCTGACACTGTCCCAGGTGCTTTGGTTGCTGCTCAGCGACATTGGCGGATCGGACGTGCGTTTGGCGTATCGTGCGTCGCGCGGGTTGCTGCTCATCTCGACCGCCGACGATCTCGATCGAGAGCTGATCACGCGGGTCTATGACATCCGCGACCTGCTCGCACGGCCGGCGCGTTTTCGTAACGCCACCCGGATCGAAGTCGGCCAATCGCTCGGCGGCGAAGGTGGCTCGAACCCGCTGCAATCCAACGAGGACTCCGCGGAGAACGACGCGGACGACGGCGCAGCGACGATCGCCGATCAGCTTCGCGACGCGATCATGGCGACGGTGGAGCCCGATAGCTGGATCGAGCACGGCGGGCGCGGCCGGATCGTCGTCTTCGGCGGGCAGATAATCGTCTACAACTCGCTGTTGGTGCATCAACGGCTGGCCGGCGGCATCGTCGAATAGCGTCGCCACCTTGAAGGCGTCGGGTTTCCGGGTGGGGCGGGCGTTCTACCCGCCGAGCGTCCGCAGGCACAGCCTGCGACGGTGTGCGTCGCCGGTAGACCGCGAAACAAGCCGCCGACGGCGCAACGGCGGTTCACGCGAGTTTCACACTTGCCGCGGGGCGAAACGCGGGCCTAGCATCGCTCGACGAGTTTGTCTCACCCCATTTACTCGCGAGAACCAAAATGCGCCAGATCGCAACGCACACCATCGCTCTCGTTGTCGCCGTGGCGGCGGTGGCCGTCGCGTGGGCCCATGAGACCATCGAGGTCGGGCAGGACGGCACACCGCAGCACAAGATCAAGCTGCATGGCGATCCGAACCTGTATGGCGGAATTTCGATCAATCCGCTCGATCCGGAAACCGGCACGGGGCCGCTGGACGGGTTCTACATTCACGAGGGGCCGGAGCTGCGCAGCCTGGGGATGGACCACCCGGATGAGGGCGTCTTCGAGTTGCTGGCCGGGCACTCGATGCTGATTCAACGGGTGAGTTTCGACCCCGGGCTGATGGCGGTGACGACCTCGACCTTCGAGCCCGTTCTGGAGACCGACGGAGCCACCACCGACACGTTTCCCTCGGTCTTCGGCGACTTCTCGCGGCTGCTCCTGTTCGTGACCGCGCCGGATACCGCGCCGGGTGCGGAGTTCTTCGGCGAGTTTCGCCTGATCGACCCCAGCGGACTGCATGCCGACTCCGACGTGTTCCGGCTGCGTTTTGTCGCGTTGCCGGAGCCGGCGGCGGGGCTGATGGCTGTGCTCGCCGGCGTGATTCTGACGCGCCGACGCGGCTAATGGCGCGTGCCTCACGCCGCCTCGCACGGGTGGGTGGGGCGGGCATTCTCCCGGCCCAAGTTGTTTGGGCCAAGCGGGCAGCACGCCCGCTACTGCTACCCGGGGCGGGCAGGATGCCCACCCCACCCATGCTGGCGGGCATGAGTACCGTCGCACCCGCGCTCAGTGGACAGATTGGTGCGGCGACCCATCTCAAAGCACCCGTCCGAACCAGAATCCGACGCACGCGGCAGCGGTGACGCCGCACCGGCGGGCCGCATCCAACTCCGCGACGTCGCCTCCCGTCGGCATCCGGGCGTTATCCGGACACTCGGGAATCGGCGGCGCGGCTTGTCGGTTTCAGCCGTTGCGGTGTGCAGTGGGCCGACGCGATTCGAGTTTCCCGGAGTGCTCCGAATGCCGTTCCGTTCCGTCCGTTCGTTCTGCGCGGCGCTGGGTGGATTCTGTGCGTTGCTGACGGGTTGCGCGGAGCCGGCCGCCGGTCGGGCCGCGGTCGCAGCGCCGCTTGACGAAGGCCGCTCGACGGGGGCGGCCAGCTCGCAACCGGCCGCGGTCAAAGGAGATGCAAAACCGATGAAGACGGAGAAGGCCACGTTTGCGGCGGGTTGCTTCTGGGGCGTCGAAGAGACGTTTCGGCAGACGCCGGGGGTTGTAGCGACGATGGTCGGATACACCGGCGGGCAGACGAAGGATCCGACTTATCGCGAGGTCTGCAACGACACCACGGGCCACGCCGAGGCGGTGCTGGTCGAGTACGACCCGGCGCGCGTGACCTACGACCAGTTGCTGGAAATTTTCTGGGCGAATCACAATCCGACCACGCTGAACCGTCAGGGACCGGACGCGGGTTCGCAGTATCGCTCGGCGATTTTCTTCCACAGCGGCGAGCAGGAGCGCGCGGCCCGGGCGTCGATGGAGCGGCTCGAGAAGTCCGGCAAGTGGAAACGTCCGATCGTGACGCAGATCGTCCCCGCGGCGCCGTTCTACAAGGCCGAGGACTATCACCAGCAGTATCTGGCGAAGCGCGGCATGACGAATTGTCATGTACCGGAAAAAGAATAGAGAGTAGCGAATAGCGAATAGCGAATGGCTAATTGCTAAAGGCAAATAGCTAGTGGCTAATGGCTAGTTTCGCGTTGTGAGTGGGCGGGGGTGACAACCGGATGGCGAACCGGAGACTTCAGCGCGAGGCGCCGAGAACTAGCGGCGGTGCACGGCGAAGAGATCGAGCGGCGCAGTGTACGCCCCAAAGGAGCACGCGGCGCGGCGCACGGTGCAGAGAGCGACTGGCGCGGTGTGCGGCCCAAAGGAGCACGCGGCGCGGCGCACGGTGTAGAGAACGAGGGGCACGGCGTGCTCGCGCTTCGCCCGTTGCAATTGTCTGTTCTGTCCGGTGCATTTTGTCTTTTATTCGCTATTAGCCATTAGCCATTGGATATTTCCCCCTCATACTCCCCGCGCCGTCGGCGACCAGATCAGCTTGTGTAGCTGTAGACTCAGGCGCACCGGCAGGCCGTCGGCGAGGATCCAGGCCGCCAGGTCGGACGCGGCCAGGTTGCCTTTGGCCAGTTTCAGCGCCGCCGACGCGGACTGGGCGTTCGTCACCGGCTGCATCAGCACCGGACAGCGATCCGATAGCCCCAGTCGCGCGATCGCCGCGCGGGCCCACTCATAATCCGCGCGATCGCCGATCACGAACTTCACCTCGTCGCGCGGGGTCAGCCGTGCGACGTTCTCCCAGCAGTTCCGCTCGCATTCGCCGCTTGACGGCGTCTTGAAATCGACAATCCGCACCACGCGCGGATCGACGCGCTCGATTGACAGCGCGCCGGCGGTTTCGAGCAGGACGGTGTCGAACCCGTCGGCCAGCCGGGTCATGAGCGGATAGACGCCGGGCTGCAGCAGCGGCTCGCCGCCGGTGACTTCGACGACGCGGCAACCGTACGCGGCGACGCGCTCGACGATCTCGTCGAGCGTCATCCAGCCGCCCTCGTAGAAAGAGTACTCCGTGTCGCAGTACGTGCAGCGCAGGTGGCAACCGGTGAGGCGGATGAACACGCAGGGCAGCCCGGCGCGGACGCCCTCGCCCTGAATCGAGTGAAAAATCTCGTTGATCCGCAGCCGCGGGGGCGTATTCATCGCGTCCCAGTATAGAGCGTGTCGCCCGGTTTTCGTCGCGCGGCGCGGCGTTCTACAATCCGGCGGCGCTGCGCTCGCCAGGGCCGCGGAGCCGGGCGGTTCGGGTCCGGCTGGGCAGTGCGATCCGCGCGCAGACTGGCGTTGCCGTCCGCGATCGCGGCGAGTCGTGATTCCTGCAGAGACCGGTCCCGATGGCGTCTGAACTCCAGCAATCTGGTTCGCTGATCGCGACGGCGCTCCCGAGCCGCCTGGGTTGGTCGGCGCGCCCCTCGGCGGCCGAGCTGGCCGCCGCGCCGGCGCGGCCGGCGGTCTATCTGCTCGAGGATGAGCTGGAGCGGCCGGTGTTCCTGGGCATGACGCAGGACTTACGGCGGGTGCTGCGGGCGCGCATGGCGGAAGCGGTCGAGCCGACGCGCCGCGCGGATGTCGCCGCGGTCAGTCGTGGCGTGCGCTGGCGCGAGGCGCATTCGGCGTTCGAGAGTCGCCTGTGGTACTGGCGTCTGGCGCGGACCGTCCATCCGCACGACTATCGCGAGCGGCTGGATTTCGGGCCGGCGTGGTTTCTGACCGTCGATCTTGAATCCCGTGCGGCGCTGATCGACGTGACCGAGCGCGTTTGGCGCGTGCCGGGAGCGTTCGCCGGCCCCTTTCCGACGCGGCGCGACGCGCAGGCCACGCTCGACGGCCTGCGCGACCTGTTCGATCTGTGTCGCCACCCGGAGGAAGTGGCCCGCGCGCCGGGCGGGCGACGCTGCGCGTACTACGACATGGGCCGCTGCGACGCACCCTGCGACGGCACGGCGCCGCTCGCGCCCTACGCACAGCGCACCCGCGAGGCGTGGCGATTCGTTACGGGAGGTTGCGCGGCGTGGATTGAATCCGCGACCGAGCGCATGCGCGACGCGGCGGCTGCGCAACGTTTCGAGGCGGCGGCACAACTCAAGCAACAGATCGCGTTCGCACGCGGCTGGCAGTCGCGGTCGGACGGGCGAATCGAGGCGATGGAGCGCGTCCGGCGGCTGCTGGCGATACCGGTGGCCCGCCGCAAGTCATGGATGTTGTTTTACTTCCACGACGGCATGATTACACCAGGGCCGACGGCGCGCTCGGCCGCGCTGACCGAGGCGGCCGCGGCCTGGGTTTCGTCCGTCCAGAGCGCGGCGGCGCCGCGCGAAGACGCCGCGGCGCGAATGGAGCAGACCTGGCTCTACGCCCATTTTCTGGGAAGCCGCGAGGCGAGCGACTCGCTGGTGCTGGCGGTGGGAGAGACGCCGCCGCCGGCGAACTGGCCGGCGCTTCAATCCTGGCTTGAATCGCGGGAGAAAGCGCCGGGAAATGCGGCAGAAAACTCAAAAGAAATTTGACGCGGGTTCAAACGTGGGGAAGACTAAGAATAGAGGGTCGATCAACGGCGTTCCGCCGCGAACCCTCTGATAGCCACGTCAGCGTTCGCACCGCACATCGCATGCATGCTCTCAGAGGAGAGCGAATCGCGCGCTGCGTGGGTTGCCTGGCAGCAACTGCCGGGCGTTTAGGACGGCATCGACGAGGCGTGCTTGCCATGCTTGTGCAGCGTCGCGGGGCGAAGCTGCCCGCTGGGTGGTTGTTTGCACCGTGGCACATGACCTCGCCGATGCCGCCGTTGTTTTCTGCCAAGGTTGTGCGGCGCTTCCTGATGTAGGCCGCGGGCTTCCCGGCTGATTGCCAGGGATGCCGCGCGACGCGATTTTGCGCCGACTTGGTGCCACCGCTGCGGCGATGCTGCCGCTGGCTGTTCTATTGCGCATGCTGCGCTGCCGCCGGTGCCCGGCGACTCACCGATATCGCACGAAGGGAGGAACACGCCTCGGCCGGGCCATGCTCGGCTGGGGCTGCTGCGCGCCGCCCGAGAGGACATGCCGGGGGATGTTGGGAAGGCGTGTCCGCGCGGACGGTGACGGCCGGCGACCGACAGGCGTCCGGGCGCGGACCGTGGCGTGCTGGGCGAACGCGCCTTACGAAACTCGCACGACGTCGCTCATCAGAAACAGGCCGCCGTACGCGGCCAGGACGGGCTGCAGCGCCGCGACGGCGCGCTGCGCCAGGTCGGCCTCGCACGCCACGATGACATATGTGTTGCGCGCCACCCCGGTGAGTTCATCATCCGTCACGCGGCCGCGGCGGCCCTTGCCCGTCACGCCGCTGATGATCGTGTAGCCGGGAATCGCCAGGGCGTCGAGCAGGCGGGTCACCTCCGGCAGCGCCAGTGCGGTCGTGACGATCTCCAGCCGCTTGATCGCGTGCATGCGTCAACTCCAGAGCCAGCGAATCGCCGCGAGATAGAGCGGGATGCCGGCGATCACGTTGAACGGAAAGGTGATCGCCAGCGACATCGAGACATAAATGCTGGGCTGGGCCTCCGGGATCGCCAGACGCATCGCCGCAGGCACGGCGATGTACGACGCGCTCGCGGCCAGAACCGTCAGCAGAAACGCATCGCCCACGCCCAGCCCCAGCCCGGCGGACGCCGCAATCGCGAGCGCTGCATTCAGCGGGGGCAAAAGCAGCGCGGCCAGCACCGGCAGCGGTCCGGCCCGCAACAGGTCGCGGATGCGGCCGCCGGCGACGATGCCCATGTCCAGCAGGAACAGCGACAGCACGATCGGAAACAGATCGACGGTCAGCAGCCGCATGGTCGTCGCGCCGCGTTCTCCGGTGACGATTCCGATCGCGAAACTGCCGAGCAGCAGCAACACCGATCCATTCAGCACCGCGTCATGCAGCAACGCGCCCCACCCGCCGCGGTTGCCGGCGCCGGCGCTGCGCGCCATCATGACGGCGACGATGATGGCGGGCGACTCCATCAGCGCCATCGCCGCCACCATGTGCCCGCCGTAAGGAATCTGCTGCGTCTGGAGGAACCCCGCGGCGGTGATGAACGTGATCGCGCTGACCGATCCATACGCCGCCGCGATGGCCGCCGCGTCGGGTACGCCGAGCCGGCGGCGCAGCCCCGCGTAGACATAGAGCGGCGTCAGCGCGGAGAACGCGACTGCAACCAGCAACACGAGCACGACCTGCCAGGACAGGGCGCTGGCGGCGATTTGCGTGCCCCCCTTCATGCCGATCGCCAGCAGCAGCACAAGCGACAGAACCTTTGGAACCGGCTGGGGAATGTCCAGGTCGGAGCGGCAGCACGCCGCCAGCAGTCCCAGCAGGAACAGTAGCACCGGCGGCTGAAGCAGGTTGTTCAGGATGATCGCGAAATCCACGCACCGACCTCCGCGCTACTTCAATGCAGCGGGATGATACCGCGACGATCAACGCGATCCGGCGGGAGGGGTGCGAGCTCCGCGTCCGCGATTCGTGAAAATCGTCCAGACCTCATTCGCGCCGCTCGCGCGGTAGGTGGACGCTTGCGCGCCGTGCGTGTCGCGTGCCCGAAACGCGAGAGTCCCGGACGCGACTCGTGAGCGCCGCGCCGGGACTTCGTGCACACGGGAAAGAGCGACTCTCGCGCTACGGGAACAGCAGGGCGACGAACGGGTCGATGTCGAAGAAGTTCACCTGCCCGTCGGCGTTGGTGTCGGCCTGCGAGAGGGCGCAGTTAGGAAACGCGCCGGCGTATGCGACCGGGTCGAACAGCGCCAGGATGAACGGATCGATGTCGAAGAAGTTGAGCACGCCGTCGCAGTTGGTGTCGCCCGCGACTCGCGGCTCGCACGTTGTGTTGATGAGAATCGTGGCGCTGTCGCCGTCGCGGTTGGTCACCGCCACGTCGGGCAGTTGGTCGCCGTCGAGGTCGGCGGCGATCAACGTGCCGGGCCGCGCGCCCGTGCCGAAGAGCTGCGCCGCCGCGAACGCGCCGCCGCCGGTGTTCCGCAGAACCGACACGTTGTTCGAATCTTGATTCGAAACCACCAGATCGAGGGCGCCATCGCAGGTCAGATCGACGGCGACCACGGTGTCGGGATTGATCCCGCCGGTGGGCAGATTCACCGGGCCGGCGAATACACCGGCGGTGTTCGTAAACACCGAGACGAAGTTCAGCGTGTTCGATGACGTGGCCGCCGCGATGTCCATGTCGCCGTCGCCATCCAGGTCGCCGGTGGCGACGCCGTCCGGCCGAAGGTCCGGCCCGACGGAATAGGTCACCGCTGCGGAGAACGAGCCGCCGCCCAGGTTGGTATACACGCCGATCGTGCGGTCGCGGTTGTTGGACACAACCAGGTCCGGCAGCGCGTCGGCGTTGAATCGCCCGAGCGCCACGCGGCGCGGCTCCTGACCGGTCGGCAGCGTGGAGACGGTGAACGCGCCGCCGCCGGAGTTGAGCAGCACGCTCAGCGTGTCGCCGTCGCGATTCGCGACGACCATGTCGATGTCGGTGTCGCCGTCGAGGTCGCCGGCGGCGATCCAGACGGGCTCTGCGCCGACGGCGGCGCCGGCGGCGTCGAGCGTCATCACGCCGCCCTGATTGCGGATCAGCCGCACCTGGCTGACACCCTTGAGCGCGACAGCCACGTCGATGTCGGTGTCGCCGTCGAAATCGGCCGCGGCGAGCGCGCCGGGGCCGGTGCCTGCGCCGGTGAAGACGTCGATCGGCGCTGCGAACGCGCCGCCGGTCGTTCCGGCGAAGAAACTGACGCGGTCGGGGGTGTCGACGCTGATCGCCAGATCAACGGCCGCGGACCCGATCATGCGCGCGGCCGCCACGCCATCCGGGCGCAGCGCGGCCGCGAGCGTGACCGGCGGTGAGAATGTCACCTGCGCCATAGCCTGCGAGCCTGCCGCGACCGCGAGCAGCGCCGCCGCTCGAAAAGTGGAGTTGTGTTGCGAGCCTGGTCTCATGGTCATCACTCCTTGCGATGCCCGCCCCGCCGCGTGCAGGACGCCGCACGCTTACGCGAGTCGGGAACACCGCAGCAGAGTGCTGACCGGGGGTTTGCAATACCGCGTAGGACATTTGCTGATGCGCTGGCGCGGCGGCGAAGGTCGCGCAGCCGCAGGCACGTACCCGAGCGACAGTTTGCGCGCACGGCCGGGCGAGCCGGCGGACCCGGTGCATTGGTCGGCCGAGCGGCGAGCTACTTCTTCGGCCGCGGAACGTGCTGATCCACCAGAATCGGATTGCCGTCCGGATCGACCAGCGTGAAGCTGGCCGGGCCGGTGGTGGTCTCGTCCGCCGTCGTCGTCAGCGTCAGTCCGCGCTCCCTCAGCTTGCGCTGCAGGTCGCGCACATCGTCGAAGTCCGGCAGCGTCGCGCAGTTGCGGTCCCAGCCGGGGTTGTAGGTCAGGATGTTCTTATCGAACATGCCCTGGAAGAGGCCGATGGTGCTGGCGTCATTCTGCAGGATCAGGTACCTCGCGGCGTCGCCGCCGATGACGCGAAATCCGAGCTTCTCGTAGAATGCCCGGGATGCGGCCAGGTCTTTGACGGTCAGACTGATCGAGAAATTGCCGAGTTTCACGGGTTCTTCTCCTTTGGCTTGAGCGGATGCGGGCTGCAGCGTCTGCATGCACAGCCATCCGCCGGCGAAACACGCGAGAAGCAGCGTCATCGATCGAATCACGGTCGCCTCCGGGTCGCAGCGTGCGGCACGTCGGCCGGGACGCCCGCGGCGCTCGGCGACGCGCGATGTTCACAGTCATCCTACAAGCCGGCTCTGCGAGGTCTTGCCAAATCTTGCGAATCTCCGCGAAAGCCCGGACGATCGAACCCAATCGCTACGTCGAGCGGGTCAACCGCGCCATCGATTACGTCATCAGCCGCCTGGCGTCGCCGTTGCGGCTGGCGCAGGTGGCCCGCGCCGCCCAGCTTTCGCCGTTTCACTTCCACCGCGTCTTTCAGGCGCTGGTCGGGGAGACGCTGGCGAGCTTCGTGAAACGGTTGCGGCTGGAGCGGGCGCTGGTTCGGATGGCGCACCGCCCTGCTTCGCTGACGGCGATCGCGTTGGAGTGCGGCTTTTCGTCGTCCTCGGACTTTTCGCGCTGCTTCAAGAAACGATTCGGTGTGCCGCCGCGCTCATTTGACATGCATACGTGGCGCGAGACGCACAACGCGGACATCGAGGCGGCGGCGGCCGCGCCGGCGGCCCGCGAGCGTCTTCTGAGACTGCCGGCGGGGCAGAACCCCGACGGCTTTCGCGTCACCCTGCGCGAGTTGCCGGCGCGCACGGTCTCCTACATCCGGGTGCTGAATCCCTATCGGGGCGACGCCGTTCCACGGGCGGCCCGCCGGTTGATTGCGTGGGCGCAGCGGCGCGGCCTCGCCGCAGGACAGTGGCTCGGCTATCAGTGGGACCACCCGGAGTTCGTGGCGCTTGAGGACTGCCAGTATCACGTGGGCGTCGAGACGCCGGCGCCGTGCGCGGGCGGCGAGGTGGGCACGTTTCGGTTTCCGGCGATGACGGTGGCGGAAGTCACACTCCGCGGCGGGATCGATCTGGAACTTCGGGCGCTGCAATGGCTCTATGGGACATGGCTGCCGCGCAGCCGTTACGTTCCGGACGACCAGCCGTGCTTCGAGGCATGGCTCGGCCTGCCCTTCGCGCACGGGATGGAGCACTTCGAACTTCGTGCGCAGTTGCCAGTGCGACGGGATTGAGCGGGACGGGTCGGGCGGGCATTCTGCGCGCCGGCGGGCCGAGTGTCCGGACGCGATTTCTGCATCAGCGCGGATCGCGATCGTCCCGCCTGAACGGCGGGAATCGAGCAAGCGTGCGCGGCCGCGGCTGCGTATGGCGCTGAAATCTTGGCAGAGTCAGTACTTACGCGCCGTTTCGCTCGGTTGTGCATCGCACTTGGCCGCGTTCAGCCCGCGGACGCGCGGCGCTCGGGCGGCGAACGGCCAGAGAAATTCTCAGGGCTTTTGTCCGTGTCCGTTGTCGATTTGCGCCTCTCGTAAACGAAGCCCAAGTGCTTTCGAGCGCACGTCGGCACCGTCACTGGGCGTCAGCAAGTCACTGGCAGGGAGTCGCAATATGTGTCTTGGAAAACACCTTGCGTGCTGGGTAGTCCTACTAGCGGCGGCAGTCGGCGCGCTCGGAGACGCTAGTGCGATCGGCCAGCGGCTTTCCCGCGCGGAGGCGGAGTTCGAAATGGAGCGCGCAAGTCGCCGCGCCGTCGTTCTGGCTGCGCTCGATAAGTGCGTCGAAGCGGCCGCGGCGCGCGGCGACACACAGCAGGTTCAGCAGCTTGAGATGCAGCGGGCCGCGTTTGTCGAGTCTGGGCGACTGCCCCCGGCCGTAGTGGACGAATCCGCGTACTACGAGCGCACCATGCGCCACGCGCGAAACGATCTGGCGCGCGCCTATCAGATAGCGGCCGATCAACTCCGGCGGGCCGGCGAAAAGAAAGAAGCGGATCTCGTAGCCGACAAGCGAACCGCGCTGCTGGATGACTCCGCCGGTTGGGACGATCTGCTGTACCGAATCGATCGGACGCAGGCCACCACAGCCGCGTGGCAGCCGCATGGTTCGAGCCTGGAGAGCGTCGAGATGGACGGATGCGTCTTGCGCATCCTGGACTCGTCAGCGCAGCTCGCGTTCAACTTTGAGTTCGTGATCGAACGGCTTGAAGGCGACGGACCGATTTTCTTCCACGCGAGATTGTCCAGAAAGCAGCGCGGGATGGTGCGGATCGACCCGTCAGAGTCGGATTCATCGGCGCTCGCTCTCGGCAAGCCGCACCGGGTCCGCGTGCGGATTCGGGATGGCGAAGTCTTTGTCAAGCACGCGGATGCGGACTGGCGGATGGCGGTGCTTGACGCGGAGAAACCGCATATCGAGACAAGCGCGATCGGGTCCGTCCGATTCGCACTGGTCGTGGATCAGGGTTCGCGCGTTCGGCTCCATTCCGCGCGACTGCGCACCACCCCGCTCGAGCCGAAACCGAAAGCCCCGCCGGTGCGGCGGCCGAAGGAGCCGGTGGATTTGTACGCCCTCGGAACCCGATGGACGGGGGAGTTCGTCGAGCACAAGCCGAACGTGGGGGCGGGCAAGTGCGAGATCGAGGTGATCGCACGTGACGGAAATCGTGCGACGCTCAGGATTCGTTGCGACAACGAGGCGATCTGGGACTGGTCGGGGAGAACTCGCGGCGACGACTTCCGCTCGAACAGTTTCGAGCAAGTCGCGCCCTCGAAGAACGCGGGTGGCGGCTTTCATCGGTTTTTCGAGATGCAGGCGGGAGCCGACGTTGATGGCGACAAACTGCTTCTGAGTTTCTGGGGCACTGTTCGCGTGGCCAAGGTCGACACCGACGTGTTTGCGGAGAACGCGCGCGGATCGCGAGACATCAGTGTGGACATCTGCGGGCGGTCTGACGCCAGGTAGCCGCGTGTCGCCGGCGAGAGCGCGAGATTGAGTCGCCAAGGCCGGATCGATTGCACTTGCACGCGGGTGTAAGAGTGCGGGCGCTGGAGCCGTGAACTCCTCGAACACCGGAGTGGTTCAGTCGGACCGCGCGAGCGGCAGGCGGAGTGGGGCCGCCTACCGATCCAGTTCCGCCGCGATGATCTGCAGGCTTCCCAGCACCGCCACCACGTCGCTGATCTGATGCCCGCGAATAATCTGTGGGAAAATCTGGTAGTTAATGAACCCCGGCGGCCGGCAGCGGGCGCGATACGCCGCGTTGCCGCCGTCGCTGACCAGATGGAAGCCGAGTTCGCCCGTGGGGCTTTCGATCGCGGCGTATGCCTCGCCCAGGGGCGGGCGCAGGCCGCGGTTGGTCATGACCTTTTCGAAGTGGTGGATCAGCCCTTCGATCGAGAAGTACAGCTCGCGCTTGTCGGGCAGCGTCAGCTTGCTGTCGGCCAGGACGTTGACGGGGCCTTCGGGCATCATGCGGATGACCTGCTCGATGATCGAGACGGCCTGCTTGACCTCCTCCAGCCGCACGAGGAATCGGCCCATCACGTCGCCCGTGTAGATGATCGGCACTTTGAACTGCACGGCGGGCGCGCCCTTGCCGTCCCAGTTGTCGGCGTAGCACAGGTAGGGCTCGTCCTTGCGCAAATCGCGCTTCACGCCGCTGGCGCGGGCCGTCGGCCCGGTGACCGACCAGTTGATCGCATCGTCATGGCTGATGACGCCGACGCCCTTGCAGCGCTCGATGAAGATGCGGTTGCGCAGCAGCAGGTTCTCCATGTCGGCCAGCGCGCCCGGCAGGCGATTGCGGATGAACGCGAGCACGCGGTCGGTCCAGCCGGGCGGGGCGTCGGACATGACGCCGCCGACGCGCGTGTAGCTGACGGTGAACCGCGCCCCGCACAGCTCTTCGAGCAGGTCGTAGATGAACTCGCGCTCGTTGAAGCCGTAGAAAAAGCCGGTCAGCGCGCCGAGGTCGAGCGCCGCTGCGCCCAGGCACAGCAGGTGGTCCTGGATGCGGCCGAGTTCGGCGCAGATCGTGCGGATGGCTTTGCAGCGCGGCGTGAGCTCGATGCCGAAGAGCTTCTCGCAGGCGGCGTGCCACGCGATGTTGTTGCAGATCGGCGAGACGTAGTTCATGCGGTCGGTCACGACCACATACTGGTTGTAGTTCAGATCCTCGCCCAGCTTCTCGAAACCGCTGTGCAGGAAGCCGATGTCGGGGATGCAGTTGGTGACGCGCTCGCCGTCGAGCTCCAGCACCAGCCGCAGCGTGGTGTGCGTTGCGGGGTGCTGCGGGCCGAAGTTCAGCGTCCAGCGGTCGTCGCCGGCGAATTCGTCGCGAACGAGGCGGGTCGTGTTGTACGGGGCGATTGTGCTCATGCTGTTTGTCCCACGAACTGATACGTCCGCTCTACCGGGCGCGTCGCTGCTTCGGCGGGCCGGGCGGCTGGCGATCGACGCGCGCCGCTCGGGTCCGATGGAATCCGTATCGCTCCCAATCGCCGTGCAGCGCCGCCTTCTCGGCAGCCTCATCGGCGGCGCGCTGCGCCGGCGACCGATCGTCGGGCCAAAGCCAGGCCTGATGCTCGTCGCTCCAGAGGCAGGACGGATCCGGCTGGGGTGGACGGCGTCTTCGCTTCATCAGCGCTTCCAGTTTCCGAACGCGGTGATCACGTAAACCACCTGCACCGTGGTCGGGCGATTCCAGCGCCACACGATCTTGATGATACGCCCCGACGGACACGGAGCGAAGCTCTCAAAGTACAGGCCGCAGGGGTGTCGGAACGATTCATCGCTGAACCGATATTTCCAGGCGTATTCGACTTCGCTCGTGGACAAGTTGTGCCGTGCGATTTTCTCGCGGTTGTGCTCGGTCCAGCGAAACCTGACGGGAAGCGGCCGCTTCACGCACTATCCCGCGTGAGCACCGGGAACGCTTCGCGCTCGCCCTTGCCGCGCAGCGGGTAGTCCTTGCGCAGCGGATGATCCTGGAACTCGTCCGGCATCAGGATGCGGCGCAGGTCCGGGTGGCTGCTGAAGCGCACCCCGAACATGTCGAACACCTCGCGCTCGGTCCATTCCGCGCCCTTCCACACCGGCGTCAGCGACGGAACCGTCGGGTTCGGGTCGCTCACGAAGACCTTCAACCACAAGCGGTGATTCAGCGCGATGCTCAGCAGCGAGTACGTTACGCCGAAGCGACCTTCGATCCAGTCGGCCTCGGGGTAGTTCAGATAGTCGACGCAGGTCACGTCGCTGAGCTGCTCGAAGCGGCAGCGCGAGTCGCTGAGCAGGAACTTCGCGACCTCCAGCAATCGACCGGCGGGAATGGTCACGACGGTTTGTCCGCTCTCGCGACCGTCGAGATACACGCACATCGGCCGCGGTTCGATCCGGAGGTCGGGGAAACGCTGCCGGAGAGCTTCGATCGCCTGGGCTGTCGCCATGATTGTGCACTCAACTCCAACAAGGGCTACGCCGCGGAACGCGCGGAGATTCTGTCCGATCGTCGGCACGCGACTGCTCGCGAGGCTCGCACGGGCCGGAGAGCGTGTGCATCTTTGGGTGGGGCGGGCATTCTGCCCGTCCAAGTGGCTCGCGAGCCGCTCACGAGAGTAAGTGAAGCCAGAAAATTCACAAGCTCGGAGGCCCATGCTACCTTGTAGACCGGAACCGGGTAGGATGCCCGCGCCACACGATCGGGCCGAATGCCCGCGCCACACGACCGGGCCGGATGCCCGGTCCACCCAGGCACGACTGCGGGCGGCGCGGCATCAGTTCTTCGAGAATCCCGGCCCGAGCTCCACGACCCGCGGCGGCTGCACCGTCAGTTGCAGCCCCGGGCCGCGCTCGCTGCTGCTCTTCACGTTGTAGTTCGACACCAGCCGCTGGATCGCCATGAAGCCTTCGAGCAGCGTCTCCGGGCGCGGCGGGCAGCCGGGCACATACACATCGACCGGCACGAACTGGTCGATGCCCTGTACCACCGAGTACGTGTCGAACACGCCGCCGCTGCTGGCGCAGGCCCCCATGCTGATGACCCACTTCGGCTCGGTCATCTGCATGTAGATGCGCTGCAGGACGGGCAGCGTCTTCATCACCACGCGGCCGGCGACGATCAGCAGGTCGCACTGGCGCGGGGTGAAGCGCATCGCCTCGGCCCCGAAGCGGGAAATGTCGTAGCGGCTGGCGGCGGTCGCCATCAGTTCGATGCCGCAGCAGGCGGTCGCAAACGGCATGGGCCACAGGCTGTTCTTGCGGGCCCAGTTGATCCCGTGCTTTTGAATCATGTCGACCGCGTAATCGAGGCGGGTGGCCGCAAACGGCTGACCGCCCAGCGGGTCGGCCCCGGTCGCATCGTTTGAACTCATCGACGCCCTTCTCTCACTCGATTTATCGCGAACCCTGTCAAAGCGAACGCAGCTCGAACGCGATGCAGCATCCTACACGGCGGGAGCGTCTAAGTCGATGCGGAGGACGTGCGGCAGGGGGGCTGCATCGGCGTCTCGCGAGCACTTGCGCTGACAGGGTCGGGCGGGCATTCTGGCCGCCCGTGTTCCTGCGAAGCGCGCACGCCAATTGGCGCAAAACACTCAGCTGCCATGCCCGCGGCGACCGGTGCGCTGGAACCGAGTGCGAGACGCGCCTACGGTACGGTGGCGGCAAACTCAGAGACACTGCCGCGACGCAGAGCGAACTATCGCGCGCCCGATGGGCACGTGGTTAAGCGATACCGCCTGGCGCGGCGGCCGGGGACGAGCCGAGGAAGCGGTGACGGCCGCCGTCCGCGCCACCGCGCTGCCGCAACGGTCGGCGCTTGGGCGCGATAACATCCCGACGCTCGGGTAGTCGTGCGCCAAACGAGCGCGGCTAGCGCACAACTGGCTTTGACCGCCGCCCGCTTTGGGCGCGGCCGGTCTGCCATTCTGGTGCGGCCCCCCACGGTAATATGAAGTCATGTCCGCGGACCCGAACGTTACCCAGATCATCGCCCAGATTTCCGCCGGAGACCAGACCGCCGCTGCGCGGCTCCTGCCGCACGTCTATGAGCAGCTTCGCGCCCTGGCGGCGAGTTTCTTCCAGCGCCAGCCCGGAAACCACACCCTGCAGCCCACGGCCCTGGTTCACGAGGCATACGTCAAGCTCGTCGGCGGCGACAGCGGCGGCTGGGAAAACCGCAAGCACTTCTTCGACGTAGCCGCGATGGCGATGCGCCAATTGCTCACCGACCATGCCCGCCGGCGGGCCGCGCTGCGACACGGCGGACAGGCCGCCCGCATGACGCTCAGCGATTCGGATGGCGCCATCGGCGGCCAATCTGGCGGCGACGGGGAGCTGGATGTCGAAGCGCTGGACGCGGCGCTCACCAGGCTCAGCCGTCTCGACCCGCGTCAGGGACGGATCGTCGAGCTTCGTTACCTGGCCGGTCTTACCGCGGAAGAGACCGCGGAAGTGCTGGGAATCTCGGAGCGGACCGTTCGCCTGGAGTGGCAGACGGCCCGCGCGTGGTTGCGGCGGGAGCTGGCCGAATGAGCGCTGCCCCCCGTGGCGGGGCGCAGCGATCGGCGGATGCGCGCAGCGCGGCGACCGTACCGCACGCGCCATCCGCGCCGGACACTCGGGCATGACCCCGCAGCGGCATCGACAGATTTGCGACCTCTTCCAGCAGACGGCCGAGCTGCCCGCCGGGCGGCGTACGGACTTCCTGAATGCTGCCTGCGCCGGGGACGAGGAGCTGCGGCGGGAAGTCGAGTCGCTGCTCGCACATCATCATGACCAGGCGGACGGCTTTGCTGAGGAAAACGTCGGCGTCGGCCGCCGCCTGATCGCCGGCGACCAGCCTCCAGCGGCCGCGTTGCCGTCGCACATCGGCCGGTTTCGCATCCTGCGGCGGCTGGGCGAGGGCGGCATGGGGGTGGTTTTCGAGGCGGAGCAGGACAACCCGCGGCGAATCGTCGCGCTCAAAGTCGTGCGGGCCGGGCTGGCTTCGGACTCGATGGTGCGGCGTTTCCGGCACGAGGCCGACGTTTTGGGCCGGCTGCAACATCGGGGCATCGCGGATGTCTACGAAGCCGGCGTCGCAGACACCCCGTACGGCCGGCAGCCCTACTTCGCGATGCAGTTGATTCAGGGCCAGCCGTTAATCGAGTACGCCCGCCGTCACGCGCTCGACGCCCGCGCCCGCCTGGCGCTGTTCGCCCGCGTCTGCGATGCGGTGCAATACGCCCACCAGCGCGGGATCATTCACCGCGACCTGAAGCCCGCCAACATCCTCGTCGATGAGTCGGGACAGCCGAAGGTTCTCGATTTCGGCGTCGCCCGGGTCACTGACGGCCAGATTACGCTGGCGACGATGCAGACGGCGACGGGCCAGGTGATCGGCACCCTGCCCTACATGAGCCCGGAGCAGGTCAGCGGCAAAGCCGCGGACGTGGACACCCGCTCGGATGTGTATTCGCTGGGCGTTTCGCTCTATGAGCTGCTCAGCGAGCGCCTGCCGTACGTCGTTTCGAACTGCACGCTGCCCGAGGCGGCGCGGATCATTGCGGAGGTGGAGCCGGCGCACCTGAGCTCGATCGATCGGCGGTTCCGCGGAGACGTGGACACGATCGTCGTCAAGGCGCTGCAGAAAGACCGCGAGCAGCGCTATAAGTCCGTGGCCGAGCTGGCGTCGGACATCCGCCGCTTTCTCGCCGACGAACCCGTCCTGGCGCGACCCCCCAGCGCGATGTATCAGTTTCGGAAGTTCGCGCGGCGCAACAAGGCGCTGGTCGCCGGCGTGCTCAGTGTCTTCGGGGCGCTGGTGCTGGGGCTGGCCGGCGTGCTCTGGTTCGCCGCCGGCGAGTCGCAGCAGCGCGCGAAGGCCGAGACCGTCTCGGACGAAGCCCGCCGGCTCGCGTATCGCGTGAGCGTCGGAGCCGCCGCGGACGCGGTGTATGAGCACAACCTCTCCGCGGCGCGGCGCCTGCTCGATGAAGCGCCGCAGGAGCTGCGCGGCTGGGAGTGGCGACACCTGACCGCCGCGATGGACAACAGCCTGGCGAACATTCGAATCGACCAAGCGGGCGGCGGCTGGATGCACATACGCCCCGATTACACCGTGTTGCGCCGTTCGCCCAATAGCGTGGTGCACGTCGACCTGTTGAAGCGGCACGTGCTTGCGACCTATGAGAGCACCGAAGGCCAGCCGATCGCCGTCAACGCGGACGCGACGATGATCGCGCGGATCGTCGCACCCGCGCGCGTGTCGCTGCACTACGTCGGCACGGACAGAGTGGAGGTGCTGCCCGATCCGCCCGAGGTTGCGCCTTCAGATCGGGCGAGCGCCATCGCGATAAACGCCGACTCTACCCTGCTCACGATCTGGTACCGCAGCGGCGCGGTCGTGCTTCGTGAGCTGCCCGGCGGCCGGGTGCGCTGGCTTGCGCAAGTCGCGCTGGCGGAACCGCTGGATGTGTCGTTCTCGCCCGGGGACAAGTGGATCGCGGCGCTGAGCCAACGCGGGTTCGCCGTTGTAAGCGGAGTGGACGGCCGTACGCAGGTGCTGCACGACGCATTGGGCATGCCGCGCTTCTCGCGCTCCACGTGGAGCGCGGACGGCGAAATCATCTATCGTCGCACCTGGTCGGGCGACCACACCCGGAACTTCATCCGGCCCATTCGGGTCGAAACGGGCGAGCTCCTTCCGGAGTGGCCGATCCATGCGCGCGAGCTGTCGACGCTCGAATTCACCCCCGATGGCCGGTCTGCGCTGGTTGCCTCATTCGACGGGCTGATTCGGATCTGCGCCCTCGACACCGGGCGCGTCGAATTCGAGGTGCAGGCGGAGCGCGCGACTCCCTACGGCGCGGTCCTGTCTCCGGACGGCGAGACGATTTATCTCGGCGAGATCAACGGGATCATCCGGCGGATCGACCGGCGAACCGGCCGCACCGTCGGCGTGCTGCGCGGCCAGGACCAGGCGAGTGTGCTTCAGCTCTCGCCCGACGGTCGATACCTGTATGCGTTCGGAGACGACTCCATCCTGCGCGTCTGGGATTGCGCGGACTCCGGCGAGCGCGACGTGCTGCGCGGTCACACTCGCTATGTTTACCCCGTCGAATTCAGCTCCGACGGGCAAACGCTGTTCAGCGGCTCATGGGACAACACAATCCGGCTCTGGGACGTGCAGACGCGCCGCGAGCAGCGCGTTCTGAGCGGGCACGCCAGGCCGGTCGTGTGGCTGTGCCCCAGTCCGGACAATCGCCGACTTCTCTCGCTCGGCTCCTCCGGCAAAGAGGTGTTACTGTGGGATTTGCAGACCGGCGGCTACGTGCGCCTGCCGCCGGCCGATCCGCGCACGCAGGATCCGCCGGCGTTTGTCGGCGATGGCGGTCGTATCTGGTTGCCCGGGCCCATTCAGGAGCAGGAGCGCGTCTGGAACGTGACGAGCGGTCAGGTCGAGATCGTGCCCTGGGCGGAGTTGAGCAAGTCGCTCGGCATGCTCGTGTCGCCGCGGGGCGACTGGGTCGCTCGGCGGCAGGGCGCGCAGAACGCAGTGACACTGGTCTCGACCCGCGACGCCGCAGTCACCCGACCGATCGGCGAAACTGGGCGCCGCGCGGTGTTCACCGCCGATGGCCGCCGTCTGGTGGTCGCGCCGCAAGTCGGCGAAGTGCTCACGGTCTGGGACGTGGACACAGGCGCGAAAGTGCAAAGCCTGACCGGTCACACGGGCGAGGTCTTCGACGCGAAGTTCTCGCCAGACGGCGCGCGGCTCGCAACCTGCGGCCGCGACGGAGGGATTCGCATCTGGGACACGCGACACTTCGACCTGCTGACGCGACTGCGCGGGCACTCAGACTACGTCTGGTCGGTAGGCTGGAGCCCGGACGGTCGCATGATCGCCTCCGGTTCCGGCGATGCGACGGTCAGGCTATGGGCGGCGCCGGGAGAGTAGCCGGCAAACCGCGGGGAAGTCTTCGCCGTGTTGCAGGCATTGTTATTCGGACGCGAGCGGCCGGGGTCGCAGAACGGTGCGGGTTCCGTTCCGCGATAAGGTCGGGCAACGCATCCAGTTAGGGCGAAATCCGAGGCGGCGGGCGCGGCGGGCGCTCAGTAAGAAAAAGTCAGAATCCTGCGGAAGAAAGGGTATGAAAGCGCTTGCATCGCAGTAATTCGGTGTTAGAATTTGAATGGCAAGTTGTGTGAGCCGTTGCCAGCCTCGCTGCGCGGCGCGGGCTTCGCACCAAGTCTCCGCCTGACGCGACGGCTGAACTCGCAGCGCACGCGTCGCCATTGGCGGCAACGATGTACGGATGGACCGCGGAGCGGTCCGGTCTCGTAGCGGCGTCGCTGACACGAACGGGATGAGCACGTAGAGAGGAACTGCCGTGTATCGAGCCAGCGAAGTCGGCCAGGACGGTTGTACTCGCACGTTGGCTGTCGAGGGCGCGCGATCCGGGCGTTTGGGGGTTCGTGGCCCGGGGCGGGGGGCATTTACGCTGATCGAGCTGCTCGTCGTCGTCGCGATCATCGCGATCCTGATCAGCATCCTGCTGCCGGCGCTGAGCCAGGCGCGGAATCAGGCGAAGACGTCGGTGTGCGGGTCGAACATGCACCAGTTGATGCTCTCGACTATCTACTACACCGACGAGAACGGCGGAGGGCTTCCGTGGATTCGCGGCAGCTCCGCTTCCGGCTACCGCAATGCGCCGTACGACCAGTTTCATCAGATTCTCATCTTGTTCCGTTACATGAAAGATCTGAAGCTGTTCGTCTGCCCCAGTGCGATCAACGAGAATTCGGTGAAGTCGTTGTACGGTCAGACGCTGTCCAATAACAACCTTGGCGCTTCGCACTATTTCATGAGAAAATCAGACGACTTCTACCTGTCCACGGCATACACGCAGAACTGGTGGCCGCAGTACGACCCGAACGCACTGGCCGGCGACCAGGAAGAGTTCCCGGATATCTACACCGAATACTGGTACAATGACTTTACGTCCGCGCTGGTCCAGAACGGGAACCAGGAAGTGCTGCGCGATGGGGCGAATCTGCCGCTGCCGGCGATGAATGGCGGGCGAATCGACAAGATTCCGTTCCCGCAGTACGCGATCCCGCTGGCGGAATTTGGCTGGGGCCTTCCCGTCAACAAACTGCGTCATAGCGGCACGCTCAATTTCGGCTATCTGGACGGGCATGTGGATCGGTTTGCGAAAAAGCGTTTCTATGACCTCAACGGCCGTGCCGCCGGCGCGTCGGATCGACCTCAGGATCTCGACCCGTACGGCAGTCGGCCCTTTTACGCCTGGGGCCTGACTCGCAACGGGCGCGATTTCCTGCAGTAGTTCGGGTGTTGTAACCGGCGCGATTCGCGCTATCGGACCTGTTCATAGGACAGGGGAATGAGAGCCATGAAGAAGCTACTTGCGATTGCCTTCCTTGGCGGCGTCTTCGCCGTTGTCGCCACCGTTCAGGCCCGCCAGCAGGCGCTGCAGAACGGCAGCTACGAAACCGCCGACGCCGGGCTGCCGACCTCGTGGCTGGCCTTCGGCGGAGCGGCGCAGTCCAGCGTGGTCGCTGACCACGGTCAGTTCAGCGCCCAGACCGACTTCGACGAGTCGGCGTTCACCGGCATGTTTCAGGATCCTCCCGCTGCGCAAAACGCGCTGGACGGCGATCGCATCCTGATGAAAGCTAACGCCTACATCGACCCCAACGCGGTCTTCGGCGGCCAGACCGTCGCCGGAATCAAACTCGAGTTCTTCCCGCCGGGCGGAATCGAAGTCCCCCCGCCCACCGAGAATCTCTCGTTCACCCCGGCCAGCCCGCTGGACCAGTGGACGCAGGTCAGCGTGAGCGAAGTGGTGCCGGCGGGCATCACCATCGCGAAGCTCGTGATCCTCAGCTTCGACACGGACGTGGACGGGGCGCCCGTCATCAACGGCCCCTTGTTCGTCGACGACGCTCACGCCGAGGTGAGCAGCGCCCCCGGCGTCAACGTATTGCAAAACCCGAACTTCGCCGACGCCACCGGCGGCAGCGGATCGAATGGCCTGGCGCCGCAGTGGATCGAGTTTGCGGACTTCAACAGCTTCGCCCGCAAGTTCTGCTTCGGCGGGATTCCGTGGCTGACGCCGAACTGCGGCGTCCGCATCGGCGGTCAGACAACCGCCGGCCTGTTTCAGCAGGTCGCCGTCACGCCGGGACAGACGATCACGTTCCGCGCGAACTTCCGCTGGAACAGCCTGAGCAACCCGGCGCCGACCGCCGATCCGGACATCCTCGCAGGCGTCAAGATCGAGTGGATCGCGGGCAACGTCCCGTCGCCGCAGATCGACGTGGTCGCGAACGGCAACCCGATCTCCGGCACGACCAACATCGTGAATTCAGGCACGCCGCGGGGCCAGTGGGTGCCAGTCAGCATCGATTACACGATGCCGGTCGATTCCGCCGCGGCCCTGCGGGCCACGATCATCAACGCGTTCGGCGCAGGTGCGTCGAATTGCAACATCTACTTCGATTCGTTCGAGATGGTCTTCACCAACCGCTTCGACGGCTCCGACAGCGACGGCGACGACGATGAGGACATGGTCGACATCTTCCGCCTGCAGCACACGTTTACCGGCGCCGGCGGCGGGATGGTCTTCGGCGGCCTGGTGTTCGACCATGATGAGGACAACGACGTCGACGCGCCGAACGCCGACTTTACTCTGGATCGCATGACCGGACCGGCCGCTCCGTAGGAGCCCAGCAACGGACCCCGGTTCGAGGAGTGTGTGTGATTGGCTGGGCTCACCGTCATTTCTGACGAACCCGAGAGGAGGGTTTCATGAAGCGCCTGCTAGGTATCTCGATTCTGGCTCTGCTCACCCAGGGCGCCCTGGCGTCGAACCTGCTGACCAACGGCGACCTGGAGTTGCCCGGCGGTCCGGCCGGCCCGAGCACCACCGCCACGGGCTGGACGTTCACCTTCACCGACATCCCGCAGATCGCTCCCGATCCCGGCGGGGCGACGCTGATGCGCGAGCCCTGGGCCGACCACACCACCGGCGGCGGCGGCGGTCGCGGCATGTGGTTCCGCTCGTTCCTGGGCAACGCGTTCTTCATCCCGAATCCGCCGCCGAACGTGGATGCCGAGCTGACGCAGGATGTCGCCGGCACACCCGGTAGCACCTACACACTGTCGGCTTGGTACCGGGCGGAGACGTACTACTCGGGCGCGAACCTGGCGGCCGATACGCAGTCGCTGCTGGCGATCGACTTCCTGGGCGCGGGCGACGCGCTGATCAGCAGCGCGGTTCTCGATCTGGACGAAGTGAACACCCCTGATGGTCAGTGGCGACAGTTCAGCGTGGCGGGCATCGCCCCGGCCGGCACGGTCGAGGTTCGCTCGCGGGCGTCGTTTATCGACGGCATTCTGACAGTCGACATCAATGGTGCGCCGCTGAACCCGCAGTCGGCGTTCATCGACGACTTCACGCTCACGCCTGAGCCGACCAGCCTGCTGTGCATGCTGCCGGCGCTGGCGCTGCTGGCTCGCCGCCGCTAGCGGTCGGGAAAAATCGGCCGCCGCGCGTGATTTCGCGCGGCGGCCCGTCGCCGTGATAAGTGGAGCCCGGTGCGGCGGTGGTCCGCCGCGGGTTTTCGGATGTTGCTCGGCGCGGCCCAGCGCGGCTGCGAGACGGGCCCCGGCGACTTGGCTGCGTGGTTTTGGTTTGATCGTCGCGCCGGCCGGACGCACTGCCGGATGACCGGAGCAGTAGAGGAGTATCGACCTATGATGGCTCGCTATTTTCAGGTGCTGGCCGCGCTCGGCGCTTTCGCTGGGATCGCCGGCGCGCAGACCGTCACCGTTTCTCTCAGCTCGGCCCAGAACGGCCAGAGCGTTTCCCCCGGCGCGACGATCAACTGGGAAATCAGCTACACCGTCTCCGCCGGCGACAATGACGGGCTGGCCCTGCTCATCGCGGATCTGGTGCAGGACGGCGACAACAACCCGGCCACGCTCGACATCCCGCAGGCGGCCGGCGTCCCGGCGCCGATGACCAACTTCAGCCGCCCCGCCGGCCTGAGCAACCCCGGCGAAGGATCGAACCTGATTACCGGCTACGTGGGCGTGCAGCGCGGCACAGCCGGGGCAAAGAACCTGATCCAGATCGGCGGCGGCCAGAACACATTCGGCTTCGCCAATCCGCCGGGAACGGGCATCGCCGAGAACGCGACCGTCGTCGGCGGCCGCGGCCAAAGCGGCGCGGTGATGCTGGCTTCCGGCTCGTTTGCGGCGCCCGCCGCGACCGGGCTGTACGCGTTTTCGCTCGCGAATGTGTACGCGAACACGCTCGACTCGATCAGTACGCCGCCGCTGCACTCGCCCGCGACCGAGGCGGCGGTCGTTCTCGCTGCCGGCAGCTTCTCGTTCACGGTCGGCGGTACGACGATTACGCCGGGCGACACGAACTGCGACGGCAACATCGACTTCTTCGACATCGACCCGTTCCTGCTTGCGTTGTTCGATCCGGCGGGTTACGCGACGGCGTTCCCGAACTGCGACATCTCGAGTGCCGATGCCAACAGCGACAACAGCATCGACTTCTTCGACATCGATCCGTTCATCGCGTTGCTGTTCGGCTAGCGGACCCTCGACCGAGAGAGCGCGGGTGGGCCGGGCATTCTGCCCGCCCGGAACAGGTGGTTTCTCCTTCAGCGGCGGCTGGGCGGCCCAGAATAGGTGCGCAGCCCCCGGGTGGGTTTTGGTTTGCCCGCGCCCAACCATGCGGCCGGGGCCCCC
>CAZVWB010000033.1:30228-58611 GCA_964631045.1 uncultured Planctomycetales bacterium
GCGCGCCCGGGTGGGGCGGGGGGGGGGGCGGGTCTTTCCGCCCCCCCGCACTGGTTGTTTTCCCGTTCGGGGGGGGGGGCCCGCCTAACCGCCGGAGCGCAGCCGCCGGTTCGTTTAGGATGTCCCGTCGCCAAGCGATGCGGCCGTGGCCCCAGCCGGCGATTCGCGAGATTCCAGCCGTGCCTCAAACATGCCGGATCGATCTGCACCTGCGCTGCCGCGTGCGACCGGGCGCACGCGAGGCCTTTCTGGCGTTCCTGCGCGAGGCGATCCCGTTCTATGAATCGCCCGGCGGCATCACAATCGGCCTGCTTCAGGACCATGCCGATGAGCTCCGCTTCATCGAGTGCGTGCACTACGACACCGAGGAAATCTATCTCCGCGATCAGCAGCGCGTCGCAGCCGATCCGGTCATGAAGACGTATCTGGCGCGGTGGCGGGATTTCCTGGCCGAGCCGCCGGTGGTGGAGGCCTATCGCGTGATGTCGCCGTAGCCTGTGCTCCGACGCCGGCGCGGGGATGCGCGACGGGCGCGACGCGCAGTGCGTCGGCGCTTCAGGTCGCCTGCTTGGCGCGGCGGATGAAGTGTTCGAGCAGCAGCTCGTCTTTTTTCCCGGGGGCCGATTCGACGCCGCGGGCCACGTCCACCCCGGCGTATTTTCCCGCCGCGATCGCCTCGCCCACGTTGTCGTAGCTCAGCCCGCCCGCGAGCCACAGCGGCGGCCAGCCGGTCATCGCGCGCCGCGCGATGCGTCCCATGCGCGGAAACGTCGGGTGCGGGCCTTCCTTCGGCGCATCGAGGATGATGAACTCGATCGGCAGTTTCGCGGCGCGGGAGCGCTCGACGAAGTTGGTGAGCGTCGTGGCCGATGCGTCGTTCTCGATCGCCAGCGCCTTGATGAACACCAGCTCCGGCGCGTCCTGCTTGAGCCGCGTCATGTAGCTCGGCCCTTCGACGCCGTGCAGTTGCACGCGGGTCACACCTGTCGCCCGGGCTTCGTCGACCACCTCGGCGTGCGTCGCGTCGCGATAGAGCAGGATCGGGCGAACGGTCGGCGGCAGCGCCGCGACGATCTCGCGCGCCGTCGCGAGCGCGACCTGCCGCGGTCCGGCGGCGCGGATCAGGCCGATGTAGTCCGCGCCGAATCTCGCCGCGGCGAGCGCATCTTCGACGCTGGTGATTCCGCAGATTTTTACGAGCATGCACGCACCGCCACGCCGGCCGCCCCGCACGCGACAGTTTGCCCGACCCGCGCAGCGCTGACAAGCGGCGGCCGGCCGGGCTGTGTCCGGCTCCGCCGGAAACGCGACGAATGCGACGCGCCCGGCTTTGGCTTATGATCGGGCCGCATGTACGTCGTCGCGATCGCGATCTGCGGCATTGTTCTCACGCTGCCGCAGCCGGTTTTCAACTGGCTGATCCGCCTCGATCACGTGCTCTGGGCCGTGGCGGCGGCGACGATCGCACCCGCGCTGGTGGCCGCCTTCGCGGCCCGCCGCGCGGTCCGACTCCTCGATCGCTACCCCGAGGATCCCGGACACGGTCAGGAAGCGCTGGCGCGCGGCATGCAGGTCATCAGCACGCTGATGATCCTGACGCACGGCGCGATCCTGGTCGGCACACAGTGGATGCCGTATTGCCAGGTGACGCCGCTCATCGGCCGCTGGCCCGGCGTGGCCGGAACGCTGTCGGTCGTTCCGTTCCTGCTGAGCATGGTGCTGGTCTGGATCGCGATTTACCCGGCGGATCGCGCCGTGCGGCACATCGCGGTAGAGGTCTACCTGTTCCGCGGGCGGCCGGTGCGCCCGGTGTGGCCGCTGGGGGCGTATGTTCTCTACAACCTGCGGCATCAGATTCTGATCGTGCTCATTCCGCTGGTTCTGATGCTCGTCGCCCGCGACGCGATCGAACTGCACAAGGACCGCCTGAACGAGCTGGGCCTGCGCGGGCACTTGCCGGACATGCTGCTGGGGGCTGCCGCCGTGCTCGTAGCGGTGCTCGCGCCCGAGATGCTGCGGCACGTCTGGATCACGCAGCGCCTGCCCGACGGCCCGCTGCGCGACCGGTTGCTGGCGATGTGTCGCACGCTGGGCCTGCGCTGCCGCGAGATTCTCGTCTGGCGCTCCGGGGGCATGATCGTGAACGCGGCGGTGATGGGGCTGGTCGCGCCGCTGCGGTACGTGCTGATCACCGACGGCATGCTGGAGCAGATGGAGGACCGCAAGATCGAAGCCGTCTTCGGGCATGAAGCGGGGCACGTGAAGCGGCACCACATTCCCTACATCCTGCTGTTCGCCTTCACCAGCGGGTGTCTGATGACGGTCGTCTCCGTCTGGATTCGCGAGCCGGGGCTGTCGCGGCAGGCCATCCAGACGATGATCGCGGTGGGCGGCGTGCTGCTCACGCTGAAGTGGTGGCTGGTCTTCGGTTGGGTTTCGCGGCGGTTCGAGCGCCAGGCCGACGTATACGCCGTGCGCACCCTCGCGGCCACCGGCATGGCCTGCGCCAATGCGTGCGCGCAGCACGGCAATCCCGCGGTCGCCGAAGAGACCGCTGGAGCCGCGCCCAGCCGCGCGCAGCGCCCGAGCACTTCTGCGCTGTCGGACAACCGCCTGTGCAGCTCGGCCGCACACGTCTTCGGCGACACCCTATTGCAGGTGGCGGCGCTGAACGGCATCCCGGCCGATGCGCGGAGCTGGCGGCACGGTTCGATCCGGTCGCGCGAACGATTGATCCATCGCCTGGCCGCCGATCCCGGGTCCACCGAGCGCTTCGAGCGCCTGATTGTCCGACTGAAGGCCGCGATCCTTCTGGCGGCGGTCGCCAGCGCGCTCTGGGCGGGCTGGGAGTTGCAGGTCTGGACGCTGGTGGGTCTGAAGTTCTAATCAAACAGCCGGAGTTGGTCCGGTCGCCGCGCGGGGTCGCCCGCGGGTGGCGGCGGCTACGTGGGCTGGCGCGTTTGCAGCGCCGCATCGGTTCGGTCGCGCAGCGCCTGCAGCGCGGCGGCGGAGTGCAGGGCGAAGAAATACTCGCGGTCGCGCGCCACGCGTTGCAGCCGGGCGGCGAACTCGGCCTGTTCGGCGGCCTGGTCCAGCGCCGCCACCCGCAGGCCGCTCCGCGCGAGGAGTTGCTCGTTGACCGCACGAATCTCGGCGTACACCGCGCGGCGCTCCGCCGCGCGCCCCCCCGACGCGGCGCGCCGCAACTGCTCGGACCGCGCGATCAGCGCCGCACGCGCCGCCAGCAGGTCATCGGGCAAACCGTCGGCGTGGCGTTGGGGGTTGTAGCGAATGTCGCGCGCCCGTCGCCGCGCCGCGGCGACGTCGCCCGCCGTGCCCGCCGTGACCGAATCCAGCGGCATGAGCATCGTGGCCGTCACGCACGCCAGCGGCGGCAGTTCCAGGCCGAGGAACTCGCGGGCGATCTGCTCCGTCATCTGGTCATAGCGCCCCCCGCCGATCCCGTGAATGAACAAGTCGGCGACGACCAGCCGCGCGAAGCACGAGAGCATCAGGGCGCGCGGTCGAATTCGCCACCCGCCCAGGGTTGCCGCGAGTTCGCCCGCATCCAGCGGCGCATCCGCCGGCACTCGCGCGACCGGTCGCGCGCCGGCAAACAGCGAGATGCCCCCCGGTTCGCAGTGCACGTACGCGCGCTCGCGCGGACCGGCCGCCGCGAGCAACCAGAACGGCAGTTCGATGCGCGCGCCGGCGATGTGCAGCGGCGGAACCGGCCGCAGCGGCGAGCGCTCGCGAAAACGCCGCCGATACTCCGCCTGGGCCGCGTTGTAGCAGCTCGCGAACTCCGCGGCGCGCTGCGCGATTTCGAGGAAGAAACACGCAAACGCGTCCGTGCGGCACAGGTCCGACAGCGCGAGCAGCGCCGCCTCGGACCCCACAGCCTGGGCTGCGTGCGACAGACCGGCGGCGAACCGCTCGCCCCACAGCGCATCGTCGCGCTGCGCGCGCAGCCAACCCTCGGCAAACGACTGCAGCAGCGACCCGTCGTAATCGTCCATCAGCCCGGCGACACGCGCGAAAAAATCGAGCCAGTGCCGGCGGGCTACCGCCGGCTGGTGCTCGATGGGCCACTGCATGTGCACTTCCGGGATCGCCACGTCGACGCGTCGCGGTCCGGCGGCCGTGCGCTGCGGCACGGCCAGCGCGCCGGTTTTGGGCGTGTCCGAATCGACGACCAAAAACAGGCACGATCCCCCGATGCGCGCCGCCAGGGCATGCGCTGCGACGATCTTCGCGAACACGCCGGCGTGAAAGAACTCGGCCTGGTGCCCGGTGGCGATCAGCGGCCCGCGCAGCCGCAGGCCGCGCCGCAGATCGCCGCGCAGCTCCGGCAGGGCGCGCTGCGCCAGCGTAATGGCGGGAAGGCTCGCGCTCGCGCCCGCCAGTGCGAGCGTCTGATGCGGCGGCGGCTCGATCAGCACCGAGAGGTGTTCTCGCGGCGCGACCAGCCGCGCGACGTCGATCATGCCGGGCGGGTGCAGGGCAGCGAGCCGCAAGCGCGCTCCAGCGGTTCGCGCCGCAGCTCGCGAACGAAGACTTCGAGGTAGTGCTGCAAGCGGGCCGCCGGGTCGTCGAGCGTGCCGCCGAAGGTGCGGCTGCGGTCGCGGTAGATTCGCGGGACCGCCAGTTCGCGGATGCGCAGCCCGCTGCGCACCGCCTGCACCCAGAACTGCAGCGGAAAGGCGTAGCCCGGCTCGTCGAGCCGCAGGCGGCGCATCGCCGAGACGCGATGCGCCTTGAACCCGCAGAACGAGTCGCTCAGCCGCAATTGCAGCACGTCGGCGAGCAGTTGCGTGACGATGCGGTTGATCTCGCGGCGCTCCGCCGGCGGCTGGTCGTCGCCGGGCGTTTCGCGCAGGTAGCGCGACCCGCTGACGACGTCGGCGTCGCCGCGCTGTGCGGCTGCGATGAATTCCGGAATCAGCGCCGGCTCGTGCTGTTCGTCGCAGTCGAGCGTAATCACCCAGTCGAACCCGCGCCGCGCCGCGAATGCGAACGCGTCGATCAGGCTCTGGCCATAGCCGCGATTCTCGGGATGGCGGATCACGGGGATTTCGGGCATGCGACGCAGCGCAGCGCTCGTGCCGTCGGTCGAGCCGTCGTCCACCACCAGCAGGTGCTCCGCGTAGCGCCGCACCGCCGCGACGACGCGTGGGAGGTATCGCTCTTCGTTGTAGACCGGCACCGCGACGAGCGTGCGCATGTTCGACCTCCGCGCGGCCCATTCGACCGCCGCGACCGATTGTTCAACCGGAGGCGGCGCGTGTCAATTCCGCGTCGGCGGATTGGCGCGGCGCAACTTCGCGGCCGCGGCGGCCACGAGCCTGCGAAGCGATTCCCGGCAACCGTCGAGCGTGAGCACGACCCCCACGTGCGGACTGCACAAAACATCGAGTTGCGGCGGCATCTCGCTGCGTATCAGCCGGTATGCCTCGCGCATCAGTCGTTTCAGGCGATTGCGCGCCACGGCCGGCCCGTGCCGGCGGGTCACGATCAGGCCCAGTCGTGTTTCTTCCGTGTTCCCCGGCAGCACCCAGACGCGTAGCCGCGCGTCGCTGACCCGCGCCCCGCCGCGCAGCACCCGGCCGAAAACCGCGGAGTCGCGGAGGCGATGACGACGCGCCAGGCGCGCCCGCCCGCCGCGCGGAGACGGATCGCGATCATGCACCGGCGGGCCGGAAAAACGCGATGCTGGCGGTGAACCCATGCAGGAAGTTCCGGCGGCCGACCGGTCCGATTTCGCCGGCGCAGAAGAAACCCGCCAGCGGCGCCGCGCCGCTGCACCCGGCGACCGTGCGGGCGTCGTGGTTGCGCTCGGAGAACATGCGCGTGCCGCGACCGTTGCAACTGAACAGCAACGCTCCGGCGGGCGGCGGGCTCGCGCTGCCGGCGAGCAGTGTTCGCAGGTCCTCCGCCGCGCTGTGCCCGTCGCGCACGTGAAACTGAACGGTCTGCCCGGTGCGGACGAAGTCGTTGACGGTCAACGCGCCGGAGTTCGAGTCGATCCCGATCGGATTGCGGATGAGAAAGTCGCCGCGACCGAACGATCCCTGGTTTTCGTTAATCACGCGGCCGACCAGCAGCCCGCGCGTCCGCGCGAGTTCGATGTCTGCTTTGTCGCACTCGCCCAGCACCTCGTTGATGGCGGTCCAGGCCGGCTTGCCGCCGAGTTGTTGAATGATGTTGCCTTCGCCGCGCGTGATGATCAGTCGCCGGCCGATGGGCTTGCAGCCTTGCGAGACGACGGCGTCGAGCCGCACATTGCCCCACAGTCCGACGCCGACCAGGCCCTGGCGCAGCGTCTGGCCGTCGAAGACCAGGCGGTTTTGTCCGGGGCGCTCGGCCGCCGACGCCATGCCGCCGACCGCGGGCCGGCCGGGGTAGGCCTCGCCCAGCAAATCAATCAGCCGCAGCACGTCGATGGAATACGGATCGCCGAGCAGCAGAAAGCTCGGATCGCGCTGGGTCTCGATTCCCAGCAGTTCGGGCAGCTCGTCCGCGCTGACGACCCGCTGCAGGTCGTCCTGCGAGACATGAAAAGCCCGCACGCCGACGGACGGCAGGTGCGCGGCGAACAAGGTCATCGCGGGCGCGTGCTCGAACTCGACGCCGGAGTGTATGACTCCCTCGGCGGTCGCCCCGATGAACGCGCGCGGCCGCAGCGCGTCCGAGATTTCTTCCGACACGCGCTCGATGTCGTTCTCGAAGTGCGCGCTCGCGAAGAGCGTGCAAAGATCGACGCGCCGCCCGTCCATCTGCGCGACGATCTCCGCGCACAGATCGCCCGCCGCCGCAGAGCGGCCGAATTCGGTCGCCACGGCGGTCGCGATGCGCATGGTCTCGATCGTCTCGCTCATGGCGGGATTCTATCCGCCCGCGCTTCCTATCGGCGACACCCCCAGACCGGGACGCTCGGACAACCAGATCGTGCCGCCATCCCGGCCGATGCCGGTGAACGGGTCTTCGGCCAGGAGCAGGTGTCCGTCGAGGTCCGAATAATCCACCAGCGTCGCAATGGTCAGCGCCGGCGCGATCGCCAGACTGCTCGACACGAAGCAGCCCAGCATGACGCGCATGTGCAGCCCGCGCGCGAGCGTGATCATCCGTCGCGCCTCGCGAATGCCGCCGCACTTGTTGAGTTTGATGTTGATGCCGTCGACGAGTCCGCTGAGGCGCACGACATCCGCGGGTCGCTCGCAGCTTTCATCGACGAAAATCGGCGCGGCGCCGAGCGCCCGCAATTCGCCGAGTCGCCGCCATTCGGGCCGCTGGAGCGGCTGCTCGATCATCGTCGGGCGGAAGCGCTGCAGGGCGCGAATGCGCTGCGGCGCTTCGGCCGGCGTCCACGCCTCGTTGGCGTCCAGCAGCAACGGCCCGTCGAAGCAGTCGCGGATGAACGCGAGCGTCGTTTCGTCCGTCGCGACGCCGATCTTCACCTTGAGCGCTTCGTATCCGGCCGCACGCGCTTCAAGAACTTTTGTGCGCGTCTCCTCGGGTCCGGCCACGCCGATCGTGAAGGTCGTCAGCGTGCGGGCGGGCCGCAGCCCCAGCAAGCGCCACACGGGAACGCCGAGCTTTTTTCCGACCCAGTCATACAGCGCCGCGTCGATGCCCGAGATCGCGGCCCGCTGGTCGTCGAAGTCGGCGACCAGCCGATCGATGATCGGGTGAATCAGAAACGGATCGTCGCCGAGCACAGCCGCCATGCGCGGTAGCGCCGCCTCCGCCGACTCCAGCGACTGCCCATAAAGCGCCGACGGAACGATCTCGCCCAGCCCCGTCACGCCGTCGTGCACGAGCGAGACGACGATCGTCTCCTTCTCGTCCATCGCTCCCTGCGACGTGGCGAAGCGGTACTTGGGTGCGATCCGCTGTCTGCGCCAGCTCAGTTTCATGGCGACCACCTCTCCTCCGCCGGTTCGTCCGCCACGACGTCGTCCAGCGCCGAAATGCTGACGACGGCGTGCCGCTCGACAAACACCCGGCGGCGATTGACGTTGAGCGTGCCGCCTTTCTGAAGCTCGGCGGCCTGGTTTACGTACACTTCCTTGTTGCTGTGCCCGTCCGTGCGGTCGTGAACGTCGGCGTCGGCCAGCCAGTATCCCCGCTCGTCGATGCGTTCCAGCCGCCCGATGTAGATCATCGGTCCTTGTGTGTCGAGGACGACCCGCCGCTGCAGGAAGCCGTCGAGCGAATGGTTGTCCATGGCCGCTTTCTCCCGCAGACGTGCCGCCGCGTTCGAGACGGCGATATTGTACAACGCCGGTCGGCGACGACGACGCCGACCGCGATGGGCTCGTGGTTATGGCGATGCGCACGGATCAGGCCCTGGTTCTGCGGCTCAGCGACTACTCGGAGTCGTCGCAGATCGCCACGCTGTTTTGCGCCGAGGGCGGGCAGGTTCGCGTGATCGCGAAGGGGGCGCGGCGCGGGACGAAAACGCGCGTCGCGGTCGGGCTGGACCTGCTCGAACTCGGCGACGCGGGCTATCACCCGCCGCGGTCGGGCGCGGAACTGGGAACGCTCGCCGAGTGGGTGCAGCGCGACACGTTCAGCGGCCTGCGCCGCAACCTGCCGAGCCTGCTGGGCGGGCTGTACGCGGCGGAGCTCACGGCCGCGATGACCGAGCCCGAAGATCCGCACCCGGAGCTGTTCGAGCTGCTTCACGCGACGCTGGCGGCCCTCGCCGCGGCGGACGCAACGCGCGACGCGAACATCGCGGCGGCGCAAGTGGTGTCGTTTCAGTTGGGGTTGCTCCGCAACGTCGGCTACGTGCCGAACTTCCGAACCTGCTGCGGGTGTGGAAAGCCGCGGGTCCGTGGGGCGCCGGCCTGGTTCGACTCCGCAGGCGGCGGACTGATCTGCGACGCCTGCGGGCCGCGCTTCGCACACCGCCGACGCATCGCGCCCCGGCTGGTCGATACGCGGCTGGAGGCGTCGCCGCCGGGAGAGTGGTTCGACCTCTTCGATGCGCACGCGACCCGCATCCTGGGCCGGCGGCTGCAATCCGCGCGGCAGTTCGGAGCGCTGCTTCACGCGGACGTCGCCGGTCGCGCGGCGGCGACCGCGCGCGATGCGGGCGCCGACCGGGCGTAGCGGCCGCGGGTATGATGGCCAGCCATGATGTCCGACGCCGATTACGCCACGGTCCCGATCTTTCCGTTGCCGGAAGTGGTGTTGTTTCCGCGCATGATCCTCCCGCTGCACATCTTCGAGCCGCGCTATCGGGCGATGGTCGGCGACCTGACGGAGCAGGAGGAGCCGCTGCTGGCGATCGCCCTGCTGAAACCGGGGCACGAAGCGTTGTATGACACGCCGCGCGCCCCGATCCACAACGTCGCCGGCATCGGCCGCATCCTCGTCTGCGAGCGGCTCGACGACGGGCGTTTCAACGTGCTGCTCCGCGGCGAGGGTCGCGTCCGACTGGTGGAGCAGGCCTCCGCGCGGCCCTATCGCGTGGCCCGGGCGCACGCCGTGCCGGGGGCGGCCAGCGCTTCGAAGGAAAGGCTGACGGCGCTGCGGCGCGACCTGCGCAACACCGTCACTTCGTTCACGGCGGCCGAGCCGGAGCTGCGCGAGCAGTGGGCCGGCCTGTTCGACACCTCGCTGCGCGTCGCCGAAATCGTCGATGTCATCGCCGGCGGGCTGCGGGTCGAGCCGGCGCTACGCCAGTGCGTGCTGGAAGAGACGGAGGCGGGGGCCCGCGTCGAGTTGCTCCTCACGCTGATGCGCGACGTGCAGGCCGTCGCCGAGCAGCGGCGCAAGTTTCGCGACGTGGACGGATTGAACCTGAACTAGCCGCCCGGAACCGCCAGACACTCCGCTTGCGCTCGAATCGCGTCGCGCCGCGAATCCGCCGCCGACCCGAATGCGAACACCCACCTGACTGGTGTGCGGGCCCCACACCAGCAACGTGTCCGTTCTGGAGCGAACCTGTTACCGCCGGAGACGCCATGGTACGACAATTGGCCATCATCCCCGCTCTGCTTGCGCTGCTGACCGCGGCTGCGGCAGCCCAGACCCGAAGCATCGTCGAGACCGCCTCAGCCGCCGGGAACTTCGATACGCTGCTGAAGGCCGCAAAGGCGGCTGGGCTGGTCGAGACTCTCAGCGGTCCCGGCCCGTTCACCGTGTTCGCACCGACCGATGGCGCGTTCGCCGCCCTGCCGAAGGGGGCGCTGGCGGATCTGCTGAAACCGGAGAATCGCCAGCGGCTCAAAGCGGTGCTGATGCTGCACGTCGTCGTCGGCGAAACTCGATCGGACTCGGCGCTGCGCACGCTCGACACCGTCGGCGGGCAACGGCTGCGCTTCGATCGCTCGGAGGGTCGTCTGCGGGTGTCGGCTGCGGCGAATGCGACGCCCTCGAACGTCCTCACTGCCGACCTGGCCTGCGCGAATGGCGTGATTCACGTCATCGACCGCGTTCTGCTTCCGCAGGAGCAGGACATCATCGCGCTTGCCGCCGAGAACGGTTCGGTGAAGACGCTGCTCGCCGCCATCGACGCTGCCGGGCTTACTGACGCACTCCGCGGCGACGGCCCGTTCACGCTGCTTGCGCCGACCGACGCGGCGTTCGCGTCGCTGCCGCCCGGGACGGTCGAGAGGCTGCTTCGCTCCGAGAACCGCGACGAACTCGCGGCGATCCTCAAGTACCACGTTGTGCCGGGCCGCGTGTACGCCGATCAGGCCCTGGCGGCGCGTTCGGCCGCAACGCTCCTCGGTGCCCCGGTGGGCATCTCGTTTCGCGAGGCCAGCCTGCGCGTCAACGACGCCAATGTGTTTACCGCCGATCTGCAGGCCCGCAACGGCGTCATTCACGTGATCGATGCGGTGCTGTTGCCGCCCGGCCCGCAAACCGGAGGCATCGACGCCGACGTCCGCCGGCTGCTCACGACGGCGATCGAGCGCGGCGCGCCGCTGTTCAATGCCGGAAACGCCGCGGCCTGCGCCGCCGCCTACGAGACCGCTGCGGAGAGCCTGCTTCTGCTCGGCGACGGGCGGCTTTCCAGCGCGTCGCAGGCCGCGCTGCGAAGCGCCCTGCAGGCGGCTCGCGACTCGCATTCCGATAGCGACCGCGCCTGGGCGCTACGCAATGCCTTCGACGCGCTGCTCGCGGGCGAGGACGCGCCGCAGCGCAAGCCTGCCGCGCGATCGGGACGACACTGATTCCGTGAATCCCGCGCGTACGATTCCACAGTCGCTCGCCGCCGCCGCCCGGTCGTTTTGCGGGCCGGCGGCGGCGGTGCGCCTGCCTACGGCGGGCCGGAGCCGCGGGTCGCCGGGGCGCGGAATGACGCGCGGAGCGGTTAACATCCGCGGTGCGGCGGTAGGCGGCTGTCGCCCGGAAACCCGGTTCGAAGGTCGTTCGCTGGTGAGTGCTGCGTTGCTGCCACAGGTCGCGGCGGGGAACGCGGACGCGGTGCGCGCGTGCATCGACCGCTATGGACCGCTGGTGTGGTCGCTCGCGCGGCGCATGCTGGGCAACGGACCGGACGCCGAAGACGCCGTGCAGGATGTGTTCATCGCGATCTGGGAATCGGCGGACCGATACGACCCAAGCGTCGCCGCGGAAACGACGTTCGTGGCCATGCTCGCACGGCGCCGGATCATCGATCGCCGCCGGAAGCAGGGCCGCGGCCCGCGCGTCGAAGCGCTGCCCGAGGCGGTCGAGACCGCGTCTCCGCCGGCGCAGCTTGCGGCGGATGCGGCCGACGAGGCGGCCCGCGTTCGCGACGCCATGCGATCGTTGCGACCGGATCAGCAGCAGGCGCTGCAACTGTCGATACTGTCCGGTTGCTCGCACCAGGAGATCGCCGATCAACTCGGCCAGCCCCTGGGCACGATCAAGACCAACATTCGGCGCGGGCTGGCGGCGATTCGGGCGCGGCTTGGGCTGGGGGCCGGTTCACCGGTGGCGAGGGCCACGCCATGAACCCGCGCAGCGTGCCCCAGAATCCGCGTGTTGAAGAGCTGCTGCTCGATCGAGCCACCGTCGGCCTCTCGCCAGATGAGGCGCTTGAATTGCAGCGCCTGCTCGATGAGACCGGAGCGCCGGACACGGGCGAGTTCGACCTGGCTGCGGCGGCGGCCGACCTGGCGCTCTGCCCGCCGGAGCGCGGGGCGCTGCCCGAGCGCCTGCGCGTTCAGATACTCGCCGATGCCGGGCGATTCGTCTCGCCGCCGCTGCCGGTGGCGCGTGACACGCTGCGGATGAAACTCCCGGCCGCGCCGCCGCGCCGCGGACGCCGCGGCACGGAACGTATCGCATGGCTGATGACCGCGATCGCGGCGGGGCTGGCCTTGCTGGCGTGGATCCCGCGCTGGCAGTCGGCCGCGCCGCCGACTTCGACGGTCGAAAGCGTGGCGCAGCGCCGCGAGCGGCTGCTGCGCGACGCGGGTGTTCTGCGCGTGCCGTGGAACCGTCCCGAAGATCCCGCCTTCGCACAGGTCAGCGGCGACGTGGTCTGGAGCCCGACGCACCAGGAAGGATACTTGCGCCTGGGCGGCATGCCTGCCAACGACCCGGCGGTCGCGCAGTATCAACTCTGGATCGTCGACCCGACGCGCGACAAGCACCCGATCGACGGCGGCGTGTTCGACATACCCGCCACGGGCGGCGACGTGATCATCCCCATCGTCGCCAAGCTGAAAGTCAATGACGCAAAGGTCTTCGCGATCACGCGCGAGAAGCCCGGCGGCGTCGTCGTGTCCGGCGGCCCGCTGCTTGTCGTCGCGGCGGCGGGTAGCTGAGCGCCGCTCGTGGCGATTCGAATCGGATGTCTGCGCGTCACCGGCGGCAGCGCCGGTCCACAACTTTCCACAAGCGCCCGCCCCTTCGCGGCGGCGCGACCCTACCATTTACCGCCATGAGGTCGGACGCGACGGGCTGGGACCGCGAGACGCGGGCACAACTCGAACGGCGGCAACGCGAGCGGCTGGCGGAAGTGCTGCGGGCTGCGACCAGCGGCCGGTTTTATGCGCGCAAGCTGGCCGGCATCGCGTTCGACCCGCGCCGCGATCCGCTGGATCGCCTGCCGCTGACAACGCGGGCTGAGTTGATGGCGGATCAGGCCGCGGATCCGCCCTATGGCGGCGTTCTGTGCGAGCCGCTCGAGCGTTTCAATCGACTGCATCAGACATCCGGGACGACCAGCGGCGCGCCGCTGCGCTGGCTCGACACTCCCGAATCGTGGGCCTGGTGGAAGCGCTGCTGGTCGGCGGTCTATGACGCCGCCGACGTGCGACCGGGCGAGCCGCTGCTCTTTGCCTTTTCCTTCGGGCCTTTCATCGGGTTCTGGTCCGCGTTCGAGACCGCCGCTGAGCGGGGAAACCTGTGCCTGGCCGCCGGCGGCATGAGCAGCGCGGCGCGACTGCAGCACGTGATCGACAACCGGGCGCGCGTGGTGTGTTGCACGCCCACCTACGCGCTGCACCTGGGGCAGGTCGCCGGGCAGAGCGGGATGAGGATCGCGGATGGCCGGGTCCGCGCGCTGATCGTCGCCGGCGAACCCGGCGGAAGCGTGCCGGCGGTGCGCGCGGCGATCGAGCGCGACTGGGGGGCGCGGGTCTTCGACCACGCCGGCATGACCGAGATCGGCGCGTGGGGCTTCGAGGCTGTCGAGCGGCCGGGCGGGTTGTTTGTCAATGAGGACGAGTTCATCGCCGAGGTGCTGGATTCGCAGACGCTGCAACCCGCAGCCGCCGGGGAAGAGGGCGAGCTGGTTCTTACGAATCTGGGCCGCATGGGGAGTCCGCTCATCCGCTATCGCACCGGCGACCGCGTGCGCGCCGAACACGGACTCGATCACCGCGGTCGGCCGCTGCTGTGGTGCGCCGGCGGCGTGCTGGGGCGGTCGGACGACATGCTCATCATTCGCGGCAACAACGTGTATCCGGCCGCGATCGAAGGTATCGTACGCGAGTTCGATGGGGTGGCGGAGTTTCGCATCGTCGTCGCGCGCAGCGCGGCAATGATCGAGCTCGACATCGAGGTCGAACCGCGCAGCACGGAAGGCGCGGCGGACGTTACGGGCGCGATCGCGGACCGCGTTCGCGACCGGCTCGGATTCCGGCCGCGGGTGCGATTGCTCCCGCCGGGATCGCTACCGCGATTCGAGTTCAAGGCCCGCCGCGTCGTGTGGAAAGGCGCGGCGGATGATTCGCAGCGGGGCGGCAGGCCGTAAGGATGTGCGGCCGGCAGCTTCGCAAGAAGACACAGAACGCATTGTCTAACGGAGGCATCATGCGATACGCAGCAATCATGTTCGTGCTGGGCGCGGCAGTCGCCACGACGGCCGCCAAGGATTGGCCGCACTGGCGCGGCCCGGCCCAGACCGGCGCCGCGCCCGAGAAGGCGGTCGTGACGGAATGGTCGCCCGAGGGGCAGAACCTGGCGTGGAAATCCGACGTGGGCGGCCGCACGACGCCCATCGTCATGTGGGGGCGGCTCTTCACCATCGCGCCCGTGGGCGAGGGGCTATGCCTGCGCGAGCGCGTCGTCTGCCTGGACACCAAGACCGGGCAAACGCTGTGGGAGAACGCGCTGAACGTCTTCGACACCGATATCGTCGAGCAGCGCCTGGGCTGGACCGCGCTGGCGGGCGATCCGCAGACCGGCGGCATCTACGCCCACACCACCGGCGGCGAGTTCATCTGCTTCGACGGCAACGGAGAGATCATCTGGAAGCACTCGCTGACGGAGGAATACGGCCGGATCAGCGGCTACGGCGGCCGGATACAGACGCCGATCGTCGATGAAGACCGTGTGATCATCAGCTTTCTGAACACGAGCTGGGGCGACCAGGGCAAACCGCTGCACCGTTACGTCGCCTTCGACAAGAAGACCGGCAAGGTGCTGTGGTGGGCGGCGCCGGGCGAAGCGCCGCTGGACACGACTTACTCGACGCCGGTCGTGGCGACCATCAACGGCGTGCGGCAGCTCATCGCCGGCAACGCCGACGGCAACGTGTACGGTCTGAACGCCCGCAGCGGCGAGAAGCTGTGGACCTTCAAGTTCAGCAAGCGCGGCATCAACGTCTCGCCGGTAGCGGACGGCAACTTCGTCTATATCGCGCACAGCGAGGAGAACATCAGCGGGAACGCGATGGGCCGCATCGTGTGCATCGACGCGTCGAAGAGCGGCGACATCACGGACACCGGCGAGGTGTGGCGCGCGGACGGCAACACCACCGGCTACGCCTCGCCCGCGGTCGCGAATGGCCGGGCCTACTTCGTGGACAACTCCGCCACGCTGTTCTGCTTCGATGCGAAGACGGGCAAGGAGCATTGGCGCTTCGGCCTCGGCCGCGTCGGAAAGGGCTCGCCGACGATCACCTCCGACGGCGTCATCTACGTCGGCGAACAGAACGGAATCTTCCACATCCTGAAGGACGCGGGCGACAAGTGCGAGCAACTCGACAAGGACGAGTTCCCGCCGCGCGGAACGGCGATCGACGAAATCTACGGCTCTCCCGTGATTGTCGACGGCCGCGTGTACTTCATGACGCGGTATGCCACCTACTGCCTGGGCATCGACGGCGCGCCGGTCATCAAGACCGACACTCCGCCGCCGGCGGCGGCAACCGCCGGCAACGAGAAGCTCCAGATTGTTCCCGCCGATGTCTCGGCCGCCCCCGGCGAGGTCGTACGCTTCAGCGTTCGCCTGGCCGGCGGACCGGAGGAGAAAACCCCGGCCGGGAAAGTCGAGTGGGCGGCGGCGGGTGTCAATGCGAAGATCGCCGAAGACGGCACATTGACCATCGCGGCGGATGAATTGTTCTCGGTCGGTGCGGTCACCGCGAAAGCGGATGGTCAATCCGCCACGGCCCGCATCCGCGTGACGCCGCGGCTGCCGATCACCGAGACGTTCGACTCTTACGCCCCCGAGTCGGTCCCGCCGGGCTGGGTGGGTGTCGGGCGGCGCGCCGCGATTGTCGAGCGCGACGGATCGCGCGTGCTCAAGAAGCTCGCGACGGATTCTTCGCCGCCGTTCATCAAGATTCGCCCATACTTCGGCACGCCGATCGCCGGCGGCTACACGGTGCAGTGCGACCTGCTGGGCCGCCCGCGCGAGGACGGCCGCTTCAAGCCGGACATGGGCGTGATCAACACGCGCTACATGGTCTACCTGATCGGCAACGAGCAACAGTTGCGGATCGAATCGTGGGCGACCCAGCCGCGCGTGCGCCACGACGTGCCCTTCGCGTGGTCGACCGATACGTGGTATCGCATGAAGTGCCGGGTCGAACCGGCCGGCGGCAAAGCGGTCATCCGCGCCAAGGTCTGGCCGCGCGAGGCGACCGAGCCGGCCGAGTGGTCGATCGAGTTCACCGATCCGTGCCCGAACGAGGAGGGCTGCGCCGGGCTGTTCGGCTACTCGCCGGGCACCACGCTGCGCAAGGCCGGGCCGGAGATTTTCTACGACAATCTGTCCATCACGCGGAACGAGTAAGCGCCCTGCGCGCTGCGCGACGTGCGGCGCGCCGCCCGAAACGGTCGAATAACCTGACGATCCCAGTTGTGAGGTGTTTCCAGAGATGTCGAATCTGAATGCGAGCAATAGCCGCGCTGCGTCCCGCCGGGCGCTGGCGGGATATTCGTGCCTGGCCGCGGGTCTGCTGGCCTCCGCCGGGCTGGCGTTGTGCCTGACTCCGGGCGTGGCCGCCGACGACACGGCCAAGCCGGGCAAGAAGGTGGGCGAATGGACGATGTGGGGCGGCGCGCCGGACCGCAACATGGTCTCGGACGCAGCCGGAGTCCCGGATACGTGGGATGTGAAGACCGGCAAGAACATCAAGTGGAAAGCGCCGCTGGGCTCGCAGACCTACGGCAACCCGAGCGTCGCCGGCGGCCGCATCTTCATCGGCACGAACAACCGCGGCGAGTTCCGCCCGAACATCAAGGAAGACAAAGGCATTGTGCTGTGTCTGGATGAAAAGACCGGCAAGATGCTCTGGCAGGCGACGCACGACAAGCTGCCGACCGGCCGCGTGAACGACTGGCCGGAGCAGGGCATCTGCTCGGCGGTGCTCGTCGAGGGTTCGCGCATCTATTACGTGAGCAACCGCTGCGAGCTGGTCTGCGCCGATGTGGAGGGGTTCCTCGACGGCGAGAACGACGGCCCCTACACCGACGAGAAGTACAAAGAGCGCGAGGACGGCGATTTCATCTGGATCTATGACATGATCGACGAACTCGACGTCTTCCCGCACAACCTGGCGACCAGCTCGCCGGTGGCCGACGATGAGAACATCTACATCCTGACTTCCAACGGCGTCGACGAGGGCCACCTCGACATGCCTTCGCCCGATGCGCCCGCGTTCGTGGCGATCAGCAAGAAGGACGGCAAGCTCGTCTGGGGCAAGCCGATCGACAGCCGCGTGCTGCACGGCCAGTGGTCTTCTCCGGCGCTCGGCATGGTCGCCGGCAAACCGCAGGTCGTCTTCGGCGGCGGCGACGGCGTGTGCTACTCGTTTGATCCCAAGACCGGCGAGCGGCTCTGGAGCTTCGACCTGAACCCCAAGGATTCCGAGTACATCCTGGGAGGCAAGGGCACGCGCAACGAGATCATTTCGACGCCGGTGATCGTCGACGACACGGTGTTCGTCGCCGTCGGACAGGATCCGGAGCATGGGGAGGGCGTCGGCCATTTCTTCGCGATCGACGCCACCAAGCGCGGCGACATCACGCAGAGCGGCCGCATCTGGCACCTGGGCGACAAGGACTTCAACCGCACGATGTCGACGTGCGCCGTGCGCGACGGCCTGGTCTACAACGCCGATCTGAGCGGGTTTCTGTACTGCATCGACCAGAAGACGGGCAAGGTCTACTGGAAGTACGACACCTACGCCGCCATCTGGGGATCGCCGTTCGTCGTCGACGGCAAGGTCATGCTCGGCGACGAGGAGGGCGAACTCGTGATCCTCAAGCACGGCAAGGAGCTGAAGGAAATCGCCACGATCGACATGATTAACTCGGTCTACACAACGCCCGTAGTCGCCAACGGCGTGTTGTACATCACGAACCGCAACACGCTCTTCGCGATCGAGGCCGCCAAGGCGCCGCAGTAGCCGCCGGGCTCGCCGGCGATGACGGCCGCGCACACGCCGTCGCCGGTTCGCCCGAAAATCAGGAGCGGTTCGCATCGGTTTGGGCTGGTGCGAACCGCTCCGTTTTTGTCTGGCCGCTCGGTCACGTCCCAAATGGCCATGCGCCGCCGCATCGTCGTCCGACGCCGGCCCCAACCGTCGCCGCGCGCCGTCGGGACCAAAATCGCTACGGACACACCTCGAAGAGGCACGCCAGGAACGGATCGATGTCGAAGAAGTTCACATCGCCATCGGCGTTGCAGTCTGCCGCGCCCATGTCGCCGCCGCAGTAGAGGCCCGCATACGCCGCCGGGTCGAAGATCGCCAGAACGAACGGATCGATGTCGAAAAAGTCCACCGAGCCGTCGCAGTTTGCATCACCACGCAACGCCGGCAGCGCGGGGGAGACCTTGATGATCAGGAGATCGCTGCCCGCGGCGCCGAAGTAGGAGTTGCCGCCGAAGTACAGATTGCCGGCCGGGTCGACGTCGAACGCAAAGCACGAGTCCGACGACGTACCGGCATCGTACGATTCGCGCGAGAGCAGCGCGCCGTCGGTCGCGAACACGACCACGGTCGGGTCGTAACCGGTGACGCGCTCGTTGTCTACGCCGGCGTACAGGCGGCCATCCGCACCCCACTTGAGGTCCACGAACCAGTTTTCATCGTACGCACCCGGCTCGTCGAACTCGTAAGTCCAGCGTAGCGCTCCGTCGGCGGAGTACGACTCGATCCAGCCGTTGTTTTCGGTTGCGGCCAGCCAGGCCCCGGCGACGTACACATTGCCATCGCCATCCACCACGATCGCCGTCGCAGCTTCTTCACGCGGGCGGGACGTGCTGTACGTCCACAGCAGGTCGCCCGTCGGCGAGTACTTGAGCGTCATCGTGTCCAGGTGACGATCCGGCTCGCCCGCCACCGGGTCGGGCCGCCAATAGCCCGCCACGTACGTGTTTCCGGCGGCGTCGGCCGCGACCGCCAATCCCTCATCGCTGCCGGTGTTGAAGCCGGCGGTGCTGTGCTGCGAACGATGCACCAGTTGGCCGTCGGACGTCAGCTTCACGGTCAGAAAGTCCTGATTCCCGCCTGCTTCGATGCTGTAGCCGGTTACATGCAGGTTGCCGTCGGGCCCGAGCGTGGCCGCATTCGCGATCGCCCCGCGCAGCGTTTGCGACGGGGTGTGGTATTCCCAGAGCAGGTCGCCGCTCGGGCTGTACTTCACCACGTGAAAATCAGTGGCGTAGCCGCCGCTCGGCGATGGCTGATAGAACGCCCCGCCGGCGATGTAGCTGTTGCCCAGCGCGTCCACGCACAGCGCCAGCGGCTGATCCGCCCAGTTGCCCGGTCCGTTGTAGCGTCGCATCCAGAGCAATTCGCCGGCGGGCGCATGCTTGAACAGCACGTAGTCGAAATCGCTGCCGCCCTGATTGCGATCGCCGTTGTACGACACGCCCAGGGCGTAGGTGTTGCCCGCCGCGTCCACCGCGACCCCGCGGCCGTCGTCCGCGCGGCCGGGAATGTTGCCATACACCGCCGCCCAGGCCAGCGTGCCGTCGGCGGCGTACCGAATCGTCACCATGTCGGCGATGCCGTCCGCGGCGCGCGACAGACCGACCGCGGACACGGAGCCGTCAGGCCCATGCGCGATCTTCTTGATGGAATCCTGATGGTGGCCGGGTCCGTCCCAGTTTCGCATCCACACTTCCGGCGGCTGCGCGGAAGCGGTCGCCACACCCACTGCTACTACCGCAATCCATCGTGTAATCGTCATGTTGCTCGTCTCCATCGGCATTCGGCTCGCCGTCTCACTCAGGAACAGAGTGCGCCCGCCCGAAGGTCCGTACCCGATGGCCGCGTCGAACTTGTTGGAACTTGTGTTCGCGCGTCGCCCGGCGACGATCGGCCGCCGGCGCGGCGCGCCTGTCGGCGGCGCGCCGCGAACACACCCGCTTGCGGACTAACCCGGGAACAGAATGCCCAGGAACGGATCGATGTCGAAGAAATTCACGTCGCCATCGGCGTTGCAGTCTGCCGCGCCCATGTCGCCGTCGCAGTAGACCCCGCCGTACGCGACCGGATCGAAGATCGCCATGACGAACGGATCGATGTCGAAAAAGTCGATGCTGCCGTCGCAGTTCGCGTCGCCGCGCTGCAATGTGGGGCCAAGCGCCACCTCAATGGCCGCGCTGAACTCCGACGTATTGCCCGCGGCGTCGGTCGCGGTGGCCGTCAGCCAGCTTCCGGCCGCGACGACGGCCGCCAGGTCGAGATCAAACGCGGCGTTTCCGGCGGCATCGGTCTGCACCTGCTGCGAACCGATGTAGCGCTGGGCCTCGCCGTAGCCGGAGGGGTCCGGCGCGGTGCTTATGTAGAAATCAAGATCGAACAGCGCGCTGGGCCGCGAATTGAGCGCACCGACAATCTGAATCGCCGCCGCAGTCGCCGTCGCGCCGGTCAGATCCGGGAAGTTCTGCTGCCCGTTCGCGCCGCCGTCCGCGTCGCCGACGTCATTCAACGTGACGCCGGCGCCGCCGCTGCTCGGCAGCAGGTCGATGCCCAGGTCGCCGTTGTCATGGATGGCGTTGCCGCGAATCGTCACGCCGGTGATCAGCGAATGGACCGACACGCCGCGGCGCTCGACGCGCGCGATCTCGTTGCCCTGTTGCGGGCCGATTCCGCCGATGCGCGTGTCGCGGATTTGCCGCAGCGAGGTGCTCGGGGCGACGACGATCCCCTGCAGCGTGGGGATCGGCGTCACGCCGTCGATGGCCACTCCGATGAGGTTGTCTTCGATAATCGTCGTCTGCGTGTCGCGGTTGATGGCGCCGACCATGATGGCCTGCCCAAAGAGCACGCCGGCGTAGTGATTCGCACCCATCGTGCGGAGCCCCGCGATCAGATTGCCGCGGATCGTCGTGTTGGTCGCGTCGCGGACCTCGACGCCGGCGGTTCCGATCTGCGGCTCGCGGGCCATGCCGTCGGGCGTGGTGCCGATGAAGTTGCCCTCGACCAGCGTACGTTCCGCCCAGGCGACGCTGACCATCGACCCAGTCGGGAATCCCTCTTCGCCGTAGTAACCATAGCCGGCGATCACGTTGCGCTCTTCGGGCGTGGGCCCGCCGATGCGGTTGCCCGCGGGCGCGACGCAATACTGGCTGCCCTCGACCCGCACGTGGCGAATACGGTTGCCGATGACGATGTTCTCGTCGGACCAGCACAGAATCTCGACGGAGTAGAGATCGTTGGCCTCAGCCGCCGTCGTGCCGCCGACAATGTTCCCCCGCACCGGCGGCCCGCCAAAGGTGCCGCTGATCTCGATCGTGCCGGTCATGCAGCCGGTGATGCGGTTGTTGTCTCCACGCCAGATGGCGATCGACGAGCCGCGTTGCCAGACCGCGCCCAGGCCGTGCAGCACGCATGAACTGGCCTCCACGATGATCGCAGGCGATCCCCACCCGTTCGGCTGCAAGCCGTAAATGCCGACTTCCGGGCCGCTCGGATTGGTGTCGCCGATGTTGCGGGTCTGGGAGGAGAAGTCAATGGTGGTGGCGTCATCCGTGAGCACGAACGGGCCGGAGTCGAGTTCGATCACCGCCATGTCGTTCAGAAGCCAGAACTCGGACTGCGGAATGGCGAACTCGATCGTCTGCGGGCCGGCGGTGTTGTTCGCCGCCGTGCACGCCTCCTGAAACGACACACGCCCGTCCGGCCCCGGCAGGTTTTGAACCTGGCGCGGCGCCGCGAAATCGAACACGTCGTGCAGCGTGGTCACGGTGATCGTCTGTTGAGCGCTCGCTCCTGCTGTGCTCAGCGCCAGAAGCGCCGCGGCGGCCCAGATGGGCAGCGCTCGATACTCGCTACTTCGTCGCATCGTATGTCTCCATGATGCTTCTGCGGCGGCGCGAGCGTCGGCTCGGCGCTCGCGGCCGCATCGCGTTTGGCTTCGAACTCGTCTCGTCCGGCGCTGGCGTCATGGGCAACCGGCAAACAGGCAACTCAGGAAGGGGTCGATGTCAAAGAAGTTCACTGCACCATCGGCGTTGCAGTCGGTCCGAATCGTGTCGCCGTCGCAGTAAAGGGCGGCATACGCCACGGGATCGAAGATCGCCATCACGAACGGATCGATGTCGAAGAAGTCGATGGCGCCGTCGCAGTTCGCGTCTCCCCGACAGCCCGCGCCGCAATCCGCCGGCCGGCACTCGTCCGGCACGCCGTCGCCGTCCGCGTCGGTCGAGAACCCGGCGCGAATGTCGCACGAGTCCGGCGTCTCGTTGGCGTTGCAGTCGCCTACGGACGACGCGAAGTTCAGGTGCAGGTACCAGTCTCCGAACCCTTCGGGCTTCACGAGAATGTCGGCGCGCCCGTTGTTGTCGGCGTCGCCGATCGCCAGCGTATTGGTGGAGTTGCGATAGCGCATCAGCGCCGAGCGCTGCGGGAACTGCCCCGTGCCGTCGTTGAAGAACGCCGCCGGCGAGGTGACGCCGCCAACCCCCGCCGCGCCGTAGAAGTCCAGATCGCCGTCGCCGTCCAGGTCCATGATCGCCGGGCCGAACTGCGTCAGCGCGTAGTTGGCGAATCCGGCGATCGGCACGGGCGCTTCGAGCTGATGGTTCGTGTTGCGGTAGATGAACGTGCCGACGGAGATGCCGAGCAGATCATTGTCTCCGTCGCCGTCGATGTCCACCCAGGCGAACGCGCCGACCCCGCCCACGAAATTCGGCACGATGTCGTAGGCGTGAACGGCGTAGTCGCCAAAAGTTCCGTCGCCGTTGTTGGGATACACAAGAACCGTCTCGTACCCGAGCGGGCCGACCACGCCTGCGGCGACGCCGACGAACAGCTCCGGCGCGCCGTCGCCCGACAGATCCCCGGTCCAGACAGCGCCCAGGAACGGCGGCGTGGTGATCTCGGTGGGCGGTGCGAAGCCGCCGACGCCGTCGCCCAGCGAAATCGCGATGAACGCGGGCTGATTCGACGCGATCGAGCGCGTCCAGAGCATGTCGAGCCGGCCATCGTTGTTGATGTCGGCGGTCTGCCAGTTGGCGTGCAGGTTGATCGGACTCGAGAAGATCGCCGGGCCGAACGTCCCGTCGTTGTTGCCGAGCATTACGAAGCGGTTGCCGCTGTTGCCCAGCGAGAGAATGTCCAGATCGCCGTCGGCGTCCACGTCGCGCGGCAGAATGTGCCCGCCGGTGGGCATCTCCGTCACGATCGATGCACCGAAACGCTCGTTGCCGACGCCCGGTGCGACCATGAACAAGTTGCTGAAGGTCGAGTACGACGCCAGGTCGGTCGCTCCGTCGCCCGTGAAATCGGCCAGGAGCTGGTAATAGCCGCCGTCCGTGCGCCGCAGATGAATCACCGCGTCGAAATTCAGCCCGCCCTCGTTCGTCATCGTCGAAAACGCGTAGCTCGTGTCTCCGGCCAGCGCCAACTCCGGCAGACCGTCGCCGGTCAGGTCGGCCGCGGCGACGGCGACCGGCCCCTCGGAGCCGGCGGCATAGGACTGCGAGTATTCGAAGCCGCCGTCCACGTTGTCGTAGATGCGCACCGCCCGCGCGGCGCTGTCGCACCAGGCCAGTTCCGGCGCCGGGTCGGCGTCGAGATTCGTGCACGCGATGCAGCCTGCGACGCCGCCAATGACCTCGAGCGGTCCCAGCGTCTGCGAGTTCGCGAACGTCCCGTCGCCGGCGTTTGAATACACCCGCAGCGAATTGCTTTCCTTGGCGGAAACCAGCAAATCGACGTCGCCATCCGCATCGATGTCGGCCAGGGCCACGTCGCTGGGCTTCGAGTTGAGCGAGGTCTCCGCGTGGCCCGCGACCGTGAGCGTGGCATGCGTGACAAAGACCGCGTTGCCGTTGTTCCGCAGCAGCGAGACCGTCCCCGGACGCAGCGGGAAGACGTTGGTCATGGTATTGGCGATCGCCAGATCGGCGAGGCCGTCGCCGGTGAAATCGCCGATGGCCACGGCGCCCGGCGACACATCGCACGCAAACGACTGCCGCGGCGCGAATGTGCCGTTGCCGTTGTTGCGAAAGACGTCTACCGCGTTCGTGGCGAATCCGGACATGGCGATGTCGCTGTCGCCGTCATTGTCCAGGTCGCCGACGGCCAGGCCGGTCCCGCGCGATCCGGTCGTCAGTCGCAGCGGCGCCCCAAGCGTACCGGGGCCGGTCGCCAGCATGACGATGACCTGCGCGAATCCGGCGTCCGCGGCGATCACGTCCAGGCGGCCGTCCGCGTTCAGGTCGGCTGTGCGAACGGTCCAGCACAGCGCGTTGGTGACCGTGTGGCGCGTTGCGAACACCAGTCCCGGGCCGCCGTCGTTCCGCCAGATGGTGACGCTCGAATTGTTCTGCTGCTGGCGCGAGATCACGATCAGGTCGATGTCCCCGTCCAGATCAACGTCGGCCGGCGCCAGGCCGGTGACGTTCGACAGGGTCGTACCATCGCTGTAGTGCTCGATCGCCGCGGCGAAGTCGGGACGGGTCAGGTCCGCCTCGTCCGGGATGCCGTTGCGGTTGCAGTCGGCGCTTGTGCCATTGCGGATGTCTGACGAGTCACGCACCGCATTGCCGTTGAAATCCTGCGCGACCGCCGCGGCGGCGCAGATCGCGACGCTGACCAGGGCCAGCCGTCGCCCGCGGCCGCTCGCGCGCCGCGCCCAAGCTGGCGGCTCGCCGGGCGTAGTCCTCCCGTATCGCGCAGGTGCTTCCTGCGGCTTCAGGGTTGTCGCTGCCGGGTGTTTGTCCGCTCGTTTCGAGTTCATGCGTGTTCTCCGGGTTCTGCTTGTTAAAACGGCGCCGCGCAACCCAACAGAGCGCCCCAACCCGGAGTTTCGTACATTCCTGCGGCGCAAACGCGAGTAGCCTCGCGGCGCTGCGGCCCGCCGCGACGAATGCCGGCGCGCGGCGCGTGTGCCCGCCGCGACGAATGGCGGCGCGCGGCGCGCGTGCCCGCCGCGCCCGAGTTCGCAGACGACCCCCGCGCGCGCAGTCATTGCCGACGAATCGCTTCGTCGCTGCTGAGAGCCTCAATCCGGAAACAGAATCGCCAGGAACGGATCGATGTCGAAGAAGTCGACATTGCCGTCGGTGTTGCAGTCGGCGGTCGCCGTCGAGCCGTTGCAGTACAGCCCGGCGTACGCCGCAGGATCGAAGATCGCCATGACGAACGGGTCGATGTCGAAAAAGTCGATCCCGCCGTCGCAGTTCGCGTCGCCGAGCAAAGAATCGACGATCGGCGTCAGGCGCACCGCGCCGATCGGACCGCTGCCGCCCTGGCGGGCGGCGGCGATCGCCTGCCGCGAGTTGTTGATGCCATTTGCCCCGCCATACTGAATGTACCAGGCGCCTTGCGACGGATCGATCAGACTGCCGAGTGCGAAGTAGCCCTCATCCACCAGGTGCACGCCTGACGTGGTCATGTAGTAGTACAGCAGCGCGTCGCCGTTGTCGTTGATCGCCGTCGCGCTTGTGGTCGTCGCGCAGCCTCCAAGAAACTCCCACCCAATACCCTGCCGATAGCGGATCGGAAACGTGCTGCAGCCGGAGTAGCCCAGAATGTAGCCGCAGAAGTCGTTGTGGTTGTTGAGCGCCGCGCTCACGACGCCCTGCCAGTTCCCCGGCGGCAGCGGAACACTGGTCGCCTCGCCTGTGTCCAGATCAAGCAGTGTGCGGCCGGAGACCACGACGCGCTGATCATTGATGTCGGACGCGAGCGTGCCGCCGGGCAGCGCGACCGGCCCGCTGGCCGTGAAGAGCACGCCAGTGGATAGATTCCATCCCCAGAAGCCCGATGCGCCCAGGATGTCGCCGAGGTTGTTCACCGCGTAGGCGCTGCAGTACGGGTCGCCCGGAAGTCCGCCGAGCACTTCAACCGTGTAGCCATCCGGCCCCGGCCGCCAGACCGCCGCCGTGGGCTGCGTGATGACATACTGGTTTGGGCAGACGGCGCCCACGATCACGCCGGCGTCGTTGATGTCGTGGGCCCGCGAGGTCTGCATTTCGGCGGGCAAGGGCAGCAGCTCGAACGGCTGCCCCCCGCGCGAGACGCCGGCCAGAAGCGACGTGCCGTCGGGCGAAACGCTGCCGCAGACATCGCCCGATTCGTTGATTCCCGTCGCGGTCCAGCCGACCCCCAGGAAATCGACGCGATACTTCGGCGGGACGGCCAGCGCCGCAGCAGCAGAGGCGATGAGGCCCGTTACAGCGAGGAGTGACGAACGCATGAGCGGCTCCCAACGGCGCGGCGACCCGCGCCAGTGCGATTCAGCCGGGGAAGAGCTGATCTAGGAATGGATCGATGTCGAAGAAGTTCACGCTGCCGTCTGCGTTGCAATCGACGGCCGAGAAGTCGCCCCCGCAGTGCGTCGCCGCGTATGCGGCCGGATCGAACAGCGCCAGTACGAACGGATCAATGTCGAAGAAATCCACGCTGCCGTTGCAGTCGGCATCTGCGACGCGAGCGCGCGGTTTCAATACCCATCCGGTCACCTTGCCTGCGGCGGTATACCCAAACCCGACAATCCAGCCGTGGTTATTGATCTTCTGCGCGGAGTAGAGGCGATACCCGGACGGGACGCCCGCCACCAGCCCGGCGCTGTTCAGGTCTCGGACGCCCTCGGAGGATGAGTACACAAATGCACGCTGCGAAGCCTGAGTCGTGCTGATGTTCCCGACGATTGTTCCCTCATTGTTCACCCCCGTCGGCCGCAGCCACTGCTCGTATCCAGGACCCGGGAACGGGAGAATCTGGATGCCGCTGTCCGGCGCATATGCAAATCCGTAGCGGTAGACCGGATAGACTCCCGCCCGAGAACCGACGATGACCCCCGCATCGTTGATGTCGGCCGCCGTCACCGGCCCGCTGCCCAGTTCAGCGGGGAATACGTCGGCGAGCAGTGTGTACGCGCCGGTCTCCACGTCGACAAAAAACCCGTCGTTCATGATCCAGCCGTTGAGCCAGCCGATCGCGACGCCCGACTCGTTGATGCGGCTGAGGCCTCGGGCGTTTGGCACGCTCACGGTGCGCGGCCCGCTCATCGCGTCCCACACGTAGGGGATTCGCAACACGCCGCCGGAGTCCGAGCAGGAACAGATGCTGATCGATCCGACGGCGACGCCCGCATCGTTCACGCCGCCGAACTGCGGGCTGTAGTAGGTGCCGGGTAGATTGGGCGGCGAGAACGTCTGCTGGAGCGCGAGATCGAAAGCGTCGCCGATTCCGACGACCAGCCCGTTGTTGCTCACGCCCTGCGGGCTCGCGACCGGAATCACGGACTTGCCATGCGCCGCATCCCACACGAAGCCGGGATACCCCGGAACGTTGTCCACAGTGGTGACGCCGCACGCGACGCCGTCGTCGTTGATGTCCCACAGGTAGGTCTCGCCGGCCAGCGGGTTGGCATTGAACGAGTCCACCAGAATGAAGTCATAACGGGGTTGTGCCTGCGTCAACGCCGGCCACGCAAGCACCGCCGCCGAAACGATCAGGAGCCGCGCCGCCATGCTACGACTGCGAGTCATGCGAATCTCCAGGGGTTCACGTGTGCGAACCAGGCCTGCGCTCATGGACAGTCTCCAAACAGGCAACCGAGGAAGGGATCGATGTCGAAGAAGTTCACACTCCCGTCGCCATTGCAATCGACCGTCGCGAACGCGCCCCCGCAGTGCGCTGCGGCGTAGGTTGTCGGATCGAACAGCGCCAGGACGAACGGGTCGATGTCGAAGAAGTCGACGCGTCCGTCGCAGTTGGCGTCGCCCGTGCACGCGCCCACCGGCGCCGCCGCTCGCCTCGCGTCGATGCTCCACGAGTACAACATCGCGATCGGGGAGGAGTTGTGAGTCTGCACCTCGAGCGTCCACACGCCGCCGAGCGGCAGGCCGTCGAACGCGCTCAACGGGTTGTTCGGACGGAAGCTCGGCGGCGATGCGATTGGCTCGAAGACGCCTCCGTAGTTGCCGCGATTCTCGATGGGGCCGCCCGTGCCTTCGTCGTCCAATGTGACATTAAACCCCAACTCGCTGAATCCGGCATTGTATTGGCTGGGATAGCCGGGGCGGTCGATCAGGGTGACGGTAACGCCGGCGTGCGAGAGCCGCACGGCCGTGTCGCCGATGCGAAAGTCGAGGCGCACGCGAAAATTCAGGTCGTCGATCATGCCCGAAGCGCGGACGAACTCGCTGCGAGTCAGGGTCGTATTGGGGAAGATCGGAACACTGGGCACAGGGTAGTGGAAGTCGAATGTGGTGTTTGCCGCGGCATCGCAG
>CAZVWB010000034.1:0-55992 GCA_964631045.1 uncultured Planctomycetales bacterium
GGCGACCGTCACCGGTCGGGCCGGCTCGGGCGACAGATACGTCGGTGTCGGGGCGGCGCCGGCCGGCCGCGGTTGCGGCGGGGCGGGCGTACGGGCGAACTGCAGGTTCTGCGGGTTGCGCGGCGGCGTCGGCTGCGCCCGAACGGGCGGCGCGCTCGGGCCGGCCGGCGCGGCGGAGGCGAACTGCATCGCGCTCGAACCCATCGGCGACTGCACGCCCACGAACTTGCCGGCCAGCAGCGCCAGCCCGTCGGGATTGCCGTCGATCGCCTGTCGTTTCACCAGCACGTCGGACGGGCGATTGGCCTTCACGCCCGCGACCCGTGCGAAGAAATCCGCCGCGAGATCGGGCGTGCGCTCATGCCCCAGGTTCTTGATGTAAACCCACGCGACGTTGCGATAGCCGTTGTTGTGATACCACTGCACGGCTTCTTTCGACTCGCGTTTGCACACCGCGAAGTCGTTCTCGGTGTTCGCGATGAAGATCGGATGGTACTTGGAGCGCGAAGCGTTGGCGTAATCCAGCACCGCCGCGGAGAAGTTCGCCTGCCGCACGCCCAGCGAGGTGAAGCGGTCCGGATGGCGATTCATCATGTAATGCGCCATGTACCCGCCCGACGACCACCCGGTCGCGAGCGTGTGCGTCGGATCGGCGCCGGTCGTGCTGACGACGTGATCGAGGATCGCCAGCGAGCAGCGCTCGTCCTGCTGGAACTCGGGGTGCACCGAGCGCAGCGGAAATTCCTGAAACAGGTCGGGCGCGCCCAGTTCCGGCGCGATCGTCACAAAGCCGTAGCGGTCCGACTCCTGCTGCCACTCGAGCGCTTGCGCGCGGGCGCTGTCGAAGGGCTTCATGCCGTGAAAGCTGACGACGATCGGCCACGCGCGCGACTTGCGGCCCGCCTCGTCGCTCTTCACATAGTCCTTCGGCAGGTAGAGCCAGTAGCCGCGCTGCGTCGTAGGCTCGACGATCCGCGCCAGCTTGCCCGCCCCGCGCGGCTGCGGCACGGCGCAGCCGGCCCATGTGATCATCGACAGCGTCAGCAGGGCGAATGCCGGATTGGCAAAGCGTGTGTACACCGCGCCCAGCGCGCTGCGACGGAGTGGTGCGTTGTTCGTCAACGGATCTCCCTCGGTTCGGGCAGCTTCGTCGCGGGTCCATCCGCACTGCCGCAGGCGGTGATCGCGCCGCTCGCCGCCGACATCAGCAATCCGGCGGCGATGCGCCGCAAGGCGCGAATCGACGCCGCATCCCTGTCGTCCATGACAGACACCGACGCGCGTATCGCAGTTTGGCGACACCGCGCTCGGGTCGCGCATTTCTTATCGGCCGCCGGGAACCCGCCGATTACCGGCGCCCGCAACCGCGCACCGGTAAGATAGATTCGATGCGGGGTCGCGGTCAACGGATTCCGCCCGCGCAGTCTGTCGGAAACGGGCACAGAGCGGCGTGCTGTCCGCATTCCCGAGTCTGGCAATCGTCCTTGGAACGGGGCGGGCACTCCGCCACGATAAGGGGTCGCAACGTGCGCCGGCACGTCGCGATTCTGCCGCCGTGCCGCGCCGTCCGATACTGCGGGGCTTTCACCGCGCGGTGCGACAACCCCCGGGCCGGCCCGCCGGACCGTTTCCCGCTCGCGCAAGAACTGCGGAAATTCTCCGTGTGCGCTGCGCGAATGAATCGTACTCTTCACTGCAGCAGGCACGAAACCGGGGGAACGGGGAGAGAGCGATGTTTCAGGCCAATGCGCCGCAATCGAGATTCCGGCGGTTCATCACCGAAGAAGACGGTCCGACCGCCGTCGAGTACGCGGTGCTGTTGGCGTTGATCGTTCTGGTGGCCGCAGGGACGATCCAGTCCATCGGCAGCCGGATGTTCCACATTTACGCGAATATCAACACGGTGATGCCGGAGTAGGTGTGGGTCGGAGAACCGGCGATGGAGCCTTCCCAGTTCCTGTTCTGGACCCTGGCGTTTGCGGGTTCGATTCTGGCCGGCTGGTGGTTGGCCGTGCGTCCCGCGGCGACGACGCGGGCGCTGGCGACCCCCGTGTCGGTCCTGGTGCTGCTGATGGCCGTGCTGCTGGGCATGCTGGCGATCAGCGGCCAGGATTTCGAAAGTTTCACCTCTGAGGTGTATTACTACACCCTCGGGCGCTGAGGCGGGTGACGGTCCGCGGCGGGCGGAAGCGCCCGCCCGAGCCGCTCTCTACGCCCGCGGATGCGCGTCGTCGAACGCCTCCTTGACGCTGTCGCTGCTGACGTGCGTGTAGATCTGCGTGGTGCTCAGGCTCTGATGTCCGAGCATCTCCTGAACGCTGCGCAGGTCGGCACCGCGCCGCAGCATGTGCGTCGCGAAGCTGTGCCGCAGCGTGTGCGGGCTGACCGAGAGATCCAGACCGGCCTCGAGCAGATACTTGTCCAGCTTGCGGCGCACGCTGCGCGTGCTCAGCCGCTGCCCGTGCTTGTTGATGAACAGCGCTTCGGCGTCGAACGCCGCGCTGCCCGGATCGGCCCGCCGCAGGTCGAGGAAGTGCAGGATGGCCTTCACCGCCCCAGGCCCCAGCGGCACGACCCGCTGCTTCTTGCCCTTGCCGCGGACGCGCACCACGCTGGCGCCCAGGTCGATGTCGGCGACATTCAGGTCCACCAGCTCGCTGACGCGCATGCCGGTCGAGTAGAGCGTTTCGAGCATCGCGCGGTCGCGAGCGCCCAGCAGCGTGGTCTGGTCCGGATGCGCCAGCAGCTTGTCGATCTGCGCCACGTCGAGGAACTTCGGCAGGCGCTTGTCCTGCTTGGGGGTCTTGATCGTGGAGACCGGATTCCCGCTCAGGTGGCCGCGGCGCACCAGGAACTTGAAGAAGCTCCGCAGCGTGGCCAGCTTGCGGGCCACCGTGCTGTTGCAGTAATTCCGGTCGCGCATGTGCGACATGAACTGCCGCACCGCTTCGGCGTCGACCGCCAGGAGCTTGCGGTCGATCTCGGGGTTCGAGAACTCAGGCGTGTCGATGGCCGTCAGCGACGACCGCCGCGGCGACGCCGCGTGCGTGCCGTTCGTGCCGCCCGAGCTCGGTGCGGCGGGCGCGAGCTTACCGGTGCTCAGATATCCGCAGAACTGCTGCAGGTCGGCGGCGTAACAGCGGGCCGTGTGCGGCGAGAAATGCCGCTCGGCTCGCAGGTATCCGATGAACTGCTTGATCAGGCTCTCTTGCGTGCTCATGCGTCTCGACCCAGCGCGGGAGAGCGGCGCTCAGCACCGCTCCGCCGCAATTCTCGCGGCCGCAGACCAGGCTCCGCCCGGCTGCTCAATCGATCAGGCTCAAGTGGCGCTCCGCCTGCCGGCCCATGTGGTAGCTGAGCACGGCGGCGTCGAACCAGTCAAAGTCGCTCTCCGGATCCATCGCCAGTTCTACGAAGGCTGCGAGCAAGTCGGATTCGCAGCCTTCCGCATACTGGAACATGTACTGGTGCCGGCCTTTTTGGAGGCTCACGCTGCGCCGTTCGTCGGTCATCGCGTCGCCCTGTGAGATTCCTGGACTTCGGTGCTGCGGACGTTCTGCTCTAGCATCGTCCGTATTGCGGACCAGCAAGAGAACCGGACCCACGCTTTTTGGGAATGCGCGTACTGCTGCCAGTCGTACGGACTTTCGTGCGCGTTCCGCCGTTTGCCGAACTCCTTGAGCTCCTCGACCAGCGCCTCATCCGACCCGCGAAAAACGCGCTGCACCTGCCACTGCACGTACGGCCCGCCGTCCACGTCGGCTGCCGGCCCAGCGCCCGCGCGAGCCTCTTCCCATACGTTGCCGACCGGCGCGTACCATTGCAGGATCATGCCCAGCGTGGGCGGATGGTACGGGTCATAGTCCGTGACCGCGGCGACGACGGCGGCATCCGCGCCGAATTCACGCGCCAGCGCGAGGGCTTCCTCCGGGCTCTCCACACGCGACTTCCCGCGCCGCTCCAGCGCCGCCAGCGCCAGGTTCACCGGTATCACGGCGATCGCGCGCTGCGACGCCAGCTCGGCCGCGAGGATGTCGGTAACCTGCAGCGCGTCGAATCCTTCATCGCCGCTCAAATTGATGACCGGCGCGACGACCACGACGCGCGTCGCTTCATATGCGGGCTTCGTTCGCGGATCGGACCGGTCCGGGCGCAGACAACCCGTCAGTTGCAACGCCGTACCGGCGGCCAGCGCAATCCGCACGCCTGCACCGATCAGGCGAGGCGCGTTCCGCTCCTTCCCACCGCCGCGCGCGATCGCGCGACGAGTCTCCATCGGGAGTATAGGCCCCAAACCCACGTCCGGTAAAGTCTGTCGGAAATTAGCGCGATCCGATCGAGCGCGCGCTCGGTCCGCGGCGGGGGCTCGCGCAGGCTCGCCGCGCGAGTGCCGCGAGTGCCGGGGCCTGGCTGATCGTGAGAACAAACCGCCGTTCCAATCAAAACCCGAACTCGGAGCGTAGCCGCGCCGCACCGGCGACGAGCATAGAGCGGTTATCGGCGCGCCGCGGAACCACGGCGTAGGTCGGCGTTAGAGCTTGCGCAACACTCGAAGTGGATCGGGAATGGGGCGCGGGTCACTGGGCCGCCGGGGCCTACGGCGCCGCCAGGCCTACCGCCGGAGCCGGCGCAGACTGCGATGGACCCGCGCGTTTCAGCGCGTCGAGCACGATGTCGCCCGTGAGCAGCTCGGGCAACACGATCACATCCGCCGGGCGGCCGGCGGGGAAGACGATGTTCAGCGGCACGCCGGCGCGCTGGTGCTTCTGCAGCTCACGCTGAATTTCGTCATTGCGATTGGTGAAGTCCGCTTTCAGCATGACGACCTGTTGATCGCGCAGCTTCGAGAGCACCGGGTCGACGAGCAGAACCAGGTTCTTGTTGGTCTGACAGGTCGCGCACCAGCGGGCGGTGAAATCGACGTATACCGTGTAGCCCTCGGCCGAGAGACGCTCGGCCAGCCCCGGCTCCCACTTGCGCCACTCGATCGAGGCCGGCTCGTCGCCCGGAACCAACCGTTCGCCGACCCACAGGCCCGCGAGCACTGCGGCAATCGCGCCGCCCCACAAGCCGGCGGTACGCAACCCGCTGGCGGTCAGCGAAATCTGCCCGAGCAGCCAGCAACCAAGCGCGACGCCCAGCAACAGCACCAGAATCGCGATCATGCGCTCCGGCTTGACCTGGAACTGCACGATCCACAGCAGCCAGATCGCCGTCGCCAGCAGCAGGAACCCCATCACTTGCTTGAACGTCACCATCCACATGCCCGGTCGCGGCACGAACTTGAGCCATGCGGGGAACGCCGACAGCAGCAGAAACGGCGCCGCCAGCCCGAGCCCGACAGTCATGATCCCCAGCCCGGCGACCAGCGGCGGCTGTGCGACCAGCACCCCGATCGCCCAACCGAGTCCCGGTCCCAGACACGGCGTCGCCAGCAGCGTGGCCATCGCGCCGTTCAGGAACGCGCCGCTCACGCCCTCGCGGGTCGTCGCCGCGCCGGCGGCGCTTTCGACCGCGCCGGGCAGCCGCAGCTCGAAAACACCCAGCAGGCTCAGGCCAAACGCGAACACGAACGCGGCCATGGTGATGACGAATCGCGGATCCTGCATCAGCCCGCCCCAGGCCAGATTCCCGGCGACGACGAGGATTGCGATCGGCAGGAAACTGACGAGCACCCCCAGCGTGTACATCACGCCCAGCAGGAAGATGCGCCCGCGCGACTCCCCGGCCTGTTTGAGAAAGCTGAAAATCTTCAGCGAAATGACGGGCAGCACGCACGGCATGACGTTCAGCAACGCCCCGCCCAGAAACGCGAACAGAAACACGCCCCAGATGCCCAGCGACTCCCAGAACGTCTGCGGCTGACTCGGGCCGGCGGCGGCGCCGGGCGCGCCGCCGCTTCCGGAACTGCTGCGCGCGCCGGGGGCGTCCACCGTCCCATCCCCGGGCACGACGACGAACCGGGCGAACGCCTCCGCCATCTCGGGCGCGTAGCACTCGCCCGCATCCGAGCAGGACTGGTAGTAAACCAGCGTGTGCAGTTGCAGCGTGCGCGGCTCGAATTTCAGATCGGCGACGCGAAACGGAACGCGCACCGCGACCGGGCCGGAGTGCTCGCGAACTTCGCCCAACCCCTCGACCTTTTTCACCTTGGGCTGCGGCCAGATCGGCTCTTCGAAAATCAAACCGTCGATCGGCTCGATGAAGATGCGCGTGCCGATCAGCCCCTCCACGCCCGGCCGCGGATCCTGAATGTGATGCCCCGCCTTGATCTTCAGCGTCCAAACGAGTTCGCCCCGGCGGCCCACGGGGATCGACCCCGGCCGCACCTCGAGTGCGCTGCCGGTCAGATACGGCGCGGATTCCAACGCCGACGACAGCCGTCGCCGGGCCTTGTCAAACACCGGCTGCGCTTCGCCGGCGGGATCGCGACTCGCGCCGGGCGCGACCGGAACGCTCAGCGCCGCACGCGCATCGACCGGGACGCACGTCGTCTCGGTGCACGCCAGCCCCGAAAGGCGGGCGCTGATCGCAAGCTCGGCGCCGCTGAACGCCGGGGCCAGCGCGATACGGGTCGGCAGCGCGATGCTGCCCTCGTACCCGAGATACTCGATGCCCTTAGACTCGCGCAGGTCAGGAGCGGGGAAGCGCACCGGCTCGGCCGTCGCGCCTTCCGGGAGCGTTAACTCGACCACGGTCGGCAGCCCCGGCCCGAGCAGGATCGGATGATAAAGATGCCAGGGCTTCGGGATCTCAACTTCGAGCAGCACGTCCAGGTTGCCGCCGGGCGAAACAGCGGATTGCAACGGGACGAGCCGAGCGGAGAGCTTCGGCGCGGGCGGCCCCCCTGCTTGCATGAAAACCAGCAGCAACGAGAAACACGCGGCGACGTGCGCCATAAACCTGCTCTCCGCAAACCTTTACAGCAATGCCAAGAAGCGCCGCCCCTGCCGCGGCGGACGACTGGCATGCCACAAGCATACTACAAAGCAGCGGAAAGCGCCCGGAATTCCAGCGCGGCGGCAATCCAGCGGCCGTGCGGGTCAGCGGCTCCATGTGCGGTCGCAAACCAGCGCAGCGGGCCCGTGGGTCCGTCCGCACCGGCGACGTTTCGCGCGCGACACGCGCCCCGCAGCCCCCGCGGCGCGCGACCTCAGCTCTGCGGCGCGGCCGCGGCCTGTGCCGCCGGCGGATTGTCTGCGTCCAGCCCACCCTTGCGCGGCGCACCCGCGCTCGCCGGCTCGCCCTCGGGCGCGCCGTCGCGCTCCTCGCGCTTGTTCGCCGGGGCCGGCGGAAACGCCTTGTCGAGCGCCGCCTTGTTGGGCGCGAGGACCATGATCATGTCGCGGCCGTCCATGATCGGGGGCCGCTCGACTTTCACGAACTCGAGCAACTCGGTGATGATTCCGTTGAACGTCTCGAAGCCGATCTCGCGGTGGGCCCGCTCGCGGCCGCGGAAGACCATCTTGAACTGCACCTTGTCGCCGTCGCGCAGAAAGTCGAGCGCGTGCTTCACCTTGATCTGGCGATCGTGCGAGTCGGTCTTGGGCCGCATCCGCACTTCCTTGAGCTGCTGCTCATGGTGCTTGCGGACGTTCTTCTTCTGGGCGTACTTCCACTTGCCATAGTCCATGATGCGGCAGACCGGGGGACGCTCGTTCGGGGCGACTTCGACCAGGTCCAGCCCGGTCTCCCGCGCGCGGCGCATGGCCTCGTACGTCTCGACGACGCCGATCTGCTCGTTGTTCTCGCCGATCAGGCGGACCGGCGAGATGCGAATCTGTTCGTTGCAACGCAGGTTCGGAGTGATAGCGAACACCTTCCTTTCGTAGCCGACTCAATCCAGCCGGCGGCGACGCTCGCCGCCGATCCGTAGCGCCCGCCGGCCGGGACCGCACTTGCCCCGGCGCACGCGGGATTTCAACCATCCGTGTTGCTCCGCCGCAGCGACACGGGCGCCGCCGCCCGTCAGCCCGCGGCGGTCCCCTGAATCTGGCTCAGCACGCTGCCCAGCGTCAGGCGGCGCTCGGCGATCTCGATCGCGGCGGCCGCCAGGAACTCGGCGATGGTGTGCGTGCCAAGCTGCTGCCCGTCGCGCGTGCGGACGTTCAGCGTGCCGTCGGCGGCTTCCTGCTCGCCGATGACCAGGATGTAGGGCGTCTTCAGCATCGCGGCGGCGCGAATCTTGGCGCCGATGCGGTCGCCGCCGTTGTCGAGTTCGACCCGCAGCCGTGCTTCCTGAAACGCGCGGAACACGCGCTGGGCGTACTCGGCCGATTTCTCGCTGACGGTGCAGATCGTCGCCTGCACCGGTGCGAGCCACAGCGGAAACGCGCCGGCGAAGTGCTCGATCAGAATGCCGATGAAGCGCTCGAGGCTGCCGAGCGGGGCGCGGTGCACCATCACCGGGCGATGCTCGTGGTTGTCGGCCCCGATGTAACGCAGCTCGAAACGCTCCGGCAGGTTGTAGTCGCATTGCACGGTGCCGAGCTGCCACTCGCGGCCGATGCAATCCTTGACCAGAAAGTCGATCTTCGGGCCGTAAAACGCCGCCTCGCCGCGTCCGACGAACCAGTTGATGCCGGACTTTTCGCAGACGTCGAGGATCGCCGCTTCGGACTTGCGCCAGTTCTCCTCGGAGCCGACGTACTTGTCCGAATCGTCGCGCAGCGACGCTCGGACGCGGTAGTCGTTCAGGCTCACCACGTCGAGCACGTGCCGCGCCATCTCGACGCAGCCGGCCAGTTCGTCGTGCACCTGGTCCGGCGTGCAGAAAATGTGGGCGTCGTCCTGCGTCAGGCCGCGGACGCGCGTCAGCCCACCGACCTCGCCGGATTGCTCGTAACGATACACCGTGCCGAACTCCGCGAGGCGAATCGGCAGGTCGCGATAGCTGCGGGCGTCTGAACCGTAGATGCGAATGTGATGCGGGCAGTTCATCGGCCGCAGCAGATAGCCGTCCTCGACCGCCAGCCACTGCCGGATGCGCTTCAGGCGCTCTTCGACCGGCGCGGTCGCGGGATACCCGCTCGATTTCAGATCGGCGTGCTGCGCTGCGAGCTGCTCGAACAGTGCGCTCTCCGCCGGCGTGGCGTGCGGGGCGCTGGCCGCCCGCGCGATCTCCCAGAGCGCGTTGAGCTGCCGGGCCCGGTCGCTCTCGTAGAGCGGCGGATATTGCGAGTCCTTGTAGTACGGGAAGTGCCCGCTGGTTCGATACAGGTCGAGCTTGCCGATGTGCGGCGTGTACACCGGCTGGTAGCCGCGGCGCATCAGCTCGTCGCGAATGAACGTCTCAAGCTGGTGCCGCAGGATCGCACCGCGCGGCTTCCACAGGATCAGGCCCGTGCCCACCATCGCGTCGATCGCGAACAGCCCGAGGTCCGGACCGATCTTGCGATGGTCGCGCTTGCGGGCTTCTTCGATCTGCCGCAGATAGGCGTCGAGCTCCTTCTTGGACGGCCAGGCGGTGCCATAGACCCGCTGCAGCATCTTCTTGCTGGCGTCGCCGTGGTGGTAGGCGCCGGCCACCTGCATCAGCTTGAACGCGCCGATGCGGCCGGTGCTGGGCACGTGCGGGCCGCGGCAGAGGTCTTCCCACCGGCCGCCGTCTCGCGGACCGTTGACATAGAAGCTCAGGCTGTCGCCCTCGGCGCGCTGGGCGTTGTCGACCTTGTACTCGTTGCCCTCGCGCTCCAGTTTCTGCATCGCTTCGGCGCGCTGCAGCTCGTAACGCGTGAACGGGCGATCCTCCGCCGCGATCTCCGCCATGCGGGCTTCGATCCGCGCGAAGTCGTCCGGCGTCAGGGCGTGATCGAGGTCGATATCGTAGAAGTAACCGTTCTCGACCGGCGGCCCGTAGACCAGCTTCGTCTGCGGCCAGAGCGAACAGATCGCCTCGGCCATGACGTGGTTGCAACTGTGCCGCAGCACCTCCAGCGCCGTCGGGTCGCTGGCGGTCAGCACTTGTAGCGAGACTTCCTGCGCCGCAAGCCGCCGCGAAAGATCGACGACCTGCCCGTCGATGCGCGCAGCCAGCGCGGCCTTCGCGAGGCCCGGCCCGATCGCGCGGACCACCTCAGCGACACTGACGCCATCCGGCTGTTCAAGGACTTTGCCGTCCGGCAACCTGACTCTCACCATGAGTGAAAGATCCTCATGGCTTGCGTCTGGCGCGTGCGGCCCGGAAGGGGATTACCTGCATACGAAATCGCAACTCGCTGTCGCCTCAGGACTTCGGACGCATGGTGCGCAGGGCCGCTGCGCGCCGGCTCGCAAGCCGGTACGTGGCCCTAGCGTGTCAACGTGCGCGGCACCATACGCCGATTCAAGCTCCGTTCGCCCGCCCCGTCCTGCGGTGGCTGGCGACATGACGGCCGATACCCGCCGCCCGCCGCGACGAGACCGACCCGGCTGCTTAAGCTTACCACCAATCTATCGGCCGGACCGATGAAGTCAACCAAATCCGGGAGAATCGGTCGGGAAGGGGGTGGATCTCGCGAGCGGTTGCATTTCGCAGGGTGGGTCGGGCATCCGGCCCGCCGGAAGGGGTTGGCCGGTCGGAGCGGGCCGAATGCCCATACACCCGGCGCGCCGCGACCGAATGCGGGGTGCGCCCTCGGGGAGGGGGTCCACCCAGTGAGCCGCGATTGCCGTTTCCGCCCCGCCCGGCTAGGTTATTCCGCGATTCCGGGCGGAGACCGCGCGAACAGGAGGTTCTCGTAGCCCGTCCGCGGCGTGCGTGCGATGAAAGGACTCTCATGAAATCCGCGTTCTGCAAGTGGCTGCTGGTGGGCGGCTTGATCGTCCTGACCCCCAACCTGATGGGCGGCTGTGCTGAAGACGTGTCCGACCTCTTCCGGGGTATCTCGGACGACTTCGACAACCTCGCGGACGACATCGACGGCGACGACGACGACGACAATTTCTGGGATGACCTCTTCGGCGGCGACGACGACTAGCGCCATCCTGCGATGATCGGAAGCCGCGAGCGCCGGCCCGATTCCGGGCCGCGCACCTCGGCTGTCGGCGCCTGCGGCGGAATTCGACACGCGCGGGCCGGGTTACAACGGATACACGCCGGCGACTATCGCCGCGCGCCGGCGGCTTTCATTCTCTCAAACCACACGGGAGCATCTGCAATGCGCGCACTCGCCCGCCTCGTTCTCTGCGCCGCAGCCGCGGCGGTAGCCAATGCCGCGCCGCCGGAGCCCGAAGTCGCCGCCTGGGCGCAGTGGCGCGGGCCGCTTGGCTCCGGCGTGGCTCCGCGAGCGAATCCGCCGGTCGAGTGGAGCGAGGGCAAGAACGTGCGGTGGAAGGTTGAGATTCCGGGTCGGGGCCACGCCACGCCGATCGTCTTCGGCGATCGCATATACATCCAAACGGCGATTCGCACGGACAAGACGCCCGCCGGGGATGCGGCCGATGCCCCCGCCCCGCAGGATCCGCCGCCGGGCGATCGTCCGCGCCGCCGGCGCGGTGGGGACAAGCCCAAACAGGTGCATCAGTTTGCGGTGCTCGCGCTGGATCGCAAGACCGGCGCGACGGTCTGGCAGACGGTGGTGCGCGAGGAAGTACCGCACGAAGCGATCCACGACGACTCGACGAATGCGTCGAGCTCGCCCGTCACGGATGGGCGGCACATCTACGCCTACTTCGGCTCGCGCGGGCTCTACTGCCTCGACCAGACCGGCAAGCTGATCTGGGAAGCGGACTTCGGCGACATGCACACCCGCAACGAATTCGGCGAGGGCAGCTCGCCGGCATTGTGGGGCGACACGGTCGTGGTGCAGTGGGATCACGAGCGCGACGACTTCGTGGTCGCGCTCGACGCCGCGACAGGCAAGGAGCGCTGGCGGCAGACGCGCGATGAACCGACGTCCTGGGCCACGCCGATCATCGTGGCCGAAGGCGACGCGCCGCAGGTCGTCACCTCTTCTAGCAATTTCATTCAGGGCTATGACCTGAAGACCGGGGAGCCCCTCTGGCAGTGCGGGGGCATGACCATGAACGTCATCCCATCGCCGATCTACGACAACGGCGTGCTCTATGCGGTCAGCGGCTTCCGCGGGGCGGCGGCCGTGGCGATCCGGCTGAGCGCGGCCAAGGGCAACGTGACCGAGTCCAAGGCGGTCCTGTGGCGCTACGACCGCGACACGCCGTATGTTCCGTCGCCGCTGCTGTATCGCGATCGCCTGTACTTCGTGGAGAACAACAAGCCGATCCTGACCTGCCTGAACGCCCGCACGGGCGAGCGCGTCTTCGGTCCGCAGCGGATCGAGGGCATTCGCGGGATCTATGCGTCGATCGTCGGCGCGGCGAACCGCGTGTACATCGTCGGCCGCGACGGGACGACGGTCGTGCTCAAGCACGGCGACGATTACGAGGTTCTGGCCACCAACAAGCTCGACGACGAGTTCGACGCTTCGCCTGCGATCGTCGACGGCGAGCTGTTTCTGCGCGGCGCCAAACACCTGTACTGCATCGCGAAGCCGGAGTGAACCTCGTGACCCAGCGACTGTCGTGCTTCACTGCGCTCGCGTGTCTGCTTCTCGGCGTGGCCGGCTGCCCGCAACCGCCGACGGGCGACCCGACCGGCGGCGACGCCCGCCTGAACGTGGCCGCGGACGATCACGTGCTGAGCGTGGGTTCGCCGAAAGTCACGGTCATCGCGTATGAGGACATTCAGTGCCCGGTCTGCGGCCGCTTCGAGCGCGACATCTTCCCGACCATCCGGGCGGAGTACGTCGACACGGGCCGCGTGCGCTGGGTCTTTCGGCATTTCCCGCTGACGAGCATTCACCCGCAGGCGCAGGCCGCCGCGGAAGCGGCCGAGTGCGCCGCCGATCAGGGCGCGTTCTTCCCGTTCACTGACGCACTGTTCGCAAACCAGTCCGGATTCAGCCGAACGCGGTTCGAGGAAACCGCCGCGACGCTGGGGCTGGACGCGGCCGCGTATTCGAATTGCCTGGACGGTGGAACGAAAACCACCCGCGTGCAGCGCGACAGCGAGCGCGGCGCCGGGCTGGGCGTGACCGGCACGCCGACATTTTTCGTCGGCGGCGTCAAGTTCGTGGGAACGCTCGACGTAGAGACGTGGCGGGCGATTCTCGACGCGCAGCTCGCGGTAGCGGAGTAGCCCGCCGCGTCTGCGAATCTCGCCAACGATCAGTGCGATGGCCGCGCTCGGCCGTCGCGACCGCAGTTCGCCGCTTTCCCACCCAGACCGGACCCGCGTTACCCACTTCCGAGGTCAGGCGCGCGGCGCGCTCACGGCCGACGCGACCCGCTGCGCGGCGGCAGCGCGCGACTGCCGCTCGAGCCGCGCGGCGAACGCATGATGTTCCGCGGGCTGCCTCCGCCCCCACCGCCGCCTCGCAGCGATCGCGGGGCGCTCGGTGCGCTCCGCGCGCCGGGCCGCAGATTCGTGCCGCTGCCGCTGGGGCGACCCAGCGAGCGCGGCGACGGCGAAGACGGTGCGCTGCGCAGCCCCGTCGGGGGCCGGCTGGGGCCGCTGCGCGGTTGCGACAGACCGCGCGGCGCGATGTTCTGACCGCTGCCGCTGTTGCCGACGCGCGGCTGGCGCGAGATTCCGCTGCGCGGCGCATCCTGCGGACGAATGCCGTTTGGTCGCGGCGTCGCCGGCCGCGCATCACGCGGCGTGCCCGGACGTGCGTCACGCGGTGCGGCCGAGCGCGGCGCGATTCCGGCTGACCCGGAAGGACTCAGCGATCGCGCACCCTGCGGCGGCGGCGATGCGTCGCGACGCTCGCGCGTGATTTGCGGCCGCGCCTCGCGCGAACTGTTCGATCGCGTATCGCCGCGCTCGCCGAGTCGCCGCACGCCCACATCCCCGGTGCGCGTACCCGGCGTGCGGTCCAGCGCGCGCCCGCGGGCGTCGCCGGGCGAGATCGAGCGCTGCCCGAGCGAACGCTGTCCGCCCGGCGGCGACGACAGGCCGCGCGGCGAAATCTCGCGCGGGGAAGATCGCGCGCCGTCGCGCCGCGTAATCGTTTCGCGGCCCGGACCGCTGTAGCGCGTGCCGCTGCGCGACCCACGATCGCGCGACGCCCCGTAGTAATTCCTCGTGCCGCTGCGCTGCACCGCGTAGTCGCGGTTCGCATCGCGGTCCACGATCGTCGTCCGCCGCACCACCGTCCCGGGCGACGAAGACCGGTAGAAACCCACCGCCGAGCGATACGTCGGAGAATAGAACCGCCGGGCGCTCGACCCGATCCTGATATTGAGATTGAACCCATATGGCCGGTAGCAGCGCGAATAGTGCACGTAGCTGCACGGTCGGACATAGTGCGGATAGCAAACCGCCGGCGGCCACGGCGCGATCAGCCCCGGATAGTACGTGTAGGTGCCGAAGAACCCGAACGAGCTGCCGCGGTAGTAGCTCAGACCGCCGCCGAAGTAGCTGTCGTAGTACGCCGGCGTCACGATCGTCGGTGCGACATAGGTCGGCGCCACATAGGTGGGTCGCACGTAGACCGGCTCGGGGTAGACGGCTTCGCCGTAGACGGGATCCGGATAGGCGACCTCGGTCGTCTCTTCGACATACTCCTGCACGACCGGTTCGCCCACCGGATACGCCGGCGCGCCTTCGGGCGGCGCGGTGTATGTCACACCGCCGGCTGCCGGCGGCTCCGGATCGTACGCCTGGGGGGCGGGGGCCGGCATGTCGTCAACTGCGACGGCCGCGCCGCGGCCGTCGGACGACGCGGCAGCCGGGTCGGGCGTGTCAGTCTGCGAGGGCGTGGCCGCGGCGATGGGCGCCGGCGGCTCGGCCGCTTCGATGGGAGCCAACCACAGGCGGCCATGCTCATAGGCCGCGAACGCCAGACGGGCATCGTTCGGCTGGTCGAGCAGGGGCTGCATGACGACCGGCGCCATGCCGACCGCACCGCTGCCGGGCTTGCTGGCCGCCCACATCGCACGGCGACGGTCCGGATCGAGCGAAATCACCGCACCTTCCACCGGCTGGCGGCTCGCCATCACCGCCGGCTCGATCAGCAACTGCTCCTCCGCCGCGTCCGGTCCGAACTCGCTCCACCAGCGATCCATCAGTCGCGCGAGTTGCGGGGGCGGAGGCTGCGACTGGGCGCGGTTCATCAGAATTTCGTTCGGCGGGCAGGCGAAGTAATAGTCGCTCTGCACGACGTGGACGACCGGGAAGTTCGCATCCTGCTCGATGGCGTCCTTGCAGAATGCGCTGACATAGTCGCGATACTGTCCGAACGCGACGGGGTCGGACTGCAGCAGCCGCTGCCACGCCGCGGCCGATTCTCCCGCCGCCTTCATGTAGCCGACGCGAAGCGCCCGCAATTGCGTGTCCGCCGCGGAACCGTTGGTCTCGAAGAGCGCTCGCAGCCGCGCGAGTTCCGGTCCGCCCGCGGCGGCGATCTGCACGGCGTCTGGCGCGGCCCGAAGCAACTCGAGCGCCGCCCGCACTTCGCTGCTGGGCGGCGGCTGGATTTGATCGAGTTTTTCGAGCAGGTTCGGGTCGGCCGCAACCTTGGTGACGATCTCCGGCGCGGTGCTGAGGCTGAGCAGCGCGTTGAGCACAGGGTCCGGGTACTCGCGCACGCCGGCCAAGATTCTCAAGCTCTCGCTATCGACGCCACCCCCGCCGGACAGGGGTTCGGGCGCGACGTTTACGGAAGCCTGCTCCGCCAGCGCCGCCTGACCGACCAGCGCCGTCAGAACGAACAGGGATTTGGTCAGATAGCGATACATGCGACTGCTCCTCGCTGCCGTCGTGTCGTCGCGGCAGCCCCATATTCTATCGCCGGTCGGCGCTGGCGGCGGGAATTCCGCCGTGCGCGGTTTCGCGCACAAGCGACCGCCGGACGCCTGGCTTGGACGCCCCAACTCGCAGTAAGTCAATGAACGGCAACACTTTGCCGTGATGTTGCCCGGCCCGCACACCGGTGCTCCGCGCACGTGTACAGCTTCGGTGGGGCCAACGCGGGGCGCGTTTGGCTCGGTTGACGGCGGCGCGCACGTGACGGTGATGCCAGCTACGCACATATCAATAGACACAGGAGCTCCCCGACGGATAGGTCGCGGTGAGCTCCTCGGAGTCGCCGCCTGCCAAAGTCTCGCCGAACCACATGCCGCCGCTTCCGCTACACTGCACCGCGATCGCTGATGGTTAGCGGTTTGCTGGCGTTCGGGCAGGCGCGTGGATGGGCCGCGCGTGACCCCGACGGCCACAGAATCCTACGTCCACGCCGTAAGAACGGATCAACCCATGACCGACCTGCTCCGCAACCTCGGACTGACCGGCGACGTAAACCTCGGCGGCTTTGACGGCCAGTGGCTGGGGAGCGGGCCGACGCTCGATGTCATCACGCCGATCGACGGCTCGCGAATCGCGGCGGTGCGGCAGGTGAATCGGGCGGACTATGACCGCATCGCCGCGCGGGCGCACGAAGCGTTCCTGACGTGGCGCATGGTTCCCGCGCCGCGCCGCGGCGAGATTGTCCGGCAACTGGGCGACGCGCTCCGCCGGCACAAGCAGGCCCTGGGGGCGCTGGTCACGCTGGAGATGGGCAAGATCGCCGCGGAGGGCGAGGGGGAGGTGCAGGAGATGATCGACATTTGCGACTTCGCCTGCGGCCTGTCGCGGCAGCTTTACGGCCTGACGATGCACAGCGAGCGCCCGCGGCACCGCATGTATGAGCAGTGGCACCCGCTGGGCGTGGTGGGCATCATCAGCGCGTTCAACTTCCCGGTGGCCGTGTGGAGCTGGAACGCGGCGATCGCCGCGGTTTGCGGCGACGCTTCGCTCTGGAAGCCGTCGCACAAGACGCCGCTGACCGCGATCGCGTGCACGAAGATCGCTGAGCAGGTGTGCAGGGTCAACGGGGTCGACCCGGCCATCTTCGCACTGGCGATGGGCAACGTGCAGGACGTGGGCGAGCCGATGCTGGCGGACGCGCGCGTGCCGCTGGTCAGCGCGACGGGCAGTTGCCGCATGGGGCGGCGCGTGGCCGAAGTCGTCGGCAAGCGCATGGGCCGCACGATTCTCGAACTGGGCGGCAACAACGCGATCATCGTCAGCGCCTACGCCGATCTGGACCTCGCGATGTGCGCCATCGTCTTCGGCGCCGTCGGCACCGCGGGGCAGCGCTGCACGAGCACGCGACGGATCATTGTTCACAACTCGATCCGCGAGGAACTGACGCGGCGGCTCGTGCAGGCATATGAAACGGTGCGCATCGGCGATCCGCGTAAGAACGACACGCTGATGGGGCCGCTGGTGAGCCACCAGGCCGTCAAGGACATGCAGGACGCGATGGCCCGGCTGAAGCAGGAAGGCGGCCAGGTGCTCTACGGCGGCGAGCCGCTGGACGGACCGCAGTACCCCGGCGGGCACTACGTGCGGCCGTGCATCGCGGCGGCCCGCAACGAGATGCAGATCGTGCAGGACGAGACGTTCGCGCCGATTCTGTATGTGATTCCGTACGGCGGCGGGCAGCGGCCGACCGATCACGCCACGCTGACGCGCGAGATTCGCGAAGCGATCGGACTGCAGAACGGCGTTCCGCAGGGGCTGTCGAGCGCGATCTTCTCGCATCACCAGATCGAGTGCGAAGAGTTCCTGGCGCACACCGGCAGCGACTGCGGCATCGCCAACGTGAACATCGGCACGAGCGGCGCGGAGATCGGCGGTGCGTTCGGCGGCGAAAAAGAAACGGGCGGCGGCCGGGAGAGCGGCAGCGACAGCTGGAAGCTGTACATGCGGCGGCAGACGAACACGATCAACTGGGGGTTCGAGTTGCCGCTGGCGCAGGGGATTCGATTCGGCGGATGAACGCAACCAGATCGAGAGGGAACTCGCCTGTGCACGGGCAGTCGTCGCGCTTGCTTGGGCGGAGGGCCCAAGAGGCACGTTCTCGGTCGAAACCCCAACCAGACCATTCCTTGCGATCGGGGCGCGCGGATCAACCCGCCGTCGTGTTCTGTTCCTGCCGCGAAACCGGAACGGGCCACGCCAACGGTCGTGCGTGCGCCAGGCTCTCCAGGCAACCCAGCCACGCCGAGAAATGGGGGCAGCACGAGCGCACTGTGGCGAGTCCAATACGACGGAGCGTCTCGGGACCAGCGACGGGTTTTTGACCAGCGTACTCGGGCATTGCTGCGATGACACGCCGGGAAGGCGCGGTCTCCGCGCCTTCGTCGATCTCCTCCGGCGATCCAAATTTCTTCACACTGAGCGCGAGGTCGTCGACTTCCTTGAGGCGATGCGGAAAAAAGTCGCGAAGCCGCAGGATGTCCGCGAACAGCAACGTCTCGAACTCGTGCAGTTGCACATACGGGAGCACGCGCGGATCGTCGAATTGCCGACTCATGGCCGCTTCGATGGCGTACACCCGCTTCCACGGATCACCTTTGGAGGCGGCGGTTCCTGGTGCGTCGCGGGGCAAGCGGTAGAGATCGAACATCGTGGTGAAGCGCGCGTCAGGGTTGTTGTCCTCGCGTGCCCACAATCGAATGTCGCGCGCCGCGCGATTCCAGCGCAGTACTCCACCCCGGTAGATTCGCGCGCCGCTTCGAGAGGTTTCTGCGCGTCGCACACGTGCAAACACGGCGAACGACGCCAGGTGCGGAACGAGCACCTGGTTTACGAACGACTCCTCCGAGTGGCCCTCGACGATGAAGTTCAGCCGGACCACGCTACGGGTCTCCCGCCCAGAACGTTCTTCTCCCAAAGCTCGCCGACGGCGTATTCACGCAGCCACTCGCGCAGGGCGCCCTCGTCTGGCCGGGAGAGGCAGGTTTCGCCGCCGCGTCGATCAACGACGATGACATCGGCCGGGCTGAATTGATCGACGAGCGCGGCCGACTGCGTGGCGAGGATGAGTTGCGTCTGGTCCGCGGCGGATTTCATGAGTCCGGCGATGACCTCCAGCGCGAACGGGTGCAGGCCGAGCTCCGGCTCGTCGATGATCGTGATTTCCGGCATTTCGTCCGGGGGTTGCAGGAGCAGCGCGATCAGCGCCATGGCGCGCAGCGTTCCGTCTGACAACTGGTGCGGGCCGAAGAGCCCCTCGGGGTCGTGATCGCGCCAGTCCAGCGTCAACTCGCGCGTGTTCTCCGCCGCGGGCGCGAGCACAAATTCGCGAAAGAATGGCGCGACCTGACGAATAACGGCGACGATCCGATCGTAGTACTCGCGCCGCTGCTGCTGCAAGCGATACAGGAACGCGCACAGGTTTCCCGCGTCCGTCCGAAGAAAACGGTTGTCGCCGATGTAGCGCCCGACGCGGATCGGCGCCTGCGGCGATGTGTCGTGAAACTGGAAGACCTTGCACTCGCCCAGCAGTTTGCGAATGACGCGAGCGGTCGGATCCGCCGGCGCCTGTTCGAGAACCCGCGTTTCCCAGTGGCCAGTGCCGAGGGACACATCGAGCGGCGTCTGACCGCCGCTGGGCAGGCGCCCGATGCGCTCGTCCACGAACAAGAGCGAATCCGGTGCGGCGTGGGCCAGGCGCATCTCATATCGCGACTCGCCCGTGGGCGTTTCGAAACGCAGCGCGACGTGCATCTCCGGCGTGCGCTTCGGGCCATAGTGCAAGAGCGATGAGGCCCGGCCGCGCGTCCCGACAAATGTCTGCAGCTCTCCGGCGCTAAGAAAGCTGATCATGTGGAGTACGGAAAGCAGGTTCGACTTGCCCGAACCGTTCGCGCCGATCAGCACGTTGATTCGACCCAGTTCGACTTCGCTCTCGCGGATCGACTTGAAGCCGGAGATTGAGACGTGGCGAATCTGACTCAAGAGCGGCTCCCGGAGAGCGGTCCCGGCGGACACCGACTCGCGCACCTATCGCGGGCTTTGCGCCGCGATTCCGCATGCCGCCCGCACCGCCTCCATCACGCCCTGGGCTGTGCGGCGGGCGCGGAGCGCCCCGCTGCGCAGTATATCTTCGACCTCGTCCGGCCGGGCCGCCAGCGCTTTGCGTTTCTCACGCAGGACGCCGAACGACGCCTCGTAGAGCTCCACGAGCCGCTTCTTCACGTCGCCATAGCCCATGCCGCCGGCCAGGTAGCGCTGCCGCCACTGCTCGACCTCGTCGGGAGCGGCCATCAGCTTCAGGTGGGCGAACAGATTGCACGTGTCGGGGTTCTTGGGGGCCTCCAGCGGCGTGCTGTCGGTCTTGAACTCGGACTTGTACTTCTTCTCAACCGCCTTCTTCTCGCCGAAAATCTCGATGGTGTTGTCGTAGCTCTTGCTCATCTTCTGCCCGTCCGTACCGGGCACGACCGCCGCCTCGTTGTAGCGGCCGGCGGGCAGCTTCAGCACTTCGCGGCCGAACGTGTTGTTGAAATAGCCCGCCATGTCGCGGGTGAACTCCAGGTGCTGCGTCTGGTCCTTGCCGACGGGCACGACGTCGCTGTGATAAATCAGGATGTCGGCCGCCATGAGCACCGGGTAATAGAACAGCCCCACGGACGCGGTCAGGCCGCGCTCCACCTTGTCGCGATAGGACGTGCCGCGCTCCAGCAGGCCCATGCCGGTCACGGTGCTGAGGATCCAGGCCAGCTCCGTGACTTCGGGCACGTCGCTCTGCCGGAAGAGCGCCGCCCTGGCCGGGTCCAGGCCGAGCGCCAGGTAATCGATCGCTACGTCGCTGGTCAATTGCCGCAACCGCTCGGGCGACTGCACCGTCGTCAGCGCGTGATAATTGGCGATGAAGAAGTAGCACTCATTGGCGTGCTGCAGCTCCAGGTGCTGCTTGATCGCGCCGAAGTAGTTGCCCAGGTGCAGCGTGCCGGACGGCTGCACGCCCGAAAGAACCCGCATGGCGTCGCTCCGGATGATGGAAAGCGGGATTGGGTCGAAGGGGCGTCAGGCCGCCGCAGGTTCCGCGTGCCGCCGCTGCGCCAGCCACTGACCGTAGAAGGTCGTGAACGCGACGTAGAAGTATCCGGCGATGAACACAGCCAGAAACGGCAGGGCCGCCGAGACGCGCTCGTACCAGTGCTCGAAGAAAAAGAGCGCGACCGCACAGGCCAGCAGATAGCAGCCCATCGCGAGCTCGGCCCACACCTGCCAGCGCTTGCGGCTGCGGAAGCCGCTGAGGCGCTTCTGCCACTCGCCGCGGCGGCGGACGCCGTCGCCGAATTTGGGCGTGCGGACGAACTCGCCGGCGCGGCCGAAGAAGCCCTCGACCGCGGCGATGGCGTTGTTGAACGCGATGCCGATGCCCACCGCCATCAGCGCGGGCACAAAGCGGATGCTGGCCCACCAGCCGCGGAGCAGTTCGCGCTGGCTGCACACATAAAACGCCAGGCCCGACCCGAAGCCGAGGAAGAACAGAACGAACTCGATCCCGGCCTGCCACCACGGCGGCGCCACCGGGCTGACCAGCTTGGCGAAGAGGGCCGGGCCGATCAGCAGGGTCAGCAGCACCATCAGGATGTAGACGAACGAGCTGGTCAGGTGAAAGAACGCCTCGATCTTCACCCGCAGCGGGTTCGGGCTGCGCAGCACCGCCCCGAGCAGCTTCATGCAGGTCTGCGCGCCGCCCTTGGTCCAGCGGTGCTGCTGAGCCTTGAACGCGTTCATCTCCGGCGGCAGCTCCGCCGGCGAAGTCACCTGGGGCAGAAACACGAACGTCCAGCCGCGAAGCTGGGCGCGATAGGACAGATCGAGGTCTTCGGTCAGCGTGTCGTGCTGCCAGCCGCCGGCTTCTTCGATCGCGCGCCGCCGCCAGATGCCGGCGGTGCCGTTGAAGCTCATGAACCGGCCGGAGCGGTTGCGGGCGGAATGCTCGATGATGAAGTGCCCGTCGAGCAGCACGGCCTGCGCCTGCGTGAGCACCGACAGATCGCGATTGAGGTGGTCCCAGCGGGTCTGCACCGTGCCGACGCGCGGATCGGTGAAGTAGTGGATCGAATCCTGCAGGATGCTGGGCGGCGGGACGAAATCGGCGTCGAAGATCAGGACGAACTCGCCGGTCGCGCTCTTCAGGCCGTGCTCCAGCGCGCCCGCCTTGTAGCCGGTGCGGTCGCTGCGGTGGATCAGCACGATGTCGTGCCCGGCGGCCCGCATGCGGTCGACGGTGGCGCGGGCGATCTCGACCGTGTCGTCGGTGGAGTCGTCGAGCACCTGGATCTGAAGCCGGTCGCGGGGGTATTCGATGCGGCAGGCCTGCTCGATGACGCGGGCCGCCACGTAGCGCTCGTTGTACATCGGCAACTGAACGGTGACGCGCGGCAGGTCCGAGAAGCTCGCGCGGCGGGCCGGGGCGCGGCGTTTTGTGCGGTAATACGTCAAAACGAGGAAATAGCGATGCACCCCGTAGATGCACAGCAACGCAAGGACGACGGTGTACGCCGCGGAGGCGGCCTTACCGAGCCAGAGCCAGTCCATCGACCTTCATCCGAGTCCCGTCTGTGCTGTTCCGACCGCACGTAATCGAACTCGCCATGCTAGTTCGGAACGCGGCGCGGGTCAATCGACGCATCCGCGTTTCCACCGCGGCTCACGAAATGTTACACTATGCGGCTTGCGCCGGACCCGCTTCGCACCACCGCACGCCGGTGGAGGAGATTTTGTTTGGACACCGCCCCCGCGCCGCGCGCCGCTGAAGCCGCTCCGAACGAACGAGACCTCGCGATTCGTGCGTTCGCCGAGCGCTGGCTGAGCGGCCCGAACCAGGATTTGTACGAGGAGATGCTGCGCACGGTCTGTCGCCTGTCGCGCGACGAGGCTTCCCGCGGCGACGTGAAGCTGCTGCAGCGGGCGGTGGCCGAGCTGCGCTACGGGCTGAAAGTCTTCGCCCCGTATCGCACCACGCACAAGATCAGCATCTTCGGCTCCAGCCGCACGCCCGAGGACCACCCCGACTACCACGCGACCGTCGATTTCGCGCGGAAGATGTGCGCCAAGGGCTGGATGGTCATCACGGGCGCCGGCGGCGGGATCATGAAGGCCGGTCACGGCGGCGCCGGCCGCGACGCCAGCTTCGGCGTCGCCATCCGCCTGCCTTTCGAGCAGAAGACCAACGACATCATCGCCGAAGATCGCAAGCTGGTGAACTTCCGCTATTTCTTCACCCGCAAGCTGATGTTCATGAAGGAGTGCTCGGCCGTCGCGCTCTTCCCCGGCGGTTTCGGCACGCAGGATGAGGGCTTCGAGGCCCTGACGCTCGTGCAGACCGGTAAGGCCGCGATCATTCCGATCGTGATGGTCGAACAGCCCGGCGGCACGTACTGGCAGCAGTGGCGGGCCTATGTCGCCGCGGAGCTGCTCCGCACCGGAATGATCAGCCCGGAAGACATGAACCTGTTCCGCATCACCGACGACGTGGACATGGCCGTGGCGCACGTGCAGCGTTTCTATCGCGTGTACCACTCGATGCGCTACGTGGGCGACGATCTGGTGCTGAGGCTGAGCCGCCCGCTGAGCGCCGCCACGCTCCAGCACATCAACGATCGCTACGCCGCCGCGATTCTGGCCGGCGGCGCGATCGAGCAGACGCCGGCGGCCCTGCCCGAGGAACGCGGCGAGTTTGCGGAGCTGCCGCGGCTGCGGATGCGGTTCAACAAGCGCAGCATCGGGCTGTTGCGGCGCGCGATCGACGTCATCAATGATGATCCGGACCCGGCTTGAGGAAGTCGTAGCGCCTGTCTTCGACCGGCGAATGTTCCATCGGGTCTGCAACCCGATGAGTGTCTGGGACGATTCTTGCGGTGTTCGTGAAGCGCGCACCGGGGCGCGGCCGGGTCGGAGACCCGGCAAACAAGCAGCGGTCGGAGAGCCTGTGAACTCCTCGTTACTTGCAAGATATCGTGAACGGTTCGCGCGCCTCGTGGGCGGGCAGTATGCCCGCCCCACCCAAAGATTCACACGCGCAGAGGCCCATGCTCCCCGTTCCCGCGATGAAAAGCGCACACACGCGGAGACGGGTACCCCAAGAATGCCCGCCTCAACCCATGAGTTCGCAGGCTCGGAGACCGGCACCACAAGCGCCCGGCGATGCACGACGGGAGTTCGGCCGACCGGGATTGCGATGAATCGCTGATGTCAGCACGCCAGGAGCGTCGCCCATGCGTTGGTCCCAGTTCTTCATCCCGACCACCAAGGAAACGCCGAAAGACGCCACAGCCGCGTCGCACATTCTGATGCTGCGGGCCGGTCTGGTGCGCCAGGTGGCCGCGGGGGTCTACGGCTATCTGCCGCTGGGCTACCGCACGCTGCGCAAGGTGGAGCAGATCGTCCGCGAGGAGATGAACCGCGCCGGTGCGATCGAGCTGCACATGTCGGTGCTGATGCCGATCGAATGGTGGCAGGAGACCGACCGCGTCGCGGCGATGGGCGATACGTTGCTGCGGCTGGGCGGGCCCCACGGCGACTGGCGCGACAGCACGGTGCTGGGCCCGACGCACGAGGAGCAGATCACCGAGATCGCCCGCGCGTATCTGAACAGCTACAAACAGCTTCCGATCAACCTCTACCAGATTCAGACCAAGTTCCGCGGCGAGGCGCGGCCCAAGAGCGGCGTGTTGCGAACCCGCGAATTCCTCATGAAGGACGCCTACAGCTTCCACGACAGTCTCGAAAGCCTCAATGACGGCTATCAGAAGATGTACGACGCCTATTGCCGCATCTTCAGCCGCTGCGGCCTGCCCTACTCGGCGGTCGAGGCCGACAGCGGCGCGATCGGCGGCGACGCCTCGCACGAGTTCATGGTGCTCACCGACGCCGGCGAGGACACCGTGGCCGTCAGCGAGAACGGCGACTACGCCGCCAACACCGAACGGGCCGTCGCCTATTTCCCGCAGATCACGCCCGAGCAGCGAATGGAGGCGCTGCGGGATATGGAGGCCACCGGCGGCTTCGAGCCGCGCCGCGAGATTCACACGCCGGGCGCCGGCCGCGTCGAGGACGTGTGCAAGCTGCTGAACTGCACGCCGGCCCAGATGATCAAGACGCTGGTGTTCGATCTGCACTCGCTGCGCAAGGTCGGCGGGAAGGAGACCGAGTGGCGCGGCTGGGTGGTGGCGCTGGTGCGCGGCGATCATGAAGTGAACGAGATCAAGCTGCGCAAGGCCGTGAAGGCGGCGCTGGCCGATCAACTGGTGCTGCGCTTCGAGATGGCCGCGCCGGAGTCGATCGAGAAGCTCACCGGCGCGGCGGTCGGCTTCGCCGGGCCGCAGGGACTGGCCGAGAGCCTGGACGCGCTGATCGTCGATCGCGAGGTGACGCTGATGCGCGACGCCTACAGCGGCGCGAACAAGACCGACTACCACGTCGCGGGCATCACGCCGGGGCGGGACTTCCCGATCACCGGTCCGAAGACCGTCGTGGCCGACATCCGCACGGTGTGCGACGGCGATCTGTCGCCGACCGGCAGCGGCAGCCCCCTGCGGCTGAAGACGGCGATCGAGGTTGGGCACGTCTTCAAGCTGGGGACCAAGTACAGCGAGGCGATGAAGGCCACCTACCTGACGCGCGAGGGCAAGCCGCACCCGCTCATCATGGGTTGCTACGGCATCGGGCTGAATCGCATCGTCGCCGCGGCGATCGAGAGTCACCACGACGACGGCGGCATCATCTGGCCGCTGTCGATCGCACCCTTCGCCGCGCTGGTCATCGCACTCGATCCGAAGGATGAGCAGGTCATGAAGGTCGCGGGCGACATCCACGACCAGTTGGCCGCCGCCGGCGTCGACGTGCTGTTCGACGATCGCGACGAGCGGGCCGGCTTCAAATTCAAGGACGCCGATCTGATCGGCGTGCCGCTGCGGATCGTCGTGGGCAAGAAGAGCCTGGCGGACGGCGTGGTCGAGTTCTCGCTGCGAAGCCAGCCGGCCGAGAAACACACCCTCAAGCCGGCTGAGGCGGTCGAGCGCGTCAGGGCTGCGATGGCGGCCGGCAACTGAGCACGAGCGAGGAGCGATGCATGACAGCGTCGGGCGCGGCGCGTTTCTACTGGGGCGCGGCGACCGCGGCGTATCAGATCGAGGGCGCGGCGCGGCAGGACGGCCGCGGCCCGAGCATCTGGGATCCATTCTGCGCGACGCCCGGAAAAACCCTGGCCGGGGACACGGGCGACGTGGCGTGCGATCACTACAACCGCTGGCGCGAAGACGTCGAGCTGATGCGGCGACTGCACCTGAAAGCCTATCGCTTCAGCGTGAGCTGGCCGCGCGTGCTGCCCGCCGGCTACGGCGCGGTGAACACCCGCGGGCTTGATTTCTACGACCGGCTGACCGACGCGCTGTGCGGCGCGGGCATCACCCCGTTTGTGACGCTCTACCACTGGGATCTGCCGGCGTCGTTGCAGGCCGAGCTGGGCGGCTGGCTGCATGACGATCTGCCGGCGCTCTTCGCCGACTACGCCGCGCTGATGTACGACCGGTTGGGCGACCGGGTGAAGCACTGGATCACGTTGAACGAGCCGTGGGTCAGTACGTACGCGGGTTACTTCGACGGCGTGCATCCGCCGGGGGTGCGCAACCGGGCGCTGGGCTACCGGGCGGGGCACAACCTGATGCGGGCGCACGCGTACGCCGTGGCGCGCTATCGTTCGTCGCGGCGCGGGGACGGGCGGATCGGCTTCGCGCTCAACACGAGTTACAGCTTTCCGGCGAGCGACGCGCCGGAGGACGCGGCCGCAGCGCAGCGGGCGATGGAGAATTTCGGCGGCTGGTTCGGCGATCCGGCGTGCTTTGGCGACTATCCCGCGGTGATGCGGGCGCGACTGGGCGACCTGCTGCCGACGTTTCGCGCGGAAGACGCGCGGCTGCTGCGGCAATCGAGCGATTTCATCGCGATCAACTACTACACGAGCGACGTGGTGCGGCACGCGACCGGCTGCGGCCCGATGGAGCTCGCGCTGCTGCCGCAGCCCGGCGTGGCGGTGACGAACCTGGACTGGCCCATTCGGCCGGATGGTTTCGAGGCGCTGCTGCTGTGGCTGCATCATCGCTACGGCGGGCTGCCGATCTACGTCACGGAGAATGGCGCGGCGCTAACGGACGCGCCCGACGCCGACGGTTATGTGGACGATCAGCATCGCATCGCCTACCTGCGCGACCACATCGCGGCGATGGAGCGGGCGGGCCGGCGCGGCGCCAACCTGGCGGGGTACTTTGTCTGGTCGCTGCTGGACAATCTGGAGTGGACGCAGGGATTTCGCATGCGGTTCGGCCTGGTGCGCTGCGATTTTTCGACGCTGCGGCGTACAATCAAGGCGAGCGGAAAGTGGTACGCGGCGCACATCGCAGGCGCCGCCGCCCCGGGGCGACGTTGAGGCGCTGAGTCGTGGCGAAGCCGGAGCAATGATCGTGAGCGCACGATTTCAAGCATTGAAAGCGTTACCAATCGGGTTCGCAGCCCTGCTGCTGGCCGGCGCGGCGCTGCCGCCCGCCGGGGCGGACACGTTTACGCCGCTGGCGAGCTACGAACCGAGCGAGACCGATCTGATCGTGACCCCGGCGGCGGGCGACGCGGGCCTGACGATCAGCCGCGTGCCGGGGGGCGCGGGCGGCGCGCCGGCCGCAACCGACGGCGCGTACGTGCTCAAAGTGCAAATCACGAACGAGGCCGATCGCAAGATCGAATTTCGCCACGACTGGCTGACCGGCGTCTATGACCTGGCGGGCAACGTCGAGTTGCTCGCCGACGTTTACATCGCGGGCAGCGGCGCGGTACCGGGCCTGATGGGTGTTTGGAGCCCGAACTGGCAGCCGCCCGATGCGTGGCAGCAGGCGACAAACATTCCGACTTCGGTCGGGTCGTGGCGGACAATCCGCCTGGACGTGTCGCAGCGCGAGCAGTTCAACCTGAACTACATCTACGCGTTCATCTTCGAGAACCTGGCGGGCACGTCGGGCGTCGCGTACGTGGACAACCTGCGCCTGCGGGCGCTTTCGGGCCCGCAGCCGCCGCAGGGCGTGTGTGCCGTGGGTTATGAGGGCTACAACGAAATCGTCTGGTCGCCGGTCAGCGCGCTGGGCCTCAGCGGGTATCACGTTTATCGCGGTGCGGCGGCCGGCGGGCCGTTCGCCCGGATCACGTCAGCGCCGACGGCCGGTCCGCGCTTCCGCGACACAGTCGGCGCCGCCGCGCCGCGTTACTACTACACCGCAACGAGCGTGATCGACGGGATTGAATCGCCGCAGTCAGCGTCCGCGTCGGCGCTGTACAACGGTCTCAGCGACGCGGCGCTGATGGACGAGGTGCAGGAGCGGACTTTTCAGTATTTCTGGGCCGGCGGCCATCCGCACAGCGGCATGGCGCGCGAGGGGATCGGGCTGGGACACCCGCTCGACACGGTCACGATCGGCGGCACGGGCTTTGGACTGATGGCGATTGTGGTCGGCGCGGAGCGCAACTTCGTGCCGCGCGCGGACGCGGCGCTGCGCGTGCGGCGCATCCTGCGGTTTCTCGACGGGGACAATCCCGACAATCCCGCGCTGCCCAGCGGTGTGCAGCGCTATCACGGCGCGTGGGCGCACCACTACAACGGCGTGACCGGGGCGACGATCGCGTTCGCCGGGCCGGCGGACAATGGCGGCGACCTGGTTGAGACGGGTTTCCTGGTGCAGGGGCTGCTGACGGTGCGGCAGTACTTCGACGGCGGCGACGCGGTCGAGAGCGAGATTCGGGCGCGGGCGACGGCGATGTGGGAGGGCGTCGAGTGGAGCTGGTATCGCCGCTTTCCGACCAATCCGTTCCTCTATTGGCACTGGTCGCCGAACTTCGGCTGGCAGATGAACCTGCCGATTCGCGGACACAACGAGACGATGGTGGTTTATCTGCTGGCGATCGCCTCGCCGACGTTTTCAATGCCGGCCAGCAGCTACTACCAGGGCTACGCCGGGCTGCCCGGCTACGCCAACCCCAACAGCTACTACGGCTACCGCCAATGGGTGGGCGAGCCGCTGGGCGGGCCGCTGTTTTTCACGCACTACTCGAATCTCGGATTCGACCCGCGCTACAAACGCGATGCGTACTGCAACTACTTCGCAAACGCCCGCAACACGTCGCTCATCAATCGCATGCATTGCATCCAGAACCCCGGCGGCTTCTTGGGCTACGGGCCGCTGACGTGGGGGCTGACGGCCAGCAACAACCCGTGGGGCTATCTGGCGCACTCGCCGGCCGCCGACAACGGGACCATCGCGCCGACCGCGGCGCTCTCGGCGCTGCCGTTCGTCCCCGCCGAGTCGCTGGAGACGCTGCGGCATCTCTACGATGCGTACGGCTTCGCCGCGTATGACGCCTATGGCTTCGTCGATGCGTTCAACCTCGGCGAGGGCTGGTTCGCGCCGGGCTACCTGGCGATCGACCAGGGTCCGATCGTGGTCATGATGGAGAACTATCGCAGCGGTCTGTGCTGGAAGCTCTTCATGCGAAACCCGGAGATCGGGCCGGCGCTGACGGCGATGGGCTTTCGCTACGAGATCGACTTCGATCTGGACGGCGACGTGGATGGTGCGGACCTGGCGATTTTCGCGCAGTGCCTCGCCGGGCCGGGCGTGACCACGCCGCCGGCGGGGGTGACGAGCGCGCAGTTTGCCGACAGCGATCTGGACGATGACGGCGACGTGGATGCCGGCGATGCCGCGGTGGCGCAGACGCTGCCGCTGGGACCATAGACGGCGCGGCCGGCGCGCCGCGCGACGGCCGCCCGGCGCGGGCGGTCGTGGTCGTTCCCCCCACACTTCGAGCGACGCGGTGAATCTAAGGAACGTAGCGGTCACGATCCTGCTGGTTGTCCCGGCGGCGCTGCTGCTGGCTTTCGGGCCGCGCGGGTCGAGCCGCGCGCCCGCCGACCGCGTCGTGATTCGCTACTGGGAGAAGTGGACCGGCGTCGAAGGCGCCGCGATGCAGGCGGTGGTCGATCGCTTCAATGACACGGTGGGGCGCGAGAAACGCATCTGGGTGGAGTATTGTGCGATCAGCAACGTCGACCAGCGCATGCTGATCTCGACGGCCGGCGGCGACCCGCCGGACGTGGCGGGCGGCTTCGACCACATTGTTCCGCAGTTTGCCGAGCAGGGGGCATTGCTGCCGCTGGACGAGATCGTGGCACAACACGGGATCGACGTGGGTGCGTTCAAGCCGGTGTGGGTCGAAATCTGCTCCTATGGCGGGAAGCTCTACGCGCTGCCCAGCACGCCGTTCACGGTGGCGCTGTTCTACAACCGGGCGCTGTTTCGCGATGCGGGGCTCGATCCGGACCAACCGCCGCGGACGATCGCGGAGCTCGACGCGGCGGCGCGGATGCTGACCCGCCGCGACGCGGACGGTCGCATTACTCAACTGGGTTTCACGACATCGCCGGCGATGCTCGGCTGGTGGCCGTGGGTCTGGCCCTGCTTCTTCGGCGATCGGTTGTGGGACGGTCGGCGCTGCGCGGTCGATACGCCGGCGGCGCGGGCGGCGGCCGCGTGGCAGGATCGCTATCGGGAAGACCTGGGCGTCGAGGCGGTGGTGGCATTCGAGGCGGCCGCCGGGCAGATCGAGAGCGCCAACAATCCGTTCCTCGCCGGCAAGCTGGCGATGGTGTTTCAAGGACCGTGGCTGGCGAACTGGGCGGTGCGGTATGCGCCGCAGCTCGACTACGCGGTGGCGCCGTTTCCGTCGTCGGATGGGGACGGCGGCAACGTCTTTGCGAGCCTGGACCTGTTCGTGATTCCCGCCGGCAGCCGCCATCCGCGCGAGGCGGCCGAGTTCCTGGCGTATTGCATGCGCCAGGAAGTGCTGGAAGGACTGTGCCGCGATCACGGCAAGAGTTCGCCGTTTCGCGCGCCGCGGGCGGACTTTTTCGCCGCGCATCCGAACCGCTGGGCGCGGGTTTTCGACGAGCTGGCCAATTCGCCGCGGGCTTTCGGGTATCCGCCGATGCCCATGTGGGCGCAGGCCCGCACGGAGATTCTGTGGGCGCAGAATTGCGTGCTGCGCGGCATACTGCCGCCGGATGAGGCGCTGGCGCGGGCCCAGGCGCAGGTGGATCGCATCGTGGCGGAATTCGACCGCAAGGCGCAGCGCCGCGCCGCGGGCGGAGGCGGTTGATGAGCGCGCGGGGCGCTTCGCTGGCGGCCGGGCTGACGTGGACCGCGCCGTGGTGGCTCGGCTTCGTCCTGCTGCTGGCCGCGCCGATGGGCTTTTCGCTCTACATCAGCTTCTGCGACTACACGTTGCTGCAGCCGCCGCTGTATACCGGCGGCGCGAACTACGCGGCGCTGATGAACGACGGCTTGTTCTGGAAAGTGGTGGCGAACACGCTGGTTTTCGCGCTACTGGCTGTGCCGCTCAGCACGATCCTGGCGATCGGGCTGGCGGTGCTGCTGAATCAGCCGGTCCGCGGCCAGGCGTTGTTCCGTGCCGCCGTGTTTGTGCCCACCGTCGTGCCGCTGGTGGTCAGCGGTCTGGTGTGGATGTGGATGCTCAACCCGTCGGCGGGCCTGGTGAATGGCGTGCTGGCGGCGGTGCGCATCCCCGGGCCGCCGTGGCTCGATAGCCCGCATTGGGCGATCGTTTCGCTGGTGCTCATCAGCCTGTGGCTGGTCGGTTCGCAGATGGTGATTTACCTGGCGAGCCTTCAGGACATTCCAGAGGAACTTTATGAGGCCGGGCGCATCGACGGGGCCAGCAGCCTGCGGCGGTTCTGGCACATCACGCTGCCGGGGATCAGCCCGGTGATTCTGTTCAACGTGGTGATCGGCGTGATCAACGCCTTGCAGGTGTTCGCGCTGCCGTTTGTCATGTGGCGCGGCGAGCGCGGCCCGCAGGACGCGACGTATTTCTACACCAGCTATGTGTATGACAATGCGTTCCGGTTTTTGAAGATGGGCTATGCCAGCGCCATGGCGTGGATTCAACTGGCGATCATCCTGGCGCTGACCGGGCTGATCTTCTGGCTGGGCCGCAGGACGGTGCACTACCGCGGGGCGTAGCTCGGGTGCGACGTGCGACAGAATCGGTCTTCACTGCCGGGCCGCATCGCCGTCTACGCGCTGCTGACGCTGACAGCCGGGGCGTTTCTGCTGCCGCTGCTGTGGATGGCGAGCGTCAGCATTACGCCGCCGCAGGCGCTGGGCCAGCCGCGGGTGTGGCCCGAGAACCCGTCGGCGCAGGCGTATCGCACGGTGCTGGGGCTGGCGGGGCAGGCCGGCGACGCGGGCTTGAGCGAGCGGCGGTTTCACTTCCTGCTGTACGCGCGCAACACGCTGATCATTATGGTGCTGAGCCTGGCGGGGGTGGTGCTCTCGTGTGCGATCGCCGCGTACGGCTTCGCCCGGATTCCGTTCCGCGGGCGCGACCTGCTGTTCGGCATCTGCCTGGCGACGATGATGATCCCGTTTCCGGTCATCATGGTTCCGACGTACATGATCTTCAAGGAACTCGGCTGGATCGGCACGTTCCGCCCGCTGTGGGTTCCGGCGTGGTTCGGCAGCGCTTTTAACATTTTTCTGCTGCGGCAGTTCTTCCTGGGGCTGCCGCGCGAGCTGGAAGAATCCGCGATGATCGACGGCTGCTCGCGCTGGGGCGTGTTCTGGCGGATCATCCTGCCGCTCTCGACGCCGGCCCTGGCGGTGGTCGCGCTGTTCCACTGCCTGAACGTGTGGAACGACCTGGTCGGGCCGCTGATCTATCTGTCGCACCAGGACCAGTACACACTGGCGCTGGGCCTGCAGGTGATGCACAGCCGCACCGGCGACACGCCGTGGAACGAGCTCATGGCGGCATCGACGCTGGTCATTCTGCCGGTGATCGCACTGTTCCTGATCGCACAGCGCACGTTCATTCGCGGAATCGCCACCACGGGAATCAAGGGATAATCACGACACGCAGGAGAAGGCATGAACAGGTTCGCAGCGAGCGCGGCGCGGGGCTGGATCGGAATGCTGTGCGCGGTGTTTCTCGTATTGTCGCCCACCGGCGGCTGCGGCGACCGCGACGACGGGCCGGCGGCGTCGAAGCCGTCCAAACCCCGGCGCGTCAAGACCGGATTTCAGGAGCGGAGCATCAAGCTCGCGGGCGAGAAGCATCGCTATTCCGTGTACGTCCCGGAGGCGTACGACCGGTCGGCGGCGTGGCCGTGCATCGTGTTTCTGCACGGCGCGGGCGAGTGCGGCGACGATGGCGAGAAGCCGACGCGCGTCGGCCTGGGGCCGCAGATTCGCGCGGAGCCGGGGGCGTGGCCGGCGATCGTCATCTTTCCGCAGAAGCCGACGCACAAGATCGAGTGGTGGGAGTGCGAGGACCTGGTGCTGGCGATCCTGGCGGCGGTGCGGCGCGACTATCGCATCGACGAAGACCGCATCGCGCTGACCGGACTGTCGCAGGGCGGTCATGGTGCGTGGATGATCGGCGCGCGGCATCCGGATGTCTGGTCGTGCCTCGCGCCGATCTGCGGATATGGCCGGCCGAAGACGATCGCTCCGCGGGTCGCCGCGTTACCCGTTTGGGCGTTCCATGGCGAGACCGACAGCCTCGTGCCGGTGCGCGAGACGGTCGACGTCGTCGCGGCGATCCGCGAAGCGCAGACCGCCGCGCCGCCGGTCGAAGCGGTGCGAATGACGCTGTACCCCGGTGTGGACCACAATTCGTGGGAGCCGGCTTATCGCGATGCGGAGTTGCGGGCGTGGCTGTTACAGCAGCGGCGCAGCGCCCGCGCCGCGGACGATCGGGCCGCGAAGGCTGACGAGTAAGCCGGGCGGACCGGCGGCTCGCGGCGGCCCTGCCTGATTGTCGCGTTTGCCGCGGCCGGCGCGCACGCTCTATACTCGGGCGCGCGGGATGAGCGCCGCTGAACATGCGAGAGTCAGCGCTGCGAGTCGTCTCGGGCCGGAGCCGCACGGGAATGCATGCGATCATCGCCAAGCCGCGGGGTTTTTGCGCCGGGGTCGAGCGCGCCATCAAGGTGGTGGAGCTGGCGCTGGAGGCGTATGGCGCGCCGGTGTACGTGCGCAAGGAGATCGTGCACAACGTGCACGTCGTCCAGCGGCTTCGCGAGCGCGGCGCGGTCTTCGTGGACGAGCTGAACGAAGTGCCGGACGGCGCGATCGCGATTCTCTCCGCACACGGCTCGGCGCCGTCGGTCTACGCCGATGCGCAGGCCAGGCAGTTGCGGATGATCGACGCGACCTGCCCGCTGGTCACCAAGGTTCACGCCGAAGTGAAGCGCTACGTCAAGCGCGGGTTCCACATCATCTTCATCGGGCACGCCGGACATGACGAAGTCATCGGCACGCTCGGGCAGGCGCCGCAGCAATCGGTGCTGGTGCAAGACCTCGGCGACGCCGAGCGGCTGGAGTGGCCCGCCGACCGCCCCGGCGTGATCCTGACGCAGACGACGCTGAGCCAGGACGACACGCGGGCGGTGATCGAACGCCTGCGGCAGCGCTTCCCGCATCTGGAACTGCCCCCCAGCGACGACATCTGCTACGCGACGCAGAACCGGCAGAACGCGGTGAAGGACATGATCGACCGCATCGACGTGCTGCTGGTGGTCGGGTCGCAGAACTCGTCGAACTCGCGCCGGCTGACCGACGTGGCGCGGGCCCGCGGCGTCGCGGCGTATCTGATCGACGGCCCCGAGGAGATCGACCCGGCGTGGGTGCACGGCGCGCGGGCGGTGGGCGTCACGTCGGGCGCGAGCGCGCCGGAGGACATCGTGCAACTGGTGCTCGGCCGCCTCCGCACGCTCGGAGTGGCGAGCACGGAAGAAATTACCGCGCCCGACGAGAACGTCGTCTTCAGCCTGCCGCCGTTCACCAAGCTGACGCGCGGCGGGGTAGCGGCGAATAGCGAATAGCGATTGGCGACGAGCGAATGTAAGGCTGGGGCCGGGCGAGCGTCCGCCGACGCGCTCCGGGGGGATCGTGAACCGGTCCGCTCAGGCTGGCGGATCGCGAAACGAGCATCGCAGGGCGAGCGCCGCTTCCAGCCGCCGCAGGTATTCATCTCGCGGAATCTCGACCACCCCGAAGCGCGACAGGTGCGGCGTGCGCCACTGCGTGTCGACGAGCGTGTAGCCGCGCGACTTCAACCGCTCCATCAAGGCGACCAGCGCTACTTTCGAGGCGTCGCGGACGCGGTGGAACATCGACTCGCCGAAGTACGCGCCGCCGATCGCGACGCCATACAGCCCGCCGGCCAGGCCGCCGTCCTTCCAGCACTCGACGCTGTGGGCGAAGCCGGCGCGGTGCAGTTGCACGTAGACGCTGAGGATTCGCGGCGAAATCCAGGTGCCCTCGGGCCGCTCGCCGCAGGCGCGGATCACGTCCTCGAATGCGGTGTCGATCCGAATCTCGAAGCGCTGTTGGCGCACGACCTGGCGCAGCGTGCGCGGCACGTGGAAGCGCTCGTACTCGAAAATGCAGCGCGGATCGGGGCTGAACCACGCGATGCGGCCGCGCGGGTCGGCCATCGGAAACAGGCCGGCGCAGTACCCGCGCAACACCAGCTCGGCGCTAAATGCCTCGGCCATGACGCCGGTGACTATACCCGCGGTGCGACCGCCGCGCGGGCCGGCGGCGATCTTCGCGATCGCCGCCGGACCCCCGCGCTCGGTCAGTCAATCCTCCGCGGCCCACCCGAGACGCGTCGCCGCGGCGACGCTTCCCTGCCGCTTACGGGCAAGGCGGGCAGGTGCTGAAGAGGCACGTCAGAAACGGGTCGATGTCGAAGAAGTCGACGCCGCCGTTGCAGTCGATGTCCGCGGCACAGAGGCTGCCGCCGCAGTTGGCCGCGGTGTAGGCCGCCGGGTTGAACAGCGAGAGCAGGAACGGGTCGATGTCGAAGAAGTCGATCGTCCCGTCGCAGTTGGCGTCGCCGCGGTCGCCCGGGCACGTCGGCGGCTCGGCGCCGAGCGCGATGCGTACGAACGCCGTCGGCAAGCCGGAGATCGGGTTGCTGTTCAGGTCGTTGCCGGCGGCATCGCGCAGGTGAACTACGGCGTAGACGACGCCGGAGTCGGTCAGGTGCAGCAGGCTGGTCGCCATAAAGGCCAGCGTGTTGACGCCGCGGCCGATGAACGCGTTGTCGTCAAAACTGCCGTTGCCATCCACATCGACCGGATCGCCTTCGCGCAGGATGATCTGGCTGCCGTTCAGCACGAGCATGTCGTTGGACGCTTCCGGTCCCGTGCTGCGGCCGGCGATCAGGTAGTCTCCCGCCGTGTTCCCGGCCACGGCGTAGAGCGTGTCGCCCCAGTCGATCGTCGCGCCCGCAAAGACCGGATCGCCGGTCATTGCAATCAGCACGCCGTTGCGCACGGCCCAGTCCGGAGGTGTGGTGCCCGTGCCGCTGTTGTCGCGGCCGCGGGCCAGCCAGTCGCCGTTGGCCAGCAGAACGGACTGGCTGATGTCACCCAGCAGCAATCCGGAACCGGCGACCGGCTCGTTCTCCTGAAGCACGGCCACACCATCGCGCACGAGCACGCGTGGATTGGTCGGAGGTGCGTTGACATCGCCTTCGGCCATCCAGTGCATCCCGTCGGGCGTCGTATAGAACGAGTTGCTCTCGATCGCACCCCAGGTCGCGCTGCCGATGCCGCCGAGGGCCGTCAGGCTGATCACGTCGACTTGCAAGTGCAGGTCGCGGTCATAGGTCGTCACCGGGCGACGCGACGAGTTGATGTTCTGTACCGTGGCGTCGTACGAGCCGATGATGCCGCTGTTGAGTAGATGAATCGAGGTGACCGAGTTGCCGACCAGTTCATCGCCGCTGGGGTTCGGCGGCAAGTCATGGAGCGTGTAGTACGAATCGCCCATCTGGAAGGCGATGGTCTGGGTCACCCCGTTCCAGACGATCACCTTCTGAAACACGCTGGCGACCCCGCCGCGGGCCCGGGCCGCGTAGGCGAAGTGGTTCTGCGTGTTGAACCGACCCAGGCCCGTGCTGAAGAAGTCGTAGAGCTCGCCCGGCGCGCCGCCGGGGATCGGCTGACCTTCCTGGGCGAAGGCGCTGCCGGTCGCGCCGCTGCCGAGCACCAGCACGTTCTCAAGCGATGAGCCGAGCTGCGACGAGCCGCTCAGCATCCAGCGTGAACCGTCCGGCGAGACCGCGAGATTCGTCATGGTCCGGAAGTCGGACGCAACGGGCGCGCCGCCCAGATCGCGCAGCCCCGGCACCGCCGCCGTCGGATGGCCGGGAATCTTCGTGTAGATCACGCCGACATCCACGTCCGCCACCGGCAAGTCACCGATGTGCAGTGTGACCGACGTCGGCGCGTATTCGAGCGTCGCGGATACGTCGGTCGGGAAGCCGACGAAATCGACTTCGGAGAACGTTCCGCTCACGCTGCCGGCCGCGATGATCGTGAAGGAAGCCCCAGAACTGGGCACGAAGCTATTGATGCCCTTCAGCGTCAGCGCGCCGTTGAGCGCCGCGGTCCCTCCGACCACAAGCTGGTCATGTTCGCTGCCAGGGCTCGGACCTCCAATCTCGATCTCGGTGGAGGATGACGCCGCCACCGTCAGGCTGCCGCCGAACACGACCTGGGCAGGGCTCGCGCCCGGCATGAGTGTCCCGGTAATCGAGACACTCCCGCCGCCGGGGAACGCTCCCGCCCCGCTGACTTCGCCCTCAAACGTCGCCAGCCCACCGGGACTGACTTGAATCTGGCCGTTGTTGATCACGTTGTCCGCGAAGGTGACGCTGGCCGATGCAGCGATCGAGATCGAACCACAGTTGTGCGTCGCACCGTTGACGAGGCTCGCGCCGGCCGCGAACGTGATCTCATCCGTATTCGTCAGCCCGCCGGACGCGTTGATCGTCGCTGCACTCAGCGACCAGTTATCGCGGTTTACGAGCGGTCCGTCGGCACTCAGCGATCCGCCCGTGACGCCGAGTTCGCCGAGCGCCTCGACGGCGCCGCCGAACGACAGGGCGGCGCCGCTTTCGACGATCGTCGCGCCGTGCAACACTGCGCGCGGCGTGTTGGCGTTGAGCGCGCCGCCGGCGTGAGTCGTCAGGGTTGCACGTCCGGAGAGATAGAACGGTTCGCCAGCCACGCTGGCGGTCGCACCCGTTAGAACGTGAAGTGCTCCGTGCAACTCCAGTCTCCGGCCGGCGGCGGCATTAAGCGACGAAGTGGCGCCCAGTGTCGCCACGGACGCGGGGGAGGTGTGAATCTGGCCGAGCGAATCCAGTTGCAGCGCGCGGGAAAGCGTGTCTACCGTGCCGGCGGTCGCAAACGCTCCAGGTGTTGCCGAGAAAACATCACCATCCTGCGCCGGCGGCAAAGCGGCCTCGAATGATCCGTAGAGGCGGACTTGGGTTTCGTTTTCGACGACGGAGTGGCCCTCGGGCGCGAACTGGAACACGTATCCAGATCCCTGTCGCACGACGCCCGCGACCGTGTCGAACGCGGCGGTTACGGCGAGCGTGTCGCCCGCGAGTGCGACGGCGCCGCCGAGTTCGTCCATGGCCGTTCCATCGGGGGCCAGCAGCGCCGGCTGCTGGATCCACTGCGTGCCGGTCCGCGCAAACAAGTAGGCCGAGCCCTGGTTCGTGTTTGCGCCGATGTCGTTGTCGGTCGCACCCACGACCACCCGGTCGCCGGCGATCGCGACGGAAAACCCGAAGAGGTCACCGGCGGAACCGTCCGCGGCGAGAAGCTGGGCCTGCTCCGACCACGCTGCGCCGGAACGAACGAACACATACGCCGAACCCTGGACGGCGTTCGGGCCGACATCGTCGTTGGGCGCGCCGATCACTGCAGTGTCGCCCGAGAGCGCGACCCGGCCGAATGCATCGCCGGCCTCGCCATCCGATGCGATGAGCTGCGCCTGGTGCGACCACGTCACGCCGGATCGGACGAAAACGTGCGCCGACCCGCGGTTCGTGGCCGAGTCAACTTCGTCCCGTGGAGCGCCGATCAACGCTGTATCGCCGACGAGGGCGACGTACGAGCCAAACTGGTCGCCCGCGAGGCCGTCGGGTGCTAAGAGCTGAGCTTGCGAAGTCCACGTTGTGCCCGACCGAACGAACACGCGGGCAGATCCCTGATCGACGCTCGCTCCCACGTCATCGTTGAACGCACCGACGAGAGCGGTGTCGCCGGAGAGCGCGACCGCGACGCCGAACCTGTCCCCGGCGGTTGGTTCGGAGTTCAGTTTCTGCTGTTGGGACCACGTCGAGCCGGCGCGTACGAACACGTACGCGGCGCCGTCGCCGTCGTTGTGGCCCAGGGCTCCGACCAGCGCGGTGTCGCCCGAAATCGCGACTGAAACTCCGAAGCGGTCGCTCTCCAGGCCGCCCAACGGGGTAAGGCTGGCCTGCTGCGTCCAAACCCCGTTCGTGCGCACAAAGACATACGCTCCACTGCTTGCAAGGCCCGCCGCGCCGACAACGATGGTGTCGCCGGAGATCGCAACCGACGTGCCAAACCAGTTGTCCATGGCGCCATCGCTGGCAAATAGCCGAAAGTCGGGTTCGATCCACTTGTTGCCGACGCGCGAGTAGACCCACGCCGTGCCGCCGTCCGCGGCGGCGCCCACGTCATCGGTCGGGGCTCCGAGCACGGCCGTGTCGCCGAACAGGCCGACGGCGCTGCCCAGCCGGTCGGCGGCTGCGCCGCCCGGGCCGACGATCTGGGCCTGCTGCGTCCAGGCGACGCCGGATCGAACGAACGCGTAGGCGGAACCCTGATCCACCGCCGCGCCGACGTCATCGAGGATCGATCCCACGAGCACGGTGTCATTCGAAACTGCCACCGAATAGCCGAACTGGTCGCTGGCGGCCCCGTCGGCGGCCACGAGCTTGGCTTGCTCAGCCCAGACGCCGCCGGACCGCACGTACACGTATGACGAACCCTGATTGGTGTTCGCCCCCACATCGTCGAAGATCGCCCCAACCACCGCCGTGTCCGCATCCAGCGCGACAGCGCTGCCGAAAAGATCAAACGTCGTCCCGTCGCTCGCCAGCAACTGAGCCTGTTGCGTCCAGATGTTGCCCGTGCGCGTGAACACGTATGCCGCACCCCGATCGGTGTTCGGGAGCACGTGGTGTCCGCGGGCCCCGACCAGCGCCGTGTCGGCCGAGATCGCGACGGCGTAGCCAAAGTCGGCCGAAGCCGCTCCGTCTGCTGCCAGCAGTTGCGCCTGATGCGCCCAGCTTGTGCCGACGCGCACGAACACATGGACCGAGCCCTGACTCACGGCCGCACCCACCTGGTCGAATGGCGCGCCGACGACTGCTGTATTTCCGTACACCGCCACGCTAAAGCCGAACTGGTCGCCGGATGTGCCGAAGTCTGCGAGCAGCAGCGCTTGCTGGGACCAGGTTGTGCCGGTGCGCACAAACACATACGCCGAGCCGGCGTTCGCATTCGGCCCGACATCATCTGCAAGTGCACCGACTATCACCGTGTCGCCGGACACAGCCACGGAGCCGCCAAAACTGTCCCCGCCCGCGCCATCGGCAGCCGTCAGCGTCGCCTCGTGCGTCCAGCCCGAGCTGGTCCAGCGGTAGACGTCGGCTGAGCCCTGATCCGCGTTTTCGCCGACATCGTCCGCCGGAGCCCCAATCACGAGCGTATCGCCATCCACCGCGACGGCGCTGCCGTAGCGATCACCCGCGGCCGGCGCCGCGCCTCCCAACTGGATTGCCGATGAACGCTGCGCGACGGCGGGGGCTGCGAACAACTCGACCGCAACCCAGGACACGACACACACGATCGTTGGACGCACTGCCATCGAGATGGCTCCTAAACAGAAGTCAAGGCGAACGGCGTCGCGCGCCCGCGCGAGGCGCTTGAAGACCAGCTACCAGCCGCCGCGGCGATGCCTCCCTGCCGCTTACGGGCAAGGCGGGCAGGTGCTGAAGAGGCAGGCCAGGAACGGGTCGATGTCGAAGAAGTCGACGCCGCCGTTGCAGTCGATGTCCGCGGCGCACAGGCTGCCGCCGCAGTTGGCCGCGGTGTAGGCCGCCGGGTTGAACAGCGAGAGCAGGAACGGGTCGATGTCGAAGAAGTCGATCGTCCCGTCGCAGTTGGCGTCGCCGCGGTCGCCCGGGCACGTCGGCGGCTCGGCGCCGAGCGCGATGCGTACGAACGCCGTCGGCAAGCCGGAGATCGGGTTGCTGTTCAGGTCGTTGCCGGCGGCATCGCGCAGGTGAACTACGGCGTAGACGACGCCGGAGTCGGTCAGGTGCAGCAGGCTGGTCGCCATAAAGGCCAGCGTGTTGACGCCGCGGCCGATGAACGCGTTGTCGTCAAAACTGCCGTTGCCATCCACATCGACCGGATCGCCTTCGCGCAGGATGATCTGGCTGCCGTTCAGCACGAGCATGTCGTTGGACGCTTCCGGTCCCGTGCTGCGGCCGGCGATCAGGTAGTCTCCCGCCGTGTTCCCGGCCACGGCGTAGAGCGTGTCGCCCCAGTCGATCGTCGCGCCCGCAAAGACCGGATCGCCGGTCATTGCAATCAGCACGCCGTTGCGCACGGCCCAGTCCGGAGGTGTGGTGCCCGTGCCGCTGTTGTCGCGGCCGCGGGCCAGCCAGTCGCCGTTGGCCAGCAGAACGGACTGGCTGATGTCACCCAGCAGCAATCCGGAACCGGCGACCGGCTCGTTCTCCTGAAGCACGGCCACACCATCGCGCACGAGCACGCGTGGATTGGTCGGAGGTGCGTTGACATCGCCTTCGGCCATCCAGTGCATCCCGTCGGGCGTCGTATAGAACGAGTTGCTCTCGATCGCACCCCAGGTCGCGCTGCCGATGCCGCCGAGGGCCGTCAGGCTGATCACGTCGACTTGCAAGTGCAGGTCGCGGTCATAGGTCGTCACCGGGCGACGCGACGAGTTGATGTTCTGTACCGTGGCGTCGTACGAGCCGATGATGCCGCTGTTGAGTAGATGAATCGAGGTGACCGAGTTGCCGACCAGTTCATCGCCGCTGGGGTTCGGCGGCAAGTCATGGAGCGTGTAGTACGAATCGCCCATCTGGAAGGCGATGGTCTGGGTCACCCCGTTCCAGACGATCACCTTCTGAAACACGCTGGCGACCCCGCCGCGGGCCCGGGCCGCGTAGGCGAAGTGGTTCTGCGTGTTGAACCGACCCAGGCCCGTGCTGAAGAAGTCGTAGAGCTCGCCCGGCGCGCCGCCGGGGATCGGCTGACCTTCCTGGGCGAAGGCGCTGCCGGTCGCGCCGCTGCCGAGCACCAGCACGTTCTCAAGCGATGAGCCGAGCTGCGACGAGCCGCTCAGCATCCAGCGTGAACCGTCCGGCGAGACCGCGAGATTCGTCATGGTCCGGAAGTCGGACGCAACGGGCGCGCCGCCCAGATCGCGCAGCCCCGGCACCGCCGCCGTCGGATGGCCGGGAATCTTCGTGTAGATCACGCCGACATCCACGTCCGCCACCGGCAAATCACCGATGTGCAGTGTGACCGACGTCGGCGCGTATTCGAGCGTCGCGGACAGATCCTGGGGAAATCCGATGAACGTGACGTCGCTGAACGTGCCCGTGACGCCGTTGCCGGTGATGATGGTGAAGGCACTGCCCGGCGCCAGGACGAAACCGTCGACGATTCGCAGCGTGAGCGATGGCGGGAGCGCGATCGCATTCAGACCCACGAGCCGGCCGTGACCGGCCCCGGGGGTCGTGCCGCCGATCTCAATCTCGAGGTTTGAGTCAGGCCCGCTCAGCGTCAGGTCGTCGAAGAAGTTGGCGACCGCCTGCGACTGCACCACGACGTTGCCGGAAGACACCACATCGCCGATGACAAGAGAGCTGCCGCCGGCGAAAGCGAGTGCGCCTTCGTTGGTCAACGGACCGTCGAGCAACATTAAAGCACCGTCGAGCGTGATCCGGCCGCCGGGCGACAGATTCTGGACTGGGCTGGCCACGTCGCACTCGCCGTCGACCACCACGATTTCGCCGGCGTTGGAAAGCAGCAACGGCGACGAAAACGTCAGGTCGCTGCCCGGCGTGTTTGCAATGCGGCCGCCGGCGTTGTTCACGACCTGGCCGGCGAAGATGCCGTCGGCCGTGACCTGACCATCGTTGGTCAGCGGCGCAATGATCTGCGCGCCGGTGTCGAGATCGATCTCCCCGCTGTTCGTAATCGCCGCGGCGGCAATCAGCGATCCCGCGCCGACGTGAAGCAGCCCACCCGCGGCGATCGCAATCGCGCCGGGAACGCTGGCGTTCGCAGTCCGGACCTCTACTTCCCCCGCGGCGATGTTCAATGCGCCCGGCGAGAACGTGCTGCCGGAATACAGATACAGCCGCCCCGGCCCGGACTTCGTGAGTGTTCCAGCCCCATCAATCGACGTCCGGGAATCGAAGGTGTCGAACAACTCCAGATTTCCACCCCCGTCCTCGACGGTAATTGAGCGAATCGTCGCTGTCATGCCGAGTACGCGCAGCGTTCCGCCGTCGAAGTACAAGGGGTGAGCATTGATGTTGAGATTGCGTATGTTTGTGACTTCGAGCACCCCGTCGAGCAATCTGGCGCCGTTTTGGTAGTCGTTTTCGCTGGTCAACGACACCGTTCCCGGTGTTGTCTTGATCAGCTCGATGTATCCCTTGATGATAGAACCAACAATGCCGGATTCCAGAGTCAGAGATTCTAAGGGCCACAGGTCTCCTCCGGAGATCTGGCCGCCAGCGAGCGTTATCTGCTCCGTCAAACAGTCAAACGTATTCTGCGCGAGAGTCCCGCCTTCGACCCGAAGTCGCGTTGGGTCCATTATCGATCCCAATTGGACGAGTATGCCGTCGGCGACCACTACGCCGCCGGTGTGGCGCATATCCGACCCGCTGACCGTAAGTGTTCCGGGGCCGATCTTGCGGAAATCGCCCGTGCCGATGATCTGCGGGCCCCAGAAGCCGGCGCCGGATGTGTTAAGCACGGCGGTTTCATCTTGATTGGATTCAACCTCGATGACCCCGTTGCCGCTGGCCAGTCCGATCGTGGCAGTCATCGGGCCGCTCGAGAAGTAAAACCGCAGAACACCCGGCGAATTCACCGTGACGGGACCGCCAACAGGCAGGCCGCCGTCTATCTGAACCCACAGTTCACCGTCCTCGACAAAAGTGCCACCCGAGTACACGGCTGTTGGAACATAGAATTGCACCTGCCCGGATGTCGTCTTGGTCAGCGCCCCGGGGCCGCCAAGATTCGCAGAGATGAATCCGCGCTCAACCGTAAAGCTGTTCGCGTTGAGTGTGCCGACCCCATTATCGCCCGTGATTGCCAGTCCTTGAAGGACAACCTGATCGACCGTCTGTGTTGACGACCCGAGCGCGAGGACCGCGTTCCCGTTGATTTCCAAATCGGCGTCATTGGAAAGCCGATCGTCGCCCTCGATTCTGACCCATGCCCAGTTACTCAGGCGGTACTGCCCCGGAAACGGGCTGCTTTGATTAAGAATCAGGTCAGTAAAGGAGTTCGCCGCCTTGTCGAACGTCACGCTGGCCGTGCTATCGCCGGTGAACTGAGTGGGCCACGTCAAGTCTGGACCGCTGACTGGAAGGGTCAGCGTCAGTGCGGAGCTGCCGGGCAAATGCACCGTCCCGCCCGTGCCCGCACTGGCGCCGAGGGTGTCGGAATAGCCGTTCATGTCGAGCGTGCCGCCGTTGCACGTCAACTGCCCGACCGGGAGCACGTTGTGCGAACCGAGGCGGATCGTGCCTTCGTTGATAACGATACTCGCGTCATCGTACGGCGAATTCTGTATCGGCGCGTTCACCCGAAGCGTCCCGCTGCCGTCTTTCTCCAGAGTGAGGCCGGGCGGTGCGTAGCCGAGGGCGTTGAACGTAACATCTGACGCGCCGCTCACGGTGAGGGCGCTCCCATAGAACAGCGGCCAGTTGAACGTGAGCGGACCGACCGCGGCTCGAATCTCCACGCCGGACGCGCATGTGATGGCGCTGTTGAATGTCTGAACGTCCGCATCGTTGTTGATGATCGCGTCTTCGACGTTCGTTGACCCCAGTCCGTAGATAACGAACGGACCTGCTGTATTATCGAACGTGAGCGACCCGACGTACGGCCCAAACAAGCCCGTGTCCGGTGTCAGCCGCAGAGACCCGGCAAACACGATGTCCGCGCCGGAAGTCGGGACACCGAGCGGAACCCAATTCTGCTGATCGTACCAACTGTTCGAGGTGCCGCCGCCACTCCATGTCGACTGACCGCGGCAGACCTGTGCGGCTGCAGCAACAGCGAGCAGCATGGGGATCATTCGCGCCGCCGGTCGGGTGGTCACGTGCTCGACTCCTTTGATCTCGTGCGACCCATCGCTTTGAAGCGTGTCGCCGCCCACCGCGTCGCTGCGGAGCGTGGCGACATGCAGCATATCGATGCGAAGCTTGTTGCGGCAAAGGCTAAGTTACTGCACAAGCTCTGACAGCGGTGCTGCGGCCCGCACAGGCCGCGAGAAAACTGGCATGCCGCGCTGCGGCCCTGTCGCACCGCGCCCCGGCACCCGATTCGCGTGTTGATGCTGCTCAGTTATCGGCCATGGCGTCGCGCCTTTGCCGCGAACCGGTTCGCAGCGGCGATTTCGACCTGTTCAATGGCTACAGGTGATTAGCGGAATGCCTGACGCGCTTGGACATGTCAGGGCCGATTTCCTCGTTGACGGATGCCGGTCCGCGATGTCCGCCGCAGAACGGGGGTCGAAGTGGTTGCGACTGGGGTCAAAAAGCGCCCCCGCCGGCGCGATCCGCTCGGATCGCGCCGACGGGGCCGATGATGAACTGCGACCGATCGCGGCCGATGAGGCTACGGACACGGCGGGCAGGCGCTGAAGAGGCACGCCAGGAACGGGTCGATGTCGAAGAAGTCGACGCCGCCGTCGCAGTCGATGTCCGCGGCGCAGTTCGATCCGCCGCAGAACGTCGCGGCGTAGCCCGTCGGATCAAACAGCGCTTGCAGGAACGCATCGATGTCGAAGAAGTCGACAAGGCCGTCGCAGTTAGCGTCGCCGCGGTCATGGACGGTCAGCGTGGCCACCGCGCTGTACGCCGCCCCACAGATGCTGAGGACGACGGCGTCATATGTACCGGCGTCCGCAGGCTGCACCGGGTCGATGTTGAGGATCGCCGTCGCCGCGCCGCTGATACGACCGTCGTCCACGAGCGCGACGCCGTCCTTCCGCCACAGGTACGCTAACTGGCCCAGTCCGGATGCCGTCACCGCCAGGGTGGCCGCGCGTCCGGCGCAAGCGGCCGTGTTTGCTGGTGGCTGGTCGATGATCGGGTCGCCGCTCCGCAGATCAAACTGGTAGATCGACCCGCCGGTGGCGCCGCCCGGGCTGCGTCCGAAGTCCGCTCCGATGAGCAATGTGTCGCCACTCGCCGCGATCGCCTGGCCAAAGCCTTCTCCGCCCGTGATGTCGGAGCCTTGCAGGACGGTCGTCTCGCTCCAGAAGCCGTCAGTCGCGTCGAATACGTAGACCGCGCCCGCGTTCGAGCCGGGCAAGTCGTAAAACGGGCCGCCGACAACAATCCGATTTCCCACAATGGCGACGGCGCTCCCGAATTCATCGCTCGACCCGCTGTCGGACGGGGTTAAGCGCTGTGCCTCACTCCAGGTGCCGTCAGCGTTGCGCGTGAAGACATACGCAGCGCCGGAGGAAACGCCGCCCGGCGCGGAGGATCGAGCACCGAGCACAGCCGTATCGCCGGCCAACGCGGCGGCGGAGCCGATTTCGTTTCCACTGGCGTCCGCCGACGTTAGCCGCGCGACCTGTGTCCACTCACCGCCCGACTCGTCGAGGAGGAATCCCGCGCCGGTTGCACCGCCCGGATTGGCCGTGCCTCGCGCTCCGACGAGCAAGCGCTGACCCGCCACCGAGAGAGCCTCGCCGTAGACCCGACTGACTGGTGTGCCGACCGCGAGCAACTTGTCGGCCTGCGACCAGGTACCGAGGGTGCGGCGGAAGACATAGACCGCGCCGGCAGAAGCGTCGAGATCGTCATCCTGCGGCGCGCCGACAAAGATCGTGTCGCCGGCAAGCGCGACCGCCCAGCCAAGAGCGTCGCCTCCCGTGCCATCGGCAGCCAGCAGTTTTGCCGTCTGCGTCCACACCCCGGCGACGTTCTCGAACACATACGCGCTGCCCGCGTTGGGGCCTCGGTCGTCGTCGCCACGGGCGCCGATCACCAGCGTATCGCCGGCGATGGCCACGGAGAATCCAAACAGGTCGCTCGAAGCCGCGTCTGAGGCCGTCAGTTTGGCGACCTGCATCCAATGTCCGGCGATCAACTGGAACACATACGCGGCACCGGCACCCGCGGCGCGCTCGTCGTCGCCGTCCGCACCGACGACGGCCCAATCGCCGCTCGTCGCCACGGCGACGCCAAAATGATCGCCATTGGCAGGATCCTCGGAGTTCCACTCGATTACTTCTGCGATCCCACAGGGAGACGGTTCGACAGTCAGGGCTGCGATGGGGCTACTCGTCTGACCGCAGTTGTTTCCCGCAACCAGTCGGTAAGCTCCCGCGTCGGCGGCGACTACACCCGCGATCGTCAGCGTGCTGGTGGTCGCGCCCACGACGCGACCATCGTCGACGAGCGGCACATCATCGTGAAGCCACACAAGCGTCGGCGGCGGGGAACCGCTTACGGTCGCGGCGAAGTTCGCCGTCTCACCTTCATAGCGCGTGAGCCCGACTGGCGACTCGACCACCACCGGCGCCGACAGGATCGTCAGCGTTGCCGATGGACTGGTCTGCTCACCGCACGGCTGAGAGATCACCACATCGTACTCCCCCTCATCAGCCGTTTCGGCCGGGTCGAGTCGCAACACGCGCGTGCTCGCGCCGGAGATGTTGCCGCCGTCGGCGAGCGGCACACCGTTGCGTCGCCATGCATACGACAGCCCGCCGCCGCTGGCCGTCACGACGAATTGCGCAGCGGCGCCAGGGCAGGCGAACTGATCGGTGGGCGGCTCGACGATCACGATCGGCCCGGCCAAACCATACGCCGCGAAGTGGTGCGACAACGTGTTCCCGGCGTTGTTGAATTCGCCGCCGACGAAGAGCGTCGCGCCGTCGGCGTTCTCGAGACTGCCGAGCGAATGGACGAGATAGTCGCAACCGCCAATCAGTCCAGACCACTCTCCGTTGCGGAAGCGCGCCGGCGAGGAAACCTGCGCTCCGTCCGGGCCGATCGGCCCGCCGAAGGCTGCGCAGAGCGCCGGCCCCCCGGCGTCGGTAATCGAGATCATGTCCGGAGGACTGAGCCCAGGATAGGGGCCGAGCCCGCGGGGGTCCGCCGCGCTGCCTGTCCAGCGTGTCAGATACGTCGTGCTCCCGGCTCCGCCATCGCTGTAGTACGCAACATACAGGTCGGTTCCACCGCCGTCGTTGTGCAGCGTCATGGCGGTGACGGCGAGATTGGCCAGCGTGTTGTGGAAGATGTTCGGCAGTTCGTGCCAGTGCTCCCCATCCCAGCGTGCGATGCTATACACGGTGAGCCCGCCGACCGTGCGGAAGTGGCCGCCGACGTAGAGCGATGCGGCGCCGGGTCCATCGCCGTCTTCGTCCCATACCTTCAGTTCGCTTACCCACGGCGTCTGCCCCACCCACGTAACTCCCCCGCCCACGTCCGCCCACTCTTCGCCGTCCCAGCGCGCGATACGCGAAACCGGCACACCGCCGGCGTTTGTGAAGAGCCCACCCGCATAGAGAGCGTTCTGGTACCATGCCAGAGCATAGACGCTGTTGTTCATTCCCGTACCCAGCGGCGACCACGCCTCGCCATCCCAACGGGCGACGTGATTTGCTGTCACCCCTCCGGCCGTGAGAAACGTTCCGCCGGCGTACAGGTTCGTTGCGGGGCCGTCGCCATCTTTCGCGAACGCCAGCGCGCCCTGATATGACGTGCTGCCGAGGAGACCGGACCCCAGCGCGCTCCATGCACCGCTGTGCCACCGCGAGACGCCGTTCGCCAGGATGGGGCCTGTGCTGATGAACCGTCCACCGACATAGAGGGCGTCGCCCAGACCATCGTCCCAGGTGATCATCGCGGCGGGAACGGCGCTGCCCGTCCCATACGCGGGCCAAATCCCATTTCCAAGCGCGTGCCACCGCGCGCCATCCCACGACGCAAGCGAGACGGACTGGATCGGACCGGGCGACAGGTAGTCGCCGCCGACGTAGAGCGCCGGCCCGCCGCCGTGCCCGTTATCCCATATCTCAAGTACGTACACGTTGTCGGCGCCCTCCACTCCGCCGGCGACATCGAACCACTGGCCGGCGCCGTCGTTCCAACGCGCCAGGCCGTTGGCAGTGACGCCTCCCGCGGTCAAGAAGTGCCCGCCGACGTACAACTCGTCGCCGAAGACCCTCAGCGCGTGGACCACGGGTGAATTGGACTCGATTCCGGTGGCCAGCGGCAGCCACTCCCCTACGATCGGATCCCACCGCGCAACGCGATTCAAGACCGTGGCGCCCACACCTGGGCGCGTGAACTCACCGCCGGCATACAGTTTGTCGTGGTAGAATTCAAGCACGGTTACGCTGTCGTTGAGTCCGACGCCCAGCGGCGACCAGCCTCCGCCCGTCCACTGTGCCACACGCGTCGCCGGTGTGAGGCCAACTTGAGTAAACTCTCCCCCGGCGTAGACATGCCCGTCGCGTTCGAGCAGCGTGCGTACCCACCCGTTTGCGCCGCCGCCGAAATCGCTCCAGTTCTCCCCGTCCCACGCGGCCAGGTTGGAAACTACCACGCCGCCAGCGCGGTCGAACAAGCCGCCTACGACCAGCAGCGGCTCGGCGAGCCCCGGGCCATCCGGGTCGTAGACGCACATCGAACTGATCCACGGCGCGCATGTGACGTTCGGGGTGTGGTCGAGCCCGCCTCCGACTACTTCCCAAGCGGTTCCGTTCCACCGCGCGACGGCGACGTTGACACCCGGCGGGCCGCCCTCAACCTGAAAGTACCCACCGGCGTACAGGTGCGGCGGATTCGGACCGTCGCCGTCTTCATCGAAAGCGATCAGCGCTGCCACACGCGGCTTTGAGCACAGCGGTGCGAAGCCGACCAGTCGCGGGAGCAGCGTCCACCGATAGCCGTCCCACTTGGCGACGCCCGTCTCGGTGGTAGCGCCGACGCGAACGCCCGGAATCCGGAAGGCGCCGCCGACATACAGCGCCGGTCCGGCGCCATCGTCAAAGACCACCATCGATTGCGCGGTTGCGCGGAGGTCCGGGCCGTCCGGGTCCGCGATCCCAGGCATGGCGAAGCCCGGCGCCCAACCGAGGTCGCAGGGTTGCGCGACGGCGGCGCGAGTTGCCAGCCCGAGCGCCCCGGCGACCGCGACGAGCGCGGACCAACCAGATCGACCGGTCCGGATCGGGCGCTCTATGCGCCGTACCGAAGTTGTCGCCACTGCGCCGGAGTCTGAAACAACACAAGTGATAACTGCGGAGCCAGAACGACTCATTGGACTTTCCTCCTGGAAATGTTGCGTAATGACTCTTCAGTCAACATGACCGGGACGTGTTGCCGCGCGCACGCCGCTCCGCAGCTGGCGAGAACGCGTCCCGACCCCGCTGCGAGCCGCCCTAACAACTCGCAGGCGCGCACAACACTGACGGGCGACGACTCACAGGCCGCAGAGAATCGGCTCACCGCCGGCGGGCGTTTGAGAGGTCCTTGGCGCGGCGGTTAGCGCGCTTAAGGCCAACGCTGCGTCGCCGCCAGGCGACGATCGCTTCATAAACGCGGCGCCCGGGCGGCGAAGCTCGCCGCCCGGGCATATGTTCGCCACCTATGGGCACGGCGGGCAGGCGCTGAAGAGGCACGCCAGGAACGCGTCGATGTCGAAGAAGTCGACGCCGCCCGAGCAATCCACGTCCACCGCGCAGTTCGATCCGCCGCAGAACGTCGCGGCGTAGCCCGTCGGATCAAACAGCGCTTGCAGGAACGCATCGATGTCGAAGAAGTCGACAAGGCCGTCGCAGTTGGCGTCGCCGCGCTCGCCCGGGCAGCCGGCGCCCGGGCAGATTACGTCCGGCGTGCAGGTCGGTCCCAGATCGACAACCTGCAGCGTGAAGTTGCCGCCCTGGTTGCCCGGGAAGTTGTGCACGAGGATCAGGTACTCGACACCCTTCGCGGCGCACCATGTCGTTTGCGAGACGTTGGCCGACGCCGGCGCCCCGCAACCGTCATCGTCGGCGCTGACGCAGACGAGATTGTCGCAGTCGCCGCAGAAAATCGTGATCTGCGAGTCGAACACGTCCAGCGTCGAGCACATCGTCGCCTGGAGCTGGTGACCGATGCCGGTCAGGCTATACCAGACGCCGCCCGCGCCGACGGTCACGTTGTTGCAAACGCCGGCATCGACCGCATTCTGGTCGAGCGTCGATTGCAGCGTGCTGCCGTTGACGATCTCCTCGATGGCGATGCCGACGCGATCCGCGCACAGGTCGTTGGACGGAGCGCAGGCTGCGCAGGTCGTGCCGCCGCCCGCGAAGGAACCGCCCAGATCAAGGCACTTCTGCGCGGCGACGATTACGCACTGGCCATCGCTCAGGCAACACGCGCCGGTGACCGGCACGATCGGGCCGTTCGGGACACCCATCGCGGTGCCTTGCGGATCGATCGTCAGCCGCACCGCCTCGACGACCGGCGGCAGGCCGCTGGTGAACGGGAAGATCGCGCGGAACGTGCCGCGGAACGAATTCGGGCTGGTCGGCAACAGCGTGATGGTGCCCGGCAGAATCTGCGCGCGACGGTGAATCGCGCCGCCGGCGCTTAGCCCGTCGAGGCTGACGGCGTAGAACACGTCGAAGAACGAATCGAGCGTGGGCGGAATGCCCACACCGGTGACGCGGCTGCGGGCATTGACGTGGAAGTAGTAGTCGCCCAGGGCCGGCGCGGCGCTGTGCAGATGAAGCTCGACCAACTCCGTCTCGATCAGCGGCGTCTTCGGTGCGATGTGCAGCTCGAAGAAAACGTCGAAGAAGCTGTCGGTCTCGAGCGGCTCCGGCTGCGCGACGTGCACGACGCCGATGCGGCCGAATTGCGGCCCGAGCATCTGGATCGTCGGCGGCTGCGGTTGCAGCACCGGCGCGTCGAGCGGCACGATCTGCGAATTCTGCACGAACGTGTGTGCGTGGATGTTGTGCGTCGGCATGACGCCGAAGAACTGAATCGCGAATGGCGGCTGCGGCGCCGCCTGGCACGCGACGCCGGCATCGCGGCAATCGTACTCCGGCGGCACCCCGATCGAGGCCTGCATCACCATTCCGACGCAGGCCAGGCCCGGATCGCCGCTCGCGAAGACGCCGTCCGCGCGGATGGTCTGCTCGCTGCACGACCCATCGGCACACATCGGCCAGGAGCGGGTCGCGACGTTGATGATCCGCGACTCGCCCGGGCAGAGCGTGATGCTGCGCGTGATCGTGGGCGGCAGGAACGCCATCGGGTCCGGCGGCAGATCCAGACACGGAATCTTGGGGTATGACGACGCGCCATGAGCACGGATCATCCAGTTGCCCGCCAAACCGAACGCGCCGATCAGCGCCGGCGGCAGGCTGTTGGCCGTCAGCGTGATGATGTTGCCGTTGCATACGACGGAGTCGCCGGCGACCCAGGAGCGACCGGCATCGCTGGTGGAGTCCTGGCGGGCCGGCCGCTCCGCCGGGAACACGGTGTCCTGCATCACGACGCCGACGAAGAAGCTCTCGCCTACGCCGCCGACTTCGGTCGGGGTGACCTTGATCTCATTGAAGACGTCCGTGCCGGCGTTCGCGGCCCGCGCATCGGCCCGCGTAAGGAGAACCGCGTCATTGGGGTTGCCGTCGTTATTCGGGTCGTCGTACAGCATGACGCTGACCTGCTTGCCGTTGACGCCGACGCCATAGGCGACGCTGACGCGATCGATAACCTCCTGCCCGGCGATCACGTTGAACTGATTGAGCCAGATGATCGCACCGCCGGGGTTCAGGCCGATGTTGCGCTCTCCGGTTCCGTCGTCGATCACGTAGTTGTCTGATCCCACCGGATCGGGCAGAAGATCTTCGCCCCACGCCAGCGGAAAGTTGTCGCCCGCACCGGGGTCTGAGATCGAGAACGCACCGTCGCCGGAGCCCAGCGGCGGCGGCGGCGCGAAGTCGGGCAGTCGCGAGGCCTGGTTCGAAGTCGCAGACAGAGTCACGTCGACCGAATTCGTCGGGTCGTTGTTGGTCAGCCGCAGCGTATGGATGCGCTGGTCGCCCGGGTGGGCTTCCTGCATCGCCGGCGTGAGCAGTTCGAGATCCAAGCGCGGCACCGTCGGATCGATCGGCGAGGCCTCGACGACGCACAGCACCGTGTCGCCGCGCCCGGTCGTCACGACGCCGTCACCCCAGAGCGTGTCCGCGCGGCCCACAATCGGGCAGAAGCGAATCGGCGGACCCGGCGGCACGAAGATCGGCACCACGGCGTTGTATGTGCCCGGTACGGGCGTCGGGATGACGACGACGCCGACACCGCCCGGCGGCGGCGGCGGCGGGAAACAGATCATGTTCAAGGTGACGGTGGTGTTGACCGTCGGCGGACAGGCCCCGGCCGGCGCGGCCGAGATGATCACGCGCACCGGAATGAACACCGTCGTCCCGGCCGGCGCCGCGATCACGACGAACGGCACCGTCTTGACGAGCACAGTAGAGCGCCCGCACATCGGCGGCGGCGGCGCGCCGCCGCACGCATCGACGCGGGGGGGTAGCGTGGCGACGACGAAGAGCGCCGCGGCCGAGGCCAGCGCGAGCGCCGCCGGGAGCCACTTCCGCGGCCGCCGCGGCGGCGAGCCCGAACACGATCCTGGAACGGAAGACATGGTGATTCTCCTTCTGGCCGCAGGCCAGAGAAATGAGGATAGGCGGCGACCAGGCGCGAAGCCCGCTCGCACGACGAACAGCCGGCGCGGACGCCCTGCGCCGGAACGGTGGTGAGACCAGAAACTGCGCGCCGCCGGCTGCGGTGCAGCCCGCGGCGATCACCCGGCCGAAGAAGTGACGACGCTGCGCAGCGATTCAGGCTTCCGGCGGCGCGGCGCTGCGCGCCGGCCGCCGGCGTCCCGCGTGTAGATGCTCGGTGCTACGCTCGCGGGCGTGAATCGAGGAGCGTCAGACCCAGGCATTTCGCAGGATTTCCGCCTCAAAAAGAACGATCAGCAGAAATCGCGCTGCGCATGCCTGATTGTGAAGACGGCGCGCGACGCTGCGCGGCCGCCGCGGGGGCGGACTAAGCTGCGACTTTCTTAACAAAAGAAGCTGGCGGGGATCCGATGAACGGCAACGGGCGGGCAGTGCGAGCGGCCCGACGCGCTCCCGGTGAATACCGGCCGTCGCCGGATGGTCCCTCCGAGTTCTACCGATCGGCCCGGCGTGCCGCCCCGGCACAGTGATCGACGCCAACGACGTTGCCGGAGGTGACGTATTGCAGAAAGCGCGGCACGCCGTCGCCGGGTACATCTTCGAATTGCACCAGGATGCTCCCGTCCGTGCCCTGATCGGGAGTGGTGTGCGGCTCCGCGGCGAACACCGCAAAGTGCAGATGCGGCCCAAGGCTGTAGCCGGTGTTGCCCGACCGGCCGATCACGTCGCCCTGCGCGACCTTCGTGCCGACCGCTACGCAAGGCCCGTTCTGTCGCAGGTGGTAGTAGATCGCCAGCGACCTGTCATCATGACGAATCGCGACGTAGTTGCCGCAGCACGCATCCGGGTCCAGCGGGCAATTCACGTCGGGGCAGTCGCCCATTACATCCACGACCCGGCCGCCGCGCGCCGCCAGAATCGGCGTGTCGACCGGCATGACGAAGTCGATCGCGTATTCGCCGACGTGGCTGCCGAGGCCGAAGACCCCGAAGTTGCCCTGCCCGACGATCGCAGTCATTCGCGCCGGGAACGGAAGGCGGTACATTCGATCCGCCGGCGGCGTGGGCGGCGACGGGACTGGCCGCGGACCGTCGCAGCCGTGCCCGGGAATCAACGTCGCCGCCAGGGTAAGTGCCGTCATGTGCGCCCGCATGTGGAAGTCTCCCGCTGACGGCGAGTCGCAGCCCTCGCCCTTCCGCCCGCGACTGCCGCGACCGGCCGGACCGCCGTGGTGGGCAGTGTACCGCGCGCGGCTGCTGACGCTGCTCGCATACGCCTGGGCGGCGCCGACCACCCTGGTGGGACTTCTCTTCATCGTGCCGGCGCTGCTGACCGGCGGCGGCGTCCGCTGGCACACGGGTGTGCTCGAAGTCTATGGCGGCGCGGTGCGCCTGTTCCTGCGTTACTGCACGCTCCTGCCGGGCGGGGCCGCGGCGATGACGCTGGGGCACGTCGTCATCGCGACCGACCGCTCCACGCTGAATTGGTCGCGGAAGCACGAGCGCGTCCACGTGCGGCAGGCCGAACGCTGGGGACCGTTGTTCATTCCGGCCTACGTGCTCGTGAGCATCTGGATCTGGCTCTGCGGGGGCAACGGTTACGCCGAGAATCCGTTTGAACGCGAGGCGTACGAGCAGGACTGACTGCCCGCGGTTCCGCCCGCGCGGCCCGCGGCCGCCGCCGGAGTGTCAGAACTTGCCCAGTGCGCCCAGCGCGTGACTACACCGCGGCGCGGCCCGCGTACATGCTGTTGCCAAAGCTTGTTTCACGCGAGCACCCGGATGCCGCCGGCTATCCGACCGGTGTCTGTGTGTGGCACCGGTCTGAAGACCGGTGTCCGTCTTCGCGGGTTTCCTACCCGCACCGCCGGCAGCGGCGGCTGGATCGGTCGCGCCGCCCCGGCCCCTGCCGAATTTCTTGCGATTTGAACTCAACTCGTCCCACGCTCGATCCTGCGGTTGTTGTACGATTACGGACTGGACCCCTATCGCCCCAGCGGTTCGCGTCGCGCAGCGGGGTGCGATGGGTGTCCCACGAAGTCGCCGTGGGATTCAGGAGGGACGCGTCAATGTGTTGGGAAACGCACCGCGCCCTCAACGATCGCGCCCCAGCGCCTTTCGCATGCCGACGCGAACAGCCGTCGGCATGGCACCCAACGCCGTCCACCATTTCCGTGGATCGGCGCTCACA
>CAZVWB010000035.1:0-48793 GCA_964631045.1 uncultured Planctomycetales bacterium
TGCTGTAGCTCAGTGGTAGAGCGCGTCCTTGGTAAGGACGAGGTCATGGGTTCAAGCCCCATCAGCAGCTGTGCGAATGCGGCGGATCGGCGTCTGGACCCGGATCGGTAAGAAACGGAAACGGTGCGTCACCGGTACAGGTGGCCCGGTCGCGCGGGTGCCCGGGTGTTGAGTGGAGAGTGATGAATGGCCAAGGGTGTTTTTGAGCGTAACAAGCCGCACGTGAACGTCGGCACGATCGGGCACATCGACCACGGCAAGACGACCCTTACCGCCGCTCTGACGGCGGTTTGCGCGGCGCGTGGCATCGGCGAGTTCAAGTCGTACGATCAGATCGCGAAGGCGTCTGAAAAGGACGGCCGCCGCGACCCGACCAAGATCGTGACGATCGCAACCGCGCACGTCGAATATGAAACCTCGAAGCGGCACTACGCCCACATCGACTGTCCGGGCCACGCCGACTACGTGAAGAACATGATCACGGGCGCCGCCCAGATGGACGGCGCGATTCTGGTGGTCAGCGCGGCGGACGGCCCGATGCCGCAGACGCGCGAACACGTGCTGCTGGCGCGTCAGGTGAACGTGCCGAAGCTGGTCGTTTTCCTGAACAAGGTCGACCTGATCGACGATCCGGAGCTGCTCGACCTGGTCGAGATGGAAATCCGCGAGCTGCTCAGCAAGTACGAGTTCGACGGCGACAACGCCACGGTGGTGCGCGGCTCGGCCACGCAGGCCCTGCAGGGCGCCGCCGAGAAGAACGAAGCCAAGATGAAGACCGTGATCGAGCTGCTGGACGCGCTCGACAAGGACATCCCCGAGCCGGTCCGCGAGGAAGACAAGCCGTTCCTGATGCCGATCGAAGACGTGTTCAGCATCAAGGGCCGCGGCACGGTCGGCACGGGCCGCATCGAGCGCGGCCGCATCAAGGTCGGCGAGGAAGTGCAGATCGTCGGCCTGGGCGCGCCCAAGGATCGCAAGTGCGTCGTGACCGGCGTCGAGATGTTCAACAAGACGCTCGACGAGGGTCGCGCCGGCGAGAACGTCGGTCTGCTGCTGCGCGGCGTCGAGAAGGACGAGCTGGAGCGCGGCCAGGTGCTGGCGAAGCTTAACTCGATCCCGCCGCACACCACGTTCATGGGCGAGGTGTACGTGCTGACGAAGGAGGAAGGCGGCCGGCACACGCCGTTCTTCCCGAACTATCGTCCGCAGTTCTACTTCCGTACGACGGACGTGACCGGCTCGATCCTGGAGCTGCAGGCCCGCGACGGCGGCAAGGCCGAGATGTGCATGCCGGGCGACAACATCCAGATGAAGGTGCAGATCATCAGCCCGATCGCGATGGAAGACGGTCTGCGCTTCGCGATTCGCGAGGGCGGCCGCACCGTCGGCTCGGGCGTGGTGACGAAGATTCTCGAATAGCGGATGGCGAATGGCGACGAGCGAATTGAAGACGGCGCCGACGGGCCCCCATTCGCGACGGGCGACTCGCTACTAGGAATTCTCTCATGGCCAAGGCACAGAAGCGAGAGTGGGTCTGGCTGCAATGCACGGAGACAGGCGATCTGAACTATCGCACCGAGGTCAACGTGCAGGGCGGCACGCCCAAGCTGACGCTCAAGAAGTACAGCCCGCGCCTTCGCAAGCGCACGGAGCATAAGATCAAGCGGAAGTAGCGCGCGGCCTCGACGCTTCCGGGCCACCCCCGGGCAGCGCGGCGGGCGGCGCGACACTTTCGGAGGAGCGTAGCTCAATTGGTAGAGCACTGGTTTCCAAAACCAGCGGTTGGGGGTTCGAGTCCCTCCGCTCCTGTACGAGCCGTGGCGCAGCCGCACACCATGAAAACCGGCGGGCGGCGCGCCCGGCACAGAGCATAGTATGGCCAAGCAAAGTCACAACGCGGGCGCAGCGCTTGAGAACCCGCCGGAGTCCCCGATGGACGAATCGAGCGGCGAAAAGGATCGCGGAGGGCGCGACGATTCCGGCGCTCGCGGCGGCGGCGGAGCGAGCGTAGTCGCGCCGGCGGCCGGCGGCTCTCCGTTTGCGCTCTACAAGCCCGGTCAGGGCTCGTGGGTTCGCTGGAGCAGCGCGGCCGGCGCCGCGGTCATCGCGGTCGGCGGCGTCTTCTTCGTGAACGAGCAGTTGTCCCGTTTCGAGTTCTCGCAGGTCGGGCTGCAGATCGCACAGGCCGCTGCGGCGGTCGTGCTGCTGGTGGTCTCGGCGATCGTGATCTTCTGGCTGATCGGCCGGAAGCGTTCGGTGGTCGAGTTCATGGTCGCCACCGAAGGCGAGATGAAGAAGGTCAACTGGTCCAGCCGCCGCGAGGTGATGGGCGCCACGCGCGTCGTGATCGTCACGGTGTTCGTGCTGGCGTTTTTTCTGTTCATCGTCGATATTCTCTTCATCCTTTTCTTCAGCGTGATCGGCGTGCTGCGCGTCGACCTGCTGTCGGGCATATTTGGATCGAGCAGTTGACGCGGTCGCGTCGCACGTCGCCAGCACCCGATGCCGGGGCGGGCCGGTGCACGGCCGCCCGGCTGCCGACAACCCGGAAACCCTGCGAGTCGCCACACGAATGACTGAACTGGGTGAACACACCGTACGACCCGGCATGCACTGGTACGTGCTGAAAGTCGCGTCCAACAAAGAAGACCAGGTGCGCGACAGCCTGGAGCGCAAGGTCAAGATCGAGCAACTCGACAAGAACGTCGGGCGCATTCTCGTGCCCACGCAGCGCGAGAAGCGCATGAAGGGCGGCAGCGCCCGCGTGTATCACCGCAAGCTCTACCCCGGCTACGTCTTTGTCGAAATGGCGACCGAGGCGGACGGCAGCATCCCCGAAAACGTCTGGTTCATGATTAAGGAAACCACCGGCGTCGGCGATTTCATCGGCTCCGGCGGAAAGCCTTCGCCCATGCCGCTGCCCGACGCGGAAAAGATGCTGGCCGCGACCGTCAAGCCCGACGATACGCCCGCGCTGGCGAATCTGAACTTCAAGAAGGGCGACAAGATCAAGGTTCGCGAAGGCCCGTTCGAGAACTTCGAAGGCGTGGTCGACGAGATCGACACGCAGAAGGGCCGCGTGCGCGTGATCGTCACCATCTTCGGCCGCGCGACCCCGATCGATCTGGATTATTGGCAGGTCGAGCTGATCTGAGTCTGCCGGCGAAGGGGGGCGTCCACACGGATCGACTCGCGAGCGGCGCGCGGCGGCCACGGCGCTTACGCCGTCTGGCAGAGCTCTTCGCGGGCCGCTTCAGACCCGTACAACCGCCGCACCGCCACGCCGCGACGTTCGAAGATCGCCCGCCGCTCCCATAAGCGCGATTCCGCCCGATCCGTCGATATCACGACCGCGTCCAGGCCGCCGGCGATCGCCGCATCGGCGGAGAGCACGCGATAGGGGCCTACGTGGGTGTCGTGCAGGTGGGGGTTGTCGTCGATCAGGCCGACGATCTGGACGGGCGCATCACCCAGGTGGTCCTTCACCCGGCGGGTGTGCTCGCCCGCGCCCCAGAGCGCCACCCGCCGCGCCCCGCCGGCGGCCAGTTGTTCGAGCACCGTGACGATGCGTTCGACGGCGAGATTCGGATAGCGATTGCTCCCGCCGCGCCACGCGGACGCGCCGGAGACGATGCCGCTCTCCAGGACGGCCTTCACGAACTGATCGCGCGGAACGCGGTCTTCGTTGAGGTACAGGAAGTTGTCCCAGTCGAAGTCCGGGTTCTGGAACGAGAGATTCAGCTTGCGCCAGTCCATGTCGTCGTGGACCAGGCCGCGCTGCCGCGCGTCCGCCCACAGCTCGGTGCCCGGCAGCGGCACCGTCAGGTAGAAACCCTCGACGAACATGCGGTCTTCGTTGCTGCGGATGAATTCCAGGGTCTGGTGCAGATCGTCGAGCGTCTCGCCGGGGAAGCCGAGCATGAAGCTCGCGCCGCACTTCATGCCGTGGGCGTGCGCCAGGTCGACGGCCCGCTGATGGGTCGCGACCGAGCACTTGCCGCCGCGCTCCATCATCTGCAGGACGCGATCGCTGCCGCTCTCCGCACCGAAGCGGATGGCGCTGACGTTCATCGTCTTGAGCAGCGCGCAGAGCTCGGAATCGACCAGGTTGGACCGCACGAAGCCGTGAAAGCTGAGTCGGCGACTCAGCCCGGTCTTGTCGATCAGCGCGGCCATCTCGCGCAGACGGCGGCGGTCGGCCACGTAGAGGTCGTCGAGGATGTAAACCGAGCGCACGTCCGGAGATTGCTCGACGATGTGCTCCAGTTCGCGCACCACGTACGCGGCGCTGAAGCGCCGGAATCGTTCCCAGTACTCCTGCGTCGAGCAGTACGTGCAGCGGAACGGGCAGCCGCGCGAGGTGAAGATGATCGCTTCGTCCGGGCGGCTGGGGTTGACCGTGCGCAGCGGAAACGGAAGCGTGTCGAGGTCCTGCCGCGGCACGCGCTTGTCGCTGAGCAGCACGTTGCCCAGTCGGCCGTGGTAGCAGATGCCGGGGATCGCGCCGAGCGTCTCGTACTTCCAGCCGCGGCCGGGCTCGAACCGCCGCATCAGATCCAGAAACGTGTCCTCGCCCTCGCCGAGCACGCCGACGTCGATGGCGCGCGGCAGCTTCTGCGCCAGGGCGCTGATGTGGTGGCCGCCGAGCACGAGTTTCGTATCCGGCAGCTTCTCGCGAAAGAGCGCGGCGAACTCGTGCACCTGCCAGAAGCAACTGGTGACCGAGCCGATGCCGATCACGTCGGGCTGGAAGTCGATCAGGTCGTACGGCTCGGAGGTGATGCGGTGTTCGAACGGCTGATCCCACTCGTGCTTCAGCACGGACGCGACGTATCCGAAGCACAGCGGAATGCCGTAGCTGCGGGCGTCGTTGCCCTGGGCCTGGATGAAACCGATCTTCCGCATGAACGCCTTTCGCCCTTGCGACCGCGCCGCGCGCTTAGCGATACGCCCCGACGATGTGCGTGACTTCGCCGTCCATCTCGCGGGCTGTGGCCTTGCGCCGGCTTAGCTCCTCGGCTTCGTAGATCGAAATCAGTTGCAGGTCGCGCTGGTCGGCCGCGGGTCGCAGGCGCGCCAGCAGTTTGTCCTGGTGCGCATCGGACGACACCAGCACCGCGCCGATCGGCTGTGCGAGCAGATCGTCCGTCGGAACGACGTTCCAGCGGCCCAGGGGCGCGCCGTGCCGCACGGGATCGTCATCGGCGATGCCGGCGATCTCGACAGGCGAATCGAGCAGCGTCGTGATGATCTTCCGCGTGTGGCGGCCCGCGCCGAAGACGCCGATCGGGCGGCCGTCCGTGGCTTTCCACGCTCGCAGCGCCTGGGCCGTCATGTGCCGGGCGACATTGTCGGGTACGCAGGTGTATTGGCGGACGAACACGTCGGTCAGCGGCCGGGCGTCTACTTCGGCCACGTCCTTCACGAAGTGTCCGTCGCGGATCAGGTCGTACTCGCGGAGGATTTCGAGGAACCGCGCCCGCGGCACGTGCGCTTCGTTGTCGTAATGCCACGGCGAGTCGAAGTACTTCGTATCGGCGTCGATCCGCAGGGTCGAGAAGTCCATGTCGAGCGACACGCGGCCGGCCGCCAGCGCCTGATGCCACAGCGCGCTGCCCGGCAGCGGCTGGCAGGCGTACGTCTCCCAGTACTCGAACGCCGTGGTCTGGATCTTTTCCGCGTAGAAGTCGATCGTGCGGCGCATCGCGGCTTCGCTCTCGCCGGGGTAGCCCAGCACCATCGAGGCGCCGACGGACACGCCGAACTTCGTGCAGGCGTCGATGGCCCGCGACAGATGATCGCGCTTTACGGCGCCCTTTTTGAAGAGCTTGAGGATCTCCGGGTCGGCCGACTCCGCGCCGAAGCCCGAGAGCCGCAGGTTCATGCGCGACAGGGCCCGCGCGACCTTCTCGTCGATCAGGTGCGCCATGAGCGAAACGCGGATGAACTGAAAGCGGTCGGCGACGCCGCGCGATTCGAGCAGGTCGACCATTTCGAAGAGCCGCTTGGGCGAGACCAGGAAAAGATCGTCGAGCAGCTCGAACACGGTCGTTCCGTAGCGCTCGTAGCGGCTGAGGCACAGGTCGACGAAGCGCTGCGGCGTCATGATGCGCACGCGGCCCTGTGTGGCCGGTTCGACGCAGTGCGTGCAGCGGAACGGGCAGCCGCGCACCGTCGTGAACGGAAACACCGCGGTCGGCGCGTCCGCCGGCTCGGGGAGCAGGTTGATGTCTACGGTTTCCGGATCGCCGCCGCTGACGAGGCGGTCGCCGTCCCAGTAGAACGTGCCCGGGACCGCGCCGGCGGTGGGCAGCGTCGCGCCGCTGGTCGCGCGGCGGCGCGGCGCCCGGCCGCGCTGCATCATCAGGCGTTCGAGCACGCGTACCAGCGCGAGTTCGCCCTCGCCCTTGAAGCCGACCGTCAATCCGCGCGGCAGCAGCTCCGGGAGTGCGGAGATGTGCGGCCCGCCGAATAGGACGGGGCCGTCGAACCAGTTGCGCAGTCGCTGGTAGACCCCGAGCACGTGCGGCCACATCTCGGTCACGGTCGAGAAACCGATCACGTCGGGCCGGGCGTCGCGAATCTCGGCCTCGGAGTGTGCGACCTGCACGTCGACCTCGGGCAACTCCTGATTCACGAACGCCTTCAGGTACCCGAAACCGAGGTAGTAGCGATACTCCATCTGATATTGATGACGGAACAGCGGTTTGTGCAGCACGAGTTTCATGCGCGGCTCCGACGGTCCCGCTGCTCGCGAACACCCGCCGGTGCTATCGGCCGCCGCGACAGGGGTGCTTGATCCGCACTGATTTCGTACCAATTTTGGTCGTTTCGGCGCGGCGGCTCGCGCGCCTCAGGCGCGCGGTGCGGGGGTTTGAACGGTGAGCGGCGTCCAGTCGCCGGCCAGTCCCTCCGCCATGAACCGCAGCAGGCGCGACGCGAAGGCGCTGTATGTGCGCTCTGCGATCACCGCAGCACGCATTTCCGCCGCGAGCGTCGTGCGGTGGGCGTCATCGTGCATGAAGTGCTCCAGGCGGGCGACGAACTCATCGCGGGTGTGAAATGTCACCTCGCCGAAGCGCGGCCAGAGACCCGACGCGGTGTGCAGCAGCCGCCGGCGACAGTAGAGATCGAGATTCAGGACTTCTTCGAGGTGGTTGATGTCCGCGGACCGCGCCGGATCGAGCCCGCGCAGCCACATGCTTCGCCGGTACAACTCGGCCTCGGCCGTGGGCAGCATCTCCGGCTTCATTTCGAACGGCAGCGGCGGCGCGGCGCGCTGGTAGTACGCGTCGATAGCGCATGACACCGCGTGCATGGTGTCGATCGGCTTTTCCGCGACCAGGAAAAACCCGCCGGCGCACAGGCCGTCGAGCACTCGCTGGTGAATCGCCGGGTTCACGCCGGCGTGCAGGCTGACGCGTGCGCCACGGAAGGCCCGCCCCAGCAGCGGACCGTGCGGCACGAACCCCGCGGCGTACCGGGCGAACTCGGGCCGTGCGTCCCAGCCGCGGCCGTAAAGCCGCAGCCGGCGGCCGGTGCCGTCCGCCCAGGCTGCGGCCCAGCGCACGACGCGCTCGCGGAGGGTCTGATCGGCAACTCGGCGCAAGGCGTCGACGACTTCCGCGCGGTAGCCGGAGTGCGTAACGGTTCGCCCGACGGCCCGCTCGCACTGCTCGAGCAGCCGCGAGTAGTTGAAGTCGCCACAGAACCAGGGCTGGTTCATGACGCTCCGCAACGCATCGAAGGCCGCATGCAGGAGCGGTAGGGCCGGCTGCGGGGCGCGTTCGCAGAAACGCTCGGCGATCTGCTCCGGCGTGTGCGTGGCGTTGGTCGCAAACATTACGTCGCAGCGATAGGGGGCCAGGTCGGCTTCGGTCTCGCGCGGGTCGAGCAGGGCGGTCGGATCGGTCGGAATCGCCGCCGGCAGGAACCGATCCGCCGGGTACTGCAGCGTGGTGACGCACTCCGGGAAGCCGTGGCCGCAGACAAACTCCAGGGGACGCACCTCGCGGCCGGCCTGCTCGTTGAACAGATGGGGCAACTGGTCCTGAATCCAGCAGAGCACCGGCGTCTGTTCGGGGATGATGCCGGCGAACTCGCGGTGCAGATGATCGATCAGGACTACGAGGTCCGGCTGCTGCACGGCGATGGCCTCGGCGAGCCGCGCGGGCGAGAAATGGGCGTTCGAATCAGGCTCGATGGACAGTTCGGTCGTGTGGCCGTGCCCGCGAAACGCGGCCAGCAAGTCGCGCATCGTGTATTGCAGCACGGTCGTGTAGCGACTGGTGACGCCCAGGATGCGCAGGCCGGTGCGGCCGGCGGCGGCATCCGCGAAGCGGGCCGCAAGCACCGGTCGCGAGCGGCCGGCGTAAGCCGCCTGGGCCGCGGCGAAGTGCGCGGCGCGGTCGCGGTCGCGGTGCTGCTCCGCCGCGCGCACCCGCGCCGCGGTCTGCTCATCCGCGGGACTGCCCGGCCAGACGGCTCCATTGATGAGCATGTGCGGCGTGGCGCGATCGTGGTCGGCGATCAGTTGCTCGAATCGAACCAGCGCGTCCGCGCCGGCCAGCGGCATGACGCGCGGATCGGCCAGCGCCGCACTCCAGTCGTGCAGGTGCAGCGCGACCGCCCAGGCGAGCAGCGACGGTTCGAGCAGCAGCACGCGCGGGCTGAAGTCGAGAAACGTCTCGCGCGACGCGCGGATCGCGGCCAGCGCCGCGTGGCCCAGCCCCAGCCCGTTCACCGCCAGCGTGCGGATGACGCGGCCCTGCCAGCCGGTGCGAAGCGCCTCCGCATCCGCCAGGCCGCTGTGCGGCAGCAGCCCCGGCAGCCAGCCGGCGCTGTCGCTCAGGCGGCTGAAGACCTGGAAGTTCCCATCGCGCGTGCGCAGCAATTGCAGCCGCCCGGCGGCTGTACGCCACGCCGCTTCAACGGCGTCACCCAGGGCGGTGCGCGCATCGAACGCCGCAAGATTTGCGCGAAACGCAGCGGCAAATCCGCTCCAGGGCAGTCGGACGTCGTCGCCGGTCAGTTCGACGAGCAGCGCGTCGCGCTGCTCGGGCGGCAGTCCCGCGGCCGAGGCCGCGGACCGGGCCGCGCTCATCAACCCGAGTCGGGCGTACGCCCGCACGACCCGCATTTGTGCGCTGCAATCCACGGCGGAAGCTGCCGGGGATGCCGCCGCGCGGGCAAGTTCGGTGTAGGGGTCGAGCGCGGCGCCGGCGGGCGTCCGCTGCGGCGGTGCGGGCGGTGGATGAGCGGCGGGGGCGTCGGCTGACATCACTTTTCCGGTTCACGCGGGCGCGGTGCGGCGGGCCGCAGGCGCTGGCTGAGCGAAGAAACTGCAATCCGGCTTCTCGGCGCGGTGCTCGGGTCACGGCGCTGCCGATTCAGTTATCGGCAGACTGCGCAGCGCGTCCGCCGCGCCGCGGGCAGCGGCGGGCCGCGAGTGCTGCGATCGGTGAAGTGGGAACTACGGATATGTCATCTGGTTCAATGCCGCTGTTTGTGCTCGCCGCCGACACGCCGGAGCAGATTCGGCTGTTCACGGGGATCGCCCGCTACCTGGATCGACGCGGCGCGGATGTCAGGCTGTACGTGCCACGCGGGGTGGAGGCCGGGCCGTGGCGCGTGGAGTGGGGTGCGCTGCTGCACGCCGCGGATGAAACGGCGGCGGCGGCGGGAACGGTCGACGTTCCTGAGTCAGTTGGCCGCTACGAAGCGTGGCGCGCGGGGTGGAGCGACGCACAGCGGCGCGAGCGGGCGAGTCAGTTGATGCGATTCTGGACCGCGACCTTCGACCAGGCTGCCGGCGCGACGCTGGTCGTATGGAACGGGCGCGACAGCACGTTTGTCGAAGCGGCCGTACATGCCGCCCGTGCCGCCGGGCTGGAACCGCTGTTCATGGAGCTGGGTCCGCTGCGCCGCGAGCCGATGACCGTTGCGATCAGCGCGGGCGGCGTCAACGCGGCGGCGCGCTTCCGGCGGTCCGATCTGCTCGCGTCGCCCCTCGGCGACCGCGAGGCCGCCGCGCTGCGCGCCGCGCGGGCCCGCTATCGCGCTCCGCTGATGGCTGAGCAGGCGCGCACGCCGCTGCCGGCTGCGCCGTTCGCGTTTCTGCCGCTGCAAGTGGATGACGACACCCAGCTCTTCTACTACATGCCGCATTTTGCGAGCCAGGAGCAGCTTGTCGCGGCGGTGGCGGCGGCGCTGCCGCCCGGCGTGCCGCTGGCGTTGAAGCTGCACCCCCTTGCGAACGAGCGCCGCGGTCGCGGAATCTACGAACCGCTGTTGCGGCCGCAGGACTGGATCGCCTCGCCGCGCAGCGACACGGGGGCACTGCTCGCGGCGGCCGGAGCGATCATCACGAACAACTCGTCGGCCGGGGTGGAAGGGCTGCTGCTCGAGCGTCCGGTCGTGGTTTTGGGAGATGCACATTACGCCCGTCGCGGGTTCACGTTCGACGCCGCACCCCACGCCGCGAGCGGCAACCTCGGCGCGTGTATGCGGGCGGCGCTGCGCGGCGCGCTCGATGCGGAGCAGGCGGCGCGGCGCGATCGCTATCTGTATGAGCTGCTGTTCCACCAGTTGGTCGAAGTGGCGAAGCATCCGCTGCACTCGACCCTGGGCGACGAGGATCTGGACCGGCTCGCGCTGCGGCTGATCGACCAGGTCTCTCCGCTGCGCAGCGGCGCCGACTGGACCGGCGTTTTTCGAGAGGTGCAGGCCCAGCAGCAACGCATCGCCGCCGCACTGCGCCGCGTGGTCGCGCCGCCGGAGGCGAGTGTACTCATCGCGTCGCCGACCGATGCTGCGTGGCTGGCGGGCTGCGAGATCGCCCCGGTCGTGCGGTGGGACGAGCTGAGCAGGGCGGACGATGCCGTTCGCCGCCGGACTGCGTGGCTGGTCGCGCCCGATCTGTCGCCCGCTTCGCGACAGTCGCTGCTGCACGCGCTGCGCGAGTTGGGGGCGCGGGCCGCGCACGACGCCTTGCGGGCGCTGTCGGCGACGCCCTGCGACTTCGCGACCAGCCGTTTCAATCAACTGCCGCGCGGCATGCGCGACTCGCTCTATGCGCGATCCGAGTATTGGGATTACTACCTCGAGACCAGCGGGATCCCGCCGGACGACGCGCCCGCGAAACAAGTCGCAGCGCAGACGATCGCGACGGAAATCGCGGGCCTCTCGCCGCAGGCTTTGCTCGAATACGGCTGCGGCGACGGCCGGATTCTGTCGCCGCTACTGAAGTGTACGACGCCACTGGGCACACAGGTGTTCGGCATGGACAGCAGCGAGCGAATGCTGACGCTGGCCCGCGCCCGCGTACCGCAAAGTCCGCGACTGACGTTGCTGCCGGCGGACGCCCGCGACGGTTTGCCGCTGGGCGATGCATCGATCGACGTGACGTTGACCTGCGGGGCGCTGCAGCATGTGCCGGCGGGCGCGCTGGCGACGGTCATGGGCGAGCTGTCGCGCGTGACGCGGCGGGCGCTCGTGCACTGGGAGGCCGGCGAGGCGCTGGAGCCGTCGCCGAGCGAGCACTACACGCGGCCGGAGACATCGCAGCGCATCCACGCCGAAATCTTCAACCAGCGCGGCCCCGTTCAGGCGCTGGTGCGCGACGTGCGGGCGCTCACGGGGCAGCCGTCGTTGCTGGCGACCTATCGCTGCGACGCGCCGCTGCTTTCTGTGCTGACGCTGCACGCCATCGGCCGACCCGATCCGGAGGTCGAGTCGTTCGACTATCGCAACATGTTCCTGCCGCTGGAGCGATTCGTCGCCGCGATCGACGGACTGCTGCGGAGCGGATGGCGCTTCGTCACGCTGGGCGAGGCCGCCGCGTCTTTCGCGGACGGCTGCGACGTGCCGCGGAAGTCCGTGGCGCTGACCTTCGACGACGGCTTTGCCAGCGTGTTCGAGCTGGCATATCCGGCGCTTGCCGAGCGCGGGATTCGCGCGACCGTGTTCGCGCCCACCGCGTTCATCGGCGCAGCGTTCAGCGGAAACGCCCGCGGCGGCGGCGGTTCGGCGGTGCCGACGATGACGGCCGGGCAGCTTCGGCGGCTGCACGAGTGCGGCTGGGACGTGGGCGCGCACACGTGCACCCATCCGCTGATGGCCGCGCTGAGCGATGCGGAAGCGCAGCGCGAGTTGATCGACTCGCGCCGGGAACTTGCCGAGATCCTCGGTCAGCCGCCGGACTTGTTCGCGTTTCCATACGGTCAGCCGGGCGATGCGTTTCATCCGCGCCACGTGGAGATGGCGCGGGCTGCGGGCTATCGCGTGATTTGCGGCACGCAGCCGGGGTTTGTCAGCCCGACGACCGCGGGTCAAGTGTGGCCGCGGAACGGTGTGGACTTCGACGACACGCCGGGGTCGCTGCTCGACCGGCTGGCGGCGACGCATCGCGCCGTAAGCGGCTGGCCGGCGGCCGCCGCGACGGGGCCGACGCTCGCGGATCGCGTGCGCAGGGTGGTGCAGCAGTGCGTCACGCGCGGCGTACAGCGAATCGCACTCTACGGCGCGGGGCAGCACACCGCGCGGCTGCTGCAGAACGCGCCGCTTTGGCCGCTCAGCGTGCTGGCGATCGTCGATGACGACGAACGCCTGCGCGGGGCGCAGCGCTTTGGGCTGCCGATTCGGTCGCCGCAAGAGCTCCCCGCGCTGGGTCTGGACGCCGTGCTGATCTCGTCGGACCGATATGAGGATGCGATCTACCGGCGACTGCGGCCGCTGGCGGGGCCGGCGTTCTCGGTCTTGCGTCTATACGCTGAAAGCGATGCGTGACTCGACGGCAGCTGCGGCTGGGACCTCACGCATGTCCGCACCCGGAGCAGACGAACGCCGCGATCAGGTCCAGCGCCACGCCGCACGCCCGGCCCTCGCGATCAAGGTCGGGGTTGTACTCCACGAACTCGGCGGACCGCACCTGACCCGTCTTGCCCACCGCCTCCAGCATCTCCCGCGCTTCAGCGAACGTCAGGCCGCCGGGAACCGGGATGCCCGCACCCGGGGCGACGCTGGGATCGAGCACGTCAAAGTCGAAGCTGAGATGCACGTGGTCGCACTGCATCGATAGCGCCTGAACGGCCGCGACGGCGCTCGCAGTGACCCCGCGGCGGCGCCACTCGTCCGTGGTGTACATGGTGACCTGGCTGGCCGCGATGGCCCGCTGCTCGCCGGCGTCGAGATCGCGACAGCCGTAGAGGTGGACGTGCTGTTCATGCACCATCGGATCGCGGTCCGCAATTGCGCGCAGGGCGCGATGGCCTCGCCCGCAGGCGACCGCCAGGCTCATCCCGTGGGCGTTGCCCGAGGGGCTGGTGACGGGCGTGTTGAAGTCCGCGTGCGCGTCGCACCACAGCACGCCCAGCCGCGAACAGGCATCAGACAGGCCGGCGAGCGTTCCGATCGCCAGGCTGTGATCGCCGCCGACGATCAGCAGGAACGCCTCGGGCGACTTTCGCCGCATGCCGAGCACGCAGGCGTGCGTGTGGCGGTTCACCTGGATGACGTTCGGCAGGTTGTTCACGTTTGCGGCCAGGGCCGCCGGGAAGCGCGTTTCGTGAATGCCCGGAATGTCGCCCAGGTCTTCGACCACGTGCCCGGCGGCCTCCAGGCGCTGTACGAGGCCGGCGTCGCGCAGCGCCCACGGCCCGTCCTGCGCCCCCGGCGTCGCGCCGCCGCGACCGGCCTCGATTCCCAGAAGTTTCACGATCATTGCGGCACGGCACTTTCGTTCCGGGGGTCTGGGCGGACGGCCTCGCCTGCAGCGTCGCGGCGCTGCGGACTTTCAGCCAATTTATCGGCGCACGGCGACTGTCGCCACCGGGGCGGCGGCTACTTTGAATCGATGGGGATCGCCGCTACGATCCATGAATCGCGGGTCGGCCGCGCGATTCGGATGCCGCATTCGCCATACGTTGGATCCTCGGTATGAACTTCGATCTGCCGGAAGACCTGATCGCTCTGCGGGACCATGTTCGCGCCTTTGCAGCGGAGGAGATTCGGCCGCACTCGCGCGACTGGGACCGCGAACAGCACATGCCCGACGCGATCATCCGCAAGATGGCCGAACTCGGCCTGCTGCGCGTGCTGACCCCCGAGGCCTGCGGCGGCGCGGGGTATGTCGAGGCCGGCATGGGCTACCTGGCGAATGCGGTCGTCATGGAGGAGATCGCGCGGCAGGATGGGGCGGTGGCGCTGATGCTTGCAGCGCACAACGGCCTTTGCCAGGCGCACATCATCGTCGGCGGGCAGAAGGAAATTCAGCAGAAGTACTTGCCCAAGCTCGCGAGCGGCGAATGGATCGGGGCGTGGGGCCTGACCGAGCCGGGCTGCGGCTCGGACGCGGCGGCGATGGCGACGCGCGCGGTGAAGGACGGGGCCGGCTGGCGCATCAGCGGGCACAAGCAATTCATCACCAACGGCAACCGGGCGCAGGTCTATGTCATTACCGCCCGCACCGAGCCGGATCTCGGACCCAAGGGCATTTCCGCGTTCATCGTCGAGCGCGGGGCGAAGGGTTTTAGCGTCGGCCACAAGGAAGACAAGCTGGGCATGCGCGCCAGCGATACGGTCACGCTGAACCTCGAGGACGTGTACGTCGGCGCGGATGCGATGTGCAGCGCGTACAACCGCGGCTATGTCGACGCGCTGCGCGTCCTGGAGCGCGGCCGGGTGGGCATCGGCGCGCTGTCGGTCGGGCTGGCCCGCGGCGCGCTGGAAGAGTCGATCGAGTACGCGAAGCAGCGCGTCGCTTTCGGCAAGCCGCTGGCCGACTTGCAGGCAGTCCAGTTCATGCTGGCCGACATGGCGACGGAGATCGACGCGGCCCGCCTGCTGGTACACGACGCGGCCAGCAGCCTGGACCGCGGCGAGAACGAGAAGATCAAGGCGTCGATCGCCAAGATGTTCGCGAGCGAAATCGCCACGAAAGCGTGCCTGAGCGGCATCCAGATCTTCGGCGGCTACGGCTATACGAAGGATGTGCCGGTCGAGCGCTACATGCGGGATGCGAAGCTGTGCGAGATCGGCGAAGGCAGCAGCCAGGTGCAGCGGATCATCATCGCGCGGGAGTTGCTGAATCAGAGTGCGGCGTAATGTCGCTGATCAGGCGGGCGCTGCATGGCGCGGGCGAAGAAAACGCTGGAGCGCATTCTTGGCGGACTTGCCGATGTGAACATTGCGTTCCGCGACCTGCGGGGACTCATGAAGGCGCTCCGATTCGAAGAGCGGATTCGAGGCGATCACCACATTTTCATTCGCAGCGACGTAGAGGAGATTCTGAACCTTCAACCACGCGGCGCGCTGGCCAAGCCGTATCAAGTGAAGCAGGTTCGACTGGTCATCCTGAAGTACCGTCTTGGTGCTGACCTATGAAGTACGAAGTCATCATCTACTGGTCTGCCGAAGACAGCGCGTTCATCGCCGAGGTGCCGGAGTTGCCCGGCTGCGCCGCCGACGGCCCATCCTACGCCGCTGCGCTGCGCAACGTTCGCCAGATCGCCCGCGAGTGGGTCGAAACGGCTCGCGATCTCGGACGGCCGATTCCCAAACCGAAAGGCCGCTTAAGATTTGCGTGAAGCAGCTGATAGATTGCAGAGTGGCGCCGCCCGCCCGCGGTTGACCCACGCAAGTTGGCGCGGTTCCAAACCGCCTACGACGGGTTGGGCAGCGTCCTCATGAATTAGCCAATGGCTATTCGGAACTCTCATGGACTTCCGCCTCTCCGACGATCACCGCGCGTTTCTCGACGCCCTGCGCCGCTTCTGCGACGAGCAAATCGCTCCGCAGGCCGAGTGGCGCGACCAACACGGTCGCTTTGAAGACGGCCTGCGCGAAAAAGTGGCAGAAATGGGCCTCTTCGGCGTGTACGTCCCCGAAGAGTACGGCGGAGCGGGGCTCGACGTGATTTCCTATGTCTCCGCGGTCGAAGAAGTGTCGCGGGCCTGCGGGGCGACGGGCATTCTGATGTCCGCGCATCACTCGCTGTGCGTCGACCCGATCCTCAGCTATGGCAGCGACGCACAGAAGCAGAAATACCTGCCGAATCTCGCCAGCGGCGCGTGGATCGGCTGTTTTTCGCTCACGGAACCGGGCAGCGGCAGCGACGCGGGCGGGGCGCGCTGCATGGCGGTCGAAAAAGCCGACGGCTGGCACATCACCGGCACGAAGTGTTTTGTCACCAACGGGGCGGAGGCCCACGTGGTGATCCTCTTCGCCGTCAGCGACCCGGATAAGCCCAAGGGCCGCATGACCGCTTTCATCATCGACCGCGACATGCCCGGCTGGCGCATCGGCAAGGTTGAGAAGAAGATGGGCATCAAGGCCAGCAGCACGACCGAGTTGATCTTCGAGGACTGCATCGTCCCGAAGGCCAATCAGCTCGGCGAGCGCGGCAAGGGTCTGCGGATCGCGCTGTCCACACTCGACGGCGGGCGGCTGGGGGTCGCGGCGCAGGCCATCGGCATCGCGCAGGCCGCGTACGAGTCTGCACTCGGGTACAGTCGCACCCGCCAGCAGTTCAACCAGCCGATCGCGAATTTTCAGGCGATTCAGTGGAAGCTGGCGGACATGGCGACCGCCATCGCCGCCGCCCGCCTGCTTTGCCGCCGGGGGGCATGGCTGAAGCAGCAGGCGCTGGCGGTCAAGCTGGGCCTGCCCGCCGCGCCCGCCGCCGCGCCCGGCTACGAGGCCGAGGCGGCGATGGCCAAGCTGTTTGCGAGCGAGATGAGCAGCCGCGTGACGAACCTGGCGATGCAAACCTACGGCGGCTACGGCTACATCTGCGACTATCCGGTCGAGCGCTACCTGCGGGACGCGAAGATTACCGAGCTGTACGAGGGCACGAGCGAGATCCAGCGGCTGGTGATTGCGCGGAAGGTGCTGATGGGCTGACGCGGCCAGAAAGACCTGAGCTTGGCACTCCAGCGCGTATAATGAGGAGGAAGTTGGAGTCCCCCGATGCACGATGACACGCTGCTGGAGCGAATCACCTTCAACCCCGACATCTTCGGCGGCAAGCCCATCATCCGCGGCCGCCGGCTGGCGGTCGAGCACGTGTTGGGCATGCTCGCGGCCGGCGACTCGCATGAGACCGTCCTGGCGGGGTACGACTGGCTCGAGCCCGCGGACATTCAGGCCTGCCTGATCTATGCCTGGTGCATCGTCGCACGCGAGCGCATCGAGCCCGCCCTCAGCGCCGCGCCGGAGCACGGCGCGTGAAAGTCCTGCGGGATTCCTGCGTCTGGTCCGGCGCCGCGGCCGGCTTGCAGCGCGCCAGCCACGACATTGAGCAGGTTCGCGACTGGCCCGCGGACCCGGGCGATGCGCAGATACTCCTGCACGCGCGTCACAGTGCCGCGGTGCTGGTCACGATCGACAAGGACTTCGGCGAGCTGGCCGTGCATCGCGGGATGCGACACACCGGGATCATCCGGCGGGTCGATATCTCGGCCGTGTTGCAGGGGCCGGCCGCCTGCGAAGCCCTGGCAAAATACGCGGCGGAACTCAGCGCCGGCGCGATCGTTACCGTAACGCCAGGCCGCGTCCGGATTCGCCCGGCCGAGCCGGACGCGCCGGACTGAACCAGCAGCCGGGTGACCAACATGGCCGTGCAGGTCTTCGGCGGCTACGGCTGCATCTGCGACTACCCGGTCGAGCGCTACCGGCTGCGCGAAGTCGGGAAGCATCAAGACCGCCATAAGGAGAACTCAAATGCGTATTCGCTACAAGACAGCGCTGTTCTCTCTTTCGACGGCAACGGCGGGGCTGATTGCTGGCGGGTGCGTGTGCTATGACGGCATCGTGATCCTCGCGGAAGCGGACGGTGCGCTCCGCTCGAAGTCAACCGGCGAGCCGATCGCAGATGCGACTGTCATCGTCACGTTCTTCGGCGACAGCGACGTGATGTACTCGGAAGAGCCCGCGCTCGATGCCGACGGCAGATTCAGGGTTTTCATTCACGATTGGTTCGGTGGTTGCGTCCCCATCCTGTTCCCGCCTCCATCCGCACCCGAGTACCCTGCGCTCGACAGCGTACGAATTGATGTGACGCGAAACGGCGTCCTGCACTCGGTGAATATGGAACTCGACGCCGCCGCGTTCGGGCCAGGTGGCGATCGCTACGTCGATCTTGGGGCCATTGTTCTTCCCGGTACTTGATGCTCGGCCCGCCTACATTTTGCTGCATTATCCAGCGCGTGGCCCTGTCGGATCGGTAGTCCGGCGAGAAGTTCGCCGGGGTAGATGAAAAACGAGGGACCGAGGTCCAAATGGCGATTCCTGACGAACTGCTGGCGCTGCGATCACACGCAGCTCCCGGCTTGCACTTCGCCGCCCATGAGACTGCTCAACAACCGCCGCGCACGGTATCCGCACCGCACCGGTTTGGGCCGCGCGCGACCGAAGCTGAGCTCGGGCAGTTGCGCGATCTCACGATGGCATGCCCCCGGACCCAATCCGAGTTCCTCGAACTGTACGGCTGGGCCAACGGCGCAGACTTGTGTTGCCTCAAGTCGCCGTTTGGCATCGGCAGTGATCCCGCCCTGAACCTGCTGTCAGTCGAGGGCATTCGCTACTACACAGATGAGCTCATCGAGGGCGAGCTCGCCTGGCTTATACATAACAACGGTCTGTCCGAGTTTTTTCGAAAGGGGACGTGCGTTGTATTCGCTGTCGCCCCGAACGAGGAGACACGCTTGGTCAGTCTGCTGGCGGGAACTCATGAAGGAGCGTCGCTTGCCCGGCGGGTAGTCTGCGTTTCGATGGATCCCATCCACGGATATCTTGAACCGCTCTTCCACGGCGTCATGGCAGGCCTGGCGGACTTCGCAGCGGAACCTGCAGCCTTCTTGAGACGGATTGGTTTCTGCTATACGGCCATCGCGCCGGACGGTTGCACGTACGGGTGGCCGCCGCATTCATATGTGCCCGACATCGGGGTTACGCAGCCCAAGCGCGCATGGGCGCCGCGTGAGGATGATCGACCCTAGGCAAAGCCATGGTAGGATCGTCGGATGGACCGTTCAGTACGCACAAACGGCGCTCCGACGCCGAGGAGGCGCTAGCCAGGCCGTTTGCGAGAGAGCAGCAGCCGTGTGAACAACCTGGCGGCGCTAACCGACGGCGACGGCCGACGGGTCTACGACCGCCCGGTCAAGCGATATCTGGGGGAAGCGAGGATCACTGGGCGGTTCGCACGTACCAGGAGAGTGCAGCGGCTGGCGATCGCGCGGAGAGTGGTTGGCGCACAGGCGGACGTCTTACGCGGGCGTGAGGTCGAACAATTCGATTCCTGCCATGCGCCCAAATTCCGCGCGGTTGTGCGTTGCAACCGGCAGCCCCGATTCCAGGGCCGCGCACGCGATCGCCAGATCGCGGAACCCGATCAGGGAGTTGCGGGACTTCAGCCGCTCGACCTCGACCCCCACGCGCAGCGCTGCATCGACGGTGAACGAAAGAATCTGCACCGGCGAGAGCACTTGGCGGACGGCGGCGAACAGTGCCGGAGTTCGTACGCCGTAGCACAACTCTGCGACGACAATGCTGGAAGTGACCAGCCGATGGCGTTGTTCGTGAATGCGCGCCAAGAAAGTCGCGGCCTTGTCACGGGCGCGGAGGTGTTCGACGAACAGGCTGGTGTCGATCAGAACCGTTCGGGTTTCCATGCTTGCTGTGCCTGCCCGATGTCCGCCCCAAAGTCCGGATGACAGCCGACGTCCAGCAGCGCCGCCCGCCCGGCCGCCCAGTCAGCCGCCGGCAGCCCTTCTGGCAGGCCGTTCCCGGGGAAGATGACCTCAACCTCGGTTCCGTCCGGGACGCCGGGCTCCCGGTCGAGCACGATCGTGTTTCCGACTTTGCGGCCTCTCATGCCTTAGCTCCTGGCTGTACCGCGGACCATTATAGCAAGGCTGGCAGCGACGCAGCGCGCCACGGCTGCTGTGCGGCAGCGACGGCTAGCGATGTGCCTACTCCGGCGAACGCTGCCCGAGGCATGCATCCCCTCGCCGCGCGACGGGCGAATGAGACTTAGCGACCGGTGAGTGTGCGGCGGCCGGCGGGAAAATCGCTTGAGGTCGCGGCTGGCCGCTCGCCGGCGGGGGGTTGATCGCGCAGAATTTGGCTGGGAGGCTGCTCATGGGCACATTGCTCGGCCTGGCGCCGATGTTGATGGCGATGGACATGGCGCGGACGATCGAGTTCTACACGTCGGTGCTGGGGTTCAAGCTCGACGGGCAATGGCCCGCGGATAAGCCCTGCTGGTGCAGCCTGTCGCGCGGGGCCGTGCGGCTGATGTTTCAGACGCCGGAAGTGTACGCGGAGCCGCAGCCGGAGCTGACCGGGCGGCTGTATGTCTACACGGATAATGTCATGGCGATCTATCACGCGATCCGCGAACGGGTGGACGTATTCGAGGGGCCGGAAGTGTACTTCTACGGGATGAAGGAGATCGCGATTCGGGACTGCAATGGCTATGTGCTGGTGTTCGGGCAGGATACCAATGAGGCGCCGACGTGCGCAGGGCATGAGGAGTGACCGAGGGTGAAGCCGGAACGGCGGCTGTGATTCGCGGGCGCTGCGGCAAGTGGTGCGGACAGGCCCCTTATCACATGGAGAGCGATGGATGACGACACATACGCGGGAGTCGCTGGCCGCGGTGCTGCGGAACTCCGCTTTCGCAGCACACGCGGACGAATGGGTCGCCCGCGCCGCGCCGAGCATCGTCATTACGAGGAAGCACGGGACGGCCGCGTTGGGCCAGTCACGTTTTGGCGGCCAGCCGGATCTGCCCGCCGATTTCGAGTGGCCGCGGGCGCAAGGGCGTTCGATGAGTTTTCTGTGCCAGCTCAATTTTGCCGAGGCCGCGACCCAATCGGCGGAAGAGGCGCTGCCGAGCAACGGGCACCTGGTGCTGTTCTACGACGAAGCGGGGTACGCCTGGGGATTCGATCCCGCCGACCGGGAGGATTGGCGCGTCGAGTACTTCCCTGCCGGAACGCGGCTGGAGCGGCGGGCCGCGCCCAAAGACGTTTGCGCGGGCGGCAATCACAAGGAATGCGTGCTGCGGTTCGAGCGTGATTGGGTGTTGCCGGAGTTTGAGTGCGACGAATTGCCTGAGCCGCTTCGAGCAGAATTGACTGACAACGACGAGCGGATGGAGCAGTACGGAGAGTTGTGGGGGCTGCTCGGGTTTTTCACATACCAGCACCGGCTACTCGGATACGCGCAGCCTAAGCAGGGCGATATGAAACTGGAATGCCAGTTGGTGTCCAACGGCATCTATTGCGGTGATGAGAGCGGCATGTCCCATCCGCGGGCGCGAGCGCTTGCGGCCGGCGCGGCGGATTGGCGATTGTTGCTGCAGATCGACACGGACGAGGAGGGACCGGAATGGATGTGGGGCGACCTTGGGCGTCTATATCTGATGATCCGCGATCAGGATTTGCGTGCTTGCGCGTTCGATCGGAGCTGGTTGATCCTGCAGTGCGCATAGCGATGACGACGACGTGGCGGCCGGAGTGCGGAACATCAACAAGCGCGCACCACAGTCGAAAGAGTGTCGCGGTCGGGTTGCAGAACTGGCACTCTCCCCGCGGAGATCCGCAGCGCAGGGCGGCTCCGGCGGGTCGTGAGCGCCGTACAGGAGGCCGTCCTTACCAACAGGCGAGAACCGCGCGCTAGTGCGGCCCGCGCACGGAAAAGTCGATCGCACCAAGCTGCTGTAGAACCGGTGTGCGGCGCGCGATTGTGCGGCGGAACGTCAATGTGGAGCGCGGGCTTCCGGTCCGCAACTGGCGGGCGCGGACGCCCGCACTCCCCATGAGATCCGCCGCCTCGAAGACTGTGAGGCGCTCCGAACGGGGCCGGCGCTAGCCCTGTGCAGGCTTCCACAGGCCGACAGCGTTGCCCTCGGGATCCGTGAACCACGCAAAGTGGCCCATTTCGGGCACCTCGGTCGCGGGGATGAGCGTCTTGCCGCCGGCTTTTTCGATCGCCGCCAGCGACTTGGCAATGTCATCGACCTGCACATAGACGGTGACGTAGTTGTGCGGCGGATGGCCAAGGCAGTTGATGTGCCCGCCGATCCCGGCGGTGGGCTTCTCGCAGTACGAGCCGATGTTGCCGATCATCGCCATGTTCGGCGCGCCGGGCATGTACTCCCAGCCGAAGATCGACGAATAGAACTTGCGCGTCGCTTCGAGGTTCTGGCAGCCGATTTCGAAGTGCACCACGGGGGCAGGCATCTTGATCTCCTGATGTAGAGGCGGCCACGGGCCGGCTCGCCGCCCGGACCGCGTCGCCGCGCACGCGCCGGAAGCGGCGCGAGCGGGTTGACCGATTGCGCATCGTACCGGCGGTCCGCCAACGTCGCGGGTGGGGTGCCGACAATTCCCGACTTCCCGTCAGCCGCCCAACCCCCCGCGTCGCGCGGGTTCCCTTTCGCGGAGTGCCGGACTAGAATGCTCATCAGCAGGGGCGGCCCGCACGCGGCGGGCATGAGATCGGCGGTGCGGACGGCCGCCGGAACCCTTTGAACCTGATCAGCGACGAGTCGCCCGACTCCCGTGCCTGCCCGCTGGGCGGGAGCGACCCCGGTGAGAAGCCGGCGGAGGCGCGCGGCCGCCTGCGAAGGGAGGTCGATGTGGCGAAGTCCCATCCGCCAGCGCCGCCGCTACTGGACAATGCGAAGCTCATCCATCCGGTTCTCGCGCCGCTCCACCTGAACGCCTCGACCCGGCCCGTCGGTCCATGTTCTGCGGTTTTCGCGCGGAAGTGCCTTGGCTGGGATGCGTTTGATCGGCTCCACGCCGCGGGACTGGTCGACGATCCGCGAAGCAAGGCACGTTCGGTCGCGATGACGCCGGCGGTGTATCTCGCCGGCGGTTGCGTTTCGCAGGGGGCGGGCATCCTGCCCGCCGCACGGGGTTGCCCGGCCGGAGCGGGCAGAATGCCCGCTCCACCCGGTGCGCCGCAACCGAATGCGAGACGCACACTGACGCCGACGGGTGCGGCGCGGGCGGGGGCGACGTGCCTGCGGCTGTTCGGTCGCACGCCACCGGGCGGACCGGCGTCTGCCCGGGTGGGCGCGGATTCGGACACGATCGGAAGGGGCGACGCATGAACTTTCAGATCGAGTCCGCGGTCGCGGTGCTGGAACGAACGCCGGCGGTGTTGCGGCGGCTGCTGGCCGGCCTTGGCCCGGAGTGGACGCACAGCAACTACGGCGAGGATACATTCAGCCCGTTCGACGTAGTCGGGCACCTGATCGTCGGCGAGCAAACCGACTGGCTGCCGCGGGCGCGGATCATCCTGGAACATGGCGCGGCGCGGCCGTTCGACAAGTATGACCGCTATGCACAGTTCGAGGCGTCGCGCGGCAAGTCGCTGGACCAGTTGCTCGACGAGTTCGAGCGACTGAGACAGGCGAATCTGCAGGTGCTGCGCGGGCTGAACCTGACGCCGGCACAGCTCACGCTGCGCGGTATGCACCCGGCGCTGGGCGAGGTGACGCTGGCGAATCTCCTGGCGACGTGGGTCGCGCATGATCTCAATCACATCGCGCAGATCGCCAGATGCATGGCGACGCAGTACGAGTCGGCGGTGGGGCCGTGGAAGCGGTATCTGGGTGTGCTGCAGTCGCCGGTGACGCGCATGGATGCGGACGGGGCGGCGCGGCGGCGGGCGGTGGCCGGCGTGACGGGAGGATGATGGTGCAGGTGATCGGCGTCCACAAGCTGCCGTTTGATTCCGAGCGCTTCGAACGTGATATGCAGTTCGCCGTCGGAAGACCGCATGAGGCGGAGTTGCGGGCGCAGTTTCGGGCGAACTGGGACAGTGCGTGGATTGTGGTGGTCGAGAGTGATCGCGACATTGACTTCGGCAAGTTCGCGTATCCGCGACCAGGGCCGCATGCGCAGGCCGCGTGGCTCGAGCAGGAGCTGTCGCGAAGCGGCGACACGGTGCGCGGCGCGTTTTTTCTGCACTACCTCGATCCGGCGCGATCGATCTGGTATCGAGATCAGGAGTTGGGGTTGCCGACGGTGACGCCGCCGCCCGCGGCGCTCGTGGAGATGATGGCGTATCAGTCTCCGGATTGACGCCGGTGCGCGGCGTGCCTCGGCGGCGGAGACACCGCCGCGAGGCAGGCCCGCCGTTCGCGGACAACACTGTGAACACAGAGCGACTTAGCCAAAAGCCGGTTCGGAAATCTCCGAAACAGCGCGGCCCTCGCGCCGTGTCGGCGGCATCGCAGCCAGCGGGCGGGCGCCACGCCGCTCAGCTGAGCGCCCCTGACAGACGGATAGCAGAGCGAGTGCTTGGGCGGAATCTGGTCTCGTCGCATGAAATCGCAGAACTCGTGCAGCGGATCGCCGACGAGTTCAAGCCTGTCCGCATCATATTATTCGGATCGTATGCCTATGGGCGGCCGGGGCGGAACTCGGACGTCGATCTGCTCGTGTTGACGCCCTATCGTGGACACGCGGCGCAAGTTGCGGGCCGGATTCTGTTGCATGCCGATCCGACCTTCGCGGTTGACGTTCTCGTTCGGTCGCCGGCCGAGGTGCGGCAAGCGTATCGGCGGCGCGATGGGTTCATTCGTGAGATCATCGACCTTGGAAAGGTCGTGTATGACGCCAGAGACGGCCGGCTGGGCCGCTAAGGCTGAAGCAGACTTTATTTCCGCCGGCCGGGAGTATCGGGCTCGCCGCAACCCGAACTTCGACGCCGCATGTTTCCATGCGCAACAGGCGGCGGAGAAGTACCTGAAGGCGGTTCTGACCGAAGCCGGCGTGGATTTTCCGCGCGTGCACAGCTTGACGCTGTTGCTGCACCGGATTCTTCCCCTGGAGCCCGCCTGGACGGTGCTCAAACCGGAAGCCGCGCAATTGACGGCCTATGCGGTCGAGTTTCGGTATCCGGGCAAAACGGCCGACAAGCTCCTCGCTCGGGACGCAGTCAAGCAGGCCGCGCGCATCCGCGAGTGTGCTCGCCGTCGCCTGGGCTTGGCGGCAGCGCAGCAGCGGCCTAAGGCGCGCCGCACACACGGGAAGTCTCAAACCAGAACGCGTTCGAGGAAGAAAACATGACTCAGCTTCAATCCGCCCGCAAGGGCGAAATCACCCCGGAGATGGTCCGAGTCGCTGTTCGCGAGAACGTCACGCCGGAGTTCATTCGCGATGGCGTGGCGCGCGGGGCGATCGTGATTCCGGCCAATGTGCGGCACCTCGCGGGCACGGGCGGAGAGGAGAGCGAAGCGCGAAGAGCGAGGAGCGAAACCCGGAACGGCGGCGCGCCGCACTCCTCCGCTTCGCCGGGCGCGCTCCGCGATTCGAGCTTGCCCACCGGCCACCCCGGTTTTTCGCCGGAGTCGGCGTATTGGGTCAACCAGACCGTGGCGCAGCGGCGTGCGTGGATCGATGATCCGAATCATTGCCGCGGCGAGCGGGCGGCCAAGCGGCTCGACCCGACCGGGATCGGGCGGGGCATCACGACCAAGATCAACGCGAACCAGGGGGCGTCGCCGGTGAGCAGCGACACGCGCGAGGAGCTTGTCAAGCTGCGGCACGCGCTGCTGTACGGCGCGGACACGGTCATGGACCTGTCGACCGGCGGCCGGCTCGATGAATGCCGCCAGGCGATCATCGACAACAGCGTCGTGCCGGTGGGCACGGTGCCGATCTACTCGATGATTCTCGGCAAGCGGATCGAAGATCTGGACTACGAGACGATTCTGCGGGTGGTCGAGCATCAGGCCCGCCAGGGCGTGGACTATTTCACGATCCACGCGGGCGTGCTGAAGGAGCACCTGCCGCTGATCCGAAACCGCATCACGGGGCTGGTGTCGCGCGGCGGGTCGCTGCTGGCGAAGTGGATGATCCACCACAACAAGCAGAACCCGATGTACGAGCTGTTCGACGAGATCAGCGCGATCATGCGGCAGTATGACGTGACGTATTCGCTGGGCGACGGCGTGCGGCCCGGCTGCCTGGCGGATGCGAGCGATCCGGCGCAGATCGCCGAGCTGCACGTGCTGGGCGAGCTGGTGCAGCGGGCCCGCGAGGCGGGTGTACAGGTCATGGTGGAGGGACCGGGGCACGTGCCGCTGAACGAGATCGCGTGGAACATGGAGCATCAGCGCGCCATCTGCGACGATGCGCCGTTCTACGTGCTCGGCCCGCTCGTGACGGATGTCTTCCCGGGCTACGACCACATCACTTCCGCGATCGGCGCCACCGAAGCGGCGCGGGCGGGCGCGGCGATGCTGTGCTACGTGACGCCGAAGGAGCACGTCGGACTGCCGAAGGCCGAGGATGTGAAGGCGGGGTGCATCGCGTACAAGATCGCGGCGCACGCGGGCGACATCGCCCGCGGCATCCGCGCAGCGCGGCAGTGGGACGATGACTTGTCGAAGGCCCGCGCCGCGCTGAACTGGCCGAAACACTTCGAGCTGGCCTTCGACGGTGAGACGGCGCGAGCCCTGCACGATGAAGACCTGGAGGTGGACACGGATTTCTGCGCGATGTGCGGGCACGACTGGTGCAGCGTGCGGATCAGCAAGGAGATCACGGAGTGGGCCAGCGGCAAGGCGGAAGGGTACGTACCGCTGAAGGTGGCGGCCCGGTCGCCCGGTTTGACGCCGGAGCAGGCGCAGTTCCTGGCGCATCGGGGAAAGAAGCACGACTGCCACAGCGACAATGTGACCGATGCGGAAACGGCGAAGCGGGTGCAGGCGCAGTACGCGGCATCCCGCGCCGGCGCAGAGCGCTGAGTTCGCGCGGCGCCGCGTCAACTCCGGCTGCCCGCACATCACGCGAGTGCCGCCGCCGTGCTGCGTGAGCTGCTCGCCCCCGGCGGAGTCTGAGGCACGTCAGCAGCGCGCCCGCGACCGGATGCTCTGTCGAGTGCGGACCGCGGTGCGGCGGTGCGTCGCCACTTCGAACAAACACCGCATCGCACGCGGGCGATCGGCGTAAGCGCACGAAACTTGCGCGTTCGCATCGGGCGTGCCGGCAGCATTGTCGTGTTAGACTTTGCCGCCGCAGTGCAGAACTTCCGGCGCAGGCTACAGGAGCGAAATGCACCCCGGCGCCGCATCTGCCGCGCGCGGCGCCGCCCGCCGCGCGAACGCGCGGTTGCCGAGCTGTCCGCAGGCCGCCATGTGGTCGCGGCCTTTCGTGATCCGCCGCTTCGCGAACTGCCCGGCGGCTTGCAGTCGATCGAGGAACTGCACAACCGCCTCCTCGCGCGGCGCGGGCCAGGGCGAGTCGCGCCGCGGGTTATAGGGGATCACGTTGACGCAGCAACGAATCGGCCGCAGATAGGCCACCAGCTCATCGGCGTGCTCCGGCGCGTCGTTCACGCCGGGGATCAGCACATACTCGATCATGATCGGCTGCGCCCGGCGGGCCGGAAACGCGATCATCGCCGCGCGCAGCGCCGCCATCGGCTCGGCGCGGTTGATCGGCATGATCTGCGAGCGGATGGCGTCGTTGGGCGCGTTGAGCGAGACCGCCAGGTTGATGCGTTTCCAGCCCTGCTCCGCCAGCCGGCGGATTCCCGCGGTGCGGCCGACCGTCGAGATCGTGATGCGGTCGCGGCCGAGCGAAAGCCCGTGCGGGTCGGTCAGCACGCGCACCGCCTGCAGCACCGCGTCGAGGTTGTCCATCGGCTCGCCCATGCCCATGAACACCACGTTCTTGATCTCGCCGCTCGGCGTGCCGGGCAGGGCGTCGGCCGGCGCCGCGCTCCAGTCCGCGAAGGTGCGGCGGGCCGCAAGAAACTGGCCGACGATCTGACCGGCATCGAGATTCTGGCGCAAACCGATCTGCGCGGTTTCGCAGAACGTGCACCCCAGCGCACAACCGACCTGCGACGAGACGCACAGCGAGCGCCACTCGCGCGTCGTGACGCGCTGCTGTCGCGGGGCGCCGCGCATCGGAATGATGACGCTCTCGGTCTCGAAGCCCAGTGAAGTCGGTTGGACGAACTTGATCAGATCGCCGTCGACGAGGCGCCGGGCGACCGGCGCCACACCGGCGACCAGGTCGAACTCCGCCGCCAGGCCGCGCTGCGCCGCGCGGTACGCGGCGCGCAGCCGCTCACGCTGTCCGGGCCGCGGCCCGACCGCGCTGACGACTTCGTCGAAAGTGAGTCCGCACACATCCAGCATAGCAAGCGAGCAACCCCGTGCTTCGCACGTCGCGGGCGATCAGTGCGCGCCGGGCGAGCGATACAACGCGACATAAAGCGGGCAGCGATCGATCAACTCGGCGTGTCTGCCGCTATCGACGATCCGGGCGGCGTCCATCACTACGATGCGGTCGGCCATGTCCATCACGGTGTGGCGATGCGCGATCAGGAACGTCGTGCGGCCGGCCCGCAGCACGTTCAACGCCGCGTGAATCCGGCTCTCGCTCTCCGCGTCGATTTCGCTGGTGGCTTCGTCGAAAATCAGCACTCGCGCGGGCTTCAGAAACGCCCGCGCGATCGCCAGACGCTGCCGCTGCCCGCCCGACAGGCTCGTGCCGAACTCGCCCAGTACCGTGTCGTAACCCTGCGGCAACTGCTCGATGAACTCCGCGGCGAAGGCTCGTTCCGCCGCCGCGCGGGTCTGCTCGCGGGTGGCGCCGGGGCAGCCGTAGGCCAGGTTCTCGTGCACACTGCGGGCGAAGATGGTGGGCCGCTGCGAGACGATCGCGATCTGCTCGCGCAGCGATCGCAGCCGGATCTGCGCCGCGTCCGTCCCGTCCAGCAGGATTCGGCCGGATTCGGGCGTCAGCAGCCGCGGCAGCAGCTTGAGCAGCGTCGATTTTCCGCTGCCGTTCGGGCCGACCAGGGCGACGCACTCGCCGGGTTCGACTTCCAGGCTGACGGCATCCACGGCGGCCGGTGCGCCCAGGCTGTAGCGATACGAGACGCGCTCGAAGGCGACGGCGGGAGCCGCGTCGAATGTCCGCGCGACCGCGGTGCGCGCCGAGCGCTCGTCGGGCCGGTCCAGAAACTCGAAGATGCGCTGCGCCGCCGCGCCGGAGCGCTGCACGACGTTGTAGACGTTCGCCACCTTGCGAACCGGGTCGAGCATCGCCGTGAGCAGAATGACCATCACGCCGAACTGGCTGGCGTCGATCTCTCCGGCGAAGGTGCGGCTCGCGAGCCAGATGATGCCCGCGGAGGCGATCAACACCCCCACGAGCTCGATCGCGGGCGAACTGATCGCTTCGATCCAGCCGAGCTTGTTCTGGTGCTGCAGCATCCGCCGTTCGAGTTGCCACATGCGGCGGCGCTCGTGACCCTCGCGGGCGTAGCCCTTGACCGTGTCGATCCCCTGCAGCGATTCCTCGAGCGAACCGAGCATGACGCCGTAGCCCTGCAACAGCCGCGTCGCCGCCTTGCGGACCTTGCGGCCGAAGTACCACAGCAGGCCAATCGCCACGGGCGCGATCGCGAGCACGATCAGCGTCAGCCGCGCGTCGATCGCGATGGCCACGGCCAGCACGCAGACCGCTTTCAGCGGCTCGCGGGCGACCTTTCCGAAGAGCGTGACAATGCCGAGATACACCTCGCGGGCGTCGGACATGAACTGACTGACGCGGTTCGAAACGTCGCCCGCCACTTCGACGAGCGGTGCGTGCAGCGCCTTGCGATACATCTTCCGCCGCAGGTCCATCACGGTGCGGTTCGAGGCGTACAGCACCAGATATTGAGAGAAGACGCGCAGGACATTGCCGACGATGTTGACCAGCAACAGCGCGGCAAGCAGCACGAGCAGCGTCTGCATCCGCATCTGTGGCGTATCCGCCGCGCCGCCGGGCAGCGGCGGCGGAAACAGGCCGGCGACCGTCGTGAGCACCGCCCCGAGCGCCCCCGCAGCGACCTCGCCGCGCTTGGCGGCTTGCTCGAGCAACCAGGCGTGCAAGTTGTGCTGGTCGACCACAACCTTCAACACGGGCAGCACGCCGCCCAGGCTGGCCGCGTACGTCAGCGCCACCCCCAACCCGAGCACCATGCCCCAGATCATGGCGACGCGGTGCGGCCGCACCATGCCGATCGTCCGCCAGAACGCCGACCGCGCGGCGATCCGCGAAACAGCCTGCCCGGCGCGGACGATTGCCAGCGTCGATTGGCGAACTTCCGGAATGGCGGCGGCGTTCTGGTTCATGCGTCTCCGTGCGGCCCGGAAGCGTCGACGCCGCGGGCAGGGTGTTTCTGCACGGATTCCAGAATAGACGCGCGCAACAGCGGAATCAAATCTGAACGGCCCGGCGGATTGCGGTCGGGCAACTCTCGCGAGCGGTCACGTTTTTCACGGTGGGACGGGCGTTCTTCCTGCCGGGTGGGGCGGCTGGGCCGGGGCAGACTGGGAGTACGCCCAACCCGGTGCACCGCAAACGAGAGTGCGTTGCACCTGTTGCCGCCGCCTGATCGGGCCGCCGCGCGCCCCAGAGCGGGCGACATTGACAATCGTGACGCGCCGCCGCTAAGAGGTTATCGCATGATGATTACTAACCGTGCCGCGGGCACCGGCGTTTGGGTGACTTCGACTCTTGGTTTGGCGCTACTGACGAGCGGATGCGCCGCGACCGGGCGAGCACCGCTCGACCCCGTCATGCCGCCGGAGACACTGGCGCGCGGGGCGGCGGAGGATGCAGCCGATGAGCGCCTGATCATTGTGGACGTGCGCGACGCGGCTGCATACGCTGCGGGCCACGTGGCGGGAGCCGTGCACGCGGATGCGACGGAGTGGAAGGCGGAGAGTCTGGCCGGAGAGACGGGGCTGCACCACGCCGCGCTCTGGCATGAGCGCATCGGAAATCTGGGCATCAACGGTGACGACACGGTTGTTATCTACGACGACGGCCGCATGACCGAAGCCGCCCGCATCTGGTTCATTCTTCAGCACTTTGGCGTGCCGCGCGCGGCAGTTCTGGACGGGGGCTACCCCGCGCTCGAAGCGCTGATAGCGGAAAGGCGGGTTTCGCTGGAACAAGAAGCGGCCCCGATTCGATCGGTCGATTTCCGCCCGGCGTCCGGCGCCGCGGGCCGCATCGCGCTGGTTGAGCGGCAGCGCGTGCTGCGGGCCGTCGAGCAGCGCGAGGCGCAGGTGTTCGACTCCCGCACGCCCGCAGAGTATTCGGGCGCGGACCCCCGCAAGAACGCCCGCGGCGGCCACCTGCCGACCGCGATAAACGTACCCCACACGGAATTGCTGGATTCGCGGGGACGGCTCAAGTCGCCGGATGAGCTCGCGAGAATCTTCGATCAGGCCGGCCTGGAGCGCGGCCGCCCGGTGATTACGCACTGCGAGAGCGGCGGCCGGGCGTCCTTGGCGGCGCTTGCGGCGCAGCGCGCCGGGTACGGGCCGGTCATGAACTACTACCTGAGCTTCGGCGACTGGGCGGCCGATGAAAGCTGCCCGGTGGAGAAATCCGCGGAGTAGCCGGGGCGGCGCGTGAGGCGCAAACCGACTTACTGGCCCGCTGCCTCCGGTCGAGCCGATTGTGTCGACGGCGACGCAACGGTCTCGCTGTCGTCGACCCAGCCGAAGCAGTCTCCATCCTTCCAGATCGCGACCCTTAACCCCTGCCACGCGAGGGGCTGGCCCGCTCGACGCACCGGGAACCGGTCATAGCGAATTGTGGTTACCGCCCCGTCGCCGATGACGCGCGCTTCGCCGCCGCGCAAAACGACTCCCGTCCGCTCATCGATGCCGATTCCCGTCAGATCGAGCCGACGGCTGTCGTCCGCCGCTTTTGCCAGGCTGGCGATCAGGCGTCCCAGGCGATCGCGCTGCGTCAGGTGCGAGTCGATCAGCGCGGCCGGCGCAAGCCCGAGGAAATCGGAGTGAATCGCCGACCCGCCGTCGGACGCGTCGTTCAATAGCGGGGAGTGCGCATCGGCCAGCACCTCCGCACTGGTTGGCGCAGAGCTGCCGGCCAGCGCGAACTCGCCCAGCGACATCGCGCCGGCGCTGGTCCCGCCGATCGCGCCGCCGCGGAGCCACAGCTCCACGAGCAGCGACTCGACGCGGCGATCGTTCCACAGGTCGTAGTACTTGCCCTGGTCACCACCCTTGATGAACGCCGCGTCCAGGTCGCGGAATAGCGATTCGAGTTGCGGGTCGTCTGCGGCGGATGGCGTGTCGAGCAGAAGATTAAACACATGATCGGCGCCGAGGCTCTCCAGGTAGCACGGCAGCCAGTCGGTCTGCGGCGTTCGCGAAATGACGGCGATGCGGATGCGTCCGTCCCCTGAGACATCGCCGCCGGCCAGCAGGTGGCGATAGAGCCGCGCGCTCCATGCCCGTGGATCGTCGACTTCGCCCTCACGCCCGCCGCCGGCGAGAATCAGCAGACCGCTCCGGTCGGGCTCGATCGACTGGGCCGAAGCAACGGCGCACGCCAGAGCGGCCGCGAATCGCGCGAGCCGGCGCGCGAACGCGGCGATCAGCGATCGGTAAGCCACGCGGCCTGATCCCCGGGGAGATACGCATCCTGAACGATCGTCTGAAACCCCGGCCGATAGGCGCCGCCGGGTTGCAGGCTGCGCAGCCGCTCGATCGCCGTCTGCCGCTTCTCCTGCATGCGGTCGAGTCGATGCAGGTCGGCGTGCGACCCGCCGGCCTCCGCGGCGCGCCGCAGCCCCGGACGCAACCGTTCGAGCAGGCTGCGGAGCGACTCCAATTCGGCGATGCACGCAGCGATCGCACCGGCGGCGTAGTGGTTGCTCGCCGCCTCGACGCCCCAGACCCATAGCACCGCCGTACGCAGCAGCTCGATCGGCAGCGCGAGCGGATGATTGGTGTATCCCGGCGCGGCCCGCGGACGGATCAGCCCGCCGGCGGCGGTGCGGGCCGCGTCGGCTTCGTCGCACAGCCGCAGAATCTCATCGCCGATCGCACCGCAGGCTTCCTCGCGCCAATCGCGCCACAGCAGGAACGGATTCTGTCGAATGACGAAGCGGTCGCGCAGTTGCCGCCAGGTTCCCGGCTTCAGAAACGCCGCGGCCGCAGGAATCTGGTTCCCAAGAATGTCGGCCGCGTGGGTGTAGGCCTCGCCCCCTTCCTGCGTGAGCGCCGCCTCCCACTCGACCGCCCGCGACAGCCGCCGGCCCGCGGCGTAAATCAACGGCATCACGGTTTCATACGCGGAGCCGCCCGAGAACTCCCAGGTCGTGACGCAGACGCCGAGCGCGCCCAGCTCGCGGCCGTCGGCGGCGTGCTGGTCGATGTTGCGCTGCGACTCGTTCAGGAAACACCACGCGGAGTTGTACGTTTGCAGGCTCGGACAGCATACGACGTCGAAACCGGCGTCGCGGAACTTCCGCGTGGACTCCGCCGGCCGCTCGAAGTACTGCCAGTCGAAGATGATCGTCTCGCGCGGCAGCGCCGCGAGCGCCTCGGGATGCGAGAGGAGCATGTCGCCCCAGAGCGCCGGGCGGCGGCCGCGGTCGAGTGCGTAGCGGCAGAGCGGGGCGTAGTGCTCCGCGAAGACGCCGGCCGGACCGATCGTCTTCGCGCGCTGGGCGCACGCCGGGCACTGTCCAAGCTGGCTGGCTTCGTCGCCGCCCAGATGCAGCCACTCATCATCGAAGACGGCGATGGCGTCATCGATCAGGCCGCGAACGAAGGTCTGACACTCCGGGCGCGTCGGGCAGAGTTGCAGGTTGAACATCTTGCCCGGCGGGCCTTCCGCCATCCAGCGCCCGCCTTCGGCGCGGATGAAGCCCTCCATGTGGCCGAGCGTGTTCAGAAACGGAATCAGCCGCAGGCCCTGGCCGCGAAACCGCGCGTGCAGCCGCCCGACAACGTCCGGCGTCAGACAGCCCGGCCCCGCGGCCCAGGGTGCGGAGGCGTATGCGAAGCGATGTTCGAGGTAGAAACCGACCGCGTCGTAGCCGGCGGAGAGGCTGCGCTCCAGCGCGTCATGCAGCCACTCCTCGCGCGGCGATTGCTCGCGGGCGATGTCGTACATCCAGGCGCAAATCGTCATGCGGCCATCGTACCGGCCGATGCAAACCCCGGCGAACGCGACGCGGCCGACCGGCGATCAGAACAGGAGTTCGACGAACGAGTCGATGTCGAAGAAGTTCACCGCGCCGTCCTGGTTCGTGTCGCCGTTCAGGATGTTGCAGCCGGGGTACTCCGTCGCGAAGCCTGCGGGGTCGAACAGCGCAATGACGAACGCATCGATGTCGAAGAAGTCGACGCGCTGATCGCAATTCAGGTCGGCGGCGACGCGCTGCGGCGTCAGCGTCAGGAACTGATCCGCCGTAAATGGCCCTTCGTAGACCTCGGTGCGCTGCGCCAGCGTGCCGGCCCGCGGCCAGGTGATTTCAATGCGCTCCACCGCGTCCGCCGCCCCGAGTCCGAAGTGCAGCCGCAGGTCTTCCGTGCTGGTCGTGCTCGAACCGGCGATGATCTCGCGCACCTGCGTCGCTCCGCCCGCGGTCAGACGGACGAACGCGCCGATCGCGTCGCGGTTCGTGTAGATCCCGTCGCCGCGCAGTTTCAGCGTCAGCCAGTGATTCGCGGTCGGCGAGACGTTTGAATACACCGTAATGAAGTTGAACGGCACAACCGAGATCAGCTCTTGCAGTCCGTCGTTGTTCAGATCGACTTGCACGGAGTGTTGTGTCGGCGCGCTGACCGTGTTGAGGGCCGCCGACGCATCGCTGAACGCGCCGCCGCCGAGGTTCTGGTACAGCCCGTCGACGTGCGGCTGGCTCCAGCTTCCCGCGTAGTAGAAATCCAGATCGCCGTCGTTGTCCGCATCGAGCCAGGAGACGCCCCAGCCAAAAAAGGTGCTGACCGGCTGCACTTTGGTGAATGCACCGCTGTCGTTGCGATAGAACGTGCCGATCACGGCGTCGCTGATGGCCACGTCGAGGTCGCCGTCATTGTCGTAGTCGCCCATCGCGATGCCCATCGGCGCGGGGCCGTGCGCCGTATATCCCCGCAGCTGGGCCACGTTCTCGAAGCGCCGCCCGCCCTGTCCGTCATCCACGTTGCGCAGCAGGATCTCCGTCCCGACGCCGGCGTTCGAGATCAGCAGGCAGTCCGGATAGCCGTCGCGATCGAAATCGCTCCAGGTGCAGGCGTAGTTATGCGTGAAGCCCGGAACGGTCGGCAGCAGCGACGAGGCGTTGCTGAACGTGCCGTTGCCTTCGTTCCGAAACAGCGTCATCCACGGCGCGCTGAAGTGCGCGACGATCAGGTCCAGGTCGCCGTCCAGGTCGAAATCCGCCCAGCCCGCCGCGTCGCCGCCTGAGGCCGTGCCGCGCACGCCGGCGGCGATGCTGTTCTCGACGAAGTGTCCGCCGTCATTGCGATACAGCAAGCCGAAGGAACCGGGCAGCCGCCCGATGATGAACACGTCGGTGTCGTCGTCGTTGTCATAGTCCGCCGCGAGCACACCGACAGCTTCGCGTGTCGTGCCATCGGCGTCGTCCAGCCCGCTGCCCGGCGTCACGTCGATCAGCGTGCGTTGACCGGGAAAGTTGGGATCAGGCACGTTGCGGAAGAGGTCGTTGCGCTCGTTGACGCGATCGCCAACCAGCAGGTCGAGCCAGCCGTCGCCGTCGTAGTCGAAAACCGCGAGGCCGCCGCGGATCGCGCCCAGCGAGATTTCGCCGGCGGCAGTGCGATCACGGAAGCAAAGGTCGTTGATGCAGGTCTGCGCGCTGACGATGCCGGGCGCCGTGAGGACGAGCGCAGTGACCAAGCCGAACCCAGGTGCGAAACGGTTCATTCTGAGAAATCTCCGGGGGTTGCTTCACGACAGATACGTGAAACACCCTCGCACGGACTCGCCGGGGTGCGGATCGCCCGCGACCCCGGTCGGTGCGAAGGGTGCTTCCCCGGTGTGATGCTCAGCCAGGTCGCGAGGTTACCGGCCGCGCGTGGTTTCCACGGCGGCAGCTCGCCGCGCAGCGCCGCACGAGGTCGGGCATGAACGTAACCCCAAGCAGCAACGGGCGTTATGGCTCGGCGCGCACGGCCGCCGGCGGCGAAACCGCGGGCTCGTCCAGCCAGACGCGCAGCTCGTTGACTTCAACCGCCGCCCGGGCGGCATTCCGCGCCCCGACGCCGCGCACCAGCACCCGACGGGTCGCCCCCGGCAGGATCGGGCCGTGCCAATCGGGGCCGTCGATCGCCAGCGGCGTTGCGACGTAGCTCGACGCGGTGTCGAGCGGCACTCCCTCGGCGTCTTCGAGCGTTACGCGCACCGAAAGCAGAGAGATGGTGCGGTCGCCCTTGTTCGTGACTTCGACCACGGCCCGATCGTCGTGCCGGCCGGTGCGGGCCAGCGTCGCGCGAACATCGAGCATCTCGCGATAGTTCGGCTCGCGCGCGTCCCGCAAGGCCTCCGACACCGCCGGCGGCAGCGCCTTCTGCCACTCCGGAAGCGACGCCAGCATGCGCTCGCCGGCGCCGAGAAACTCTCCGGCCCGCCGGTCAAAGAGCGAGAGGGCGTAGATGCTGACACCCGACGCGCAAACTACGCCGGCGGTCAGAAAGATGAACAGGCCGGTCGCCAGTGCGGAAAAGAAGCCGCCCTTGCGAACGACGATCGTGGGTTGCGGGTGCATGGCTGTACTCCTGTGCCGCCGGCGCCGCACGGACGGTGCGGAAGAGGGCCGGTTGACACCAGGAGAGTTCGCCGGCGGTGGGGAAATATTTATTCCGGCGGCGCTTAGGCCGCGGCGCGAGGCATCCGACCAATTCGACTGGGATCACCCAACTTTCGGCGCGGACAGTGGTCCTAGCCAGGTATAATGAGGCAGTTCGGCCGTTACCCTATCAGGGCGAGGACGGGGCTCGGGATGAGTACGCTTCGCGCACCCGCAACAGTTCCGCCGGTCAGCGCGCCCGCCGTGGGCATCGCGGCGCCGCGCCGAATCGTCGGCGGAAGCTGCGCGACGGTCGCGGTCCTGTGCGCAACTCTATTCCTGAAAACAGGTTGCATCGATCCCGCCGCAGCCCCCCCAGATGATGTCGTCAAGGGACTCTCGGCCCTCGTGCTCGACCCGGCGATCGACTGTTCGACCCTGCGGCGGGCATTCGGGCTGGATTACCTGCCGCTGGCGGACGTGCCCAGCGACGCGGGCATGGAGTTCGAGCAGCACTTCATCCCCACGCCTGACGATAACGTCTTGCACGTCTGGTACTTACCGACGAAGCTGGACCGGGGCACGGTCGTGCTTTCCATCGGCTCGTCCAGCGGTATGAATTGCTACCTATACGTCGCGCGGCTGCTGGTGCGCAACGGCTGGGCGGTGGTGATGTACGAGTATCAGGGGTTCGGCCTGAGCACCGGGCGGCCGTCGCTCAATACGATCACGCCGGACCTCGAAGCGGTGCTCGACTGGTCGCTGCACTACCTGCGGCGTGATTCGGTCTCGCTGCTTGGGATTTCGCTGGGTGCGATTCCGTCCGTGGCGGTCGCCGCTCGTCGGCCCGAAGTGGTCAACGCGCTGATCCTCGATTCGCCGGTCGCGCTGGGCGAGGAGATCGCGCGGTTCGACGCGCTGCTGGGCGGCGAGGCGGCGGCGCTGGTCAACCGGCTATCGCCCGAGCTGGTATCCGAAGAGCGCATCCGCGAGGTGACGCAGCCGCTGCTGATCTTCCTGCACGAGCTCGACGACCTGACGACCCCGCAGCAGACCGAGCTGCTCTATTCCCGCGCACCGGGCACGAAGAAGCTGGTGCGCTTCCCCAATCTCGATCACGCCGAGGGGCCGTATTACAGCACCGACGTTTACACGTACAACCTCGATACGTTTCTGACGGCGGTGTGGGGCGGCTAAGCCGCGGGGGATGTCGCCGAGCGCCCTGGAGCTGCAGGAAACAGCGCGCAGTGGACGATCAACATCGCCGCGAGTGCCACGTCCAGGACGACTTGCCACCAGAGCGGCCACGCTTCCATCTGGTTGAACACGCTGCCGAAACACCCGCAAGTCGCTGCGTCTTTCTCGGTCAGCAACAGGCGGATCAGCAGCCCTGCGAAGGATGAGAGCAGCCCCGTCGCAGCCATGCTCGGAATCCGCGAGCGGTTCAGCGAAAGCACGATCGCGACAGCAAGCAGCACTTCTGCGAACCCCACAGCGCGCGCCAGCGAAATCACGCCCGGAAAATGGACGTGGACTGTCTCTCGAAGGAAAATCGCCAAGGGAGGCGGGTCCGCGAGCTTGGCTCCGCCGGCGAGCGCCAGCACACTCGCCGGGCCCATCGCCAGTGCGGTGGCCAGAGTGACCCGGGCGCGCTGGCGCATCGCGATCATTCACGTACTCTCAAATCGGCCAGAAAACCGGCCGCGGGTGCTGGATTCCGACGACGTTCACATGCCACACGTCGCGATCCGGTGCGTAGTATAGATAAGCGGAGAGAATCGCGTACTGTCCGTCGGCCAGCCGAACAACGCAACGAAACTCGCAGCCGAGCGTCTTGCCGTGACGTCGCAAAACGGTCGAAAGGCCATCAATCGGATCAGTGACTCGCACGAGCGCCTGACCGCCGGGAGATTGCCAGCGATCCAGATACTCCTCGACGTTGGCCGAGCCAAATAGCCGTGGCAGAGTCGCGGCCACAAGCTCTTCATCCGACAAATTTTTCACGTCAGCAGATCGCGTATGCGCGACGTCCATTACCCCGGCAACCGAAACCGCGGCCGGTCGATGCGGCGCATCCGGTCGCCCGGTGAAAAACACGCGCAGCAACTCTTCTGCGCTGGACGATGAGGGGGCTACCGTACCGGTTAATTGCCGATGGCGCAGGTGCACGTAACTGTTCGAATGCACGTCGCGGCGCGGCACGCGCGTGGCTGCCACGGCGCGCAGGTACTGCTGAGGGTCTTCTGCGGCGAGCGCGGCTAGCAGCCCGACCGCAGCCGAGATGAGCCGTGCTTCGACCTCCGGTGTCAGATTGACGGTCGGGTTTCTCAGCCACCCACGGACGATGGCTTCCAAGCGCCCCTGGTCGACGATTGAGACATACTCGTATTCCGCGAATCGCGCGGCGCGCGCATCAAACCAGGCCCGGATATCCGCGTCCGGCGTGAGCGCGGGGCGCGCGGGTCCGGCGAGGCGCAGCAGTCACGGCGTCAGCGCCGCCAACAGTACCACGAGTAGTAGAAGAGCGACGACTAGGGCGGTCATGGAACTACATCCCGCTTCGCGCAGCCCGATCGATCATGGGGAACGCAGAGCAGCCGCGACCGGACCAGGTTGAGTGGCTGGCGTGTCTTACGCGGCTGTCACTTACAGGGCAGCCAGCACAGGGACTCGGAATCACCGATGTTTGTTTCCTCGTCGTCGTGAACGGTTCGCGAGCCACTTGGGCGGGCAGAATGCCCGCCCCACCCCAAAAAATCCACAAGCTCGACGCACACTAGCCCTTCAGCGTCCGCGCCAGCGTCTCGCCGATTGTCGCCGGGCTTTCGCTCACCGCGATGTCCGCCGCCCGCAGCGCCGCGATTTTCGACGCGGCGGTGCCTTCGCCGCCGGAGATGATCGCGCCGGCGTGGCCCATGCGGCGGCCGGGCGGGGCGGTGCGGCCGGCGATGAAGGCCGTGACCGGCTTGCGGATGCGCTCGCGGATGTGTGCGGCGGCCTTCTCTTCGTCCGTGCCGCCGATCTCGCCGATCAGCACGATCGAATCGGTGGCCGGATCGGCCTGAAACAGGTCGAGCAACTCGATGAAGTTCAGTCCCTTGACCGGGTCGCCGCCGATGCCGACGCAGGTCGTCTGGGCGATGCCGCGCTGCGAGCACTGCCAGACGGCTTCATACGTCAGCGTGCCGCTGCGCGAGATGATGCCGACGGTCGGCTTGCGGCCGTCCGGCGGGGTGTGGATGTAGCCGGGCATGATCCCGATCTTGCACTGGCCCGGCGAGATGATGCCCGGACAGTTCGGGCCGATCAGGCGGGCGCCCTTGTCATCGAGGAACTTGCGGGCCCGCACCATGTCGAGCACCGGGATGCCCTCGGTGATCAGCACGATGACGCCGATGCCCGCGTCCGCGGCCTCCATCGCGGCCTCCGCTGCGGCAGAAGCGGGGACGAAGATCATCGTCGCGTTCGCGCCGGTCTCGCGCACCGCATCGTGGCAGGTGTTGAACACCGGCAGCCCGTGCGTGGACTTTGTGCCGCCCTTGCCGGGGGTTACGCCGCCGACGATTTGCGTGCCGTATTCCAGGCACTGCGTGGTATGGAAGGCGCCCGCGCTGCCGGTGATGCCCTGGCAGATCAGGCGCGTATGACGATCGACGAGAATGCTCATGGCGCGTCCTTGGTTTCAGCGCGGCGGGCGACGCGCGTGTCGCCCGCGGCGCGCGATTCGGATAGGCTACGAGACATATCGGGCCCGTGCAACGCGGCGGCGGCAGCGCCTCGCGGCGGGGCCCTGCGACCGAGCAGGAGAAACGACCATGGCGCTCTCGCCGACCATGCTGGCGAAGCTGAACGCTCAGATCACCAACGAAATGGCGGCGTCGCAGACGTACCTGGCGATGGCGTGCCAGTTCGCCGACATGGGCCTGATCATGATGGCCCGCCACTTCCGCAAGCAAACCGAGGAAGAGCGCGGCCACGCGCTTAAGATATTGGATTACATCCTTGAAGTCGGCGGGGCGGTCGAGCTGACGGCGATTCCGCAGCCGACGGCGAAGTACGCATCCGTCCGCGCCGCGGTCGAAGCGGCCCTGGCGCATGAGAACAAGGTGACGCAGCAGATTCACGATCTCGCGGCCCAGGCGGACAAGGACAGCGACTACGCCACGCGCAGTTTCCTGAACTGGTTCATCGACGAGCAGGTCGAAGAAGTCGCGTCGATGTCGCAGTTGCTGGCGGTGGCGCGGATGGCGGGCGAAAACCTGCTGCATCTGGATGCGTACGTGGCGCGGCTCGCGCAGAACGATTAGCGCCGCGCGGCGGATCAACCGCGTGTCTTCCACCAGGGGAGCATCGGCCTCCGGCCTGTGCGACCCGTGCATCGCGGCGGGGGGGCGGCACAGGTGTTTGCGAGTCGCCGCCTTAGCGTTGCGGCGCGCTGTTCGGGTGTTTGCGAGCGCGAAGCGCGTCGGCGAAAAACACGCGGTCTGCGCCGCACGGCGAAACCGCCCGGCGCTCGCCGCTGGGAGCTGATCGCGATGAGCACTTCAGATCCCGCCGCGGCCCAGGCGTTCCGCAAGCTGCGGTTCGCCGGAGTGGACGAGGCGATTCGCGAGGTGGAGCGGCTCGCCGCGGCCGACGCGGCGGGCAAACTGCAACGCAGCGGCAACTGGACCGCGGGCCAGGTCTTCGCCCACGTCGCCGCCTGGATCGAGTATGGCTACGACGGGTACCCCATGAAACCGGTCCCCTGGATTCTGCGCGTGTATCTGCGCTGGCAGATGAGAAAATACCTGAAGCGCGGGATGCCGCGCGGCGTTCGCATCCCCGGCGTCGCCGACGGCACGTATGGGCAGGATCCGCTGCCGACCGCCGCTGCCGCCGACCGGCTGCGCGCGGCGCTCCGCCGGCTCGGCAGCGAACCGGCGCGGCACGATAGTCCGGCGTTCGGGAGGCTCACCGACGAAGAGCGCATCTCGCTGAATCTGCGGCATGCCGAATTGCACCTGGGCTATCTGATCGCTTGATTGACCAGGCACGTCCGCGCCGCCGCGCTGATGCGACGCCGCGCGGGCACCGGGCGGCGTTTCGCCGTTCGGCGATTCCGCCACACGGACTCTTGGGGCCGCCATGTTCGCCGGCGTAGAACTTGTCAGGCGCATCGAGCACGCGGATTGTCGGATGCTGATCGAGGCGGTGGAGTCCGCAGCCCGGCGGCGACCAGGCGCGGAAGTGTTCGCGCTGCCGCTGGCGGGAGGTGTTGCGACCTATGGTGGACCCGGGTCGCCGTTGAACAAGGTAGCGGGCATTGGTCTGGCCGGCCCGCCGGAGCGCGGCGCGTTCGATCAGGTTGAGCAGGCGTACTCCGCGCGCGGCGTCGCGGTGCAGGTGGAGTTGTCCTCGCTCGCCGACCCGGAAGTCGGGGCGATGCTCTGCGAGCGGGGGTATCGGCTTGCGGGGCACGAAAACGTATTGGGGCTGTCGCTGGATCCGGGCGGGGCGGCGCGGGCCGCCGGGGGAGTGCCTGGTCGCGGCGAGATTGAAGTTCTTCCCGGCGACTATGCTGATTTCACCGAGTGGTGCGAAACGCTCGAGGCGGGTTTTGCCGCGCCCGACGGGCATGGCGCCGCGCCACACGAGGTGTTTGACCAGGAGATGATGCGCACGACGTTCGCAGATGTTTGTGCCGCACCTGGCGTTTGCCGCTATTTGGCGCGACGTTCTGGCGTTGTTGCGGGCGGTGCAAGCATGCGCATCGGCGAAGGAATCGCGCAACTTTGCGGGGCGGCGACGCTGCCGGCACACCGCCGTCGAGGCGTGCAGGCGGCGCTGCTTGCGAAGCGGCTCCACGACGCCGCGCGGCAAGGCTGCGATCTGGCCGTCGTCACGACGATGCCCGGATCGAAGTCGCAGGAAAATGCGCAGCGCCGCGGCTTCGCGCTGCTGTATGCCCGTGCGATTCTCGTGCGGCGCCCGCGCTGACAGCGACAGTGCCGCTCAAATCCGGATTCAACCGGAGATGGCGGCGAGGCTCAGGGTTCGATGACGCGCGGTGCTTTCTTGGGGGCGGACAGCGCGATGGACGCAGCGTCGCCCCTGGCGAGTACGTGGACCGCCGGCTCGGTGTTGTTGTCCATCAGGATCAGACCCGAACCGTCGAGGCCGGCGCCGAGCTTGACGCGGATCGTGCCGCGCTCGTCGAACAGTCGCAGCAGTGTTTCTCCGTCGGCCTCGACTTTCAGCGATGCGCGGCGGCGCCCCGCGGCGTCGACGAGTTCAATCATCTGCGCCCGCAGCACGTCCGGGGTTGCTGGGCTCTTGGTCTGCGCCGTTGCGGGTCGCAGCAGATTTGCAACCAGCAGCATGCCGATGACGCAGAGCAATGCGCGGATCAATCGCGAGTTCATGGAATTCTCCAGATGAGCGTCGTCGGCTCGCCGCCGCGGCGCGGTTTGCACCATCCTACGTCGCCGCGGGCCGGCATCGCGTTTGCGTTCGGCGCAGGTTTCGGCGCGCAGATCGCGCCGGCGTCCCGTTTCCGCGCGCGCCGCCGCAGCGCGTATGATGCCCGGCGAACATGGCGACGAAACAGCAAGCACCGGCCATCATCGTGATCTTCGGCGAGGAAGAACTCGCCAAATCGCGGCGCCTGCACGCCGCGATCGAAGCGCTGCTGCCGCCGCCGGCCGATCCGGCGCTGGCGCTGTTGACGATCGAACTCGACCGGCGGGTGGGAGAAGTTCCCGACTTCTCGGCGGTGCGCGATGAGCTGGCGACGCTGCCGTTTCTGGCGCCGCGACGGATCGTCGTGATCCGCAATGCCGATCGCTTCATCTCCGCGCATCGCGAACGGATCGAGGCGTATCTACAGGGTCCGTCGCCCAGCGGCACACTGATCCTGGAGTGCCGCTCGTTCCCGAAGAACTGGCGGCTGTACAAGGCGGCGACAGCGGTGGGGGAGGTGCACGATTGTCCCGCACTGCGGCCGGCCGAGGCGGCGGGTTTCGTGCAGAATGAAGCCCGGCGGGTCGGTAAGCGAATCGACGGGGCGGCGGTCGCCGCGCTGGTCGACCGCATCGGGCCGTCGGCCGGGCTGCTGGCCGCGGAGATCGAGAAACTGGCGTTGTACGTGGAGCCGCGGGCCGCGATCAGCGCGGAAGACGTGACCGCCCTGATCGGCCGCAGCCGCGAGGAGAGCGTGTTCGCAACCGCGGACGCGGCGTCGCGCGGCGACATGGGCGCGGCGCTGCGGTTGTGGCAGGAAACGCTGGCGATGGACAAGAGCGCAGAATTCGCCGCCGTCGGCGGGCTGGCGTATCTGGTGCGGCAGTGGCTGGCGGCAGCGCGGATGCTGCGCGATGGTCTGCGCGTCGATGCGATCGCGCCGAAAGTAAGGATGTACGGGCGCGCCCGCGAACTCGGCGAGTTGCTGAGTCGCCTCTCTCCCGCGCGGCTGCGGCGTCTGCTGGCGTCGCTGGCCGAGCTGGATGCCCAGGCGAAGTCGGGGCAGCGCTCGATCGAGAGCGGCGTGGAAGCCTGGCTGATCGACGCCGCGCAGCTTCGAGCCTGAAGCGGCTCAGGGATTTCAAGCATGGATGCGCCGAAGTCCGCCCGCACCGCCCTCGCGGCGGTGGTGCTGTCGTCGCTGCTTAGCGGATGCGACTGGTTGAACGCCCGCCCGAACGCCCGACCCGAAGGGCAGCAGCCCGCGCCAGCCCCGGAACCGCCGATCGTCGTTCAGGCCGCCGCCGATACGGCGCCTTCCGAGCCGGAATCGGCCGCCGCGAGCGAACCGCTGGATCCGGAAGTTGAGCAGTTCATCGCCCGGGTCGACGACGTGGCCACGCGCGTCGCCGCGCGCGGCGCAGACAAACGCCGAGCGCTAATACCCGGGGCCGACCCGCCGGCGACCGACGAGTCCGCCGGGGCGGACGACCCGGGCGAGAACGAGCCGGCGAAGCGAAGCTCCGGCACGACCGACGTCGCACCTCAAGCACCGCCTGCCGCACCGGACGCAGTGGACGCAGCGGCCTTGCAGCCGCCGGTGCTCTCGGGTGTGTCCATTCGGGCGGCCGCGGATGCAGTCCCTGCGCCACCGCCGTCGCCGGCGATCGCGGCGCCGGGCGTGAATCGGCCGGTGACTTCCGCCGCGCCGTCGGCCACCGCAGTGCGCTCGTTGCTCGACGCCATGCCGGAACTTGGCGAGAACCCGTCGTTCCGCGAGCAGCTCGATCGCCGCGTGGTGCAGGCGCTCGCCGGCGAGTACGAGGCGGCCCGCCAACCGCTTGAATTGGTCACCTCCGAGCAGCAGGCGCTGGCGGCGCGGTTTGTCGAGGCGCTGATCGCGGTGCGCGAAGGGCACTCCGGCGACCCGGCCGCGGCGCAGAGTCGGGCCCTCGCCGCGTTCGAGGGGTTGCAGAGCGAGTTGCAGCGCGGCAGCAATCTGAAGCTGCCGACGATCGCGATCTGCTCGGCCGTGAGCGGCTTTGGTCAGTACACGCCGATCGATCCGCCCGTGTTTGCGGCCGGCGGCGAGAGCGAGTTTGTCATCTATTGCGAGGTGCGCAACTTCGTCAGCCAGCCGGAGCCGGACGGACATTACCTGACGCGGTTCCACCTGCGCACCAGCATCATGAACCGCGGCGGCGAGGTGCTGGTGGAGTATGACGACCCGGACGTGGTCGACCGCTGCCGGAACCGCCGCAGCGACTGCTTCATCCCGCGGCTGGTGCGCTTGCCGGCGACGCTCTCGCCGGGCGAATACGTGGCAAAAGTCGCGGTATCGGATAAACTGGGCAACAAGCTGGTCGAAGGCAGCGCGAAGTTTCGCGTCGCCGCCCCGCGGTAGGGCGGCGGCGGCCATGAGCCGCGGCGCGGTCGGCGGGACGCCGCGGCGGCCATTTCGTTTGGCGCATTTCGCCGCGGCCGCAGACAGAGGAAAGCCCGGTTGAACGTTCCGCGTTTCATTCGACGCCTGTTTCGGGCGCCATATGACGGCTTGCGGCACCACGGCGTGGTCGACGAAGGCGTCCTGTACCGATGCGGCCAGCCGACGCCCGAGCAACTGCACGGTCTGATCGAGCGGCACGGTTTGCGAACGGTCATCAGCCTGCGCGGGGCGCGCGGCGACGCCGATCCGGACGCCTGGGAGCGCGCGGAGCGGGCCGCGTGCGACGAGCGGGGCGTGCGGTTCGTCACCATCCCGTGCAATCACAAGAACCCGCCGACACAGGCGCAACTGGACGAGTTTCTGGAGATCGTACGCAGCGCGGAGCGCGTGCCGGCGCTGGTCCATTGCCGGCTGGGTCAGCAGCGGACCCTCCTGTTCTGCGCGCTATATCGCGTGCACGTGCAGGGCGTCGACCCGCGGCAGGCGGAGCAGGAGATGGACCGCCTGGGGTTCAACGTCCGCCATCGGCGGCATCAGCGGCTGCTGGCGGCGTTTCGCGAGCTGTGCGCGGCCCGCGTGTAACAGACCGCGCCGCGAGCGCGATCCGCCGGCAGCATCGGGGGAGACCATTCACCGACCAAGGGCGACCCTGCGGGTGTCCGGATTGCCGCGTCCGAACGCTACGTGCCGCGTTCGTTCGTCCCGCGATGGCGGATCGTCAGATAGAGCATCAGCAGCGTGCCGAGCACCGCGAACGGCAGCATCGACGCGAACCAGACGGTCGGCGCGATCTTGATGAGCGTGGGGGCGGTGCTCGCGGCGGACGATGCGACTTGCGTGGCCGCCGGCGCGCCCGCCGCGACGATGCGCTCCGCCTTCCCAAACACGTCGAACAGCACGCCCAGGCCGTACGTCGCCTGCACGGAGCCGACATATTGCAGCGTGTTGATCAGCCCGAGCGAGAAGCCGGACATCTTGCGGCCGCCCACATCCATCGCCGCGGCTGTGCCGAGGATCGAGTGCGTCGAGTTGCAGGTCAGGTTCAGGACCAGTAGCAGCGTGATTGCAAGCCAGACCGTCGCAATACCGCCGCTGATCGAGAGCAGCAGCGCGATCGCGACCAGCAGCGCCTCCAGCCCATAAAGCCCCGCGGCCACCGGCGCGCGGCGGCCTTTCGCGAGGTTGTCGGAGATCAACCCGGAGCCGAGCGATCCCAGGAACGCGGAGAGCGGCAAGCCGTAGGAAAGGGTGATAAACGCCCAGTGGCTCGGCCCGGCGTGCCAGATTTCGTCGAGGTAGATGACCCACCAGCTCTCGATCGCGCGGCGCACGAAACCCGTGCACATGTAGGCCAGCGCCACGATCCACACGACGGGGTTGCCCGCGATGGTGACGAACACCTTCCGCAGCGGCAGGCGGTCGTGGGGATCTTCGTCCGGCGATTCATCCGCGTGGACGATGCGAAAGCCCGCATCCTCGGGGTGGTTTTTTACGTTCAGCATCACCAGCAGCGCCATCAGCGCGACGATCGCCGGCGGCACAATGAACATGTAGCGCCAGTCGAGCGCGGGAACGACGATGGCGGTCATGAAGAGCAGCGGAATCGAGAAACCGTGCGACAGCAGCGTCCACAACAGGTTGACGCTGGTCACGCCCATTTGAATCGTCGCGCCGAAGATGCCGGCGAAGCTGCCGCGCTCCTGGCGGCGGAACCACGCCGCGTTGATCTTGACCATGCCGGGAGCGCCGAACGACTGCATGTAGCCGTCGAACGAGCGCAGGATGAACAGGAACCAGAACATCCCGGCCACGTTGGACCATGCCGTAAGCCCGAACGCGACGTTGGCGAGAATCGTGCCGCCCGCGCCGATCAGCATCGCCGTCTTGCCGCCGAGCCGGTCGGAGAAGAGGCCGTTGATGAACTGCCCCAGCCCGTAGAATCCGTCGCGACCCGCGGAGATTGCGCCATACGCGGTGTTGCTGAATCCGAGCTCTTTCTTGAAGTACGTCGAAACGACGGAGAGGTTGTAGCGGCACATGTAGTACGCCGCGTACATGAACCCGAGCGAGAGCCAGTTGCGCGCCCGGCGCAGGCGATAGCCCGGCGGGTGCTCGAAGAACAGTCCCGCCTTCTCGTCGGGTGCGGCGTTGGGCATGCGTGTCATCGACAGATTGGGGCACGTGAACCCGCCGACCGCCCGGCGAGCGAGCCGCTAAGATAAAGGGGCGGGGTGCATCGGGAAAGCGAGTTCAGCGGCCGGTGCGGCGCGCCTGGGTCGCGGAGTATTGCACCTCATAAATCCCGCTGCGGCGAAACACGCTGCGGAACGTCGCCCAGATGATCTGGAAGTCGGTCCGCAGACCGGCGCGCTCGACATAGCGCACGTCCCACTCCAGCTTTTGTTCGACGGTGAGCGCGCCGCGACCGTTGATCTGCGCCAACCCCGTCAGCCCCGGCGGCATCAGCAGCCGCCCGCGCTGCCGCGCATCCCATTCGGACATCTGCTGGAGGTACAGCGGCCGCGGGCCGACGAGCGACATTTCGCCGCGAACCACGTTGATAAGCTGCGGCAGCTCATCCAGGCTCGTTTCGCGCAGCCAGCGCCCCAGCCGCGTAATGCGCGGGTCGCCGCCATGCTGCGGTGAGTCGCCGAACGGATCGGCGTCGGTCCGCATGCTGCGGAACTTCAGCAGCGTGAACGGCCGCGCTCGCCAGCCGGCGCGCGTCTGACGGAAGAACGCGGGGCCGGGGCTATCCGCCCGCACCCGCGCGGCGAGGATCAGGATCAGCGGCCCGAGCAGGATGAGCGTAGCCGCCGCGCAAAACCAGTCGATGCAGCGTTTGACGAACAGATAGCTCGGGGTGGCCGGGCAGACCACGCCGCCGGGGCCGCCGGATGGTGCGGGCGGGCCGGGCGCGAGCGACGGCGGTGTCTGATGGGTGCTCATGAGGGTTGGAAGTGTATCGGCGCTTTCCGGGTGTCGCGAAGCGCGCGGCCGGGGTCCGGTGGTTCCGGGGTTCATCTCTTTACGGGTTGCGATCACTCGGCGCTTCGTCGCGGCGGAGGAGGGACGAGGCGACGAAGCGACGGAGGGAAGAAGAGGTGCGGCGACCGAGCGACGGAGCGAGCATTGAATGGAGGCGGCGGGAGTTGAACCCGCCGGCCGATGGAGGGCTGAAGAGCGAAGTGCGAAGAGCGAAGAGCGAGCAAACACAAGCGACGGAGCGAGTGGGGGATTGGAGGCGGCGGGAGTTGAACCCGCCGGCCGATGGGGGGGGCTGAAGGGCGAAGT